>JAFROK010000040.1 GCA_017429695.1 Clostridia bacterium | reverse complement strand
TAGTATAACACATAACCACTTATTTGTCAACAAAAAAATACCGGAAATCCCTTATTTTTCAAGGGAAAATCGACATTTTTGAAATGAAATTTTTATCGTTATGATTGAGCAAAAACTATGTCAAAAACTGTGAGTAGTAACCTCTGATTGAAATGAACACTATACAATGTATGAAAAGTATGATATTATACCATATATTGTGATTACGGGGTGAACCATCGATGAAACAGATATTGAAACGAACACTTCTGTGCATCCTCGCAGCAATGGTCGGGATATGTTCTGTGCCTTGGGCTTCCTTCGCGTCAGAAGTCCCGGTTCTCGAGACGATTGAGATCACCTACCGTTTCAATCCCGGGGTAACAGAGGATACCGGTTATATTCCGTCTGATACGGTGATATGGTGGGACGACTGCTTTACGCGTTCATCCTTCCTGGGCTGCAGTCATCTGGCGGAGCTCTCCGCTGCGGCGGCCCTGTGCAGCACCCCCTATGTCGATCCGTCCCTGACCCCGACACAGAATGAGCCGCTGGCCCCCAAATATATTACGGAGTTTCTGACCGCGGCGCATTTTCAGGATGTGGAGACAAACAAATATTATACCACCCGGCAGGAAGAAGACTCCGTTGGCACAGCCCTCGGCCACAAGACGATCGTGGTGGACGGCAGGCCTTATACCCTGCTGGCCATTGTAATCCGCAGCGCAAACTATACCCAGGAATGGGCCGGGAATTTCACCATCACCGAGGGCAGCACATCGGAAGAGCATATCCATGCCGGTTTCAAGGCGGCGCGGGACGAGGTTATTCGCTTCGCGGCGCAATATATGAAGGAACATGGGATTTCCGGCGACATGAAGGTCTGGATCGCGGGGCACAGCCGCGGCGCGGCTACCTCAAACTCCCTCGGCGGTTTCTTCGCGGGCGGCGGTGAGGAATATTTCCGGGCGATGAACGTGCCTGTGAGCATCAGTCCGGAAAACGTCTACTGCTATACTTTCTCCACGCCCCGGACGATCCGGCCGGGCCTGACGCACACGGAGGACCTGAGCGTAGCGGGAAACCGCGCGGAATATCCCAACGATACCCCCGGGCAGGCGTATGTCAGCACAAACACCGGCGTGGTGGACCCGGAGGACACGTGCTACAGCGGGATCCGGAACTATCCCAAACCGCACGACGTGGTCCCCAAGATGCCGCCGGACATCCCCGGGTGGGACTTTACCTATTACGGCAAAGTCTGCCAGTATGACTCCTCGGACCTGCCGGACGGGCCGGTCACCGAAACAGAGATGCTTCAGCAGCTCGGGTCTTTTGACAGGGCAATGTACAATGCCTATAGCAACGGCGGCAGCCCGGGAGATTACGCCCTGGTGACGCTGGATGTGGATAAACTGGTCGAGGCGGTTGTCCTCGGTGAGGACATCGATCTGTCGAAAATCATGAAGAAAACAGATAAGGGCCCCGCAAGCATGGCCGAGATGATGCAGGGCCGGATCGATGCTTTGGAGGATATTGCGGCTTCTCCCCGGGTGTTCGCACAGAAGGATTTCCAGCAAGCCATGCAGGCGGTGGGAGGAATTCACGGCCTGGTCGGAATAGACTTCAGCAATCCGGACCTGAACATTGAGGACCTGACCGGCGCCGGGATTTACTGGCTTCTTGACTACGCCGTGGGACGCCTGCGGGAGGAAAACCTTGGGGAACCGGAGGAAGTCCTCGTTGTTCACTTCCTTGAAAAACTGCTTCGCTATCTGCTTCCCGGGGAAAGCATTCCCCAGGATTCCCTCTGCGTAACCAAGTTGGCGGAACTGGCTGCGCGGTATTGTTTCCCGAAAACGGGAGATACAAAAGTGTCGCAGAAAATTGTGGAACTCGTGGCGGATCAGCTTCCTGACCCGGGCTGGAGCCCTGAAGCATTGGCTATATATGCTTATCTTGATACCTATCTTCCCAAAGACGCTGATCCGGATGACTTTACAAAGAATCAGAAAGTTGAGGCATTGCTGAGAGCCTGCGCCTGGGGCGCGGAAGAAGGCTCACATTCCGAGGGCGAAACTCCCGAACACGCCTGCAGTGAACTTTGTGAAATCATTGGGATTGTGGGGTATATCGGTTTCCTGGATATTCCGGATTGGCTGGATTACGCGCTGCTGTCGCCGGATGATCCCGAAGAATTTCCCGGTCAGGTTCTGAATGTTCTGTCCAGCATGATGCCGGAGGGTGAAACCTATGTTGACCTCTCCTCTGCGGCGGACATATGGGGAAAGCGTGCTATCACGACCCTGTTTGAGGAACCGGTGAAAGCGCTGGAGGGGAAAGGCTATTCGGCGGGATATATTCGGGACGCTCGACGCCATTATGATGGCCTGAAAGTCTGGATCCGTCCCCTGCGGAATGCGATCATGCCGGTCCTGCTTTCCATGGCAGGGGAACCCCTCAGCATAGAGGATATGGTTCGCAATGTTTCCCTGCTTGCCCAAAATGGAGGTCTCGTTGCGCCGTCACACTATGTACAGATAGATCTTGCCTGGGCGAAGGCCCGGCGGGCCAAGGGACTCTGGGATCATTCCCACGAGCCGGCGCTCACGCTGATGTTCCTGGATCCGCTGCCGGACGAGGCCACCGGCATCCCGAAGCCGATCACCATCCAACCTTCAGTATCCCGGGACGTACGGATTCCGGACGATATCCCCGAAAAAAGCGGAAGAGTCTTTACCGGCTGGAATACCGCCCGCGACGGAAGCGGAACAAATTATGCTCCGGGTTCGGTGATTACCCTCCAGGGCAACACCATGCTCTGGGCACAGTGGGATCATTACCACGAGCTGGAGCTCACGCTGATGTTCCTGGATTCGCTGCCGGACGCGGCCACCGGCATCCCGGAGCCGATCACCATCCAGCCTTCAGGGTCCCGGGACGTACGGATTCCGGACAATATCCCCGAAAAAAGCGGAAGGGTCTTTACCGGCTGGAATACCGCCCGCGACGGAAGCGGAACAAATTATGCTCCGGGTTCGGTGATTACCCTCCCGGACACCACCACGCTCTGGGCGCAGTGGGATATCGCGGGGAACAGTTGGTATATTATTTACAAAGCCAACGGCGGTACAAAGGCGCCGATGGGACAGATTATCCCCCGGGGGCAGGATGCCGTGTTGACAGAGGAAAAGCCCGAATCGGGAAGCATGGAGTTCAAGGGCTGGGCAACGGATCCGAACGCGGTCTCGGTTGAGTATCAGCCCGGGGATATGCTGCCGTATAACAGCGAAAAGAACATCGTTGTGCTTTATGCGGTATGGAGTATTACCCCGGTAAAGCGGCCGGTGATCATCTCCTTCGACGCTAACGGCGGCCTGCCGGATACCGTGCCGGAAAAGATTTCCACCCGGCAGGGAGTATGGACACGGTTGCCCGGGGAGCAGCCCACCTGGGATGCGCAGCATGACTTCCTGGGGTGGTCAGATGATCCGCAGGCAACAAAGCCGGCGTGGGGTCCCGACAGCACGGTGCTCTTTGATCAGGATACGATTCTTTATGCTATATGGGATCCTCACTACAAGGTGATCGAAGGCGCCGGTTCCATATGGCTTAAAGGCAGCGGAAAAATACAACGCTTTGTTGCCAACGGCGACCTGAAATATTTCAAAGAGCTGCAGGTAGACGGACTGCCGTTCAATGATGGAGTGCATTTTTCCTCCGGCTCCACTGTCGCGGATATCAGCGCCGAAGCGATGGAAACGCTTTCCGTCGGGAATCATACCGTCACCTTTGTTTATGTGGACGGAGAAGCTTCGGCGCCATTCACCGTACAGAAGAAGCTGCCTCCCACCGGGGACACAGGGCATCCCGCCTTGTGGCTGTTCCTGATCCTGTCTGGCATTTTGGGGCTTGCGCTGTTGGGAAGACAGTCGCACAGCGCAGGGAAGAAAAGGAAGAAATAACTTTCCTGGTATGAAATTATTCAGCCGGAGGCTTTTCTTCCGGGGTTAAAGGACCGCGAATGTCCGAGATGTGAAGGACGCGGCAGGTGCTGACCGACATGATAAAGGCAGCCAATGCCATGACGATAAAGATCAGGTCGATTTTCATCCACTGCAGGATTTTGATTTTCTCATCCATGGCAAATTCCATCGCCGCAATTACGCCACACTGCAGGAGGACGGTTCCGTATCCGTATACGGGAATCCACCAGCTCCGCTTTCCCCGGGGGATGCGGACGATGGCGATGGTGATGATGGCCAGCAGGATCGGCAGCGCCAGCAACTGATTGACCTTCACAAAACTGAGATCCTTGAATTTCGCAAAACTGATATCGACATTGTTGAATTTTACCCAGCCCAGCTTCAGCACGGCGTCGAAGCGCATGGCTTCCAGGGCTGCCTGGGTGGCGGCATAGAGGGCCGGGAAGATCAGGGCTTTTGTTCCGGGCCGTTTGGTGCGCCACAGCATGAGAATTACTGCGATGATGACAGCAACCACCGCCTCGATGAAGAAGACGCCGAAGCACCATTCCCCATAGTAATCCTGAACGGCAAAGGGGAACCGGTACAGGGCGGACGGGTCCTCGCTGGTGAAGAATACCAGTTCATTCCACGGATCCAGCCAGAACTCAATCGACCGGCCGACACCGGCACCTACGAGCGGTTCACCCATCCGGGCAGCGGCGATCAGCAGCGCAGACGGAACGGCCATGCTGTCCATCACCCGGCCCGCTTTCTGCTTTGTGATCCGGGCGGTGATCCATCCGGCCAGGAGCAGTCCGGCCAGCGCACCGTAAAACAGGAAACCGCCATCTGTCATCTGCAGCGCTTTGCCCATTCCCTCGCTTTTGAACCAGTCCAGGCAGGCCAGCACATATCCCAGCCGGCCGAATAATACCGCCAGCGGAATGCCCAGAACGGCAAGCCAGCTGGCGGTTCCTTTGTTCAGATGTCCTTTCAGCTCCCGGAAAAACAGGTAAACAAACCCCAGCAGTGCGCCGCCGGCGACGCACAGGCCGTAGGGATAAATCGTCAGGAATCCCAGCTGAATGGTATCCAGGGTGTTGTTCATGGCAATTACTCTCCCGCTGCCGAAGCGAAATAGATCAGGTCGGTAATACCGCGGCTGGCATTATTCTGATTGACCAGGTGGTTATGCATCAGCAGGTGGGTGGAGGCGCCGCCATCCATGTTGTAGGCGACTTTGACCGAATAGCCCAGCTCGCCGAGCCATTCTTTTGCATGCTCAGCCAGTTTCGGCAGCGTAAAACCGGTGGAACGGGGGCTGTCGCCGTCCGCCTGGATGATGGCGTAGGTCAGGGTATCCATCTGGCAGATGCAGATCCGCTGGTTGCACAGGTTGGGTTCAAATTCATTTGTGTTGGCGACATCCTGAATTTCGCCATCGATGACCAGCGCCGGACCGAAGGTGAAGGTATTGACCGCCTTTCTGCCGGAGGCTTCCAGGTCGGCGAGGAAAGCGGCCATGGAGGCGCTGGACGCGGCGGGAACAACCGAGAAATCGCCGGCATCGTCGATTACCAGCACATCCCGCGGATACTTCTGGCTGTCCAGCATATCCCGGTAGAAGACGCCCTGGCGGATCTCATATCCGAAATCATAGGTGATCTTTACGAAGTCCCCGTTCATCGCGACGATGGCGTTGACAAACTTGGCCATGGTATTGGACATTACCGGCTTCGGATCGGAATAGGATTCGTTGCTCATGGTGGTGCGCAGCTGGGACGGATCCGCGATGGTAACCACCACACAGCGCGTCTTGACGCGCTCGTTGCTGGGCCTGGGCTGAACGGTCTTTTCATACAGGACGGCATGAATGGATTCGTCCTCATATTCCCATTTGCCGATCCAGTTGCTCTCATCCCAGGGATCGCCCTTAACGGTCATATCCAGCGCCAGGGGATGCGTTTCCGCGTGGGCGGGGGAGGAAATGATCAGCGGCAGGGCCAGCAGCATCAGCACAGCGATAATCCAGCGAATCAGGTTTCCGTTTTTCATTTTTCCATCAGCCGGACAGACATCCGGCGCTCCTTTCCGGCGTGGTTTATTTATGGTAGAGCTTGTGGGACTGGTAGGTCGGGTCGCAGGTGAGATTGACACCGAGGCGGCGGAAGGTGTTGTCGTCCACGGCGGAGAGGATGACGGTGGAATGCGCCTCGCAGTTTTTCAGCAGCGGCAGCATGTTCATCGCCTTGGCGGCGTTGGGATCGGAAGCCGCGGAAACGGAAAGGGCCACCAGCACCTCATCGGAATGCAGGCGGGGATTGTGGTTTCCCAGATATTTGCACTTCAGCTCCTGCACGGGCTCGATGACTTCCGGCGGGATCAGGTGGACGCCCTTGGGGATGCCGCCCAGTTTTTTGACAGCATTGAGGATCAGGGCAGCGGAGGGGCCCAGCAGGTCGGTGGTTTTGCCGGTGACGATTTCGCCGTTCGGCAGTTCCAGCGCCAGGGCCGGATTGCTGGTGGATTCCCCACGCTCCCTGGCGGCGGCGATGACGGGACGGATGCTGTCGTCCAGATCCAGGTGCTTCATGAGCAGGCGGATTTTTTCGGCTTCTTCCTTTGCGGCATGGCCCTGGAGGAAAGAACAGCGGGCGATATAATACCGGCGAAGGATTTCCTTGCGGGCGGCTTCGCGGCAGGCGTCGTCGTTGATGATGCACATGCCGACCATGTTGACGCCCATATCCGTCGGGCTCTTATAGGGGGATTTGCCCCAGACATGCTCAAAGAGGGCATTCAGCACGGGGAAGATTTCGATATCCCGGTTATAGTTAACGGTGGTTTTTCCGTAGGCTTCGAGATGGTAGGGGTCGATCATGTTCACATCGCTCAGGTCCGCTGTGGCGGCTTCGTAAGCCACATTGACCGGATGTTTCAGGGGCAGATTCCAGACGGGGAAGGTTTCGAACTTGGCGTAGCCGGCCTTGATGCCCCGGCGGTTTTCCTGATACAGCTGGGAAAGGCAGGTGGCCATTTTGCCGCTGCCCGGACCCGGGGCGGTGACCAGCACCAGGGGGCGGGAGGTTTCGACATAATCGTTGCGGCCGAAGCCTTCATCGCTGACGATATGGTCGATATCGGTCGGATATCCCGCAATGGGATAATGATGATATGTTTTGATTCCCTGGGAATTCAGGCGCTGTTCGAAGGCGATGGCGGCGGGCTGGCCGGTCCAACGGGTCAGCACCACGGAGCCGACATACAGCCCGATGCCGCGGAAGGCATCAATCAGGCGCAGGGTGTCCAGGTCGTAGGTGATGCCCAGGTCGCCGCGGACCTTGCTCTTTTCGATATCGTCCGCATTCAGGACGATGAGGATTTCTTCTTTATCTTTCAGCTTCAGGAGCATCTGCATTTTGCTGTCCGGCTGGAAACCGGGAAGCACGCGGCTGGCGTGGTAATCGTCGAAAAGCTTGCCGCCCAGTTCCAGGTACAGCTTGCCGCCGAACTCGTCGATCCGCTCAATGATCCGTTCTGACTGGATCTTCGTATACTGGTCATGATCAAAGCCGATTTTCATGGTGATGCTCCGTCCTCCTGCAAGTTGTTTCCCAAAACACAAATATTCTACTCTCGGTAAGAAGGCCCGGTCAATGGGGAAAAAGGGAAAGTGCGTAAAAAAATCATTGCAATTCCATCACAAAACGGCTATACTTACGCTTGCCGTGTTCGTGATGAAGATTGGGTCCTGTGCGATCCTTCGGCGTGAACCCTGTCAGGTCCTGACGGAAGCAGCAGTAAGCGTTAGACGGATGTGCTGCGGGGTTGCCCGGTCTGAGCGTGCACGGTTTTTTCTGTCTTTTTTCCTGAACTTTTTTTGTTTCCGGGGTTGAGCAGCAGGGGAAGTATGCTATACTGAATCGACTAAACTGGACGGGGGTTTTACGGCCATGGAGATTGAACTGATCCGCAAGGCGGATCCGGAAACAGCAGCGGCGATTGAACTGGAACTGAACCGGCAGCGGACCCATATTGAACTGATTGCCAGCGAGAACTTTGTTTCTCCCGCGGTGATGGCGGCCATGGGTACCTGCCTGACGAATAAATACGCGGAAGGATATCCGGGCAAGCGCTACTACGGCGGATGCGAATTTGTGGACATCGTGGAAGACCTGGCCCGGAAGCGCGCCTGCCAGCTGTTCGGCGCGGACCATGCCAACGTGCAGCCCCACAGCGGCGCCCAGGCCAACACGGCGGTGTATTTCGCCATGCTGAAGCCCGGAGATACCGTGATGGGTATGAGCCTTAGCCACGGCGGACACCTGACCCACGGAAGCCCCGTGAACCTGAGCGGTTCCTTCTTCAACTTCGTTCCCTACGGCGTTTCTCCCGAGACCGAAGTGATCGACTATGACGATGTACGCCGCATTGCGCTGGAATGCAAGCCGAAGATGATCGTTGCCGGCGCGTCGGCCTATCCCCGGATTATTGATTTCAAGCGCCTTCGGGAAATCGCAGACGAAGTGGGCGCCCTGATGATGGTCGACATGGCGCACATTGCCGGCCTGGTGGCGGCCGGAGAGCATCCGAGCCCCGTGCCCTATGCTGACTTTGTGACCACGACGACCCACAAGACCCTGCGCGGTCCCCGGGGCGGCATGATCCTGTGCAAAGGAGATTACGCGAAGGTCATCGACAAGGCTATTTTCCCCGGCACCCAGGGCGGTCCGCTGGAACATGTGGTGGCTGCGAAGGCCGTGTGCTTCGCCGAAGCGCTGACGGATGAATTCAAAGCCTACCAGCACCAGATTATCCTGAACGCCAAGGCAATGGAGAACACCTTCCGCGAAGAAGGCGTGCGCATGGTCAGCGGCGGAACGGACAACCACCTGATGCTGCTGGACTTTACCGGAACAGAGATGACCGGCAAGCAGATGGAAGCCCTGCTGGAAGACGCGAACATTACCGTGAACAAGAACACGGTGCCGAACGAAACAAGGAGTCCTTTCGTGACCAGCGGCATCCGGGTGGGCACTCCCGCCGCCACGACCCGCGGACTGAAGGAGCCCGAGATGAAGAAAGTTGCCGGATGGATCGCGAAGATCCTGCGGGAAGGCGAAGCGGCTGTTCCCGGCGTCAAGGCCCAGGTGGAACAAATGATGGCCGGATATCCGCTGTACTGAACATGATGACAAACAAGAGAAGAGTTTCTTTGCGGAGACTCTTCTTTTTTCATCGGTACACCATGAAACAAGGAGGCCGGACGAACACCAGATGAGGATGCGAAAAAAAGGACTGATATTCCTGCTGTGCGCTATGATGCTTGCGGTATCCGCGGTTTCCTTCGCGGAATACAGCACGCTGCGGCCGGGAGATTCGGGCGAGGAAGTGCGGGACCTGAAGAAGCGCCTGCAGGAACTGCGATATATCAAGGATACGGCGGACCTGACGAAAAAATATACCGATTCCACCGCGGAGAAGGTTCGGGAATTCCAGCAGATGAACGGACTGCCGGAAACCGGGGAGGCGGATGAGGCGACGCTGGCGCTTCTTTATTCAGACGGGACTGTCAAAAAGCCCTATCCGACCATGCCGCCGCTGGCAGAACAGGCAGAAAAACCGGTTCCGGACTGGCCGGAGCGGGACAGCGAAGGGTTCCTGGCGGGGGAAGAAGCATCCTACGTATATGAGAACGACGAAGCAGGACTGTGGGTTTACCTGAGCCGGAAGCTGCAGATTGTGATTAACCGGTATGAGGACGATTCCATTCCCCTGGTATGGTTTGAAACGGATATCCGCACCCGGGAGGATGAAACGTTCCGCACGGTGCAGACGGACCCGGAACGACCGGGGAAACGCTTTCAGTATCCGGATGTGATCGCAACGGATGCGGGGCTGGTGCTCGGATTATCAGACGACTTTTTCGCGGCGCGGATGGATGACGGAGAGACGGTCGGCATTATTATCCGGGAGGGGAAGATCATCAGCACTGACACCTACCGGAAAAACGGCCATCACCTGCCCAACCTGGATATGATGGCCCAGTATCCGGACGGGAGCCTGCAGGTATATACATGCAACGAGATTACGGCGGAGGAACTGCTGGAAAAAGGCGCGGTGAACGTATTCAGCTTCGGCCCGCTGCTGATCCGGGACGGGGAAATCAACGACCTGGTTTACCGATATTACCGGGACACCGAGCCGCGCCACGCATTGGGCATGATTGAACCGCACCATTACCTGGTGCTGTCCGTGCAGGGGAGAAACAAGGAGAGCAAGGGAACGAACCTACAGCGGGTGGCGGAGATGATGCAGGAACGGGGCGTGACCCAGGCGCTGAACCTGGACGGCGGCAATACGATGGCGCTGGTATTCCGGGGACGGATGCTGAACAAGCTGGCGGTATTTAAAAACCGGGCGTTTGTGAGGACGGTTACTTCCCTGATCGGGATCGGATATGAACCGGAAGCACCGCGGGAATGACAGCGGAAGACCTGGAACAGTCGGTTAATGGTATCCGATCAAGAGACTTGTCATTTCACTGCCGGATTTGTTATAATTCTATAATACAATATATGAAATTTCAGAATCGGAAGAGGCGGAGAAGATGAAGAGCAGCCTGAACAGGATGAGGCGCCGGATAGCAACGCTTCTTTCTGTGATGCTGCTTTTCGGGCAGGTTCCGATCCCGGCTACGGCGGAAAATGAGCCGGTGATCGTGGAAACCAGCGCTTTTACGGAAGAGGGGAAAAGTGCGACCGCAACCGACCAGGAGCCTATTGAACCGGAGGATCCGGAGGACATTGATCCGAGCGTTGACGATATTCTTTCTACATTTGAACAGAACGACCAGATCGGCGACGTACAGTTTGATATTACTGCTGAAGCGGGCGTGTTTGCGGCGGACGCGCATATCGATATTACCTCCGTTTCAGGTGAGGCTGAACTGACCGGGGCCGTGGAGACGGTTCTGGGAATTGAAGCATCTGAAGAGCTGCTGATCAACCATCATTTCTGGCGCTTCAGCGGCGCGGAGATGAACGGATACGCCCAGGTGAAGGTAACGGATCCGCAGATCGCAGCGTTCCGGAAAGAATATCCTGCGGGAGAACTGAGCGCCGCTGTGCTTTTATGCAATCCGGAGAGAACGACGGCGGAGGAGAAAACCGAAAAGGCCGGCGGAACGCTGGACGCGGATCAGCGCCAGATTTCATTCCGAATGGAAAAAACAGGCCTTTATGACATTGTATACATTGTGCGGCTGCCGGAGCCGAAACAGAATGAGGATCCGGAAGAACAACAGGAAGAGAACCTGGACAAGGAAGGGGACCCGGAAGAACATCAGGAAGAGGACCTGAAACAACAGGCAGGCGGAGATGCCCTGCAGAACCAGGATGGAGATAAAGAACAGCAGCAGAATGTCACGATGACACCGGAAACGGTCATCATTCAGGAGACTGTTTCTGAAGGGACATACGGCAGCGAAGGTGAAACGACGCCGACGGACCTGGCACCGAAGAGCGCACCCAAAATGATGATGCGGTCGGTGGCTTCGGTACAGACCCTGGCGGCCGATTACCTTGCGCAGGGCGGCAGTATCAGCTATACGGACGACAGCGGGAATTCCCAGACGCGGGGCAGCTATAACGAAATCACAGCCAACACAAAGGTATGGGACGGATCCGAAAACGACGGATGGTATGCCGTGACCGGCAATGTGACCATCTCTTCCCGGGTGACGATCGGTGAAAACAGCAGCATCAACCTGATCCTGGCGGACGGTGCGACGCTGACCATTCCCCTGGGCATTTCGGTTCCGGCCGGGAGCGTGCTGAACATCTGGGGACAGAGCAGCGGGAGCGGTACATTGCAGATCAACGGCGTCCGGGCCGGGAACGCCGGCATCGGCGGGACCGGAGACGGCGCCTGCGGCAGGATACGGATTCACGGCGGCAGGGTGAACGCCACCGGCGGCGAAGGCGGCGCGGGTATCGGCGGCGCTTTAGGCGCAGCCGGCATGATTGAAATATACCGCGGCACCGTTACGGCTACCGGCGGAAAAGGCGCCGCGGGCATCGGCGGCGGCACCGGGATCAACAACGGCACGATTACCATTTCCGGCGGCACGGTGACTGCCACCGGCAAGGATGACGGCGCAGGCATCGGCGGCGGCGCATCGCGGAACGCGGGGACCATTACGATTACCGGCGGAACCGTTACGGCAACCGGCGGCGCACGGGGCGCGGGCATCGGATCCGGCGCGTTCAGAAGCACCGGCGGCAGCAAGGACGACACGATTGAAATCACCGGCGGAACGGTGAAGGCGACAGGCGGCTCCGGCGGCGGCGCGGGCATCGGCGGCGGACTGAACGCCAACACCGGCAGCATCCGGATTGCCGGGGGACAGGTGACCGCCGCCGGAAACGGCGGCTGCGGCATCGGCCCCGGGCAGAACGGTACCACCGCCTCCATTACCCTGACCTGGAACGAAAATACCAAAAACAATACGCGGATCAGTTCCGGCAGCTACGGCGGAACGGTGACGATTGCCAAGGACAGGCCGTTTATTGACAACAAAAGCAGCGATAAAACCACCTACTGGCCCAAAACCTATACCGGCGCCAAGCTGTCCCCGCTGGCCAACACAGAACTGATTCCGGACGACCAGGGGTTGGACAGCTGGGCCAAACTGCAGAGCGTGATTACCCGGGCGGACCGGGATGAAGTATTTGAAATCCGGCTGACCCAGGACCTCAAAGCAACGTCCACGGACGGACCGCTGAACATTCCGACGGGCAGGAACATCGTTCTGGATCTGAACGGATTCAGCCTGAACCGGGGAATGACTGCTCCGCAGGAAAACGGTCATGTGATTGACGTGCAGCAGGAGGCCACGCTGACCGTGCGGGATACCAGCCGATCCGGAAACGGAAAGATTACCGGTGGATTCCAGACGATGGAAGGCGGCGGAATCATTGTGCGCGGCGCCCTGAACCTGGAAAGCGGCTCCATCAGCGGAAACAAGACCGCGAGAGACGGCGGCGGAATCAACATCATCAGCAGCGGAAAAGTGATCATATCCGGCGGCGCAATTTCCAGCAACGAAGCGACGCGTTACGGCGGCGGTATTCTCTTTTCATCAAGCAGCGGGTCTTTTACCATGACCGGCGGAGCAATCACCGACAATGTTGCGGGAAGTGACGGCGGCGGAATTTACGTTTACAACAGAACAATATCTGTTTCCGGCGGCGAAATCGTCCGTAATCAGACAGGACATTACGGCGGCGGCGTTTACATGTCCACTTCGATCCTGAATCTCAGCAAATCCGTTAAGATCCGCGATAACAAAAGCACCAAACACGGAGCGGATAATGTTTCTTTAAAGACATCGGATTATTACAGAATCAACGTTATTGATGAACTGCTGCCGGATTCGTACATCGGAATTACTATGGAGGAATATTTTACGAGTATTCCAAATGTGATTTCCGGGAAACTGAGCAATCCGGAGAACGCGCAGCTATTCGAATCGGACAACAGCAGATGCTGCATCGGCCTGAACGCTGCAGGAGAACTGGTTTTCGGCCTGAAAAAGAAGATCACGTTCGACTCGGAAGGCGGCAGCGGTTCCATGGAGCCCGTGTACGCCGTCGGCAGCGGCAATCCATGGGCACTTCCGGCCAGCACGTTTATCCCGCCGGACAACCTGGGATTCGCCGGATGGCGGGTCAACGGCAGCGCGGCGCTGAAGCAGCCGGGAGAAATGATTGAAATCAACGGGGACGTGACGCTGACGGCCTGCTTCGGCATCCGGTATGAGACGGAAACAGGCGAGACGAAATGCGTTTCCGTTGACAGCGTGAATATCGTTGAGCGGTCAGACAAGGAATGGACCGACGGCTGGTATATGGTTTCCGGCCACACCTATGTTTCCGGACGGGTGAGCGTGAAGGGCGCTGTTTACCTGATTCTGGAGGACGGCGCGGAACTGGTGATTCCAAACGGCATCAGCGTAAACGAGGGCAACAGCCTGACGATTTACGGGCAGCACGAACAGACGGGGACTATTTCCAGCAAGGCAAGTGAAGGAGATTCCCAATACAAAGGATGCGCGCGGATCGGCGGCGACGCGTCCAAACGAGCCGGCACGGTGATTATCTGCGGCGGCAAGATTGACGTTGAATCGGGAGAATCGTCCGCCGGCATCGGCGGCGGAGGCGGCGGCACCACCACTTACGGAAGAATCGACATCCGCCGGGGCAACGTCTTCTCACAGGGCGGCAACGGCGGCGCCGGGATCGGCGGCGGATCCTACAACAGACATACAAACAGCTATATTACGATCTCCGGCGGGAAGGTTTATGCCATCGGCGGTACCGGCGGCGCCGGGATCGGCAGCGGTTCGGGCGGTTTGAGCGGCGAAATCATGATCTCCGGCGGAAATGTGACCGCCGCAGGCGGGAGCAAAGGCGCCGGGATCGGCACCGGCGAAGACGGTTTCATGCGTGAATATATCATGATCAACGGCGGAAACATTACGGCCAGCGGACGTGACGGCGGCGCGGGCATCGGCCTCGGCGCCGGCGGGAGTAATCAGTGCGCCATTGTTCTGGACTGGACCCCTGAATCTTTCAGCAGCACGGAGATAAGCGCCAGTTCGTATTCCCATACGCCGGTTGTCGGAGCCAGCTTTAAAGGACTTGTCTATGGCAACATCTATATTCCGAACCAGGGCACGATTCCGGACGGGGAAACACTGGTGCCCCATATTGCCGCATATGACTGGATATCCCTCCAGGCTTCGATCAGCGCGGCATCGGACGGCGGAACAGTCAAGCTCCTTGCGGACTGCACCGCTTCGTTGGATGACACCGCCATTACAATCCCCGCCGGCAAGACGGTTACCATTGATATGGATGGCCATACGCTGGACAGGAACCTGACCGATGAAGAACCGCGAAAGAACGGAAGCGTGATCATCAACAACGGTACGCTGACCATAAAGGGCAATAACAGCCAATATGTAAAAGGCGCTATCCGGGGCGGGAATACCACCGGAAACGGCGGAGGCATCCTGAACAACGGCACGCTGGAAATGCGGGAGGTGGTGATCCGGGAGAATAAGGCTGCCAGCGGATCCTCCAAGGGCGGCGGTATATACAATACCGGCACAGCTGTATTATACTTATGCGGGATTACCCAAAATATCACATATTTCCGGGGCGGCGGGATCTCCAATGAGGAAGGCAGCCTGATGATCCATGGCTGCGACGTGGCAGAAAATGAAGTTCCAGACGGATACGGCGGCGGGATCTTTACCACCGGCAATGGCAAGAAAACCACCATCAGCGCCTGCAATATCAATGCCAACAAGGCCGGCCTGAACGGCGGCGGCCTGTATATTTCCGGCGCGGAAACGGAAATCAGCTCTTCTACAGCGATTAAGAACAACACCGCCGGCCTGGTCAGCGACAAGGCTTACGGCGGCGGCATCTTTGCGCTGGGCGCCAAAGTGACGCTGAACGGGGATGAAATCGTTGTTTCCGGCAACAAAGCGCCGGGCGGCGGCGGGATCCATATCGACAAAAACACGGATTTCGTGATGGAAAACAAGGTGTCCGTGACAAACAACACCGCCACGGCTACCGGCGGCGCGGGCGGCATTCACATGATTGACAACACCGCCAAACTGACCGTCAGCGGCAGGCCAGTGGTGAAGAATAACGGCGCGGTGAACCTGTATCTTGCCACCGGATGCCAGGTTACCATGGGCGGTACGCTGAACGACAGCGCATCCATCGGCGTGAGTTTGCAAAAGGAACCGGGTACCAGCACACCGGTGGAGATCACCACAAAACTCTACCAGACCAAGGACAAGGACCGCTTTTTCAGCGATAAAACAGACTACATCATCGGCATGAAGCCGGACGGCGGTGCTATCCTGGGTTATCCTGCCCCGATTACCTACATCATCGGACAGAACGTCGGCAATAAGGAAGGCACCCAGGCTGTCCAGGGTAGTACAATTATCCTGGAGGAGTGCAAGGAATTTGACAACCTGAAAGCCGGAATCCAGTTCGTCGGATGGCTGGTCAATAACAAGGGAAAAATCCAGACTCCGGGGACCGCCATTCCCCTGACCCAGGATCTCACCATGCTGACCGGGGGCATTACCCTGCGGGCGGTTTTCTCCGTGCCATATATTGATTTGGCCGGAAAAGAACAGCGGAAGAACTGCATGATCCTTACCGATGACCATACCAGCTGGCAAGCCGGCGCAAATTACGGATATGCCGTTATCGGCAGCGTGAATATCAACAACAAGGTCTATACGGCAGCCGGGACGGAACTCATCCTATGCGACGGGTGTGAGCTGACGACCCGGAACGGTATCGAGGTGGGGTCGGGTGCCGGCCTGACCATCTGGGGACAGACCAGGCAGAGTGGAAAACTGAACGCCCGGTGTGAAGACTTCAATAACGCGGCGATCGGCGGATGGCGGGACTGCGGCACGATTACGATCAACGGCGGAACGATTGACGCCCGGGGCAATAATAGCAGACACAACCCAGGAATCGGCGCCGGCAGCGGCGGATGGAACGCGGGAAGCATTACCATCAACCGGGGCACGGTGACTGCCGTCGGCGGAAGCGGATGCGCCGGAATCGGCGGCAGCAGCGGCGGAAGCGGCAACCGGATCACGATCAACGGCGGAAATGTGACCGCGACCGGCGGAGACAATGCCGCAGCCATCGGCGGCGGAGCAGGAAAAGAGTGGAAAGGGACCATCGACGGCGGCGACAGCGGCACGATTACCATTACCGGCGGCACGATCAAGGCGGTTTCCGGCAGCGGCGCGGCTGCCATCGGCAGCGGCTGGGGCGGAAAGGCACAGGATATTACCATTACCGGCGGAACGATTACCGCGGAAGCCAGGGGAGCAGCGGCCGGCATTGGCTGCGGCGAGGACGGATCCATTACCGGGACGATCTCGATCAGCGGCGGGAACATCACGGCCAAGAGCGGCAACAGCGCCTATCCAGGAATCGGCGGCCGGCAGGGAAGCGGGAAAGTTGTTTTGACATGG
This sequence comes from Clostridia bacterium, assembly GCA_017429695.1. Lineage (GTDB taxonomy): Bacteria > Bacillota > Clostridia > Christensenellales > Aristaeellaceae > Aristaeella. The sequence goes on along the minus strand of JAFROK010000040.1, from coordinate 56,634 downwards.
AACGATCAAAGCAGCAATACCATGCGGGTATATTCCAACCTGTATATGGGGACGGTGCAGCTGGAGAGAGCCTTCCGGAACCTGGCTAATGAAACAGAGATTATATATTCCGGCCCGGTAACGGGTTTCTCCTATATGGCTGGGAAAACGATTGTTCCATGCACCCAGATCCGGATTCTCACCTGGAAAATGCTGCAGGAGGCGATTAATACCAATCCCGAGGGAACGGTGCTGAAACTGGCAGCGGATATCCGGGCGGAAAAGACGGATACCCATATTCTGGTGGACGGCGGGCGGAATATCATCCTGGACCTGAACGGGTACACCATGGACCGGAATCTTGCCAGCGGTTCCTATGACAACGTGGTGACTGTCGGAACCGGGTCTTCCCTGACAGTGCAAGACAGCATCGGCAGCGGCGTCATCAGGGGCGGAAATCCCAACAAGTATGGAAAGGGCGGCGCTTTTTCCGTTACAGGGAAACTGGTAATCGAAGGCGGAACAATCCGGGATAACTATGCGTACTACGGCGGCGCGGCCTATGTTGGCGCAGGCGGACAATTGCTGATGAAAGGCGGCGTGGTTACCGGTAACAGTGGAATGGCCGGCGGCGCCATCTATATCGACAACAACGCAACGGCTACAATCACCGGCGGAACGATTACCGGCAATTCTTCGAACTCCGATGGCGGAGCCATCTACAATGAAGGAACGCTGAACCTTTACGGCGGACAGATTACCGGCAACAGCAGCACAAACTGGTACGGCGGCGGTATTTACCACCGGCCTCAGGGCGTACTGAACATCCAGGGAGCGCCTGTGGTTCAGAACAATCAGGCAGGTCAGTCCGGGAAAAACCTGTATACGGTTAAGCCTGACGGAAGCAACACACTGAATATTCACGTTACCGGCAAACTGTCCGATATCGCCAGGATCGGGGTATCAACCGATGAAGTGCCCGTTATTGTTACCTCCGGCCTTAGCGGAAAAGGGAACGAGAATCATTTTACCAGTGACAAAGACGGAACGATTATCACCCTGAACGGGGAAGGGGAAGCAGTGATCGGCCAAGGCGCCCTGATTACATTCCAGCCGGGCCGGGGCACGGGGACTGAGGTGAAAAAAACCGTTGCGCTGAACATTCGCTATACCCTGCCGGGGAACCTGTTTACCGCGCCGACAGGCGTTACGTTTGACGGATGGCAGGTGAACGGGGCGGGAGATGTGCTTCCGGCCGGAACGGCATATTCCATCACCGGGAATATCCGGTTCGTTGCCCATTACGCAGACCTTACTTACGACGTATGGGTCAACGGGATCCAGGTACGGGACAGCAACAAACAGGATATCCTGGGAGACAGGAAGGCGCAGTACAACCCGGATACCGGGACGCTGACGCTGAACGGCGCGGCGATCACAGCCGGATATAACGTGGCGAATATGGGCCGGGCGGGCATCTATGCGGCCGGCAACCTGACGGTGACCGGCAGCGGGACGATTTCCGCACCGGATTACGGGATTTATACCCAAGGCAACCTGACATTGAACCAGCTGACAGCAACGTTTACGATGAACAATCCGAGTGGTGCGAATACGGCCATTCAGGCGGACGGCAGCCTGACCGTATCCGGCGGTAAAATCACCGTGACCGAGGGATACAACGGACTGTCGGCAGAAGGCAATATTGCCGTTCATAACAGCACACTTGACCTCTCCAGCGCGTTCTGTCCGCTTGCTTCCAACGACGGCAGCTTGACGATTGACGGGGAAAATACCCGGATCAGCGCCAGGCGGACGATGGGGACGATCTACTCCCCAGTGCAGGCGGGATATGAGCAGGAGCTGAATATTGCTTCGCCTTTGTCCATCGTTTTACCGGAGGGCGGTATTTCCGAATACGGCCAGGTGCTGACGGCACGGCGGGAAGTGCCGGAGGAAGTGCTGATCGCGAAATATATCCATGTGACCGGCGTGAAGATTGAACCGGAAAAGGCGGCCATCACTTCGGAAGAGACGCTGCAGCTGCAGGCGGTGATTGTGCCGGAGAATGCGGCTAACCGGAAAGTGACCTGGAAGAGCAGCTCGGAGAGCGTGGCCAAAGTGGATGAAAACGGCCTGGTGACGCCGGTGAGCGAAGGCGAGACCGTGATTACCGTTACGACAGAGGACGGGCGGCATACCGGGACCGCGACCGTTGGGGTGACCATGGTGAACCAGCTCCATGATATTACGATTGCAGGGACGTCCAACGGAACCGTGACCAGCAGCGTTTCCAACGCCCGGCAGCATGAAACGGTTACGCTGACAGTCGCGCCTTATGAGGGATACCACGTATCGGTGCTTTACTACACATTCGGAAATATCAGAAAGGATATTCCCGTGAGTACGGGCGTGTTTACCATGCCCGACAAGGAAGTGACGGTTCACGCCGCGTTTGAACTGAACAGCTTTACCGTGGCTTTTGACGCCAACGGCGGAAGCGGCGATATGGCGAATATGCCGTTCACATGGGGCACGGCACAGCAGCTGAACAAAAACGCATTTGAACTGGCCGGGTATGCATTTACCGGATGGAATACCGCGGCGGACGGCAGCGGGACGGGCTACGCGGATGAAGCAAGCGTCCGGAACCTGACGACGGAGCATGAAGGCATTGTGACGCTGTATGCCCAGTGGGTTATTCCGACCTATTCGGTGACGGTGGTGAACCATCATCCGGAGCTGGGCACTGTGAAAGCCGAAAAGACAGCGGGGATTTCCGAAGGCGAGGTCGTTATTTTGACCGTGACGCCGAAAACGGGATACCATGTGAGTACAGCGACATATACCCCGAAGGGCGGAACAGCGGAAAATATCCTGAACCTGGCTGAATTTTACCTCTTCGTGATGCCGGCGGAAGACGTGACGGCTGATTTCGATTTCGCCATCAGTACCTATACGATTGTATTCTTCAGCAATTCGCCGGAGGTGACTGGCTCCATGAATCCGATATCCATGACATACGGTGAGGAGATCCAGCTGCCCCTCAACCAGTTTGAGCGGAACGGCTACACCTTTGCCGGATGGGAATATATCGATGATGATGACAGGACGAGTGTGATTGCGGACGGCGCCAGGGTCAGCAACCTGACCGCGCAGCACGGAAGCAGGGTGTTGCTGATTACCCGGTGGAATATCAACAGCTATGCGCTGACATTTGATCCGAACGGGGGAAAATGGGGAACATCAACAGATCCCATTACGGAAACTGCTGCATATCAATCATCTGTTATTTCACCGGATGATCCGACGAGGGAAGGGTATACGTTTGCCGGATGGAAACAGACGGCACCGAGCCCATCGGATGAAACGGCGACGTTCCCCGTTACTATGCCGGCCAATGACCTGACATATACCGCCCGGTGGACGATCAACAGCTATACGCTGACATTCGACGCCAACGGCGGAACGTTTGGGAATGAATATGCCCTGCCTGAGGGCGGTGTGATGAATGATGACCGGACTGCCTTTGCCATTACAGCAGAATATGGAAAAGCGATTCCGGTTGTGAGTTTGCAAAATATCACAAAAACGAATTTCGTCATGGATGGATGGGATGCCGCACAGCCTGATACCATGCCCGGGAAGAACATGGTATTCAAAGCTCGCTGGAAAAAAGATACAACAGACTATTATATCTTCTTTAATTCTGCCGGCGGCACACCGGTAGCAACAATTACAGCCCAGTCAGGCACCAATGTGAGCAAACCGGCCGATCCGACCCGGGAAGGATATTCCTTTATCGGATGGGATCCGGATATCTGGGGAAATGCCGAATCGATCACCATGCCGCAAAAGGACCAGGCGCTGCTGGCAAAATGGCAGATTCAGACATTTACTATTACCCTGAAGGACGGGGAAACCACCCTGGATACCATTACCCAGAACTACGGAACGACCATTGTGCCGCCGGCAAATCCGACAAAGGAGGGATATACATTCCAGGGATGGCTGCGGACGGGAGCAACCGCAACATCTGATCTTCCCGCCACGATGCCGGCGGAAAACAGGACCTATGAAGCCCAGTGGCAGATTAACTGCTATACGCTTACTTTTGATGCCAACGGTGGAACATTCATTTCTGACAACCAGACAATTCATACGATTACCGGCGATTATGCCAGCGATGTTACCGCACCGACCGCAGCTGAGATGACAAGAACCGGATATGAGTTTACTGGATGGGAGCCGGCGGTGCCGGAAAAGATACCGGCAGGAGACCGGACTTTCCGGGCCAAATGGGAACTGACGGATTATGCCATTACCATTCTGCCTTCCGCCAACGGCACGGTCACGACCCATGTGGCCAACTACCATATGGGCGATACGGTGACGGTATATCCGAAATCGGCAGATACCTATCAGGTGGCATCCGTATCCTGGCAGCCTGACGGCGGCAGTACTACAATCATTCCGAAGGATTCTTCCGGTGGATATTCCTTTGTAATGCCAGCAGCAAAAGTGACTGTTTCGGCGACATTTGAGCCGGTTCCGGTCACTTCGGTGATGCTGATCTCCGCTCCGGGCACGGTGATCCAGAATGCATTGTTTACCGTTGTCCCGATTGTGCTGCCGCTTAACGCAAATAACAAAGCGGTGACCTGGGAAAGCAGCGATCCCTCTGTGGTGCAGGTGACGGATGCCGCAAACGGCCGATTCAAAGCGGTCAGCATCGGAGAATGCACCCTTACAGTGACCACACAGGAAGGCAATTTCCAGGCTTCATGCATGATTTCGGTTTCCGCAAATCCGGATATGCTGTATATGATCCGCGTGAACACGGCGGAGCATGGCCGGATCCTGGCAGGCACCGAGCAGGCACCGGCCGACAGCACGGTGGCGCTGACGCCGGATCCGGACGAGGGCTATTCGCTGAGCACCCTGCGCTATGAGTATGACCTGCGGAAAAAGCACACTATTGAGGAACTGACCGTGTACGGTACGCCGATGCTTGTGATGCCGACGGCGGATATTACGGTCAGCGCAACATTTGTACCGAATATCTATACGATCCGGTTTAACACCGCCGGCGGTACGCTGATTGATCCGATTATCCAGGAATACGGCACTTATGTGCAGGCCCCCGCGGAACCGGTTCGCCCGGGGTATACCTTCCTGGGCTGGGACCAGGCGGCTCCGGAATTCATGCCGGCCGGGGACATGACCATAACTGCCCTGTGGCGGGTGAACCGGTATACGATTTTCTTCGATACCGACGGTGGCAGCCTGATCGATCCGATTACCCAGGACTACGGTACCACCGTTGTCCGGCCAGAAGAACCGACCAAGACGGGATACACCTTCATCGGATGGGACAAAGCGGTTCCGGCCACCATGCCGGACGGCGATATGACGATCAAAGCCATGTGGCAGGTGAACCGGTATTCGGTGACATTCCGGAGCAGCGGCGGACTGGTCGGGCGGATTGAACGGAATTATGGGGAACCCATTGAACGGCCGGCGGATCCGGTGGCGACCGGATTTGAATTCGCCGGATGGACGCCGGCGCTGCCAGCTACCATGCCGGCGGAAAACCTGATTGTCCGGGCACTATGGGTCCCAATTGAATATCCGATATATACCCTTGCAGATTCTTCCGCAGGTACGGTGACAGCTTCCGTGACAGAAGGACGATATGGTGAATTCATCACGGTGACGGCGCTTCCGTTTACGGGCTATCAGCTGGCGAGCCTGAATGTTTATTCAGAAAACGGCTCTATCATACCGACTCCGATTGCAGTGGAAAAGGGGGAATACGAATTCAGTATGCCTGCGGGCCCAGTGGTGATCTATGCCACATTCCGGTCCACTGCTGAACCGACAGGAAGTGCTGTTATCATTGCACCCACCAGCGGCGGTGCTGTTACTGCAGACAGGGAGAAGGCAGTGCTGAATGAAACGGTGCATCTGACGGTCATTCCGGACAAAGGGTATGAACTGACTGAACTGAAATACCACTACACATACGGGGACCCGGAAGGTAAAACGATCATCATAACCAGTACCGGGTATTCCTTCAGCATGCCTGATCAGGCTGCGACCGTTTACGCGACGTTTGCCAAGAAAGATTACAGAATTTCTGCCGAATCGGACGGCCACGGAACGGTGGCGGCTGATAAAGCCAGCGCACAATATGAAGATCCGGTTACGCTTACTGTAACGCCGGAGCCCGGATATCGTCTTTATACGCTGACCTACACGCCGGCAGGCGGGAATGTGACCAATATTCCGCTGAGGGAAGGGGTATACGATTATTCCATCGATATGCCTGCTGCTGATGTGAAGGTCAGGGCAGTATTTGACCGGATGCCGGTTGATGGCGTTACGATCAGCCAGGATAATGCTTCGATGCGGGTGGATGATGAACTGGCACTGACCGCAGCGGTGGTGCCGGCGGACGCGCTGATTCAGGATATCACCTGGGAAAGCAGCGACGCATCGGTTGCGACGGTGACCGGAACTGTGATTGTGACGGATGACGGAACGGTATATTCCGCCAAGGTGAAGGCAGTAGGGACCGGAGACGTGACGATCTACGCGGTGAGCCGGGACGGCGGATTCCGGGCGGCCTGCCGGATTCATGTGATGCCGGCGATTGTGCGTATCCAATTTGATGCGGATCATGACAACGTGACCGGCGAAATGCCGGATGTATGGGTGAACCGGGGAGAAGCATGGGCACTTCCGGACCACGGGTTTACTGTTCCGGCCGGATACAACTTTATCGGATGGAAGTGGGAGAGCAGCGAAGGAAACCGGAGCGGCGTACCCGGGGAAACGATTATCGTGACGGAGAACCTGACGCTGAGGGCGATCTGGGGATATGCTGTGGCAACCGGCAATATCCGGCACGGCACTGTAACCGCGAATCCCATCGGCGGGTATTCCGGCGACCGAATTACCCTGACGCCTGTTCCGGATGAAGGCTATCATCTGGTTTCCCTGACATGCACGGATGCGAACGGCCAGGAAGCAGAGATCCGGGGCGAAACTTTCATAATGCCTGACGGGCCGGTGACGGTGAGCGCGGTATTTGCGCCGAATCAATATACCATTCAGTACCTACCCAACAAGCCGGAAGGAGCGAAGGATACCGCTGAACAGATGGCGGACCAGGCGCTGCGGTATGATGAGGTTTCCATGCTGGCAGCCAACACGTACGCCTTTGCCGGATATGATTTTGCCGGATGGAACACCGAGGCGGACGGCACCGGAACTGCATACTACGACGGCCAGCGGATTGCCCGGCTGACACCGGCTGACGGGGGGATATTCCGGCTTTACGCCCAGTGGATTGCAGTGGAATACACCATCACGGCTCATGCGGAACATGGACAGGTGGCGGCCGATTGCGGGAATACCGCCCGGTATGGTGATGAGATTGAACTGGATATTATTCCGGATCATGGATTTATGCTGGAATCGGTTGTTGTGGTCCGGACCGGAAAGGATGGTATTCAGCGGGTTGACCGGATTGAAGGCGGATACAGCTTCAATATGCCGGCATGCGATATTGTGCTGTACGCAGTATTTATCTCCAAACCTTATGAGGTGCGGTTTAATCCCGGGGCGGAAGACGCGGACGGGAAGATGGAACCGCAGAACTTTATCTACGGCGAGGAACAGGAACTGGCCGCCAACACCTTTAAACGGGCCGGATACGTCTTTGCCGGATGGAAGGCGGAAGAAGACGACACGATATACAGCGACAGGGAGACAGTGAAGAACCTGACGGAAGACTATTTCACCACGCTGTTTGCACAATGGACACCGGCTGAGCACCGGCTTACCGTTGTTCCCGCAAAGGGCGAGGACGGTGAAATCCGCGGTAGCGCGGAAGCAATTCCCGGTACCGCGCATGCCGGGGAGACAGTACAGCTGAAGATTGAACCGCTGAAGGGATATAAGACAGGATTTGTTATCCTGATGGACGCAGACTGGAACATCCGGATGCTCCAGCCAGACAAGAACGGGAACTATACGTTCACCATGCCACAGAGCAATATGACGGTGGGCGTAACGTTCATGAAATACGTGTATACGATTGCCTTTGACGCCAACGGGGGCACCGGGAAAATGGCGGAAGCAGAAGCCTATTACGACACCGAAATCCCCCTGCCGAAAAACGAATTCATCCGGGCCCATGCGACATTCCTCCGGTGGAACATGAAGGCGGACGGTACCGGACGGCCCTATTATGACGAAGACCGGGTGAAGAACCTGAGTGAAGAAGACGGCGGCCTGGTTACGCTGTATGCTCTGTGGGAACCGACGGAATATACAATCATCTTCATGGACGGGGAGACGGAGATCAGCCGGGTGACGGACGTGTTCGGCGCGGCGATAACGGCGCCGGAAGATCCGAAGAAGGAAGGCTACGTCTTTGCGGGATGGGATCCGGAAGCGCCGGCAACCATGCCGGAGACGCCGGAGGAGGGTCTGGTGATCCGGGCCACATGGAAAGAGGCGCCTGAACCCGAACCGGAACCTGCGCCAGAGCCTGAACCGGAACCACAGCCGGAACCCGAACCAGAACCTGCGCCGGAACCCGAACCGGAAAAGATGGAAGGCGAAGACGCGGAACCGCCGGTGATCCGGAACCGGGGCACGAAGTCCATCAAGATCCGGACCCGCGACGGGGAAGAATACAGCATTGACGGCGGAAAGACATGGCAGGATTCCGCATGGTTTACCGGCCTGAAAGAAGACACGGTGTATGAAATTATCGCGCGAAAAAAGGAAACCGCGACGATGAAAGCCGGAAATCCCTCCCGGGCAGTGCGGGTGAAGACCCTGAAGCCGGGGGTATCGGTGGCTGTGGTGCTGAACCGGATTGAAATAAACGGTGCGGAAGCGGACGGAACGGCGGAGGGCCTGATGGCACTGGCTAACAGTCAGGTGAAGAAGCTGCAGGCAGACGAGCGGATCCGGAAGCTGCGGGAGAAGTACGGCAAAGATCGTGTGCTGCTGATCGGATGCCTGGATCCGGCAAATGTGCCGGCGGCAGAAGACGGGCAGGATCCGCATGGACTGCTTGCGGAGACGCTGAAGGAAATGAATTATGACGCCGTGATTCCGGACGCCGATGAGTTTGACGTGGCGTGGATTGACGGATGCCTGGCGCTGGCAGCGCAGGGGATTCCGGTGACAGCCGCCAATCTGTATTACGACGGAACGGACGGGGAACATCCGGCCGGGGAGAATGTGCTGACGCCTTATGCGGTAAAGACCGTGACAGTGAACGGGCATGAACACAGGATCGGCATCCTGGGGCTGATGAGTTACAGTGCGGAGACTGAATGGAACGGAGAAGGCGCTCCGGACGGATTCCTGTATGTGCATCCGGAGAACGCGGCAGGAACGCTGAGCGGGGAAGCGGCGATCTATCTGGAACAGATGCGGGAAGACGGCTGCGAAGCGATTGTGGTATGCTGCTTCGGGAAGACGGAGATGCCGGAGGGACTGACGGAAACGGAAGCAGCGGAATGGACGGGTCCGGCTGAAGCGCTGGTGAAGGAGAACGCCGGGATTCATCTGGTATTGACCGGCTGCGAAGTAGCAGAAAAACCCGGACAGGAAGAAGTGAAGGACCGCGCCGGGAAGAAGGTGCCGGTGGTGTACTGCGGCGAAGAACCGGACGGACTGGTGTTTGCGCTGACGGAAAACAAAGCCGGGGAACTGCAGGTTGCTGTACAGAATGAGAAATTGAGATAGGAGATTTTCCGGTTACATGAAAAAAAGCTACGGACTTTGAAAAATAAGGGGTAGCTTTTTTTCTGTTTCTGTGGTAAAGTAATCTCAGGTATGAATTGCATAAAGCACACTACCGAAGAGACATGGGCAAAGAATGCCCGTTCCCGATATATACTCCTGTATGAATCTGTACATACGAAAGGGGGTTCATCATGAGCACAAAGGCACCCAAGGAAGCATCCCGGCTCCGGATCGTATCACTCGGCGGAGTGGACGAAATCGGAAAGAATATGTATGTTTTCGAATATGAGGACGATATTATCATTGTTGATTGCGGCAGCGTGTTTCCCAAGGAGGACATGCTGGGCGTTGACCTGGTGATTCCGGATATTTCATATCTGCTGGGGAAAAAGGACCATATCCGCGGATACCTGTTTACCCACGGACACGAAGACCATATCGGCGCGACACCGTATATCCTGAAGCAGGCGCCTTCCCATATTTACGGCACCAAGCTGACGCTGGCGCTGGTGGACCTGAAACTGAAGGAATACCGGGTGGACGGCATTCCGATGCATGTGGTGCAGCCGCGGGACACGGTTCAGCTGGGGCAGTTCAGCTGCCAGTTTATCCACGTGAGCCATTCCATTGCCGGCGCCTGCGCCATCGCAATTACGTGCCCGGCCGGAACGGTGATCTGCAGCGGCGACTTCAAGGTTGACTATACCCCGATTGACGGACAGGTGACGGACCTGCAGACCTTTGCCCGCTACGGCGAGCAGGGCGTGCTGGCGTTGCTGTGTGAAAGCACGAACGTGGAACGCCCGGGATATACGATGAGCGAGCTGAAGGTGGGCGAGACCTTTGAGAAGATGTTCGCCCAGGCCGGCGGCCGCGTGATTGTGGCCATGTTCGCCAGCAATATCCACCGGATGCAGATGATTATCGACAGCGCGATCCGCTACGGCCGGCGGGTATGCTTCATCGGCCGCAGCATGGTCAACGTCAGCCGGGTGGCTATGAGCATCGGCGAACTGGTGATTCCGGAAGGCTGGCTGATTGACATGGACGTGCTGGACCAGTATCCGGACAACGAGATCCTGGTGATGACCACCGGCAGCCAGGGCGAGCCCATGGCCGGCCTGACCCGGATGGCCTACGCGGAACACCGGAAACTGCAGATTCGCCAGAGCGACATGGTGATTATTTCCGCGACGCCGATTCCCGGCAACGAGAAGTTCATTTCCCGGGTGATCAACCAGCTGTACCGGCTGGGGGCCCAGGTGGTTTACAGCGCCATGGCGGAGGTTCACGTATCGGGCCACGCCTGCCAGGAAGAACTGAAACTGCTGCATTCCCTGGTGCGGCCGCAGTATTTTATCCCGGTGCACGGCGAGTACCGGATGATGTGGCAACACGCGATCCTGGCGGAATCCATGGGCGTACCGAGCCAGAACATCGTGATTCCGGAACTGGGCCAGGTGATCGAGATGAACCACGACGTGCTGGCCCTGGGCGAACAGGTACCGGTGGGCGGCGTGCTGGTGGACGGCCTCGGCGTGGGCGACGTGGGCAATGTTGTGCTTCGGGACCGGAAGCACCTGAGCCAGGACGGCCTGCTGATCGTTGTGATGGCCATCGACCGGGACGAGGAAAAACTGCTCAGCGGCCCGGATATTGTGAGCCGGGGGTTCATTTACGTCAAGGAAAACGAGGATATCATCGACCAGACCCAGGAACTGGTACGCAATATCCTGGCAGAAAGCAGCCTGGCGGGAGACGCGTGGCCCGACCTGAAGAACCGGATCAAGGACGAAGTGCATAACTTCATTTTTGAAAAGATCAAGCGGAATCCGATGATCCTGCCGATCATTCTCGACATCTGACGCACAATTGCGGAAACAGCAGAAAAAAGGTATAATACAGGCCGGGAAGGGAAGAAATTTCCAGTTCCGGCCGTTTTAATTCTGAACGCTTTACGGGGAGGAACACCGTATGGATTATTCATCCACTTACAAACTGGCGCAGGATATCCGCGACAGCGAGGAATATACCACCTACCATGAACTGAAAAAGACTGTGATGGAGGACGAGACCACCGCTGCGCTGATTAAGGAATACCGGAAGCTGCAGATGACGATCCAGATGACCGCCATGAGCGGACAGCAGGCGGACAGCGAGGATATGCAGCGCTTTTCCGGCATATCCACGCTGCTGTTTTCCAAACCGGAGGTGAGCCAGTTCCTGCTGGCTGAGATGCGGCTGCAGCAGGCGCTGGCGGATATTTTCAAAATCGTGACGGAAGCCGCGGATGTGGACGTGAGCATTCCGGGACTTGAGGGATAAACGATTGAAACAGGAAAAGGACTACACCTATCGCAGCATGCGGGATGAGCGGCAGTACGGGCTGTTCTGGTACAGCGGACTGTGGCAGATCCTGCGGCCGATCCTGGTGGCACTGACCGTGATGATCCTGGTGATCGGGATCGGGGCAACCGTATGGCATAAGCTTTACGATGAGTTTGCCGCGCCCGTGGACGCGAACGATGACGCAGAATACACCTTTGAAATTACCAGCGGGCAGAGCCTGAACAGCGTGGCCAACAAGCTGGAAGGAAACGAACTGATCCGGAGCAAAACGGTATTCAAATATTACTGCGACTTTGCGGGCATGGGCCAGAAAATCCAGGTGGGTACCTACCAGCTGAAGAAAAACATGACCATGGAAGAAATCGCGGAGCAGCTGACCGCCGGCGACGGCAACCCGCGGGTGCGGAATATTACGCTGATTCCCGGCGAAACCATTGAGGAATTTGCCGCCAAGCTGGTTCGAACCGGCGTGCTGGAAAGCGACGAGAAATTCCTGGCTTTGTGCCGGGAAGGGACAACCTTCAAAGGATATGAATGCGTCGACAAGGTGCTGGAAAGCCGGTCACGCTCGGACCGGAAATATGCGCTGGAAGGATACCTGGCGCCGAACACCTATGAAATCTACATCGGAACGGACGAAGAAACCATCATCCGGAAGATGCTGAGCCAGACGGAAGCGGTATTTGATGAATTCCGGACGGAAATTTCCAAGAAGGCCATGACGGTGGACCAGGTGCTGACCCTGGCCAGCATCATTGAAAAAGAAGCCAAGGAAGAGGAATTTGACCGGGTCAGCGCGGTGTTCTACAACCGCCAGAAGCGCGGGATGAAGCTGGAAAGCGACGTTACGGTGCACTATGCCACGGGCGTTCGCAAGATGGCGCTGACCAACGCGGACCTTGCGGTGAACAGCCCGTACAATACCTACCGGGTAACCGGGCTGCCGGTCGGGCCGATCTGCAACCCGTCACAGGCAGCCATCCGGGCGGCGCTGAATCCGAACGAAGTGGATCTGGCGGACGGAATCCTGTACTTCTGCGCGATGGAGCCGAACAGTGGAAAGCTGAAGTTTGCCCGGACAAAGGAAGAACATGACTCCAACGTAGCGGCATACAAAAAATACTGGGAAGAATACGACCGCTCCAGGGGGATCGGAGAATGAAAATACCGGAGCTGCTTTGCCCTGCCGGCAACATGGAATCGCTGAATGCAGCGCTGCACTTTGGTGCGGACGCAGTATACGGCGGGATGAAGCATTACGGACTGCGGGCATCGGCCGGCAATTTTGACGGGGAAGAACTGATCGCAGCGGTACAAAGCGCGCATGAAGCCGGCGCCAAATTTTATGTAACGATGAACATCTACCCGTTTGACGATGAAATGGACGGGTTTGTCCAGGCTGCGCGGGAAGCCAGGAATGCCGGTGCGGATGCTGTGATCGTAAGCGACCCTGGGGCAATCCGCAGGCTCCGGCGGGAAATACCGGAGCTGCCGGTGCATGTCAGTACCCAGGCGAATACGGTGAACACGGAAGCGGTGGCGATGTACCGGGATATGGGATGTGAGCGCGTGATCCTGGCCCGGGAAATGAGCCTGGAACGGATCCGGCGGATGAAAGAAACCGTGGGGGACAGCATCGCGCTGGAAACATTTGTTCACGGCGCAAGCTGCATGGCCTATTCCGGGCGGTGCATGCTGAGCGCCTACCTGACCGGGCGCAGTGGCAACCGAGGGGAATGCGCACAGCCGTGCCGGTGGCAGTATGCGGTGATGGAAGAAAAACGGCCGGGAGAGTATATGCCGGTGGAGGAAGACGAGCGGGGGACCTATCTGTTTTCCGCCCGGGACCTGTGCCTGATGCCGATCCTGCCGGAGCTGTGCGGGGCCGGGGTGTCCAGCCTGAAGATTGAAGGCCGGATGAAGACGGAATACTATGTCGCGGTGGTCACCGGGGCTTACCGCCGGGCGCTGGACCTGCTGGCGGAGAGCCGGGAAGCCTTTGAACAGGCGCTGCCGGAACTGACGGAAGAACTGAAGAGCGCCAGCCACCGGGACAGCGATACCGGGTTCCTGCTGGGGAAACCGGAAACGCCGGGAGAGGCGGAGGGGTTCCACCAGGAGAAGGAGTTTATCGCACGGGTAATCGGCCGGGACGAGGAGACTGGAGCGGCAAGGCTGCTGCTGAAAAACCGGTTTTTCGCCGGGGAAACGCTGGAATTGATGACACTGTCAGGCATCCGGAAGGTGACCGCCACCCCGTTTTTGCGGGAGAAGACAGGGGAAGTCATGGATACCCTGGGTGTGGCCGGGGAGATCATCCGGATGGATCTGCCCGGATGCGAGGCCGGGGATATTGTGAGGGGTCCGGTGAGGAATCACCGGAGGTAGTGATTAGTGGTTAGTGGTCAGTGGTTAGTGGTTGGTGGACTGGGAGTTTCAGATGGCGAGGAAGAAAGAGTACGAGTATTATGAGGGAAACTGGGACGTGATTCCGGAGGAGCGGCCCGATCTGAGCCGGGGACAGCTTCCGGGATGCCTGAAGCCGGCTTCCCGGGATACAGAGGCGCCGCAGCGGCGGAACGGTCATTATGACCGGTATGATGACGGACTGGGGGAACCCGGGACAACGCTGTTTGATGATTTTGACCGGTTTAACGGGAACCAGACGCGGGAAACACGGTTTATTCCCCGGAAAAAGAAAAAGAAGCAGACCGGGTGGGCTGTGGTATGCGTGATCTGCGCGCTACTGCTGATCGGCACCGGGATATTTATGGCACCGCAGGTGCTGGGGATCCGTTTTTACTCGCTGCCGAATTATGCTTTTGCAAATAACAGCATCCTGGCCCTGGACGAAAAGAAAAAAACATGGCTGGATGAATGGGAAAAGAAAATCTATACGGATAGGATTTATCCCAATATCTATATTGACAACGTATATGTCGGCGGGATGACGCGGGAAGAGGCCAAAGCGGCTGTGAGGGCAGCCCACCAGGAACTTGACACGGATTTTGACATCGTGGTCAGCGTGGGCAATGAAACGTGGCACGTGAACAACCAGCGGGTTCCTTTTACCCGGAATATTACCGCGACGGTGGACAAGGCCTGGGCCACCGGGAGAAACAATACGGAAGACCTGGGCGGCAACCGCACGCCGCTGGAGGAACGGATCAGCCGGTATGAAGAACTCGAAAGGGAACCGCTGTACCTGTGGACAGAACAGAGCTATGACCACAAGGCACTGCGGACCGTGGTGGAAGGCATTGCCAATTATGTAAACCGGGATCCGGTGAACAGTACGGTGGAATCCTTCAACTTCGGCAGCAAGACGTTTACCTTTACCGAGGACCAGCCCGGCGCGAAACTGGATCCGGAATATATGTACGCGACTCTGGCCGGCATCCTGGACGGCGGCACAACATCCGACACCGTAAGGTTTATTCCCGAAAAGGTGCTGGCGGATGTGACCCGGACGGAACTGATGAACCGGTTCGGCCTGATTTCCGCCTATACCACCACGACCACGAAGGACAAGAACCGCAACAAGAACATTGAGCTGAGCGCGAAAGCGATCAACGGGATTACTGTACTGCCGGGGGAAATCTTCTCCTTCAACGGCGCCACCGGAGAGCGGACAGCGGAAAAAGGCTACAAGGAGGCACCGGCCATTGCGGGCGGGCAGAGCAAGGACGAGGTCGGCGGCGGCGTATGCCAGACGAGCTCCACGCTGTTCAATGCGGCGGTGAGGGCGGACCTGGAAATCCTGGAGCGGAATCCGCACGCGTGGCCGTCCAGCTATATTGAAAAGGGCTTTGACGCGACGGTGAACTATCCCGGGCTGGACATGAAGTTCCGGAATAATACGGAGTGGCCGGTATTCATTGTGGCCGGATATTCCGACCGGAAGGTGACGGTGAATATTTACGGGTACAGCCTCGGAAAAGACGTAAAAATCGACCTGGAAAGCAAGCTGGTCAAGACCATTCCGAAACCGACCGGTATCAATTATGTCATCAATACAGACCTGCAGCCGGGCGAATCCAAAACGACGGTAAAAGCCCGGGAAGGGTATGTGGTGGAAACATACAAGATCTGGTACCGCGGCAACAAGGAAGAAAGACGGGAACTGCTGTTTACCACGACCTACAAAGCCTACCAGGAGACGGTGGAACACAATCCGCGCTGAGACTCCGGAAAACGGAAGGAGCTGGATCGGATCAATGAAGAAGACAGGATGGATCCTGCTGGCGGCGGCGCTTATGCTGATCATGCTGAGCAGTCCGGCAGGCGCATCGGCGGAAGAAACCCGGGAACCGGACGAATGGACGGTGATGTTTTATTTCTGCGGGTCAGACCTGGAATCGAAATATGAATACGCCACCGACAACTTGATAGAGATTTCCACAGTTAATTATCCGTTCGGTTTTTCGTGGGATGATGTGGACTCCCCGGAAAATGCGGATGAAGAGTTTGAAGTGATTCTGGATACTCCGAAGGTGAATATCGTGATTGAAACCGGCGGATGTACGGAATGGCATGCGCAGGAACTGAATATGGACATTGCAACGGATGCCCTGCAACGCTGGTATTACCGTTATTATCCGACGGATCTTCCCAGGGAATTTGTGGAATCGCATCTGCAGAGCAACGTGTATCCCTTTGAACTGAAGGAGACGCTGCCGCTTCGAAGCATGGCAGATCCGAACACACTGGCTGATTTTATCCGCTGGAGTGCGGAAAACTACCCGGCGAAAAAGTATGCGCTGGTATTGTGGGACCATGGCGGCGGATCCGGATCCGGCCTGTTTATTGACGAGCTTTTCAAAGGCGATGTCATGTATCTGGATGAACTGAAACAGGCACTGAAGGGCGGCAGCGTTCAGCTGGAAACGCTGGTGATTGATGCATGCCTGATGGCCAATATCGAAACCGCATGGGCAGTGAAGGATTCCGCGAGATGGATGGTGGCCTCTGAGGAAAACGTACCCGGAAAGGGTACCGCCATCAGCGACTGGCTGAGGGCGCTGGTCAACTGCCCTCAGCTGGGAGGCGAATGGCTGGGAAGATGCATCTGCGATATGACCGCGATCAAGTATGCCGACCTTGAGGAAGAACGGGATAAATCCCTACTGACCTGGTCGGTGATCGACCTGAGCAAAATTGATCCGCTGGTGGCGTCATTTGAACAGTTTTTCAGCATGATGGGGGATTCTCTCCGGAGCAATGTGAAGCTGATCAGCCAATATACACGGCAGATCTATGAAACGGAGCAATATGGCGACGGACAGCAGAACATGCGTGATTTCGGCAGTATCATCTATGATGTACAGATGAACAACATCACGAACCCTGAACAGCTTGGCAATATGATGAGTGCTCTTCAGGAGGCAGTTGTCTATATTGTCCGCGGGCCCGGGCGCAGCGAAGCGCGCGGACTGACCTTCTGCTATCCGGCCGGCTTTACCAACGAGGAAATGGATCACTATGCAAAGAATTTTCCGCTGCCTGCCTACCTGGCTTTCCTCGACGCCATATCCGGCTGGAGCGCACCGGATGAGGTATATGAACAGGTGGAGAAGCTGCCGCATATTGACACAATTGAGCAGATGCAAGTGACCATTACCCGGACGCTTGCTACCAGTAACGGATTGCCCGGGATCAAGGTTCCGGATTCGGCCATTTTTAGCCTGAGCGACGGTTACTACACTCTGTATCAGCTGAACGCGGAAACCGGTGAGATCATCCGGCTGGGAAAGACCAGCTGCAGCTATGATATGGCTGATGAAGACGGACTGATTTTCCTGGCCAATGATCCCATGCATTGGCCGGCGGTGGACGGCACCCTGTGCTGCATTGACATGGTTCAGAACGACTATATCACCAGAGTATACAACATTCCGGTGCAGATCAATACGGAGAACGCGATTCTTCGCTGCGGGCGGACGATTTCAAAGGACGGAACAGATGGTGACCTGAACAGCGCGTATGAAATCTACGGTGTCTGGGAAGGATATGACGAAAACAGCAAAATGCCGAACCGCAATGTGACGCCGCTGGCCATGCTGGCGGGCCAGGAATACAGGCTGCTGTATCCGGTTGCCGGAGCGGACGGCACCACCGTGTCCTATATGGCCAGCGAGAGCAAAAAGATGTATCGGGCGCTGGACGTTCAGGAAATCACGCTGCCGGCCGGAACCTATTACCTGGAATACGAGCTGGAAGATTTGTTCCTGCGGAAATGCAGAATGGAACGGATCGAGATTCACTGGGATGGTGAAAATATGACGTTCCCGGAGGACTTTGCCTGGGAAGGCTCTTTCCCGGCAAAATGGCAATAAAGAGAAAGACGGAGGGATGGCACCATGAAACTGATCAGTCTGTTGCTTGTGTTCGCACTGCTGTTTTCCGGCTGCGCGGCGGCTGAAAAGACGGAAAATGATGAGGTGGAACAGATTCTGTCCGGGATGTCCCTGCGGGATAAGGTGGCCCAGATGATGATTGCTTCCTTCCGGATATGGAAGGAAGTGCCGGAGGACGGCGCAGAGAACCCGGCGGAGGAATCCAAGGGCGTCAATATTACGGAACTGAACGACGAAATCCGGGAAATGATCAGCAGGGACCACTTCGGCGGGATTCTGCTGTTTGCCGAGAATTTTACGGATCCGGAGCAAACCCTCCGGCTGATTGAGGACCTGCAGACAACGAACCGGGCCGGCGGCGGGCTGCCCCAGATGATTTTTACGGATCATGAGGGCGGAAGAGTCAACCGGATCGGCTACAGCATGCAGGGTACAGGCAATATGGCCTTGGGCGCCACAGGGGATCCGGAAAACGCCCGGAAGATGGCGGCTGTCCTCGGGGATGAACTGCGCCTGCTGGACATCCAGGCGGATTTCGCACCGGTGGTGGATATCAACAGCAATCCGGCCAATCCGGTGATCGATATCCGTTCCTTCTCCGATGATCCGCAGACTGTCGCGGCCTTCGGCACTGCTTTTGTCAGCGGCCTGCATGATACCGGACGGGCTGTGGCATTGAAACATTTTCCGGGGCACGGGAACACCGATACGGACAGCCATACCGGTTTTCCGGTCATCAACAGTACTTATGAGGAACTGCAGGCCTGTGAACTGATTCCGTTCCGGGCGGGCATCGAAGCCGGGGCGGACATGGTGATGACGGCCCATATCCAGTATCCGCAGATTGAGCAGGAAATGTACACTTCCGTTTCCACCGGGGAGCAGGTGTACCTTCCGGCAACCATGAGCCGGACGATCCTGACGGATATCCTGCGGGGCGACATGGGCTTTGACGGCGTGATTGTTTCCGACGCGCTTGACATGGCGGCCGTTGCGGATAACTTCAGCATGGAGGATACGATCCGGCTGACCATCCGGGCCGGTGTGGACCTGCTGATCCTGCCGTGCGTCAAGGATACGGATCTTTTCCGCCAGACGGAAAATTATGTCAATATTGCCATGGAACTGGTGCGGCGCGGGGAAATCAGCGAGGAACGCATTGATGAATCCGTCCGCCGGATCCTGAAGATGAAGCAGAAATACGGGCTGCTGGACCGGACGGAGTTTTCGGTTACGGACGAACAGATTGCAGCCGCAAAGAGCGGGATCGGTTCTGAAGCCCACCGGGAAACGGAATGGCAGATTGCGGAAAAGGCATTGACGCTGCTGAAAAACGAACAGGATGCTTTCCCGGTACGGATGGCGGCGGGGGAGAAAACGCTGATCCTCTTCGCGGATTCCTGCGCCAGCCGCGCGGGTACCGGGGATTTTGCCCGGCAGCTGCTGCAAGAAAAAAACGCGCTTCCCGAAAGCGCGGAGATCCTGGTGATGAAAAATACGCGGGACAATGAGGATGAATGCATTCAGGCGGCAACGGAAGCGGACCATGTGGTCCTGGTACACCGGGTGTACAGCTGGGCATGCATGGATCCGGCCACGGATGACGGTTTCTCTTCCAGCACATTTGACAAGGTGATTGACGCGGTTCATGCAGCCGGGAAGACCGTGATCCTTGTCAGCTGCCAGCTGCCTTATGACGCCGCACGATTCCCGGAGGCGGATGCGATCCTGCTGAGCTACTGGGGAAGCGCGATGCGGCAGATTCCGGCGGAGGATACCACCTGGTCGGCCAACCTGCCGGTCGCCCTGTGCGCGGCGTTCGGAGAAGGAGAACCCAGTGGTACACTGCCGGTGAATATTCCAGCACTGGATGAAAACTATCGGCCGGCAGAAGATATCCTGTGGCCCCGCGGCGAGTCTGCCAGCGGGGCCACAGGCACCGTGATTGGATTGATTATCCGAAGACCGGGATGGCATGCCCGGTCTTTTTCAGTGCGCTTTCATCCAGCCGGTTTTCGCTGAGCACCTGAACGCCGTTGATAAAGACTTTTTCAATGCCGAAGGGCTTTTCCTGATCCGGAATGCCGTTTTTCAGGGCTTCCTCATCAAAGACGGTCAGGTCTGCATAGTAACCTTCCTTCAGGTAACCGCGGTCCGGAAGCATAAACCGGTCGGCAATGGCACCGGTCATTCTCCGGATTGTATTCGGCAGGGTATCTCCGGTGCCCCGCAGGGAATCCCGAAGGAATTTCGGGTAGCAATCGTATATCGCAGGATTCTGGACGCCATGATCCTCCACCCATGCATCGGTCATATACAGGCAGTATTCATTGTGCTCAAAGTCGCTGATAATCTCCGGCGTGGAATAAGGCCCCATGTTGACACGGCCGACGAATCCACTCTTTTCGCAAAGCATCAGATAAGCTTTCAGGTCAGAAATTCCTTCTTCTTTCGCAATCTGATGAACCGTCTTTCCTTCATATTTTTCATATCCCGGACCAATGTAGGCAATCTGGATATCCCTGAACCCGAATCCGAGTAGGATGCTGGAGGCCTTGATCAGAATGGCCAGCTTCAGACGGGTAAGCAGGCCGGACCGCTGCTTTTCCGTCATGCCCTGGTACCAGGCGGGAAGAATGACGGTAATCACCGACACGCCCAGGCACTCGTTATAGATGTCGAACATGACATCCACACCTTCGGCACGGAGCCGGGCGAAGATTTTCAGCAGTTCATCCTTGTCCTTCAGGGTTTTCCGGCCGACAAAGATCGCATGGGAATACTGGAGCTTCAGGTTTGTGCCCTTTGCAATCTCCACCAGTTCATCCACCGCACGGAGCAGGTGGGAACGGCCGAACAGCTGGGGATAGGCCATGGAAACCTTTGATTCCGCCCGGGGATGCACCGTCAGGGGCTTGCCGTATTTCACGCAGAGGGCGGCAACCTTTTTCAGCTCATCGGTACCGGCATACAGGCCCGGCTGATACATCAGTCCCAGGGAAATACCGGCGGCACCCTGCTGCAGCGCCTGTTCCAGCAGATCCAGCATCCGCTTTTCCTCTTCCGGGGTCAGCGGCCTGTTCTCCACGCCTCCGGCTGCCGCACGGACAGAACAGTGACCGGCCAGCACCGCCATATTGCAGGGCATCTGCCGGTCTGTTGCCCGGAAGTATGCTTCCGCTGTGCCGTATTGGCCGGTGGTTTCCCGGAAACCGAAAATTCCGCCGCCCAGTTTGTCCGTAAAGGAATTGCCCTTTTCAAAACCGATCTCGGAAATGCCGCAGTTACCTGTGATGAAGGTGGTGATTCCCTGACGCAGGAAGGGGCTGAAATAGGGAAGCGGATCCTTTTTGATGGCAAACCAGTCGTTATGGGAGTGGGCATCGATAAAACCGGAGGAAACGGACTTCCCGGCCAGGTCATATACCTGATCCGCCGGAAGATCGATGCTGCCGGCAATCTTCGCAATCCGGTCATCCTTCAGCAGGATATCCGCCTGATAAGGCTCCGCGCCGGTTCCGTCATAGATTTTCGCGTTTTTCAGCAGCTGCCGCATTTCGGGTTCCCCTCTGTTTATTATTCGCTGAAGGTCAGGCTGTTTCCGGATCTCTTTTTGCTGTGATACATGGCGCTGTCAGCGGCAGCGTACAGATCGCCGAAGGAGGATGCCTTTTCTCCGCTGTGGATCACGGCGCCGACGCTGATGCTGATCTTTTTTCCTGAAAGCTCCGGTATATTGTTGTTGCTGAGCTGCCGGAAGAGCCGGTGAATCAGCGCGTCGCCCATTTCCCGGGTGGTGACGCCGATGGCAAAGACGCCG
Source organism: Clostridia bacterium (assembly GCA_017429695.1). Classification (GTDB taxonomy): domain Bacteria; phylum Bacillota; class Clostridia; order Christensenellales; family Aristaeellaceae; genus Aristaeella. Next base: position 34,356 of record JAFROK010000040.1, on the reverse strand, counting down.
AATTCATCCCCGCCGAGCCGGATCAGGACATCGTTTGTGCGGAATGTGCTGCGAAGGGAATCCGCCACAAACTGAATGGCCCGGTCTCCCGCCTGATGGCCGTATGTATCATTGATTGCCTTGAAATCGTCAATATCCAATTCAACAAACATGCCGATGCCATTCTCGGCCAGCAGTTCCTCCACCTGGCGCTCACCGTTCACACGGTCGTACAGGCCTGTCATCCGGTCTGTTTCAGAAAGCGCCTTGAGCTCTTTCCTGCGGGTTTCCTCCTGGCGTATGCGTGTGTGAAGCCTTTGCAAAGCAAGATTTTTGGCACTCAGGCGCAGGAAAACGGAAACCAGGAAAATGACGACGAGGGAGAGGATCACGAAGAAGATAATCATGGCCCGGCGCAGCGGGCGGTACCAGATATCGGCATTGATCATGCTGACACTGTACCAGCCGCCTTCGAGCTTATCCACATAAACGGAATAGAATCCTTCCGGCACTTTCAGGTCAAACTGCATCTGCCTGTCCCGGAGAATCTTCTGCGCGACGGCACCTCCGAGGCTGTCAGGCTCATTCAGGTAATTGCGGCCCAGCTGCTCCACATCCGAATGGGCGACAACGGTGCCATTTAAATCCAATACGAACGCCTGGCTGCCTTCCGTGCCGGAAGCCACCTGTTCAATGATTTTCTGAATCGGCTCCAGGCTGACGTCCATTGCCACGACGCTTTCTCCGTCGCTCATGAGATCCGTAACTGTCATCATGACAGTGTTCGTTTGCATGTCCAGGTATGGTTCGATGAAGGTGATTTCCTGATCAGAAGCCATTGTTTCAACATACCAGGGGCGTTCCACAGGGACATAATCCGCATCGGGAACCCAGCCTGCCCCGTCCAGGTATTCTCGGTTGATCCATCCGTAAAGGCCGGTGGTGCTGGGGTCCAGCGTTGCAATGATATTGTGGGTCTGCTCAGAAAGGTATTCCTCAATCGCATCATTGGCAGTGCCGGACTGAAGCATATGCTCAACCTGGTGTCCGACCAGCGTGACGATGTTCACCCGGGTCAGCAGGCAGCGGTCATATTCGATTGCCGCTTCCCTGGCGTTCAGCTTCCCCTGGCTCTGCACGGCATCCCATTCCGTTGCGCTGATGCGGATGCCGACAAACGTCGCCAGTCCGGCGGTGATCAGCAGGACAACCAGGGCAAGGACCAGCGACCGGATTCCGATGTGCTTCAGGGCATTTCCGATTCTGTAAAAACGTTCTTTCAAAACAGGCCTCTCTTCCTCTATTCCGTTCTTTGCTTTATGCAGGGCTTTACCTGATTTTTTTTGATGATTGCAAGACGGAGCCGGCGGCCGTGAATGCCGATTGTCACATCGTCCGCCAGGCTGGCAACGATCGATTTTTCCAGTTCATCCAGATTCAGCCCGGAATCCGGAACCTTCCGGAGATTGCTGCGATATAAGGACAGTGACCATTTGCCGGCCCAGACCGGGGTGCTTCCTGTTTCCCGAAGACCGTAACTCAGGTAATCGGGGAGCATGGCGGCCAGGTTTTCCGGCATTTCCGAAATGTCTTCAAACATATAGGAGCAATTCAGCATTTCCGCAATTTTTGCCATGAATCCCAAAGGTGCATCCGGCGCGGTTGCAACGCCTGCTTCGTTTTCTCGGACATCCGCTTCGAGGATGATTTCATATCCGTCGGAGGTCGTTTCCAGCCAGATTTCGCCGTCAAAATCCTTCAGAAGCTGATTGGCCATGCCCAGCATTTCTTCCGCGAGCAAGGTCATATGCAGTACGTTTTTTCCGGTGATTCCGGAATTGGCTGCAAATTCCCGCAGGATGTCATTGATTTCACTGGTCCGGCGGATATTTCCGTTGACCCAGAGCCTGTCTGTTTTCATACTGGAGCCTCCCGGTTGTTCTGAAAAACGGATTGTGATTGCGGCAGGGAAAGTGATTTACTTAAGCTGCTGACGTGAACGGCTGTACATCCAGAGATACAGGCCGAACATGACACAGGCGAATACGATGCCGGCAGGGTACGCGATACCGGAGGACAGTCTGAAGCCTTCCGGTGCCATGAGAATATAGGTCAGGCTGACGGCGGACATAAACGTGGCCGGCAGCGCGGTGAGCAGGGAACCATACTTCCTCTTTCCGACTTTGACCAGATAGGAGGTGGCCACCCACAGGGAGATCATCGCCAGGGTCTGGTTGGACCAGGAGAAATAGCGCCAGATAATCTGGAAGCCGTTGCTGTTGGAGATCGCAAACCAGGTAAGCAGGCCGCCGATGAGCAGCAGGGGAATCGTAATCAGCAGCCGGTTGCGAATGGGTTTCTGGTTCAATCCAAAGGTTTCAGCAAGAACCAGCCGTGCGCTCCGGAAAGCCGTGTCGCCGGAAGTGATCGGGCATACGATGACGCCGACAATCGCCAGGGCGCCGCCGAAAGTACCAAGAACGCCTTTGGAAATGTCGTAGACCACATTGGAGGCGCCGGCTTTCAGGGCATCATTCAGCACCTGGGTGGCACCGTAGAAGGCAACACCGGCAGCTGCCCAGACCAGGGCAATCACCGATTCGCCGACCATGGCGCCGTAGAAGATTTTCCGTCCCTGTTTCTCATTGGTAATGCACTTGGCGATCATCGGGGACTGGGTGGCATGGAAACCGGAAATGGCGCCGCAGGCCACGGTGATGAACATATACGGCCATACGGGAGTTCCTTCCGGATGCAGGTTGGCAAATGAAATTTCCGGGATGGTATATTTTCCGCCGGAGAAAATAATGCCGCCGATGACGGCTGCAGCCATGGTGACCAACAGCACGCCGAAGATCGGATAGAGTTTTCCGATGACTTTGTCAATGGGCAGCAGTGTGGCCAGCAGGTAATAGGCGAGGATCACAACCGCCCAGAAGGTGCCGTTCATCCAGTCCGGCGTCAGCTTATCCAGCAGTCCTGCCGGACTTGTGACAAACACAACGCCGCACAGGATCAGCAGCACGACGGAGAAAACCCGCATAATCCATTTGGCGGCGCTGCCCAGGTAAGTGCCGGACAGTTCCGCGATGGAGCTTCCGCCGTGACGGCTGGAGATCATGCCGCTCATATAGTCATGTACGGCGCCGCCGAGGATCGATCCCAGGATAATCCACAGGAAGACGACCGGGCCGAAAACCGCACCCATCAGCGGCCCGAAGATGGGCCCGGTGCCGGCAATGTTCAGCAGCTGTACCAGATAAGCTTTCCAGGGCTTCATGGGCACGCAGTCCACGCCGTCGTTGATGGCCACAGCCGGGGTTTCGCGGTCATCCGGGCCGAAAACCTTTTCTGTCAGCCGGCTGTAAAACAGATAACCCACCAGGAGAACTACCAGGGACAAGATCAGGGAAATCATGCGAGTCACTCCTTCTGGGAGCTGCGGAAGCTCCCTCAAATTACAAAGGAACATGATGCTGCCGGTTGACGTTTCCCATTCAGGACGGAACGCTTGGCAGCAGGCAGAAAAGATTACAGATCAGTATAGCACAAAATGAAAAATGCAACCAGATATGGTTCCGAATTGTCACATGCAGAAATAACAGGTATCCGGAACCGGACGCAACAGTCGGATGTGCCGGATAAGGGACGTTTTGACATGGGATATGGATTGTGGCATAATGGGCACAAGCGGAAATGAAAAAGCCCTGTGAAAAACGATTCACAAGACTGAAGTATGTGCCGGAGGCGGGACTTGAACCCGCACGCTTTTGAGGGCAACGGATTTTGAATCCGCCGCGTCTGCCATTCCGCCACTCCGGCGACGGGAGGGATTATACCATACCCGGATGGAAAAGGCAACTGATACAGGAGGAGACTTCATGAAAAAGATTGTTCTGACCGGCGGCGGTACCCTGGGCCATGTGACGCCGCACCTGGCGCTGATTCCGCACCTGAAGGAAGCCGGATATGAAATTCACTATGTGGGAACGGAAAACGGGATGGAAGCGCCTAAAATGAAAGCCGTGGAAGGCGTTACCTATCATGCGGTCAAGAGCGGAAAGCTGCGCCGATACTTTTCCTGGCAGAACTTTACCGATCCCTTCCGGGTGGTTGCGGGGGCGTTTCAGAGTGCCCATCTGATGGGGAAAATCAAGCCGGACGTCGTGTTTTCCAAGGGCGGGTTTGTGGCGGTGCCGGTCGTGTTCGGCGCATGGCTGCGGAAAATTCCGGTGCTCTGCCATGAAAGCGACCTGACACCCGGCCTGGCTAACAAGCTTTGCAAACCATTCGCGAAACGGTTTGCCACGACTTTTCCGGAATGCGCGGAGGCTTTGGGAAAGAAGGCGGAGATGACCGGCACGCCGCTGCGGCCGGAACTGTTCCGGGGGAGCCGGGAAAAGGGGCTGGCACTGGCCGGATTTGACGGGTCGAAACCGGTGCTGCTGATGATGGGCGGATCCTCCGGGGCCCAGAGCGTGAACGCCTGCCTGCGGAAGACACTGGACGAGCTGACCGGGACATTTGACATCCTGCATGTATGCGGGAAAGGAAACCTGGAGCCTTCACTGGACGGAAAGAAAGGGTACAAACAGGTGGAATTCCTGGATGCCGAACTGCCGGACGCGCTGGCATGCACCGACCTGGTGATGAGCCGGGCCGGGGCGAACGCTTTGTGCGAGTTCCAGGCGCTGGGGCGGCCGATGTTGCTGATTCCGTATCCGAAAGGCGCCAGCCGGGGCGACCAGATCCTGAACGCGAAAAGCCTGCAGAAGCGGGGACTGTGCCATGTGCTGCTGCAGGAAAACATGACGAAGGAATCCATGGTCCAGGCGGTAATGGAGACATGGGAGGACCGGGAGAAACTGACGGAAGCACTGAAAAATGCTCCGCCGGCGGACGGAACAAAGCGGGTGCTGGAATTGATTGAGGAAATCCAAAAATAGTGATTAGTGGTTAGTTGCTAGTGGTTAGTTGGGGCGGAGATCCTTTACTGCATTCAGGATGACAGAAATAAAACAGGCCGGATCGATTGATCCGGCCGATCGATTTTTTACTGGACATCCAGGAGTGATTCAATGGTGGGTTCATACAAATCCACATAGGCGCCAATGAGCGGATCGGCAATGATCTGACCTTCCTGATTGATGAAGAAGGAAGTCGGGTAGACTTCGATGGGGAAAAGCGTATAAAAATTATCCGGGGCAAGGATTACCGGGTATTCCACACCGTTGTCAGCGACCAGTTGACGGGCGGAATCAAGGTCCGTATCATCCAGCAGGCCGACGATACCGCATTTTTTCTCCTGCAGGCGTGTATGGATCTGCTGCAGTTTCGCCAGTTCGCCAACGCACGGGCCGCACCAGGTGGCCCAGATGTTGACCATGGTGATTTCATTCTGCGCGAAGAGATCCGTGGAGGAAACCGTATTGCCGTCCAGGTCCGAGGTGGTGAATTCCACTTTGGAGCCGATCATGGAGGCGTATCTGTCCAGCGGTTCATAGCAGGTGAAAGCCGCAACGGCCAAATCCGGCTGATTGATCAGAGACATATATTCATCCCTGTAAACCGAATTAATGGCATCAATGAATTCCTGTATCGGTTCCATATAAAAGTAGAAAGAATAATCGCCTGCTTTGCCGATTTCGTGAAAATACTGTTTGTCAAATCCGGTTAATTCAATCAGATTGTCCAGATCAATGCCGTTTCCGAGCGTAAATGAATAGAACAGGACAGCGATCGGCGTGGTTTCATCGATTGCTTTTTCACCGGCATAAATGGCGTTCAGCTCATCCTCTGTCATGGCGCAGTAATACCAGGCAGCATAATAACTGGACGCTCCGAGCTGGTCATACCCATTATAGACAATCTGGCCGACCGCATTCCGGTAGGCTTCCGGCGGGACAAATGTCAATCCGGCGTAGGGTATTTCAACTGTGCCGGGAATTTCATCCGGATCGTCGGCCAGGGCGAAGGAAAAACTGCACAGCGCCAGGATCATGGCCAGAAGGACAGCCGTGATTTTTTTCATGGCAACAAATTTCCTTTGCGTTTGATAACCATAAAACGAAACGGAACGTGTTTTCCTTCCGGCTTATTTGCTCTTGTGGAAGAGCAGGTGCTCATAGCGGTCGACGTTGCAGCGGCGGACCATGATTTCCAGCTCTTCATCGCCCATGACGGTGTTGCGGCCGTTGGCATAAAGCTCGTCCACTTCGCGGCGCATTTCGACAACCAGCGGGTCGGACTTATCAATGGTATGATCGCCGGTGAGGCGGAAATAGCTGTTGATCCAGTGGGCGATGGAGGCGGTGCCGCCGCGGTTGTCCACGGCTACGGAAGCCGGGCGGTTCAGGATGGCGGAGGTATCGAAGATATTGTAGATCTCCTCGTCCTTCAGCATGCCGTCTGCATGGATGCCGGCGCGGGTAACATTGAAATGGCGGCCGACAAAGGGTTGGCGGGGACTGATTTCGATACCTATCTCCCGTTCCATATAATCCGCGATCTCGGTGATGGCAGTGAGGTCCATTTCGGCAGTATTGCCGCGGAGGGATTCATATTCAATGGCCATGGCTTCCAGGGGGCAGTTGCCGGTGCGCTCGCCGATGCCCAGCAGGCTGCAGTTGATGCTGGAGCAGCCGTAAAGCCAGGCGGTGGCAGCGTTGGAAACGACCTTGTAGAAGTCGTTATGGCCATGCCACTCCAGCTGTTCGGAGGGGACTTCGGCGAAGTGCCGCAGGCCGTAGATAATGCCGGGAACGCTGCGGGGCAGGGCGGCGCCGGGATAGCTGACACCGTAACCCATGGTATCGCAGGCACGGATTTTGATCGGGATGCCGCTTTCGCGGGAAAGCTTCATGAGCTCTGTGGCGAAGGGAACGACAAAGCCATAGAAGTCCGCCCGGGTAATATCTTCGAAGTGGCAGCGGGGCCGGATGCCGTAGCTGAGGGCGGATTTGACGATGCCCAGATACTTGTCCATCGCCTGGGAACGGGTGAGATGCATTTTCTTGAAGATGTGATAGTCGCTGCAGGAAACCAGGACGCCGGTTTCCGCGACGTTAGCCTGCTTGACCAGCTCAAAGTCCTTTTCGTTGGCCCGGATCCAGGTGGTGATTTCCGGAAAGGGAAGATCCGCTTCCTGGCACAGGCGAAGGGCTTTTTTATCATTTTCCGTATAGAGGAAAAATTCGCTCTGGCGCACCATGCCCAGAGGGCCGCCCAGGCGGCTCATGAGCTTGAACAGGTGCAGGATCTGCTCCGGTGTGAAGGGTGAAACGGACTGCTGTCCGTCCCGGAAGGTGGTATCGGTAATCCAGATATGCTCCGGCATCTGCATGGGCACATGGCGCATGTTGAAGGCCACCTTCGGCACGTGCTCATAGTCGTAGATTTCGCGATACAGGTTCGGCTCTTCCACATCCTGCAGGGTGTAGTGGTACTTGGCCTGCATCAGCAGATTGGTGGTCTGGTCAAACTTCAGCATGAAGGGTCCTCCTTATTTCAGTTCGTTGATGAAGGACTCGATCCGATCCAGGCCTTCATTGATCTTTTCCTTGGAAATCGCATAGGACAGGCGGCAGAAGCCTTCCGCCTCAAAGGCGATGCCCGGCACGACGGCGACGTGTTTCTCGGCCAGGAGCAGTTCCGCAAAGTCCATGGAATCCTCCAGGACGCGGCCGTTATAGGCACGGCCCAGGAGGTTGCGGATGTTCATCATGACATAGAAGGCGCCTTCCGGTTTGAGACAGCTGATATCCGGAATGGCGTTGATTCGATCCACCATGACATCCCGGCGGGCCTGGAACTGTTCCCGCATCTCATAAACACAGGACTGGTCCCCATCCAGCGCGACGGCGGCCGCATGCTGCGCCATGGCATTGGCATTGCTGGTAGCCTGGGACTGGAAGGCACTCATGGCGGCGATTTCCTGCCGGGGGGCGGCACAGTAGCCGATGCGCCATCCGGTCATGGCATAGGCCTTGCTGACGCCGTTGACGATAAAGGTCTGGGCCTTGATCTGCTCGCCGAGCTGGGCAATGGACAGGTGTTCACGGCCATCGTAGAGCAGCTTTTCATAGATTTCATCCGAAACGATATAGAAAGGATGGGTGACAGCCAGGTTGCCGACGTACTGCAGCTGCTCCCGGGACCAGACAGAGCCGTTCGGGTTGGACGGAGAGGTGATGATAATCGCCTTGGTCCGCCGGGTTACCTTTGACGCAATGTCCTTATTGCTGGGGATGAAACGGTTCTCTTCATTGGTGGGAACAAAGACCGGCACACCGCCGGCCATCCGGACCATTTCCGGATAGGAAACCCAGCAGGGCGTCGGAATCAGCACTTCATCGCCGGGGTCGAGAATCGTCTGGAAAATCGTGAAGAGAGAATGCTTGGCACCGTTGGAAACCAGAATTTCCTGGGGAGAATAAGTCAGTCCGTGGTCGCGTTCCATTTTCCGGGTAATCGCCATGCGCAGTTCCATGGTGCCGGGGACAGGCGTATACCGGGTCATACCCAGATCCAGCGCTTCCTTGGCGGCTTCGCAGATATGCGGCGGAGTCGGGAAATCCGGCTCGCCCGCGCCGAAACCGATTACGTTTACGCCCGAAGCGGCCATCTCTTTGGCCCGGGTGTCGATCTGCAGCGTCAGGGAAGGGGCAATATTCAGACAACGATGAGAAATGGTCAGCGCCATACAAAGGACCTCCTTGTTCTTTGAGGCACGCCTGAAAACGTGCATGGCGGTATTATAGCGGGAACAGGCGGATACCGCAAGGAGAAAACGAAATTAATGCATTATTTGCAAGATAAAATTTCATTTTCAGCCAATGGGAAAGGAAATAATTCGACAAAAATGAATAATATGAATCAAATCATGCAAAAACGCTGCCACGAAACGGCGGCAGCGGCATGCGATTCCGGAACGGTTATTTTTTTGGTTTCCAGACGCTCATGACATCTCCGGGAGAGGATTCCAGATGAAGCTGGTTGATCTCTTCCAGTTCCGCCCGCCGGGGCGTCGGCTGGCAGTAGGGGCAGGGGGTCAGCTTGCTGTAAGGCGATTCGTCCAATTCGCCGAAAGTGAAGGCGGTCAGCGGCAGGAATTTCTTTTTGACGCTGGGACAGTCGGCGATGGCGTGATACATTGAACCGCCCTTCGGATTGTAATACAACGGGGTATCGTCCGAAGGAATGGTCACCTGGCGGCCCTGGTAATCCTCCCAGATGACGATTTTGACGCAGTTTTTATCCTGGCGCTTTTTGATCAGGCTGGCCAGAACGGACATGCTGTATCCGGCCGGGTTCTTTTTAGCCTGGACACGGATGCAGCCATGACTGGCGCGTTTGCCCAGGATTTCTTCGAAGCCGCGGTAATTATTGGTTCCGTCCGCGTTGACCTTATGCGGCACTTCATGAATATAATCGGCGGCATTGAATTTCAGCGCATAGGAGCAGATCATTCCGGAATCTTCATCATTCAGGGAACCGGTTTTGGTATAGATAATCAGGTATTCCCCGGAACGGGTTTCGTTGTAGGGCTGCTGCTTTTTGGCGGACGGATTGTATTTGCCGGTGGAAACGGCCAGGGAGGTTTCCAGGTGGCCGTCCTTATAGAAATACAGGCGCTGGGTCAGCTTGTCGATAATGATGCCGTAATTCTGGTTGACTTTAACCGTTTTCAGCTTTTTGGTCTGGATATAGCCGGTGACAAAATTGTTGAAATTTTTGACTTTGCTGTCATGAAAACTGGTGGAATAGGTTTCCACCAGGGACCAGCCGCTGTCATCCTGCTCCAGGACATGCAGCGCCTGGCTCTGGCCGGTGACCATACCAATGGCTTCGCTGGATTCATCCGGCTGTGCATAAAGCACGGTCTGCTTATTCATGTCGATATCCACGACGGTGATCGGGGAAGTCAGCATGCCCCAGATGGCTTCTTCATCCGCCAGGCTCATGGGCGTGCACCAGTAGCAGTTTTCATGGCCTTCGGGATGATACTCACTACGGTATGCGGGTGTGATGTCGGAGGATTCCGGAACCACACCGAAGAGGAAATCATCAGAAAGAATGATTTCCTCTTCTGCTCCGGCAACGGAACACAACAGGATCAGGATCAGCAATATGGATAACAGTTTACGCATTTGTTCCTCCAGTCAATTGATTGGGATCAGAAACCGACAATCAGGCCGTGGCGTTCGGCGTAGAAGCTGTCGAGTCCGCGGGTCTCCATCAGGATGACACGGATATTCGTGAAGGCAGCTTCAAGCGCTTCCTTCAGCATTCCGGCGGCCTTCGGGTTCTGGCAGTGGCTGATGCGGATTTCTTCTCCGGCCAGGCCGACCTTTTTGATTTCATCCACCATGAAGCGGATCATCGCCTTGTCGCCCCGGGCTTTGCCGCGGATGGCGATTTCACCGGCATCCGATCCGATGCCGATTCCCCAGAAACCCAGATGGCCGGCGATGAAACCAATCAGGCGGCTGACACGCCCGGCTTTGATCAGGTTCCGGTAGGAAGCGAGGGCAAATGTGGTGTGAATCTTTTCGGCTTCCAGTTCCAGCGCCTTTTCAATTTCGTCAAAGGGATCTCCGGCAAGAATCAGTTCCCGGGCTTTCAGGATCAGCATCGCATGCTCCGGACCGGTGGCCTTGCTGTCGATAATTGCTATCTGCTTGGAAGGATCTTCCTCCTGCAGCATCGTCCGGGCTGTGCAGGCGCTGTTGTAGCTGCCTGAAAGCGCGCTGGAAATGGTGAAAGCCAGCACCGGGCCGGGCGCCTCAAACTTTTCGCGCCAGTCCTCCGGGGAGGGACAGGCGGTCTGCGCCAGTTCGGCGTGGTTTTCGTTGGCCGTGAGCATTTCCTCCACGGGCATGTTTTCATCATCAATATATTCTTTGCTGCCGATCCGGATGGTAAAGGGAATTGTGGCGAAGTCAAAAACGCCTTCCCCTCCGTCCAGTGTAAACAGATCGCAACTGGTATCTCCGACAATGTGCCACATTCAACTGCAGCCCCCTTCCGTTAACCGTGCTATTCTACACTGTTTTGGGGATTAATGCAAATCACTTAACGGCAGAAAACGGTGTTTTGTGATCAATATCGTTCTTTCCTAAATTCTGAGGTATTCCGGAATTTCCATTCCCAGTGCTTTCATTGCGTCGGTCAATCCGCTGATAATTTCCTCCCGGGAGAATCCGGCGGCAGCCAGAAATTCATCCGGCTTGCTGTTGGCGTGATCATAGAAGGAAAGTACCAGGGCAGCCATTTCCTTCTCAGCCCAGGCAGAGGATTCGATCATTTCAAACAGGCGGTCTTCTGCTTTGTTGATGTCTCCGGCGTCGATCATACGGCGAAAATAATCGTCTTTCTCATGCACAGCCCGGGACATGACCGCAGCAATTTCTTCGCCGTTTTCCTCGTCTTTGCCGAAGAGGATCCGGGCGAGGGTGCGGGCGATGCCGTGGATGAGGCGCATGATGTAGTCTTTCTCATAGTAATACACCGCAGCACCTCCATCAAAAAGATCATCTGAATTATAGCATGCCGGGGACGGATTGAGAAGAAAAAAACGCTGTTGACATTTGCACAGGTTACGGGTACATTATGAGCAGGAAATTTGTTCGTACTAATTTTCAAATAAGAAAGGGGAGTTTGATGATGAATCAACAGTGGCCGCTGGATGTAACTGTATCTTTCGATCCGTATTTCGGAGAATCGGGCCGGGACGGTGACCAGGGCGCGGAAATCCTTCCGGACGGCAGGGTGCACTTCCGGGTAATTGCAAAAGAAGCGAAGGAAGTTGTGATTGACCGTTTCGGAACGGTATTCCCGCTGGCTCCAGCAGGAGACGGCGCATGGGAAGGCACGTTCGATATGGGACGCGGTTTCCTGTATTTCTTCCTGAAGGTGGACGGGGCGGATGTACTGTGCCCGTATCTGCCGATCGGATACGGATGCTGCCGTCCGATGAACTTTGTGGATGTGCCGGTGGACGATATGGCCGGATGGGATAAACTGCCCGGCGTGGCACACGGCGCAGTGACGCGGCATTATGTGCCGTCCTCCGTAACCGGCAAGCATGAGATCTGCCTGGTCTATACGCCGCCGGCGTATAATCCTCAGAAGAAGTATCCTGTGCTGTACCTGCAGCACGGCTATGGTGAGAATGAAACCGGCTGGGTCTTCCAGGGCCATGTGGGCCGGATTGCCGACCGGCTGCTGGCAGACGGACAGATGGCGGAAATGATCATTGTCATGGGGAACGGTATGGCCAGGGCGGAAAATTCCAGCGACCGGATGCTGTTCCCGAAGATCCTGGTCAAAGACCTGATTCCCTTCATTGAATCCCGTTACAATGTGCTGACCGATAAATGGCACCGGGCCATGGCCGGGCTGAGCATGGGCAGTTTCCAGACGAGCATTACGACGCTGACCCATCCGGAACTGTTCGGGTATGCCGGACTGTTCAGCGGGTTCCTGCGGGCCCCGTGGCCGACGGACGATCCCCAGCCGTATCTGAAGATGCTGGAGGACGCTGAAAAATTCGGCGAAGCGTTTCGGGTGTTCTACCGTGCCATGGGTACGGAAGACCAGTACTGGAACAGCTTCGCCGGGGATGATGAATATCTGAAGGACAAAGGACTGGGAATCATCCGGGAGACATTCCCCGGCGGCCATGACTGGACCGTATGGCGCAGATGCATCCGGTCCTTCCTGCCCAGGCTGTTTCAATAATCCGGAAAAAATCGTAAACGCCGGGATTGGAAAGGACTTCGAAGACGGTTTCCCCGTTTCCGGTAAAAACGGCGGAATGCGGAGGCGCAGGTTGCGCCTCTTTTTTGTATGGACCGGATTATATTCTTTTCTGTTTATTGTTTTTCTGTTCAGCGGATGATATAATGAAGCAAAGACACAGGAGGACGAATATATGAACAGCGAATGGAAGACTGAATTTGCCGACCGTTTCAGCCGCCATGCGGATGAGCTGAAATGGCTGTACTGCGAGCTGTATCACAATGATATGCGTGCCTGGGAATACTTTACGGAAATGCTTTACCGGTGCTGGGAGGAACGGCCCGAATCCCTGAAGATGATGGACCGCGCCAGGGAAGCGTTCCCCGAATGGTACAAAGGGCATGACCTGGTCGGTATGCTGATGTATGTGAGCGAATTTGCGGGCAACCTGCAGGGCGTACGGAAAAAACTGGATTATATCGAAGACTGCGGGGTGAACTACCTGCACCTGATGCCGTTGCTGGAAAGCCCGGAAGGGCGCAGCGACGGCGGATATGCCGTGAGCGATTTCCGGAAGGTGCAGCCGGAACTCGGCACGATGGAGGACCTGGCCGAACTGGCGGAGGACTGCCATAAGCGGGGAATTGCCGTATGCCTGGACTTTGTGATGAACCATACCAGCGAGGATCACGAATGGGCGCGCCGGGCCAGGGCCGGTGAAAAGGAATTCCAACACCGGTATTTCTTCTACGACAGCTGGGACATTCCCAATGCCTATGAACAGACGGTGCCGCAGGTTTTCCCGACCACTGCGCCGGGCAATTTTACCTGGTGCGACGAAGCACAGAAAATCGTTATGACCACATTCTATCCCTATCAGTGGGATCTGAACTACGCCAATCCTGCCGTGTTCAACGACATGACAGACAACATGCTGAACCTGTGCAACCACGGGGTGGATATTATCCGGCTGGATGCGGTGCCCTATATCTGGAAAGCGCTCTGGACCACATGCCGCAACCTGCCGCAGGTGCATACCCTGGTGCGGATGATGCGGATGGTCTGTGAAATCGTCTGCCCGGGCACGCTTCTGCTGGGGGAGGTAGTCATGGAACCCAGCAAGGTGGTGCCTTATTTCGGGACGGTGGAAAAGCCGGAGTGCCATCTGCTGTACAACGTAACGACCATGGCTTCTGTATGGCACACGGTGGCCACCCATGACGTACGGCTGCTGGCGCACCAGCTGGGCCAGGTGTTCGCCCTGCCGAAACAATACACGTTCCTGAACTATCTTCGCTGCCATGATGATATCGGCTGGGGACTGGACTATGATTTCCTGCGGAATTTTGCCCAGGAGGAAGTACCCCATAAACGTTTCCTGAATGATTACCTGACCGGAAAATGGACCGGAAGCCCTGCCCGGGGCGAACTGTACAACGATGATCCCAGGCTGGGGGATGCCCGCCTGTGCGGCACAACGGCCAGCCTGTGCGGCATTGAAACCGCCCGGAAAAACGAAGACAAGGCGGCCATGGACAAGGCGCTGCGCCTGGATGAAATGCTGCATGCGTTCATGTTCACCCTGAGCGGGGTGCCGGTACTGTACAGCGGGGATGAGATCGGGGCGGAAAATGATTACGGGTACCATGACGATCCACTGAAAAGGGAGGACAGCCGTTACCTGCACCGGGGCCGGATGGACTGGGACAAGGCACGCCGCCGGACCCGGAAAACGACGCCGGAAGGGAAACTGTTTGCTGCACTGAAGGAAATGGAAACGCTGCGCGCCGGACATGCGGTTTTTGATACCGAAGCGGATACGTGGCTGACGGATACCGGCAATGACCATGTGCTGGGGATCGGCCGGTACTATCGCGGGGAAAAGCTGATCGCCCTGTTCAATTTTTCCGACGAGCCGCAGATCGCCTGGATCCGGGAGCAGGAGCCGTATGTGAACCTGACGGACGGGAAAACATACGACACCGGCGCGGTGAAACTGCCGGCCGGGGGCTTTGTGTGGCTGATGTACAAATTTGGCGGAAACGATGTGGCGTAATTAAAAAGTGGAAAACAATAGACTGAAACAAAAAGAAATGAGACCGAGAGTGGGAATAAACGCAAATAAATCCGAAACCAATTCATAAAAGTGGGTTTAGAGCACACTTTAACGTGCTGGACTGCATCGGTTGACAAAGCAAAACGCCGCATGATATATTGCCCGTGTCGGCACAAGCCGTTACGTCCTTGCACAAGCGGGGAAAAGATATAATCGGAACATCGGAACCATTCCGGTGTCAGAAGGCGCCGAAGGCTTCCTGCAGGAGGCTGAAGCGGCGCATTTCTTTTTATATCCGGAACGCGAAAAGCAAGGAGGAAACAACATGAAAAAGGTACGGATGATCCTGGGACTGGTGCTGGTAACGGCGCTTTGCGCCGGACTCATCGGCAATGCGGCAGCGGTGACATTTACCGACGCCCACGGAAATCAGATTGAACTGGACGAAACCCTGGAAGCTTACAGCAATGTCACACTGTACGGTGCGGAAGACGCGGCACGGAAGGGTGAAACAAACCTGGGGGATTTCTGGGCGGACGCCCTGCGTTGGTTTGCGGTAAGTGAAGAAATCAACGGATTCTTTGAAGAGGATGACGTGGCCGCGGGAATCACCGCGATTGACGCGGATGCCGCGCATACGGTGGCGCTGTGGAACGGCGGCAACCTGCGGGCGGACATTCCGGAAGGAAAATTCGGCGCGGAACTGCTGGCGGAAGTCCTGCCGTATCCGAACAAGGTGGCCGTGGTTTATATGACCGGCGCGCAGCTGCAGGAAGCACTGGAAGCGGCCAGCCAGGGACTGCCCTATACGGAAGACACCGCGGCGGCCTGCGCGGCTCTGATGCAGGTATCCGGCCTCAAATACACAGTGGACGTGAGTAAGGCATATGACAAGGGAGAGGCATACGGGGACAGTTGGTTCAAAGCGGCGTCCCTCAGCCGGGTGACGATTACCGAGGTGAACGGCGAAGCGTTTGATCCGGAAGCAACATATGCGGTGATTACAAGCAACGCCAATTTCAACGGCATGGATTCGTCCTATATTTTTGCGGAAGCCAAGGAAACAAACGAAAAGAGCACGATCACGACCGCTGTGGTGCGGGATGTGGTCTGGATGTACCTGGCAGCTGATGAAAATGTGATCAGCGAAGGGTATGCTGAACCCCAGGGCCGGATCACGATCATCGGGGAATAAAAAAGGAGAAGCGGCATGCGGCAGGAGATGGAAAGGGTCGTCAGGGAAATACGGAAGGCCGTGGCCGGCAAGGACGCAGTGATCGGGAAGATCCTGGCGGCCCTACTGGCGGACGGGCATATCCTGCTGGATGACGTACCCGGTGTCGGGAAAACCACGCTGGCGCTTGCCCTTGGCAAAGCTGTTCAGCTCCGCTGCCGCCGCGTTCAGTTTACGCCGGATGTGATGCCTTCGGATATTGTCGGTTTTTCCGTTTATGACCGGGAGAGCGGACGGTTTGTGTTTCACCCCGGCGTGCTGCAGGACACCAACCTGCTGCTGGGCGATGAAATCAACCGGACATCCGGCAAGACGCAGAGCGCGCTGCTGGAGGCTATGGAGGAACGGCAGGTGACCGTGGACGGAAACACTTATCCGCTGGCAGAGCCGTTCATTGTGATTGCCACCCAGAACCGGGTCGGCGCTGCAGGAACGCAGATGCTGCCGTATGCCCAGATGGACCGGTTCATGATTCGCCTGAGCATCGGGTACCCGGATCATGAAGCACAGATGGAAATGCTGCGAAACCGGCAGGCCGAAAACCCGCTGGAACAGATCCGGACGGTGATGGGACTGGATGACCTGATGCGGATGCGCCGGGCAGTGTGCGATGTGACCGTGAAGGATGCGGTGATGGACTATATTTCCCGGTTGGCCATTGCCTCCCGGGAAGACGCGCGGATTGAGACCGGGATCAGTCCCCGGGGCGTGCTGTTCATGAACCGGATGGCGAAAGCCTGTGCCTGGATGGACGGGCGGGACTATGTGACGGGCAGCGATGTCCGGGCGGTTTTCCCGGATGTATGCAGCCACCGGATCATTCTGTCCCGCTCCGCCCGGACGGACCATACGGAAGTGTCCGAAGTGCTGGAAAGTCTGCTGAAGGCTGTTCCGGTGCCGGACCTGAAAAGCTGACGATGGGCCGGAAAATCTGCGCCTGGCTGGGATGGATCCTGGCGGCGATATTGCTGTATTTCTTTGAAAACAATACGGGGACACGGGCGGTACTGCTGATTTCACTGCTGGTACCGCTTCTTTCAATGGGCTGCGCGCGAATGGCGGCGAAACGGATGACCGTTACCCTTCAGGCTCCGGAAAGCGTACAGGCCGGGGAAAGCATCCGCTGTAAAGCACAGGCGCATATGACGGGATGGGCGGCCGGATGCTCGGCCGCCTGGGTACTGACCGGCTGCAATCGGCTGACCGGGGAAACGTTTGAAACGGAAATCCACCCGGACGGCCGCGGAGACTGCGTATTTGAAGTGGAAAGCAGACAGTGCGGCCTGATCCGGCTGGCGGTGAGCTGCACAGAAGTACGGGACTGGTTTGCGCTGACAAAAATCCGACGGGATATCCGGGCGGAAGCCTCGGTGCTTGTGGAGCCGGCGCTTTATCCGGTGGTTCTTTCAGCGGAACCGGACAACGGAGCATGCAGCCGGGAGGAAGGCGGAAATCACCGCCGGGCGGCGGATCCGGAGCCCGGCGATCTGCGGGAATATATGCTCGGCGACGATATTCGCCGGATTCACTGGAAGCTCTCTGAAAAACTGGACAGGACGATGATCCGGGAATCTGTCCCGGAAGCGCTGGATATGCCGGCACTGCTGCTGGAAACCGTTTTTCCGGGAGAAACCGATCCGGAAGCCATGCATGCCGCAGCGCGGGGACTTTTGTCCGTTTCCCGCGCCATGGCGGCGGAAAGCATTTCCCATGCGGTGTTTACGGCAGACGGCACGGGAACGGTTTTCACGGAAGTGGAGAGCGATGCGGATCTTTATGAAGCAGAGCAGCAGGTACTGACCGCTGTGTGCACTGTCGGGGGAACCGGCACCGGTACGCTGTTCAGCCGGGAAACGGAGGATATCCGTTTCCGGCATGTGATTGTATTCAGCCCGCATCCCGGTACGGATCTTTCTTTGACGGCGGAACGGCAGCCGGTGACGCTGGTACTGCCGCCGTTTGTTCCGTTTGCCGGTGCGGAGGCAGGAATCCGCGTGACGACGCTGGATCCGGCGGATGCGGCGATTGATATATGACGGGGAGGAACGGCCATGACAGATAACAGATTGCGGCTGATCATCCCCGAAAGGGAACGGCTGCGGGAGAAAAACAGGCGCATACTTCGGCGGAGCTTGCTGCCGGCTGCGGTGCTGTTTGCTGCGGCGCTGTTCCTGCTGCCCGCGGCGCGGAACGGGCTGATGGCGCTGCTGAACCGTGTAATGGAAGCCAGCGAGGCTGTGAATGCCTATGCCTACCGGCGGATTCCGGTATCATCCCCGGCGGATGAAATGCTGGGCGGAATCCTGCTGTGCGGCGCAGCCATGTGCCTCGGCGGAGCGGCTGTGCTCCGGGCCCGGAGGATTACCGG
Organism: Clostridia bacterium; assembly: GCA_017429695.1. Taxonomy (GTDB): domain Bacteria; phylum Bacillota; class Clostridia; order Christensenellales; family Aristaeellaceae; genus Aristaeella. Next base: position 15,978 of record JAFROK010000040.1, on the reverse strand, counting down.
CCTGGCTGCGGTAATCATCTGTGCCGGGATCCAGGCGTGGCTTGGGCTCTCGCTGCCGGCTGCGGTGAATATGGCCGTGTTTACGCTGGGCGGTATCCTGGCCATGGACCGGATGAACCTGAAGAAAGCATTATTCATAACAGCGGCCGCGATGGTCCTGGCCGGAATCGTGGCAGTCGTATGGCCGGGGGTGGATGAACCGACAGAGAGGGCTTCGGAATATGTGCGGGACCTGCTGGAACACGCAGCGGAGCCTCCGGAGGGCGGTTGGCCGGACACGGAACCGGATATGATCCGGGAAACCCGGCATACGGATACGCGGTCACTGGCCGAAGGAGACCGGGAAGCGGAAGCGGAACAGCAATACCGGCTGATTACCGTTGAAGAGGAAGAAATCTCCCGGCCGGAATGGACGGATTACCTGAAGATTGCCCTGCTGCTGCTGGCCGCCGCTGCGGCAGTGATTCTTCCGTTTATCCCGGCCGCGGCACTGAACCGTAGACGGCGGAAGGCAAGGGAAGCGCGGGCGGCTTTTGATTCTCCGGACCGGAATGAAGCGGTCTGTGCGATGTTCCGGCACGCGGCCAAGTACCTGGATGCCGCAGGCTTCGGCGCGGGAAACATTCCTTTTTGCGAATGGCCGGAGAAACTGCGAGGGAGAATGCCTGAAAAATATGTTGATTCTTTTCAGAAATGTTGTATCCTGTTTGAGGAGGCTGCCTACAGTGACCACGAACTGACGGAAGCGCAGGCCGGCAAAGTGCGGCAGATGCTGACGGAAACGGAACGGCTGCTTTATGATGAAGCAGGATGGCGGCAGCGGCTGCGCCTGAAGTATACGGAGTGTCTGCACGAATGAACGGAATGAAGAAACGATACCGGCTGCTGCTCCTGCCGGCAGCAGTTATGCTGCTGATCCTTCTGGGCGGTTGCCGGGTACGGACGACGCTGGAATCTGCCCCGGGCGGGAATGTACCGGACCAGGTCCATTCCGGCAATGCATCCCCCGGACAGGAAGAAGCATCAGACCGGACGGCTTGGGCAGCGGAGGCTGAACCGGAAATATCCGATTCAGGAGACAGTACCCGGGAAAACCCGGAAGCAGACCGGAAGGAATATGACGCGGATGCGGACGCGGAGATCATTCCCGGCGCTTCCCATACAGCAGCCGGCGAAGGAACCGGTGGAGCATCATCCCGGAACAATCCGGAAGCGGAACGCCGGGAAAGCATGCTGGGAGAGGACGCGGAAAAATCAGCGACCCGGATCGTTTCCGTGGGAGAAGCGGACCGGATGGGTGTGGCCGAGGACGCAAAAACCGCCGAGACCGTTGCGGATTACTACCGGGTGCTGCTGACAGACCGGCTGGGGACGCTGATGGAATGCAAGCGTCTTTACGCGTACTGGGAAACAGCCGACGAATGGCAGACTGTTTTCCGGACATCTCCGGAGCACCGGATGATCATGGACAGCGGCTGCTATGACGTATCCGGAAGGCTGACGGAGGAACGGCTTCTGGTGGATGCCGGATGGGTGGTGCGGAAGAATCCGGATGTGATCATCCGGGTTGCTCCGGCAGGTACGCTGGGAAGCAGCGTGTTTACCACATTTGCGGCGGAGAATATCCACAGCGGCATGATGCAGCGGGAAGGCTGGAGCGGCATCCGCGCGGTACAGGCAGGGCGGGTGATCCTGATTGCACCGGAAATGACGGAGGCGCCGCACCTGAAACTGACGGCGGAGCTGCTGATTGCAAAAACGGCCTATCCGGAGCTGTTCCCGGACGTGGATGTCCGGGAAGCCCTGAAAGCATTGACAGAGGAAGCAACCGGAACAATTCCGGAAGCGGTGTTCTTTTATAACGGCGGGGAGTGAAAACAGGCGATATGAAAATCCTGGTAATTGACGGACAGGGCGGACGCCTGGGCCGTAAACTGGTTGAAGGGGTCCGGAAGGAATTTCCGGAGGCGGACCTGACGGCCATCGGTACCAACAGCATGGCAACCGAAAATATGATGCGGAGCGATTGCGCCGATCACCTGGCAACCGGTGAAAACGCGGTCATCGTCGGGGCGCGGAATGCAGATATTATTGTCGGCCCGGTGGGGATTGCCACAGCGGATGCACTGCTGGGTGAAATCTCCCCAGCCATGGCGAATGCGGTGGCCTCCAGCACCGCCTATCGCGTACTGATTCCCATGAACCTCTGCCGGACCTATGTGGCCGGCGTGGCACAGGGATCGGCCGCCATCCTGGAAGACGCGATGGCCCATATCCGGGAGATTGTTCAGCATGGCAGCAGGAAGTAAGCAGAATATGTCCCGGAGAATCCGGAAAATGACCTATGCGGCGCTGTTTCTTGCCATCGCGATGGTGCTGCCGCTGATCACCGGGCAGATTCCGGAGATCGGACAGATGCTGAGCCCGATGCATATTCCGGTGCTGCTGTGCGGGTTCATGTGCGGATGGCCGTGGGGGCTGGCGGTGGGCCTGATTGCGGCGCCGCTGCGCTCCGCCGTGTTCGGAATGCCGGTGATGTTTCCGTCGGCGGTGGCCATGGCGTTTGAACTGGCAGCATACGGCACGGTTTCCGGGATCCTGTACCGAATCCTTCCGCGGAAAAAATGGGCTGTCTACGCAGCGCTGATCAGTGCGATGATCATCGGCCGGCTGGTATGGGGACTGGCACAGGCAGTGATTGCCGGCCTGACGCACAGCGAATTTACGATGGCCGCTTTCCTGGCCGGCGCGGTGACCAAGGCGGTTCCCGGCATCATCATGCATATTGTGCTGATTCCAGTACTGGTGCTGGTGATGGAGCGCGAAGGACTGGTTAGTGATTAGTGGTTAGGTTAGTGGTTAGTATTTGATGGAGGAAACGTGGAAAAGAAAAAGCAGGTAATCAATAACGGGGCCATGGTCCGGAAGGCACTGGGCGTGGCATGGCCGGCAATGGCGGAAATGCTTTTCGTGACGCTGGCCGGAATGATCGACACCATGATGGTTTCGGCGCTGGGCGAATCGGCCATCTCAGCTGTGGGCCTGACCGTGCAGCCGAAGTTTATCGGACTGACCCTGTTCTTCGGCATCAATGTGGCGGTATCCGCACTGGTGGCCCGGCGCAAAGGGGAGCAGGACCGGGAACAGGCAAACGGGATCCTGGTGACGGCAGGGGTGGTTTCCCTGCTCCTGTGTATTCTGATCACTACGGTGTTTGTGGTGTTTACCCCCTGGATGATGGAAATCTCCGGCAGCAACGCGGAAACGCATGAACAGGCGGTGGAGTATTTCCGGATCATTATGGCCGGTACGATCTTCAACGTGATTACGATGGTGATCAACGCGGCCCAGCGGGGTAGCGGTAATACCCGCCTGAGTATGACCACGAACCTGACCAGTAGTATCGTCAATGTGATATTCAATTATCTGCTGATAGAAGGGAATATGGGATTTCCGCGGTGGGAAATCAAAGGCGCGGCCATCGCGACCGTGCTGGGCACTGTGGTGTCTGCTGGAATGGCGATCTTCTCCCTGTTCCGCGCCAACAGCTATGTCAGTATTCCGCTGATCCGGAAATTGAAGCTCCGGTTTTCTTCCGCTATATGGAAATCCATCTGGCGGATTGCGTACAATTCTTCCCTGGAAAATATTGCCGCCCGCATCGGTTTCCTGGCAACGGCGCTGGTGGCTGCCCGCCTGGGAACGAAACTGTTTGCGGCCCACAATATCGGTATGCAGCTGCTGGGACTGGGATTCTCCTTTGCGGACGGCATGCAGGTGGCCGCGGTGGCACTAAGCGGGGAAGCATTGGGCGCCGGGCAGAAGGACGCGGCCCGGAAATACGCGACGATCTGCCAACGGATTGGCTTGGCGATTTCGCTGATTCTTTCCCTGCTGCTGATTGTCGGGGGCAGGTGGTATTTCTCTCTGTTCTCGGCGGACGCGGAGGTGCTGGCAACCGGGGAAATCATCTGCCGGTATATGACGGTGATTATCCTGCTGCAGATTTCGCAAATTATATTCTCCGGCTGCCTGCGGGCGGCCGGAGACGTACGGTATGTGCTGATGGCGGCGACGGTCAGTATTGCCATTATCCGGACGGCCGTTACCGTGATCCTGGTTTATGTATTTGACCTGAAACTGCACGGGGTATGGATCGGCATCCTGGCGGACCAGGCGACCCGGTTTGTGCTGGTTTCCACCCGTTTCCGGAAAGGAAAATGGGTGGACCTGAAGATTTAGGCGAAGACGTATTCCTTCAGCCGTGAAAAAGCTTCCATGACGACAGCGTGGGGAAGGGCCAGGTTCATGCGGATTCCAAAAGGATCGTTGAACATGCGCCCGTCCTGCCAGGCGACTCCGACGTCGGTTCCTGCCTTCAGCAGGTCGCCGACGTTTTTGTTGTGCTTCCGGCACCATTCTTCACAATGCAGGAAAAGCATATACGTTCCCTGGGGTTTCATCAGGGTGATCCCGTCAAAATGCCGCAGGATGAAATCATAGGCATCGTTTACATTGCGGGAGAGCACGGTGCGGAGCTGATCCACCCACTCCCGTCCCTCCGGACCGTAGGCGCCGATGAGGGCGTGCATGGACAGCACGTTCATGCTGTTGTAGGCGGAGAGGGAGGCTTCCTTTGCCTGCCGGTCCCGGAGCCAGTCGCTGTAAATAATGTGGTAGCTGCCGACAAGCCCGGCCAGGTTGAAGGTTTTGGAAGGGGCATAGAAGGCGGCTGTGTGGAATCGGGCATAATCGCAGACGGACTGGGTCGGCGTATGGCGGGCACCGTTCAGCAGCAGGTCGGACCAGATTTCATCGGAGACGACCCAGACACCGTGCCGTTCAAAGATCTCCATTGCTTTCCGGATTTCCTCCGGCTCCCAGACCCGGCCGCAGGGATTGTGGGGATTGCAGAAGATGGTTGCATGGATATGGTGCTCAACGATCTTTTTCTCCATATCCTCGTAATCCAGGCGCCAGATGCCGGCTTCGTCCCGCTTCATCGGATTGATGATGATCCGGTATCCATTGTTTTCGAGCACATGGGTAAAGCCGATATAGGTCGGGCTTTGCAGGAGAACCGTATCGCCCCGGGAGCAGAGGACGTTCAGCGTCGACACAACGCCGCCGAGCACGCCGTTTTCATAACCGATATGCCGGGAAGAAAGGTTTTCCACGCCATTCCGGTCCCGCTGCCAGGAGATGATCGCATCGTAATATGCCCGGGACGGGTCGAAATAGCCAAAGGCCGGATGCTGCACCCGGCGGATGACGGCATCCTGGATGGCAGGGCAGGCTGCAAAATTCATGTCCGCCACCCACATCGGAATGGCGGAAAAACCTTCTTTCGGCGCGGCCGGTGCGCCGGGAGAACCGATGCTGTCGATCGCGATGGCATCCATTCCGCGGCGGTCCGGCATCAAATCAAAATCATATTTCATGGGGCGATCATCCTTCACAGTAGGCTTTGGCAATCCGGGCGGCGAGGCGTGCGTTGTTGTATACCAGCTGGATATTGGAATCCAGGGAATCCCCGCCGGTGATATCCTTGATCCGGGCCAGCAGGAAAGGTGTGGTTTCTTTGCCGTGAATGCCCTTTTGCCGGGCTTCTTCCACCGCGTCATCGATGGCCTTGTTGATGACGGCGGGATCCATGGAGTATTCCGCCGGAATCGGATTGGTGACCAGCATGCCGCCCCGGAGGCCCATTTCATTCTTGATCCGGAAGGCTTTCGCAATTTCCTCCGGGGTATCCATCCGGTAATCGACCCTGAAGGGGGATTCCCGCGTGTAGAAGGCAGGCAGGGTTTCCGTACCGTAGCCGATGACCGGTACGCCGTTGGTTTCCAGGTATTCCAGCGTCAGCCCGAGATCCAGGATGGACTTGCAGCCCGCGCAGACGACCATGACCGGCGTGGATGCCAGCTCTTCCAGGTCGGCGGAGATGTCCATGGTGGTTTCCGCACCGCGGTGGACACCGCCGACGCCGCCGGTGGCAAAGACGCGGATGCCTGCCATATCGGCGATCATCATGGTGGTGGTGACGGTGGTGGCCCCGTCTTCGCCCCGGGCGCAGAGAATGGCCAGGTCACGGCGGGAAGCTTTGGCGATCTTCGGCCCTTTTTTGCCGAAGTATTCAATTTCCTCCGGCGTCAGGCCGGCCTTCAGGCGGCCGCCGATGATGGCAATGGTGGCAGGCACGGCGCCGTTGTCCCGGATGATCTGCTCCACGCTGAGCGCAGTCTGCGCATTCTGGGGATAGGGCATGCCATGGGAAATGATGGTGGATTCGAGGGCAACCACCGGCTTTCCGGCGGCGATGGCCTCGGCAACTTCGGGTTTGACATCAAGATACTTGTTCATAGGGACTCCTTTCAACTTTCAGTTATCAGATTTCAGTTAGCTTTCATCCGGCGGCGGACCGCTTCGGGGGATAACGCCGGGTTGATGGTTTCATCGCCTTCCACCGCAAGGGCTGCAGCGGCTGCGGCTGCCCGGCAGGAAACGGGAAGGGACTCATGCTGCAACCAGGACCAGACAAGCGCTGCCATAAAGGCATCGCCGGCGCCGGTGGCGTTCCGGACCTGCGCCGGGCAGGCGGGAATAATCTCGATGGTGTTGGCGTCGGCGGCGAGGATTCCGCGGCCGCCCAGGGTGATGGCGGCGCGCTCCAGGCCGGTATCCAGCAAGGCGCGGGCGGCCCGGAACATGCTGATATCATCCGTGATTTCCACACCGGTAAGCAGTTCCGCTTCCAGGCGGTTCGGCTTCAGGGTGTGCAGCCGGTGGAGGAACGGGCGGAGCTTCACGGCTTTTGTGGTGGATACCGGATCCGCAAAGACCGGAGCGGCAGCATGCTCTGTGACCCAGGCCAGGGATTCCGCCGGGATGTTGGCATCCACAACAATCACATCTGCCCGGGAGATCAGGTCCAGGTGCTGCGACAGATAAGCCGGAGTAATCTGTTCACAGATGGTCATGTCGGAGAGGGCCAGCGCCATATCGCCATCGGGCCCGTTCAGGAAAACATAAGTGGACGTGGCACCGCCGGGGATCTTAAGCGCGTGGCTGAGATCAATGCCCAGGGCTGTGCAGGAGGAGGCGATATGCTTTGCGTACATATCGTCTCCCAGGGCGGTCAGCAGGCTGACCTGGACGCCCAGCAGGCGAAGGTTATGGGCGATATTCCGCCCGACGCCGCCGGGACTCATTGTGACGCGGCCGGGGTTGGAATCCTTCGGAACCAGCGGGGCAAAAGAACGCCCGCCGATATCGATGTTGACGCCGCCGATAACGACCGCCAACGGTTGATTTGCCATATGACCGGATGCTCCTTTCCGGACCGATGATTTTGCCGGCGGTGCCGGCATTTCGGTTGTTTGATCGGGATTATTATAACGGATTATCGGGAAAAATGCCAGAGGGTTTCCAGGCGCCAGGTGACAGGTTTCAGGTGTCAGGGGGCAGGAGCTATCTGACGGAAGGTGCAGATTGTTTTTGGAGGAAAGGGTTTCATATGACGGAAATCTGTGGTAATATTATAAAGATAGCCCCGGGGAAAACATGATAAACCAGACCTGCACAAGGAGTGCCTGAGCGACCTATGAAGAACTTTTTAAGGTGTCTTTCGGAAATCATACGGAACCGTGCCGGAAGGTTCACTGCTTTTCTGCTGTGTGTGATGCTTTTATCCGCAGCGCTGCTGGCCAACGTTTCGGCGGCGGAAACAGCGGAGAAAGACCGGACTGTGATTCTTGTCGGATGGTATGATTCCTCTTTCAACTCGATGGACAGCCACAGGCGGCGTTCCGGCTACGCCTATGAATACCAGATGAAAATCGCCGCGTATACCGGCTGGGAGTATGAATACGTACCCGGAAGCTGGCCGGAACTGATGGAAATGCTGAAAAACGGCGACATCGATCTGCTGAGCGACGTATCCTATGTGCCGGAACGGGAAGAATATATGTTTTTTTCCGATCTGCCGATGGGCACGGAGGAATATTTCCTGTTCATTTCCCAGGCGAACCGGGAAATCAGCTCCATGGATCCCGGAACGCTGAAAGGAAAGAAAATCGGCGTCAACGCCGGGAGCGTCCAGAAGGGGTATTTTCTGAGCTGGGCTGCCGGGAAGGACCTGGCGGTCCGGTGGGTGGAACCGGAGGAAGCGGAAACGGCACAAACAGACGGGACGCAGGTGACGCTGATCGGCCTGACCTGTCCGGAGGAGGAATCCATCCGGCAGCTGGCGGCCGGTGAACTGGACGGCTATATCACCGTGGACTCGTTTGCGCTGAATGCACAGGATTTGCAGGCGAAGCCGGTACCGGCTTTCCGGATCGAGCCGCCCAACCCCTCGGATTCCGATTTCTATTTCGCTGTCAGCAAAAACAGCAGGAACACCGATCCGGAAAAGCTGATCCGGGAACTGAACAGTGCTATGCTCCGGATTCAGAATGAAAACCTGAACTACAACCAGCAGCTGGCGGACAGGAATATTGTCAGTACCGGCACCAACGCACTGCTGACACCGGAAGAAATCAGCTGGCTTGAGGACCATGGAACCATCCGGATCGGATATCAGGACAACTACCTGGCCTTTTGCGCGGAGGATCCCGAAACGGGCGAAGTGAACGGCGCGCTGAAGGAATACCTGGAATATGCGGCGGGCAGTATCGCCAACGCGCAGATCCGTTTCCAGGCAACCGCCTATCCGACGGCGGAGGCTGCCATCAGAGCGCTGCAGAACTGCGAAATCGACTGTATGTTCCCGGCCAATCTCAGCGCCGGCGACGGGGAAGCGCTGAAGGATAAAGGCGGCGCCCTGTTCATGACGCCGCCCCTGATGCGAACGGACGTTTTTGCGGTGGTGCGCCAGAAAGACCGGCAGATTTTCTCGGACCGGTCCTACGTGATGGCGGCGGTGAACGAAGGCAATCCGAACTATATCAGCTGCCTGTATGACAGCTTTCCTGAATGGCAGTACGTGACGTACCCGACAACGGCCGACTGCCTGAAGGCGGTATCCCAGGGCGTCGCGGACTGTGTGCTGATCAGCAGCTACCGGTATAACAATATCGCCCGCCAGTGTGAACAGCTGAACCTGACCACTGTGGCTACGCCGGCTCAGCTGGATTACTGCTTTGCGGTAGCAGCCCGCGAACCGGAACTGTATTCCATTATGACCAAGGTGACTTACCTGGTGCCGGAATCTACGGTGAACGCGGCGCTGTCCCATTATATTGCGGAGGATGCCAAGTCCACGCTGTGGGATTTCATTGAGGCGCACAGACTGCTTGTGTTTGCGGTGATCGGGGCGGTGCTGCTGCTGATCCTGATTCTGATGATCCGGAGCCTGCGGGCGGAAAAGAAAGCGGCAAAACTGATTTCCGCAACGGAAACGGATCCGCTGACCGGCCTGTATAACCGGGACTACTTCCTGCAGTATGCCGGCCGCATGCAGCGGGAGCATCCGGGAACGCCGATGGATGCTGTTGTGATGAACATTGACCGGTTCCATGCCCTGAATGCCCTGAACGGGCGGGATTTCGGCGATCAGGTGCTGCAGACCCTGGGAAGTGAAATCCATGCGGCGGCAAAGGAGAGAAACGGGATTGCCGGCAGATTCGAGGCGGACCGCTTTGATATCTACTGCCACCATGGGGACGATTACCAGACGCTTTATGACCGGCTGCAGGACAAACTGAATGAGCTGGCGCCTTCGGCCGGTATCCGGCTGCGGATGGGCGTGATGCCGTGGGCGGAGGGGCAGGATGCGGTTCAGATGTTCGACCGGGCACGGACCGCCTGCAGCATGGCCCGGGGCAGCTACAGCGAGCATCTGATCGTTTATGACGAAAAGATGCAGGAACGGGAAAACTATGAGCAGCGGCTGCTGAACGACCTGCACCGGGCACTGAACTCCTATGAATTTGAAGTGTATTACCAGCCGCAGTTTGATATCCAGTGCGATCCGCCGAAACTGGTGAGCGCGGAAGCCCTGGTGCGCTGGAATCATCCCGAATTCGGAACGATCCCGCCGAATGACTTTATTCCGCTGTTTGAACAGAACGGGAAGATCGGCGAAGTGGACCAGTATGTATGGTCCGAGGCGGCCCGGCAGATTGCCCGGTGGCGGGACCTGTACGGGGTGACAATTCCGGTATCCGTCAACCTGTCCCGGGTGGACGTGTTCGATCCGGCGCTGGAAAGCGCGCTGGAGAGGCTGCTGGCCTATAACGGCCTGGGGCAGGGCATGCTGAAACTCGAGGTGACGGAATCGGCATATACCGGCAACGCGGACCAGGTGATCCGGGTGGTGGAAGGCCTGCGCAGGAAAGGATACGTGGTGGAAATGGACGACTTCGGCACTGGGTATTCCTCCCTGAATATGCTCAGCGCCATGCCGGTGGATGTGCTGAAAATGGACCGGGCGTTTATCCGGAGAATCAGCGAAAGCGAAAAGGATGCCCACCTGGTGGGTCTGATTCTCGGCATCGCGAAGAGCCTGAAGATCCCGGTGGTTGCCGAAGGCGTAGAGACGGAGGAACAGGTGCGGCTGCTGCGTGAACTCGGATGTTCGCTGGTTCAGGGGTATTACTTCGGCCGGCCGCAGCCGGCGGCCGAATTTGAGGAACAGGTCATCCGGAATATGCAGAACTGCGGGCCGGAACAGGCACAGTGAACAGGAAAGGAAGAAACCCATGCATTCGTTAAGGACAAAAATTACCACGCTGATGGTCTGCGTGGTTGTGATTGCGGTGATCGTAGCATCGCTGACGAGCGTGTTGTTTATCCGGAAAAAGGAGTATACGGAATCTCAGCAGCTGCTTCTTCTGCTGTGCAAAACGGGCGAAGGCAACCTGGACTATTATTTCAACAGCGTGGAGCAGTCTGTTTCGGACCTGGCAGACTACACCAAAGGCCGGATCAAAGGCCTGGAGGAAGCGCAGCTGGCGGCGCATGTGGAAGAGGTGCGGAGTGAATTTGACCGGGTGGTCGGGCGGACGAACGGCGTATATACCTACTATTACCGGATCGATCCGGATGTTTCCGACACGGTGAAAGGGTTCTGGTACACGAACCTGGACAAAAACGGTTTCAAGGAACATGAGCCGACGGATATTACCATGTACGATACGCAGGATACTTCCCAGCTGGTATGGTTCACGGTGCCGAAATATCAGCGGGAAGCCATCTGGCTGCCGCCCTACTATACGGACAGCCTGAAGAACGTGAAGGTTATTTCCTACAATGTTCCGATTATCTGGCGGAACCGGTTTGTCGGCGTTATCGGGATCGAAATCGACTATAAGACCGTGGCGGAACAGGTGGGGAGTATTCGGCTGTATGAAAATGGCTACGCATTTCTGACAGACGATGACGGCCGGCTGATTTACCATCCGCGGATCGACATGGCCGATCTGACGCCGGAAACAACGCCGAAAACGCCGGAAGGCCTGCTCAGCAACGTTACATTTACCACCTATATGTTTGACGGAACGAAAAAAACGGCCGCGTGGCAGGGACTGAGCAACGGAATGCGGCTGTATGTGTCGGTGCCGGAAAGCGAAACGGACGGCGACTGGCAGCGGCTGGTGCGGTATATTATCATCGCTTCTGCGGCCGTGGTGGTGCTTTCCGTGGTGCTGACCTATGTGGTGACCATGCATATTACCAAGCCGCTGAAGCAGCTGACAGAAGCGGCCCGGCAGGCGGACCAGGGCCATTATGATTTCACGCTGGAATATCACGGAAGAGATGAGGTCGGTACGCTGACCAACACCTTCAAACATATGGCGGAGCATATGAAAGCCCACATCAGCGACCTGAACAAGCGGGCCAATGTGGACGCTCTGACTTCCGTGCGGAACAAAGGCGCGTTTACAAACTATATTGATGATATGCAGTCAAAGATGAAGGAAAAACCGGAGAAAACCGAATATGCGATCGGTGTATTCGACTGCGACGACCTGAAGACGGTTAACGACCAGTATGGACACGACAAGGGCGATATCTACCTGAAGACGGCCAGCCGGCTGATCTGCCGCATATTCCAGCACAGCCCGGTGTTCCGGATCGGCGGGGATGAATTCTCCGTGATCCTGCGGAACGATGATTTCCGGAACCGGGAAGAGCTGGCGGCAGCGTTTGAGAAAGAAGCGCGGGAAATATCCGCAGCAGCGAAGAACCGCTGGGAAGAAATCCATGTTGCAATGGGAATTGCAGTGTATGATCCCGGGCAGGACCATTCAGTCATTGATACCGTGCGGCGGGCGGATAAGTTTATGTATGCGAACAAAAAGGTGCATAAAGACCAGAAATGAGACTATACGGCATGAGATTCTGACGGTCTGTTATGCCTGCGGAGGCGGCGCCAGAGGAGTATGATCACGACCAGGAGAATGACGCTGACCGCGGCGAGAATGATCACCAGGTGATCTTCCAGGAAATCCCAGAAGGTGGTTTTGACGCCGGTGCTGGAATAGTAATTCAGCGCAGCGCTGACGGTGGATTCCGGCACAAGGCCGATGGCTTTGGCCAGGATGGAATATAGGACGGTGTTGCCTTCCTTTACAGCAAAGCTGTAGTCCATTTCGACGCCGGTGTAGACAGTGGTCAGGTTCAGCCTTTCACACTGACGGGCGATGCTGCCGTAGCGGTAGTTGCTGATGATGATACAGTCGGCTTCCTTGGCGGCTACCGCATCCAGGCAGGCCGGAGTGTCTTTATAGCGCACCGGCGTCCAGCCGGGAAAATGCTCCTGCAGGAAGATTTCATAATTTGAATTTCCCTGGTTGACGGCGACCCGGGTCTGGGTTTTCCGGAGGAAGTCCGCTTTGTCCTCCTTCCGGACAACAGCATCCATTTCTGTGCGCATGATGGCCGGCGACATGACAATGCCTTCCCGTTCACCGTCGTAAGCAGTGTAGTTGGCGGGAAACATGCAGTCGATCTCGCCGCTTTGCAGGGCTTTGAGGACCGCGTCTGCTGTGGGATAGGCGATGGCTTCGAACGCCAGGTGCGTATTTTCCAGCGTATCGGCGGCATAGGCCAGGTAGTCTTTCAGGGCGCCGGTCAGTTCCCCGGAAGCAGGATCCGAAGCACAGAAAGCCAGGTAGTTATCCTGGTAGCCGACGCGGATCGGGCCGTGGGTTTCCAGCCATTCCTTTTCCGACGGCGTGAGATGGAGGTTGCTTCCGGAGGTCCGGAGATATTTGGCGGAGAGCTCTTCGCTGTAGAATTTGTTCTCGTCCTGGATCCGGTTCATGGCATCGTTCAGCGGCCCGAGCAGTTCGTCCGCCCGCCGGTTGCTGACCGCAAAGTAGAAATCCGAGGAACCGATTTTCCATACCGGAACGGCCAGGTCCGGGTCCTCATAGGTATCCAGGGTGATAAAACCATCCAGGCTGCCGGCTTTCAGCATGTTCAGGGAATCTTCCTCGGAACAGGTGACGCCCTGCAGTGTGACGGTGATACCGGCGCCGGCCGGCTGGCTTTCTCCGGCAGGGACTGCCTGATCCGGCTCCACCCAGCTGATGCGGATACCGTTTTTGGCGGCCCAGTCCATGAACATACCCTTCTGGACGCTGTTGGCCGTGACACCGATGATTTTCCCATCCAGGGAGGCATAATTGTCCGCCGTGATTTCGGCGTTGTCCGGGGAAACGTAGAGATAATATATTTCAGAGCCCATGGGGATGTCCGCATACTGGATTTGCCCGATCCGTTCATCGGACATGGAAACATCGCTCATCAGGTCGATATCGCCTGCGATCAGCATTTCCAGGAGCTCCGACCAGGAACCCTTGATATAGTCGTATTTCCAGCCGGTATATGCCGCAATCTTCTGCTGGTATTCATAGGCATAGCCGGAAAGGCGTTTGTTCTCCGTCCGGTTGAACGGCGACTCATACCAGCCTACAAGAATGACATGATCGTCCGCAGACGCGGATGAAGGCGAACTCTCCGCAGGCGCGGAAACCGGCAGCAGGCCCAGCAGAAACACCAGGCAAGCAAGCAGCGTGATCATTCGTCTGATCATGGCAGAACACCCCCGGGAATCATATCATTCGTTCAGGAAAACAGTATACCACTTTGCGCAGAAAACAGAAAGCGAAATTAAAAAACAATCGGGAAAGGAAGAAAGCGAATTGCTCTATCTGATCAGGCACGGGAAGACAGACTGGAATGAACGCCATAAACTGCAGGGAAGAACCGATATCCCGCTGAATGAAGAAGGCCGCAAAATGGCGGATGATGCCCGGGAGGAATACCGGGATGTGCATTTCGATATCTGCTTCTGTTCACCGCTGATCCGGGCCAGGGAGACCGCGGAGATCCTGCTCCGGGACCGGGATATCCCGATTCAGACGGATGACCGGCTGATGGAGATGAGTTTCGGAAGCTATGAAGGGCAGGAGAACAGCTTTGATATTCCGGACTGCCCGATCAACGTGCTCTTTTTTCATCCGGAACAGTACACGGATCCGCCGGGCGGCGCGGAAAGCCTGGACGCGCTGTTTGAACGGACCGGCGCATTCCTCCGGGAACGGGTCGATCCGCTGCTGGCGGAAGGGAAGGATGTGCTGATCGTCGGCCATGGCGCGATGAATTCCAGCATTGCCTGCCAGGTGCGGCATCTTCCGAGGGCGCAGTTCTGGAGCGCGGGAATTGAAAACTGTAAACTGATGAGACTGCTGTGACCATTGCGCAAACCGCTGCGGGCATGATATAGTAACTGCAGAGAAAAACAATGAACAGCGATTATGAAGGAGGACTCACCTGTATGGAAAAGGCGAAAGTGTTTTTTACCGATTTCAGAACCCAGCTGGATGTGAGCCTGACGGTGAAACTACAGCGGCTGTGCCGCAGGGCCGGCATCGCGGACATTCCGTTTGAAGGAAAGTTTGTTGCGATCAAGACGCATTTCGGCGAGCTGGGGAACCTGGCGTTTCTCCGGCCGAATTATGCCAAAGCGGTGGCCGACCTGGTGAAGGAACTGGGCGGGAAACCGTTCCTGACGGACTGCAATACCCTGTATCCAGGCAGCCGGAAGAATGCGCTGGATCACCTGTACAACGCGGAAGTGAACGGCTTCAACAGCATCACAACCGGGTGCTACATCATCATTGCCGACGGGCTGAAGGGGACGGATGATATCGCGGTGCCGGTGCCGAACGGGGAATACTGCAGGGAAGCATATATCGGCCGGGCCCTGTACGATGCGGATGTGCTGATTTCCCTTTCCCATTTCAAGGGACATGAAGTGGCCGGTTTCGGCGGAGCCATCAAGAATATCGGTATGGGCGGCGGTAGCCGGGCCGGCAAGATGCAGCAGCATAACGACGGAAAACCGGCGGTGGATCCGTCGCTGTGCCGTGCCTGCCGCAAATGCGCCAAGGAATGCGGATCTGATGCGATCCATTTCGATACGGGCAAAGCGGTGATCCATACCGACGAATGTAAGGGATGCGGCCGGTGTATCGGCGCCTGCGCTTTTGACGCGATCCAGACGGCCTTTGATTCCGCGTCGGATATGCTGGGACGGAAAATGGCGGAGTATACCGCAGCGATCTGCAGCGGGAAACCCTGTTTCCATATTTCACTGATTATGGATGTATCCCCGAACTGCGACTGCCACGGCGAGAACGACGCACCGATCCTGCCGGATATCGGCATGCTGGCATCCTTTGATCCGGTGGCGCTGGACCAGGCGTGCGTGGATCTGTGCATGAAGGCGGAACCGATCCGGAACAGCCAGCTGGGGGATCACCTGGCGCAGCCGGGGTGGGAGCATCATCATGATCATTTTATGGACAATCATCCGAATACGAGTTGGCGGGAGACGCTGGCGCATGCGGAAAAGATCGGGCTGGGGACCAGAGTGTATGAGCTGATCCGGATGTAAAGGAGATTTCGCGGCTGCGGCCGCGCCCAGGGCTTTCCGATCGCCCTGGACCTTCGGCCAACTACTTT
>JAFROK010000039.1 GCA_017429695.1 Clostridia bacterium | reverse complement strand
CGTCCTGAGCCAGGATCAAACTCTTCCGTTTAATCCTTTCACATCTTTCGATGTTTCACTCTTTGGAATCTTCGCTGTCTTCTTCCTTATTGCGCGTTTCTCTCTCTGTATCGTTTTCAAGGTTCGCTTCGCTCTTTTCTGCGGTGTCCCGCAGGCGAGCTTGCATAGAATATCAAATCAATCCATGAATGTCAAGCACTTTTTTCTGTTTTTTTTTAAAAAACTTTTCCCTTCATATATATAATTATTTGCAGTATAATTCAGTTGGAATCAGTAAGCAAACAATTTACTGCACGCTGACTTTCCAATACACATCAATGCGATCTCCGGAGGAAACACCATGTCTGCTGTTCCCGCTTCAAGATATCTTTTCGGAACGCTTCCGCTTTACAGCTTTCTGATTGTGACCGGTGCACTGATTGCGGTCATCCTGGCCGTCCGCGAAGAAAAGATTGTCGGCTTAAAAAAAGATACGATTCTTGATCTTGCGCTGTGGGTACTGCCCATTGGCATCATTGGCGCACGCATTTATTATGTCATTTTCGCCTGGCAGGATTTTAAAGATGACCTTCTTTCGGTATTCCGGATCTGGGAAGGCGGAATCGCGATTTACGGTGCGCTGATTGCCGGCCTGATCACAATCCTGGTCTTTGCCCGTGTCCGGAAAGTCAATCCGCTGATCCTCTGCGACATCTGTGCGCCTGGTGTTATTCTGGCCCAGTCCATCGGACGCTGGGGAAACTATTTTAATATGGAAGCTTACGGTGCGGCGGTCACAAATCCCGCGCTGCAGTTCTTCCCGTTCGCAGTACTGATCCCTTCAGATACTGCAACGCCCTGGCATATGGCAACCTTCTTTTATGAATCCCTCTGGAATCTGCTTGTTTTTATCTTCCTGATCATTGCCCGCCGGACTTATTTCCGGAAGCATGGCGATGTTTTGTTCTTCTACGCATTCCTTTATGCCTGCGGCCGTCTTATCATTGAAGACTTCCGGATGGATTCCCTGTATGCTGCATCATCAGTCAGGATCAGCCAGCTGCTCAGTGTCATCATCTGCATTGCCCTGCTGATCTATTACTTCAGGCTTTCCTGCAAAAAAACACTTACCGGCATCGTTTTCTTCATTGTGACACTGATTGCTTCTGTCCCGGTGCTTGGCTATTGCCTGAATATTGTGATCCATCCGTCTGAAATGCCGCTTCTGCACCATTTTTACCTGCTCGGTGCCTTTTCTTTGCTGAATATCATCACACTCTTCCTTTTATATGGAAGAGCATCCCGCGGGGAGGTTGTTTATGCCGTCCACAAAAATTAAAAACATCGCCTATCGTGTTCTGCTTCCCCTCCGGGCCCCGAAGGCAGATCACAACCCAATTTCAGTCGTTAACGGCCATCCGCTCTGTTCAGAAAAGGAACTGGCCTCCATTCTTCGGAAACATCATGTGCTTGGCGGTGCTGTTCTGGTTTCCTCCCGCAATGATGAAGCCCTGATTCTTTCCCGTTGTACGGAAACATCCCAGGCTGCTGATCCGGATTCGATGTTCCGCGTTGCTTCCATTACCAAAACAGCGACCGCGATGGTTGTCCTTCGTCTCCGGGATGAAGGCCTGCTGGATCTGAATGAACCTGTTACACAGATACTGCCGGATAGCGGGAATCTTGCGGAACTGCAGGGGGTAACGCTCTTTCACCTGCTTTCCCATACTTCCGGCCTGGCTGACCCTGCCGGATTTGAATCGTTGCTTGAAAACGGCTGTCTATATCATGACGCAGTCCGCGGCGCCCGCTTTTCAGAACCCGGTACGGTTTTCCGCTATTCCAATCTCGGTTTCGGCCTCATCGGCTGTATTCTGGAAGCTGTTTCCGGTCTTCCCCTGGGAGCACTGTTTCGTGAAAAGCTTTTTGAGCCGCTGAAGATGAATGCCACGCTGGAAGGATGTCTCCTCCCGCCGGAAAAAATCATGCCGGTTATCCGCGTGCTGCCATATCATCCCGGAAACGGTCTTACGTTAACTTCCCTGGGCAAAGTACCGCTCAGCCATCCGGATCCCCTCCGTCATTACGGGCACACTGCCGGCAGTATGTATACGGATATTGCATCGCTTCATAAGATGATTTGCTGCATCCGGGACGGCGGTGCGCCGCTGCTCTCAGCAGATTCCGTTTCCCTGATGACACAGCAGCACGCGGCCTACGGTGCTGTTTCTCCTTCCCTTGCTTATGGTCTTGGCTTACTGATCATCCAGGATCCGGCCCTTTCTGGCGGCCGTATTCTGGGACATCAGGGATTTGCTTACGGCTGTTCGGACGGCGCTTTCTGGGATGAAGAAACCGGCAATGTCATCATTTCCCTGAACGGCGGCTGCAGCGAAGCACGTACCGGCCGCCTTGGCCTTTGCAACCAGGATATGCTCAGATGGGCATTCCGAAAGGAGCTGCCGCAATGGAACGGGTAAGCGCACTAACAAATATCAGAAACAAAATCCGCGTCGAATTTGGCAGCGGCAAAACCTACCTGCTGAAAAAAACAGACCTGCTGGATTATCCCCTGCAGGTAAATGATGAAGTGGATGAAAAAGCCTTTCATCAGTTTGTCCTGCTGCATCAGTATCCGGATGCCCTGAATACCGCTGTTGCCATGCTGGCCCGCCGTGCCTGCAGCAGAAAGGAAATTGCTGATAGGCTTTCTTCCAGGGGCTGTTGCGAAGAGGTCACCGCGCTGGTGCTTTTTAAGCTGGAAAAGGAAAAGCTCCTGAATGACAGGGATTTCAGTGAACAGTGGACCCGCTATCGTGCCGGCGGCAATTACGGGCCCTCCAGGATTTACCGGGAACTCCGCATGAAAGGCGTTGATGAGGAAACAGCCCGTGAGGCAGTTTCATCCATCGATGATGAAGACCAGGCGCAAAAAGCCTACGCATTGGCCATAAAAGGCTTTCGGAAGTCAAAGCCCGGTGAAGATCCCCGCAAAGTCCGTCAGCGCGTCCTTCGTTCCCTGATCAGCCACGGTTTTGACTGGGATACTGCCCGGGAAGCCTGCGATAAAGCATTTGAGGAATAAAATGAACAGCCGCTGCGTCAGCAACGGCTGTCTTTTTTGGAGGTGCCATCCAGATTCGAACTGGAGAATAAAGGTTTTGCAGACCTTCGCCTTACCACTTGGCTATGGCACCGCAAAAAAATGGAGCGGTAGACGGGACTCGGACCCGCGACATCCACCTTGGCAAGGTGGCACTCTACCAACTGAGCTACTACCGCATAAAACCTGTGCCTTGGGGCGGAATCGAACCACCGACACTGTGATTTTCAGTCACATGCTCTACCGACTGAGCTACCAAGGCATATATGGCGACCCGGAAGGGGCTCGAACCCTCGACCTCCAGCGTGACAGGCTGGCGCTCTAACCAACTGAGCTACCGGGCCGGATCATGGTGGGAACAACAGGGCTCGAACCTGTGACCCTTTGCTTGTAAGGCAAATGCTCTCCCAGCTGAGCTATGCTCCCGGATGCTGCATTGCGAAGCTTTCGGAACCTGCCGTCTCGCAAGCGGCTTTGTCATATTATCGTATTCATTCCGGTTTGTCAAGGATTTTTTACTTCATAATTCACAGTTTTTTTGCCGTTTCTATTTCTCCCAAATGTTCATACAATTGTAAAAATTGTGTCCTTGCGAACTGCTCATATCCATGATATAGTATCCGCGGTGGGTCTTTAAGACGGTACGGGATGCCGACAAGATGCGACCAAAGGTGATCGTATGAAGCGTTCAGAATCGCAGCTTTCCGTGCCTTGTGCCCGGAAAGCTGTTTTTTCTTGCCTTGCTGATCCGCCAAATTCAGATTTTTTAGGAGGTCTTCTACGATGAAACTGGTGTACGGAGTCAATGACAAACCGCCGCTCAGGAAAAACCTGCTCTATGCTTTCCAGCAGCTGCTGGCGATTATGGCGGCTACGCTGCTGGTCCCGATCCTTGTGGATGCCAGCGGCACCTATATGAGCCAGCCTGCCGCTCTGTGCGGCGCCGGGTTCGGTACGCTCTTTTATCTGTACATTGCCACTAAAAAGAAGAGCCCGGTATTCCTCGGTTCTTCCTTTGCCTTTATCAGCCCGCTGGCCAGCGCAGTCGCTTTCGGCTTCCTCGGGATTTTCCTGGGCGCCGTCTTCGCCGGCCTGGTGTATGTCATCATCGCGCTGATCGTTAAAAAGACCGGTGTGGAATGGGTCAACAAGCTTCTTCCCCCGGTTGTCATCGGCCCCACTGTTGCCCTGATCGGATTGAGCCTGTGCGGCAGTGCCGTCAACAACCTGGCGAACATCGCTGTCAGCCCCGACAATTACAATCTTGTCGCCATCCTGGTCGGCATCATTGCTTTCCTCATTACTGTGTACGCTTCTGTCAAGGGCAGCAAGGGTATGAAGCTGATCCCCTTCGTAATCGGTATCCTGGGCGCCTATATTATTGCCCTGGTGATGACCCTGATCGGCAACGCCGCCAATATCGATTGCCTGAAGCTGGTCAATCTGTCCGCTTTCGACAACATGCAGATCTTCAAGGTCCCACGGTTCACCTTCCTGGGAATCTTCGGTGCCTATGACGATGCGACGAATAACATTTCTTCCTTTGCAGATGTCATCAGCATCCTTGTGCTGTTTGCTCCTGTTGCCTTCGTTGTGCTGGCCGAGCATATTGCCGACCACAAGAACCTTTCCTCCATTATTGAAAGCGATTTGATCAAGGACCCCGGCCTTGACCGTACGCTTGTCGGCGACGGTGTGGGATCCATCATCGGTTCCTTCTTCGGCGGCTGCCCGAACACCACCTACGGCGAATCCGTCGGCTGCGTGGCCATTACAGGAAACGCTTCCGTCAGCACCATTGGTATCGCAGCCATCTACTGCATTATCCTGAGCTTCTTTGATCCCTTCGTTTGCTTTGTGAATTCCATTCCCTCCTGCATCGTCGGCGGCGTCTGCATCGCCCTGTACGGATTCATCGCCGTTTCCGGTCTGAAGATGCTCCAGCCTGTGGACCTGAACGACAACCGCAACCTGTTTGTAGTCGCTGCAATCCTGGTTCCCGGAATCGGCGGCCTGACGCTGAACTTCGGCAAAATCACGATTTCCGCGATTGCTACCGGCCTGATCCTCGGCATCATTGTGAATGTCCTGTTCAACAAGAGAAAGGAAAAGGCCTGATCGGTTTTCTGCATGATAAGCCCGGGGGTATTCCTGCCCTCGGTGCTTTTTTTCAGGGAGTTGCTTTATGTTGAAACTGAAATCTGTCATCATGGATGAAGCTGCCGTACAGCGCAGTATGATGCGTATCACCCATGAAATTATTGAAAAGAACAGCGGCACGGACGACCTGGTACTCCTGGGCATCCGCCGCCGCGGGATCGCACTGGCCGCAATGCTGCAGGATAACTTTGTCCGTCTGGGTGAAAAAAGCATTCCCCTCGGCAGCATCGATATCTCCCTCTACCGGGATGATCTGACTGCCCTGGATGATATGCCCCGCACCGGCCGGAGTGAAATTCCCTGCGACCTGACCGGTAAAAAGGTAATCCTTATAGATGACGTCATCTACACCGGCCGGACAGTGAGGGCCGCCATTGAGGCAATTTTCGATGTTGGCCGTCCCAAATCCATCCAACTGGCTGTGCTGATTGATCGCGGACACCGGGAATTGCCAATTCGCCCGGATTATGTGGGTAAAAACATTCCCACCAGCCACTCCGAAGTGGTATCGGTCATGGTCAATGAATTTGACGGAAAAACCGGTGTCTGCCTGTATCAGGCAGACTGAAAAACAGGAAAAAAACGGTTTACAAACCGCCTGTTCTTTGGTAAAATGTCTTTCGGCTCTGAAATGAACCGTTTCCTCAGGCTGCCGGTTCTCCGACGCTTCTCTGGGTTTACGGCGATTTGGAAGCCGAATACCGCTTGATGCGGAATATAAGGAGGGTATCCCATGACCAAGTCCGAGATCATCGCCGCCTATGCCCAGCACGAAGGCGACACCGGTTCCCCCGAAGTGCAGATCGCGCTTCTGACCGAACGGATCAACCACCTGAATGAGCACCTGAAGGTTAACAAGAATGACCATCATTCCAACCGCGGTCTGCTCCTGATGGTCGGCCGCCGCCGTAATATGCTGGAGTACCTGAAGAAGACGGATATCGAACGTTACCGTACGCTGATTGCTCGTCTGAACCTGCGTAAGTAATGTTTTGATCATGCTGAATTGCTGTTCAGGCAGTTCAGCAGCCCGGCACAGGTCGCTGGTAAGCCGCCGGAAGGGAAACTTTCCGGCGGCTTTCACAAATCATGGAGTTTCGTATGTTATCCCTTGAAAATCCCCGGAGGGGTTTTCATATGATAGCATACGGTGCTCCGAAGGAAGAGGCTCCCCGGGGCCGGAGAATGCCCGGGAGAAAAGGAGTAAACGTATGGACCACAAAACCTATACCATGGATCTCGCCGGTAAGCCGCTGACCCTTGAGTTCGGCCGCTACTGCGAGCAGGCAAATGGTTCCGTCTGGGTTCACCACGGCGATACTGTCGTCATGGTCAACGCCACGATGGCCCCCACCCCCCGCGAAGGCGTGGATTTCTTCCCCCTGGCAGTGGATGTGGAAGAAAAACAGTATTCTGTCGGCAAAATCCCCGGCGGTTTCATCAAGCGTGAAGGCCGTCCCTCCGAAAAGGCGACCCTCACCTGTCGCCTGATCGACCGTCCCCTTCGCCCCCTGTTCAACAAGGGAATGCGCAATGATGTCCAGGTGGTTGTCACCATCCTGAGCGTGGAGCAGGACTGCCCGCCGGAAATTCCAGCCATGATCGGTTCTTCCATCGCCCTGGCTGTCAGTGACATTCCGTGGGGCGGCCCCACCGGTGCCGTTCTTGTCGGCCGTGTGGACGGCAAATTCGTGATCTGCCCCAATGAGGAACAGCGCGAACAGAGCGACCTGAGCCTCTATGTTGCCGGTACTGAAGATGCCATCATGATGGTGGAAGCCGGTGCGAAAGAACTTTCTGAAGACACGATGCTGGATGCAATCCTCTTCGGTCATGAAGAGATCAAAAAGCTGGTTACCTTCCAGAAGGAAATCATCGCCGAAATTGGCAAAGAAAAACAGGTCGTTCCGCTGATTTCCACCGGTGACGATATCAAGGCTGCTGTTCGTGAGTTCGCTTACGATAAGTGTGTCTGGACCTTCGATACTTTCGATCGTAAAGAACGCCAGACCCGTGAAGCCCAGACCAAAGAAGAAACGCTCGCCGCCCTGGCGCCTCAGTTCCCCGAACGGGAAAGCGAAATCGAAGACGCGCTGTACTATCTGAATAAAGAAGTCATGCGCGCAAAGATCCTGAATGAAGGCATTCGGCCCGACGGTCGCAAAGTCACAGAAATCCGGCCTATCTGGTGCGATGTCGGCGTTCTTCCGCGCACCCATGGAAGCGCCATTTTCACCCGCGGCCAGACCCAGGCGCTCACCGTAACCACCCTGGGCACCGTCAGCGAAGGCCAGACCCTGGACGGCCTGAGCAGCGAAGATTTCAAGCGCTACATTCACCATTACAATATGCCGCCGTATGCCACCGGTGAAGCCGGCCGCATGAAGAGCCCCGGCCGCCGCGAAATCGGCCATGGTGCGCTGGCAGAACGGGCCCTGTTGCCTGTGATCCCGGATGAGGATGAATTCCCCTATGCGATGCGCCTGGTCAGTGAAATTCTTTCTTCCAATGGTTCCTCTTCCATGGCTTCCGTTTGCGGTTCCACCCTGAGCCTGATGGACGCCGGCGTTCCGATTCATGCCCCGGTTGCCGGTGTGGCCATGGGACTGATCACCGATCAGGCCAGCGGCAAACTGGCTGTCCTGACCGATATCCAGGGTCTGGAAGACTTCCTGGGCGATATGGACTTCAAAGTTGCCGGTTCCATGAACGGTATCACCGCCCTCCAGATGGACATTAAGATTGCGGGTATCAACCGTGCCATCCTGCAGCAGGCGCTGCGCCAGGCACTGGAAGGCCGCCTGCACATCCTGAAGATCATGCTGGACACGCTGGGACAGCCTCGTGAGGAACTCAGTCCCTTCGCTCCAAAGATTATCCGCTTCACCATCAATCCCGAAAAGATCCGCGAAGTCATCGGACCCTGCGGAAAGATGATCAACAAGATCATTGCGGAAACCGGCGTCAAGATTGATATCGAAGATGACGGCCGCGTCTTCATCTCCACCCCTGATCAGGAAGCCGCTGACAAGGCCCGCAAGATTATCGAAGGTATTGCCAAGGATATCGAAGTCGGCGATGTGTTCACCGGTAAGGTGGTCCGCATCATGAACTTCGGCGCCTTCGTCGAACTGGCCCCCGGCAAAGACGGTATGATCCATATCTCCAAGCTGGATACCAAACGTGTGGAAAAGGTCGAAGATGTTGTCAACATCGGCGATGAACTGGAAGTCAAAGTCAGCGAAATTGATGCACAGGGCCGCATCAATCTGATCCGTAACGACATCACCTATGCTGCCGGCAGCGAAGCGCCCCGCCGTGAAGGTGGTTTCCGCCGTCCGCCCCGCCGCAACAGCAATCAATAAAAAAACATCGGCCTCCGGGTCTTTTTCCCGGAGGCTTTCTTACAGAAAGTATGAATGAAAGAATCGTAGCCCTGGACATCGGAGATGTCCGCATCGGTGTCGCAGTATCCGACCCCACCCGTACCATTGCTTCTCCTGTAGAGGTGATTACCCGTGTCGGATGGGGACCGGATTCCCGTGCCATCAAAGCCGTCTGTGACCGCTATGAGACAACGCAGGTTCTTTCCGGCCTGCCGCTCAATATGGATGGTTCGGAAGGATTTCAGGCAAAAAAGGTCCGTGATCTCTGTGCCCAGCTTGAAAAAGCCGGACTCACCGTGTTCTTTCAGGATGAACGCCTCTCCACAGTTGCCGCTGAAGATGCCCTGCTGGAAGGCAACCTTTCCCGCTCTGAAAGAAAGACGAAAGTGGATAAAGTAGCCGCCGCCGTCTTCCTTCAGGAATGGCTGGACCATTCCAGACAATAAAGATCCGCAAAACCTTTACGAGGAGGAAAACGCCCATGAACGATGAACTCAATCTGAATCCTCAGAATGAGGACAGCAGCGAAGACGACATTGTGGAACTGATTGACGAAAACGGCGAAAAGACTCTTTTTGAGCATCTCGCCACCCTCGAATACAAAGGCGAAAGCTATCTCGCGCTTTGTGATCCGGAAGCCTATGAAGAAGACCTCGAAGTTTTCATTCTGAAAATCGAACAGGATGAAAACGGCGATGACGTCTATACTGTTCCGGATGACGATGTTGCCGATGCTGTATTTGAGCAGCTCGTTAAACTTTCCGATTCCATGGATGAAGAATAATCATCTTAGCAACTACAAAACCGGCAGGCCGTATGCCTGCCGGTTTTGCTGTATGGTCAGTCACCTTTCCGCCGGTGCTTTTTCGTGTTCTTGTTCGTATACATCGCCCGGTCTGCTTTGGTCATAAATGCGTCCAGGGTATCGCCTTCATGCGGAATCGCAGCATAAAGCCCGATACTCGCACTGATCGCACATATCCACGGATCTTCATAGTTGATCCGGTCCAGCTCATCATTGATGATACCAATCAGCTTTCCAGCTTCCTCCTCGCTGTCCAAAATCCCGTATGCCAGGAATTCATCGCCGCTGATATGCACAGGCGTTATTCCATATTTCTTCAGCACCATCAGGGCCTTCCCCATCCGGCAGATCGCTTCATCGCCCATCAGATGACCGTATTCATCATTGATCATCTTCATATGGTCCATATCCATACTGAGCAGCGCAAACACTTTATGATATTTCCGTGCTTCCTCCATGGCAACGGGTGCCATCTCCATGTACCCGCGCCGGTTCAGCATACCGGTCATAATATCATGCACAGCCATCTTTTCAATCGTTGAGGCATATCGTTTGATATTTGTCTGCAGATACAGGCTCATCAGTGCCCCGTTCAACAGCATCAGTACGGAATAAAGCGCTGACCCGGTTCCATTGCCCATGCTCATCGCCACGTATCCGAAATTCCTGTCCCTGTAATACAGCGGGCAGAATACCAGGCATACGTTGTTCTTTCTCATTTCCCGCATGACCGGCGTCAGGTCGGATTTATGGAACAAATGGGTTTCATATTCCTTACCGTTTCTGATGCCGTACAGCAGCAGCATTTCATCCGGGTATTTTGTTCCCTGCGCATCCGTTTCCACATCGCGACAGATTGACGGATCCACACACAGGTACAGTTCCCGGATATCCCAGCTGGCTGTAAATTCCCGGATCTTCTCGTATGCTTCCTTTTCGTCACCGACGCCCGCCATGGTTCCGGAGAACATGCTGACCCGGGTCAGGATTGTTTCCATATTCCAGCGTTCTGTTCCCAGCATACGAAGTTTTTCATTCATATGCTCCAGGTTCTGGCTGCATCCGCATGTTTCGCCGTAAATCGGTATGGTGCTCAGTGTCACCAGCTTTTCCGCCGGTTCGTTTCCGTCAATCCACTGGCTGATAATATCGATCGCCTTCCGGGCAGACCGGTCAATCGGACGGCAGATTGTCGTCAGCCCGCGCAGTACAGCCTCCCGCAATGCGTCAAATCCTGTGACCATCACATCTTTCGGCACGCGGATTCCCTGCTCATTCAGGCATTCAATGACGCTCAGGGCCATATCGTCGTTTGCGCAGATAATGGCATCCGGCAGTTCCCCGCCATTTTCAAGAATCTTCTCAGCCGCCTTTCTGCCACCCACGCGGGTCCATTCACCATCAAAAACCAGGCGATTATCCAGTTCCAGTCTGTGCTTTGCCATGGATTTCCGGCATGCATCAAGCCGGGATACAGCCACGCTGGAATTCAGCGGTCCGCAGACAAAAGCAATTTT
This sequence comes from Clostridia bacterium, assembly GCA_017429695.1. Lineage (GTDB taxonomy): Bacteria > Bacillota > Clostridia > Christensenellales > Aristaeellaceae > Aristaeella. The sequence goes on along the minus strand of JAFROK010000039.1, from coordinate 44,371 downwards.
CCGGGCTCCGTGTTCGGTAATCAGGTGTTCCGTCAGTTCTTCAACGCTGATCGCATCGTCAAATGTAATACATACAGCGCCATCCTGGGGTACGTCGATGGACACATGCGGTTTGCCGGACTGCTGTAGCGGCCGGAGTACTTCATTCACTTTATGTAAAGCGATGTCATTACCCATCGTGGCCGGCATGGAAATAATACCGTCAAATTCAGACAGGTCAGGGAGATCGTAAATCATGCTTTCTCCCACTTCACTGGTGGAAGAAATCGCAACGTTCATATGCCCTTGTGTATTGAAAATGCAGATATCCATATCCCGGTTCGCTCCGGCGGATGTCAGCCCGGATACAAAGTCCTGCTGGTATTCACGGTCAATACTGGCGATCAGCACGGCGATTTTTTTGCGGCTCATCAGTGTAGATCCTCCTGTGGGATATGATCATTTATCCCGGTTGTGTCTTATACTTTTTAAATTATACCGCATCCACCCAAGAATTACAAGTTGATTTTCTGATGTAATTATTGATGTAACTATTTTGTAACAAACCGTAACCATTCATCCATTGTAAGAACCCTCAAAATATGCTAAAGTACCAGCGAATCCCGTAATAAATCAATTTGTCCATCACAAATAACTGAAATCCGAACATGGAAAGGAGCCCTCTTCATGCTGAACCGTGCCGCTCTCAAAGAAGTCCGGATACTACCCGGTCTTTTCCGCCGCCGGATGGACCTGAATGAAGCATACCTTCTGGAACTGGATTCCACCTGTCTACTGCAGAATTTTTATCTGGAAGCCGGGATCATCCTGCCTGGTCTGCAGATTATTCCGGATCCTTCCACTGCTAAAATGCATTGGGGTTGGGAGGCTCCCAGCTGTCAGCTTCGCGGTCACTTCCTGGGCCACTGGCTCTCCGCGGCGGCCTCGCTTTGCGTAGGCGGTAACAAACCGGAGCTCCGGGCAAAACTGGACCATATTGTTTCTGAACTCGCCCGCTGTCAGCAGCTGAACGGCGGTGAATGGATCGGCTCCATTCCGGAAAAGTATTTCGCAATGATGAAACCAGGCCGGTATATCTGGTCTCCCCAATATACCATGCATAAAACGATCATGGGCCTCAAGGATGTCTATGATCTGCTCGGCAATCAGACTGCCATTGATATCCTCGACCATCTGGCCGACTGGTATGTTCGCTGGGTGGATGATGTGCAGACTTCCGATCCTGCTGCGGTGTTCAGCGGTGAACAGGCCGGTATGCTCGAAGTCTGGGCGGACCTCATGGTCCTGACAGGTAAGGAAAAATATCAGAAGTTGGTCAAAGCCTATGAGGGAAATGCCCTGTTTGACCGGTTGGATGAAGGGTCCGATGCCCTGACAGATGATCATGCCAACGCTTCCATTCCCGTCTCCCACGGCGCCGGTCGCCTGTTTGAAATCACCGGGGACAGCAAGTGGATGCATCGTATGGAAGCCTTCTGGAAAAATGCGGTCACAGACCGTGGGATGTTTGCCACCACCGCTTCTAATGCTGGTGAGTTCTGGATTCCGCCCCATGCCCATGCCCAGTACCTGACCGGAACGGATCAGGAATTCTGCACAATCTACAATATGGTTCGTACTGCGGAATACCTGTATCGCTGGACCGGCGATGTTCGCTATGCGGATTATATTGAGCGGGCCATCTATAACGGTTTCCTGGCCCAGCAGAACAAGAACACCGGTATGCCGACCTACTTCCTGCCCATGGCACCCGGCTCACGCAAAACCTGGGGCAGCCGCACCCGGGACTTCTGGTGCTGTTTCGGCACCATGGTCCAGGCCCAGACAATGTATCCTTCGCTGATATGGTACACAGACGGAACGGATATTACCGTCAGTCAGTATATTCCGTCGGAGGCAACCGTTTCCCTCGACAGCGGCAAGGTTTGCCTGTCCCAATCTGTCCATATGAAGAATTACAATAACCAGGTGCTGTTTGATGAACACAGCGGCGGTCGTGTTTCCCGGTGGAGCCTGCGGTTTACTGTCAGGACGGATATGTCCGTTCCTTTCACGTTGAAACTGCGCGTTCCTGCCTGGTGTGACGGAAACCCGGAAATATCCCTGAACGGGGATCCGGTCCAGGCAGAAATCCGGGACGGATACCTGCTCATTACCCGTGTCTGGCATAAAGATGAACTGGATGTCTTCTTCCCTTCTGCCATTCGCTTTGAACCACTGGAAGGCGCACCGGAAATGGCCGCTGCCGTGGAAGGGCCGATTGTCCTCGCCGCCTTGACTGATCATGACTGCGGCCTGACTGTGGATCCTGACCATCCGGAAGAAACTCTGCTTCCGGAAATACCGCATACCTATGATGTGTTCGTCTGGCAGCAAAGCACCTGGCGCACCCGTCACCAGCAACCCAATTTCCGCCTGGTCCCTCTTTATGATGTAACGGACGAAACCTATACGGTATATCTTACGCTGAATCAGTCCAAAGACTGAAAGCCCCCTTTTTCTCTTGATTCCACATCCGCAAAGTGTTATACTTTCAGCATATCAGCGGATGTGGTGGAATGGCAGACACCGGGGACTTAAAATCCCCTGCCTTAACCGGCGTGCGGGTTCGACCCCCGCCATCCGCACAAGCCTTACAGGACAACCCTGTAGGGCTTTTCATATACTATGAAAAATGGGCCGTTTATCGGCCCTTGTGGTTTGGTTTATTTACTGAAGCAAGAACTGAAGAATCCTCTCTTTGTAATCCGTCGCCAGGTCGTATGCGGCATGTCCGTAGCCGTCGTACATATACAGTTTACACCGCCCCTTCAACTGTTCTGCAATTTGTTCCGATGCTTCGCTTCCGAGCACCTGGTCATCCAGGGAGCCGATCACCAGTACTGGACATTGGATCTTTTCCAGCTGGTCTTTTTACGTCAAAGCCCTTGATTCCTTCCGCCAGAATAACAAATCGCTCCAGTTCTTCTTCGGTAATGCTTTTGGCGTTTTCAATCAGCAGATCTTTGGATTACTCGAATACGTTTTCCGGATAGATTTTTTCACCAAATGCCAGGCACAGTTCCTCCCGTTTGCTTTCCTTGGCCAGTTGTACCCAATAATCAATCACCTGGTATCTTTCCGTATTCACTTTGGCTGCCGTGGAGCCAAGAATCAATCTGCTGACCAGTTCAGGTTCCTGAATGGCCACGGTCATTGCCACCATTCCGCCTTTAGATACGCCGAATAAACTGATTTCTTCAAGGCCAAGGCACCGGATTGCCGCTGCGGTATCCCGGGCCATATCAATCACAGAATATTCAGCAGGAAGTTCATTTCTTTGGCTGAACAGCCATATGGTAAAATCTTCTGTCATCACACTGTAGGCATTCGCAACATCATCCGCATATTTGGTGATGCTGTCTACGCTGAGCCCGGGCAGGATCACAAGCGTCCTGTCCCCACTGCCAAACCTGATGCAGTCCATCGAAAATCATTCACTCTGACTGTTTCAATCTGCGCTTTCATCGCAGCTTCCCCGCTTTCTACTGCTCCGGCTGCAATGCATCCAGTCATCACACAGCATATCAGCACAATAAGTATTCGTTTCATAAGCAGCACCCGCTTAGTCTGTTTAATTTTCTGTCTTTCCCACACGTGCCACGATAATCATCGGGCTGAATCCCCTTTTGCGGATAAGTTCTGGATCCATTTCCATGATCAGCTGGCCCTGTGAAACCGCCTCTCCTTCCTTTACATAAACCCGGAAGCCTTCCCCGTTCATCTTCACGGTATCCAGTCCTGCGTGAACCAGGATCTCTTCTCCGTTTCCGGTCAGCGACACCGCATGTCCGGTATCGATCACTGTGCTGACCGTTCCGCTGACAGGTGCATAAACTTTGCCGTTATCCGGCATAATCCCAGCGCATTCACCCAACACGCCCTGCGAGAATACCGGATCCGGTATTTCTTCCATTGAGATCAGTTCTCCGGCTGCCGGAGCGTGAATCCCGTTTTCCGGATGATCAGGCGTATCAAAAATCAGGTCTGTTATGGTAACCTTCGGATGACTTCCGGGAAAATATGCCGCTTCTTTTTCCCCTCCGGTGTTTTCTGCTGCCGGCATGATCCCGGCCGCAGCTTTTCCGGCCATATTTTTCATTTCATCCGCCACAAACTGGACCGTAGTGCCGATTACAACCTGCATTGCATTCTTTCCCGGACGGATCACACCAGCGGCTCCTGAGGAACGGATGATACTTTCATCCACTTTCCCCATATCTTTAATTTCCAGCCGCAGCCGCGTAATGCAGTTGTCAATGGATGTGATATTATCAGCGCCGCCGAGGCCCCGGATAATTGTCTGTGCCATGGCGGCATACTTTCCGCCGGTGTGCTCAGTCACCTGAACGTTTTCCTGCAGTGAAACGGTTTCCTCATCTTCCCGTCCGGGTGTTTTCAGGTTCCATTTATTAATCGCAAGCCGGAACACGCCGAAGAACAGTGCAAAGGAAAGCGCCCCCAGCGGAAGAATAAGCCATGTCTTGGCTGCTGCCGGCAGTGATGCGGAAAAGATCAGGTCTGTCAGTCCGGCGGAAAAGCAGAATCCGGCCCTGAAACCGGTAATTACCGTCAGAACGGTCATCAGTCCGTACATAAGCGCATAGATCCCGTACAGTACAGGGGAGAGGAACATAAATGAAAACTCAAAAGGTTCCGTCACGCCGCATACAAACGAGCAGATTGCGCTGGACAGCAGGATACCTATCGCCGCTTTCCTGCGTTCCGGTTTCGCGCTGTGGATCATGGCCAGGGCTGCTGCCGGAACGCCGAACATCATGCATGGGAAGAATCCGGACATATACATGCCCAGTGACCAGGTAACGCCGGGATCTCCGGTAATATGTCCTGCCCAGAAATGGGACAGGTCTCCCAACCCGATCGTGTCAAACCAGAATACGTTGTTCAGGGCGTGATGCAGTCCGAAGGGAATCAGCAGCCGGTTCAGAAATGCATAAAGACCTGCGCCGGCCGGTCCCATCTGTTCAATTCCCTTGCCCACGACCACAAGCCCTGAGAAAATCAACGGCCAGATCAGCAGCAGTGCAAAGGAAACCACAACAGAAAATAACCCGGCAAAAATCGCCACCGCCCGCTTGCCGCTGAAGAAGGCCAGCCAGTCCGGCAGTTTCGTCTTATGGAACCTGTTAAAGCATATCGATCCGATAATTCCCGAGAGGATGCCGATAAATGGATTTTCAATTTTCTCAAATGCGAGCACTCGGTTGCTGTCTTCTGCCACATCGGGAATCAGCGTTTTGACCGTGTTTACATTCAGCAGCGTTGTAATCATCAGCCAGGCAACCAGTCCCGCCAGGGCGCCGATTCCGTCATTTTTTTCTGACATGCCAAGGCCAACGCCGATAGCGAACAGTAGCGCAATATGATCAATCAGTGCGCCGCCGGCCTTGATCAGGAAATATCCAATACTCGCTCCTACGCCGCTGATATCCCCGCCCTGCATCGCTGCGGGGCAAAGAAGATATCCGATTCCCATCAGCAGTGCGCAGATTGGCATAACTGATACGGGAAGCATCAGGGCCTTCCCCAATTTCTGAAGGTATTTCACACGATCATTCCTTTCCGGTTTTCTGTTGAAAAAAGGCTTCCCTCAGCAGCCCTTATGCTTCTTCGTTGTTGTGCATCAGCACATTCACATATCCGTACGGAATCTCGATGCCGGCATCATCCAGGGCCTTTTTTACCCGGCTGTTGATATCATCCTTAACGCTTTCGGTCGGGCTGGTCGGCTGATAGTAGACTGTCGTGGCCATTTCAATTCCATTCGGTTGGTAGGCGATAAAGTATACGGGGGAATATTCATCGTCCTTTCTCGGAACAGATCTGGGGCTTTGCCGTACAGCGTCATAAATCACCTGTTTGACCTGTTCGATATTGGAATTCAGTCCGACGGAAAACCGGAAATGAATGCTCCGGTAACCCGGCTGATGGCTCAGGTTTGTAATGCGCTTGCTGTTAATTTCACTATTAGGAATAACAATCCTCAGGGTATCAATCCCCTGGAGCACCACATGGCGGATGGTGATATCCTTCACAATCCCGGCCGTTCCGTCATCAAGTTCAATCCGGTCACCGATATTGAACGGTTTTGTGGTGCTGAGCATAAATCCGCAGAACATATCGGACAACACAGGCTTTGCCGCAAAGCCCGCGATAGCGGCCAATACGGTTGTCCCCTGGAAAATGGAATTACCGAATGCCTGTGTCAGTGAACTGCTCATAATCACCCACAGGAAAGCAATAAAAATGATCACAAACCGGATGATTTTTTCCGTAAACCGGCTGTTGATTCCACCATGCTTTTCAATCCATTTTTTTCCGGCTTTTCGCTCAATTTTCAGCAGCACAAATGCAACCAGGAAGGCCAGTACTGCGTTGAACCCCAGGGCGATCAGGGAGTTTATCAGTGGATTGGACGTCAGAAAATTGGTAATTGCTTCCATTGAACACAGGCTCCTTTTACTGATGCTGGAATAACCTTTCTAAAGATACCACATCCGTGTTTTTTTGTGAATATCCCTTGTGCTGGATCTGTATTCCACATTATAATAAAATCATAACATAAATGGAAGGAGTCATCAGAATGCGTTACGGAGCATTGGAAGCCGGCGGCACCAAAATGGTCATGGCTGTTATGAATGAATCGGGAGATACGCTGCAGCGGGAAACCATTCCGACGCTGACCCCTGCGGATACCATGCCACGGATGATCGGTTTTTTCCGGGATAACAAAGCGGATGTACTGGGTGTTGGTTCCTTCGGTCCCCTGGACCTGAATCCGGCTTCTCCGGCCTTCGGTTCCGTTACCATAACGCCCAAGCTTGCCTGGTGCAATTATCCCATGCTGAAAGTGTTCAGGGATGAATTGAAAATCCCCGTTGCGATTGATACGGATGTGAACGCTGCTGCGCTGGCAGAGTTCATGCTTGGCGCGGCAAAAGGCAAATCCTCCTGTATGTATGTCACCGTCGGCACCGGTGTCGGCGGCGGACTGATCGTCAACGGAAAGCCGGTTCACGGCTTCATGCATCCGGAAATCGGCCATATTCCGCTGATTCCCGATCCGGAAGATCCTACGCCGGATGGTTTCTGCCCGTATCATAAGCATTGTATGGAAGGTCTAGCCGCCGGTCCGGCCATTGAAAAACGCTGGGGCATCTCCGCAAAGGAACTGCCCCAGGATCATCCCGCCTGGAAGCTGGAAATATACTATATGTCCCAGCTCTGCGCAAATGCGATGTTCAGTTTTTCCCCGGAAATCATCATTCTCGGCGGCGGTGTCATGCAGCAGAAATTCATGATTCCTGCGATCCGTAAAAAAACGGTTGAACTCCTGGGCGGTTATTTCCCGGAACCGCTGATTGCCGACGGTCTTTCATCTTATATTGTTGAACCCGGTCTCGGCACCGCCAGCGGTATCACCGGCGCCTGGCTCCTCGCAAAACAGCTTACCGAAACTGATAACTGAAAACTGACAGCTGATAACTAAACCCCCAGCGGCTTCGCTTTCGGCATTCCCGGTTTCCGGGGATAGGCAGCCGCTGTTTTTTCTGTCTTCCGGATCGGCAGGATCATATGGTCCCAGTTCTGTCCGTATACCGGGCAGGAAACGGGCATTTCCAGTCTTCCGCCCAGCAGATGGGCTGCCCGTCGGCCGGCCTCCAGTTCATCCCGCAGTGCCGGTCCTTTCCAGCACAAGGCACATCCGCCGATTTTCACATAGGGCAGCAGGTATTCGCTCAGCACATTCAGCGGTGCGACAGCCCTTGCAACGGCACAGTCAAACTGTTCCCGGAGTTCCTTCTTCCGACCGCCTTCCTCCGCCCGGGCATGAACCGTATGCGCGTTTGTGATGCCCGCTGCATCCATCACCGCCTGCAGGAAATTCAGCCGTTTCTGCTGGGCGTCCAGAAGAGTCATATCAATATCCGGACGGGCCATGGCAATCACTAGGCCGGGAAATCCTGCACCGGTTCCCACGTCAATCCAGCAGGTCTTTTCCGCCGCATAGTCGGTTTTGAGTACAGTCAGGCTGTCCATCAGGTGGCGGTCAACAATCTCGCCGTCCTCCACGGATGCCGTCAGGTCCATTCTGCTGTTCCATTCTTTCAATAGCGCCAGATAGATTTCCAGCCGTTCCGGCAGTTCAATCGGAGCGGGAATTTCATTCTGTTCCAGGCGAATTCGGATATCTTCCCGGTTCATAGTCACCTCACAGGGAAATATGCAGGTATTTCTTCAGCCAGTATTTGCACCAAGCCAGGGCTTCCCGGCCATGGTTCTTGATCCAGTATTCCGGCAGACAGGGGCTGCCAAGCCCTTCCGCTTCAAATCCGAGGTCCCCGGCGATGGCCATCGACCGGGGTACATGATAATCACTGGTCACAATCAGTACGCGGTTGATATCCGTATTCCCGGCCAGCAGCTTTTGGGCGTTTTCCAGGTTTTCATAGGTATTGCGGGAATCCGGATCTTCGAGGACCAGGTAGTCCGGCACGTTTCTTTCCTCAACAAGGTACTGCTTCATGATCACTGACTCAGGACATGGCTCATCGCTGCCCTGTGCTCCGCAGACAACAATCGGTACATGATGCTTTGCAAATGCCTCAGCTGCGGCATCCAGGCGCCATGTGAGCTGAACGCTCGGAGTCCGGTCAGGCTTTACCTGTGCGCCCAGCACGATAATGGCATCATAGCGCATCTGATCTGTCAAAACGGTCTCCACCTTCCCTTCCCGGATACAGATATATCCCACAATCCCGCCAAACGCGAGAACCATCACGCAAAGAAAGATCAGCAGGAATCTGGTCAGTTTCCGGACACGTCTTGATTTTCTGCGCATACCGCTGTCTCCTTGTCTGTCATGACCGGTTCCGGATACGGTAATCAATATCGCCGTGTTCAATCATGCTGTAGGTATTGCTTCCGGCCACAATAATATGGTCCAGCACCAGGATTCCCACGCCGTTCAGCAGCCGCTGCAGCTGCAGCGTGGAGGAAATGTCCTCCGGTGAAGGTGCGCACGTCCCGCCCGGATGGTTGTGGCACAGCAGCACGCTGTGTGCGTTATAGTTCAGCGCTGTCTCCATGACCATCCGCGGATAAGCGGAAACCTCGCTCAGTGATCCCTCTGAAATCTTGCGCTGTCCAAGCACCTGGCACTGGGCGTTCAGTGCCACAACATAAAACCGTTCTGTCCGATGTCCGGCCAGTACGGACATGCAGAATTTTTCAGCTTCACGGCTGTTGCCGATGCGGTCCGGCTTCACCATGGCGCATCGGTTCCATACCCTTGTCAGCGGAACAACCATGGAAATCAGGATGGCCGCCTGGGGTCCGACGCCTTTGACTGTCTGAAGCATCTCCGGCCTTGCTTCCAGCACACCTTTCAGCGATCCAAACGCGTCCAGCAGTTCATGGGCCAGCGGATTGGTATCGGAACGGGCGTTTGCGTAGAACAGCAGTAGTTCCAGAATCTGGTGATCCGTAAAATGATCGAAACCGTTTTCCTGGATAAACCGCTGGCGCAGGCGTTCCCGGTGGTTGGCATGGACATTTTTCTCTGTTTCTGCTGAAAATTCCGAAACAAGTGCCTCACACATCCCGGCATCTTCCGTTTCATCCGTTCCGTACAGGTAAGCCTGCCGGATAGCTTCCGGATCATCCCAGTTAATCATTGCGATCCGCCTTTCTTATTCAAACTGGTAACTGAAAATGAATTACTGATAGTACCGCCATATATCCAGGCATGCCTGCTTTTCCGCTTCGCACATCGGCGTCATTGCGCGCCGGTAGGCTTCCTTAATCTCCCCGTGCGTCATTTTCACCGGGTGATTGTTCATCCGCTCCGCGTTCACAGACCCGGCCAGTTCTTCCAGTGCCGCGTCATCCGGCAGTTCCGGAATCTGCATCTCCAGGTCGAACATGATTCCTTTCAGCAGCCTCGGAACCATCAGCGGATCCCCCAGGCGCATAATCTTTGTCAGTTCACCGAGCACATCCTGCATTTCTTCATGTTCCGCTGCCATTTCCCATAGCACCGGCAGGGTGACCATCACGGCATGTCCGTGGGCAAGACCGTATTTCTTCGTCAGTCGGTAGGACATGGCATGCGCTGCAGTGGTCCGGGTAATCTGAATAGCCTTGCCGCTCTGGAAGCTGGCGTCCAGCATTTCTTCTGCCGCGTGAGGATCACCGTTCAGATATGCCTTCAGGTTGTCCAGAACGCCGAGAATCGCCAGGTAGGCATGTACCCGGCTGTCATCCGTTGCCGCCGCGCACCAGTAGCTTTCAATCCCCTGAGCCAGGGCGTCCAGCGCACAGGATTTTTTATGGTATGCAGGAAGGCTTTCCAGCAGGGATGCATCGAGTACGACGCCGTCCGCCAACAGGTCCGGATGGTTCAGGCTCACTTTGCTGCCGTTCACATAAGCCACGGCAATCTGCGTCGCTTCTGATCCGGTTCCGGCTGTTCCCGGAATAGCGATATGCGGAACCTGCAGTTTCTCCGGAAACCGGTTATGTGCCACATCGTCCACCGATGGAACATTCAGCAGGGCTTTGACCGCTTTTGCCGTATCGATGGAAGATCCTCCGCCGATCGAAACAAGGCCGTCACATGATTCCTTCCGGAACATATCTGCTCCGGCCAGTGCGTCCTGCAAGTCCGGATTTGGATGAAAAGCGGAAAACACCGGACAGCTGAGCAGGCCCGGATTCAGCTTCAGGATCCGGCCGGTCAGCGGCTCCATGCCGACAATCATCGGATGCCGGATTTCCAGCTTTTCCATTAATTCTCCCAGTTTTTTCAGGCTCCCTCTTCCCCGTAAAACCTTCAATCCCAATCAGCTCCTCACTAATCACTACTTTCCCACACAGAACTCGGAAAATACCCGATCCAGCAGCTTTTCGTCGGCCCGGTCCCCGGTAATCTCTCCCAGCGCCGCCTGAGCTGCCTGAAGGTCCGTTGCGGCCATATCAGGTGTCCATGTCTCCAGGGTGGCCAACGCCGAATGCAGATATCCAAGTGCCCGGCGGACCGCTTCCAGGTGCCGGGGCTGCGTCAGCGTCATCCGGTCATCCAGGCGGATCCTCTCCCGGAGCAGGTTTTTCAGCGGTTGTAACGTATCTGTGCTGATGGCGGAAACCGTAAGCACCTGTACCGCCGGGTTCATTTCATGAATTTCATCCTCTGTCACTTCCTGCGGCAGGTCGCTCTTGTTGATCAGTACAATGCACCGGTCTGTTTCCTGCCGGATCCGTTCTTTTTCATCTTCATCCGGCTGCCGGGATCCGTCCAGCACCAGCAGCACAAGATCCGCGCTGCGCAGCGCCTGCTGCGATCTGGCCACGCCGATTCGCTCAATCGGGTCTTCCGTTTCCCGCAGGCCTGCGGTGTCAGTCAGCAGAATCCGGATACCTTCCAACATGATTTCCCCGTCTACCGTATCCCGGGTTGTTCCCGGAATATTGGTGACAATGGCCCGTTCCTGTCCCAGCAGCGCATTCAGCAGGCTGCTTTTCCCCGCATTCGGCGTACCGCAGATCGTAATCCGAAGGCCGTCATGGATCAGCCGGGCGCCCTGTTCGTCCACCGCCTCTTTCAGATTTCGGATCAGCCTTTCCAGTCCGGCCTTCAGTCCTCCGGCACCTTCCTCATCCGATATTTCTTCCGGATAATCGATGCACGCGGCCAGTCCGGCCTGCAGCTGATACAGCTCGTCAGAAACGCCGCGGATAAAGTCCGCTGTTCCGCCTTCCATCTGGCGGATGGCGGACTGGTACTGCTGTTCTCCCCGGGCGCTGATCAGGGACATCACCGCTTCCGCACGGCTCAGGTCAATCCGTCCGTTGAGGAAAGCCCTGCGTGTAAACTCCCCGGGTTCCGCCAGCCGTGCGCCGCGGGCGATGCACAGCTGCAGCACACGGTTCAACACAATGGTACCGCCATGGGTCTGTATTTCCGCCACGTCTTCCCGGGTGTAGCTGCCCGGTGCGCGCATGATCACCGCCATGCATTCGTCCAGTGTTTCTTCCCCGTCGGCCACCCGGCCATAGGCCAGGTAGCGGTTCAGCAGCGGAAGGGTTCCGTTTCCGGCCGGCCTGAATATTTCATTCAGAATCCGTTCCGCCTCTGGACCGCTCATCCGGATAATGCCGATCCCGCCGTTTCCGGGCGGTGTAGCAATCGCCGCTATCGTATCTTGATTCATGCTGTTAACCCGCCCTGTTCATTCGGTGAATTCGCTCAATCGCACCCGGCATGTCCTCATTGCGGAACAGAGCGGTGCCCATCACCGCGGCCGTCAGCCCGGCGTCAATCAGGATTTGCAGATTATCTTCCCGTAGTCCTCCGTCTGCCTCGATGTATCCGGTATATCCGCTGTCGCGCAGCGCCTTCATTTTACCGATCACGTTTTCATCCAGCTTCTGTCCGCCGAACCCGGGTTCAACCGTCATCGTCAGGATCAGGTCTGCCATGTCCCGGTATGCATTCACGGCATCCAGGGGGGTTCCCGGTTTCAGGGCAATTCCCGGATGTGCGCCATGCCTCCGGATTTTTTCCAGCAAGGCCGGTATGTCCGCGTCAATCTCAGCATGAATGGTCAGAATGTCTGCACCGGCGTCCAGAAATGCATCTGCCAGTATTTCCGGATGGTCCATCATCAGGTGAACGTCAAGTGGCACGTCAAAAGTCTGTTTCAGCCGCCGGACGATATCCGGGGTATACGCCAGATTCGGCACAAAATGCGCGTCCATGACATCCACATGCAGCCAGTCGCATCCAGCCTCTGCTGCCCGGCGTACATCCCGTTCCAGGTTGATCGGATCTGCCGCCAGAATACTCGGCGCAACCTTAATCATATCGCGACCTCCATACTTCTCTTGTCTCACTCAGCAACTGCCGGTACCGTCCGACCCGGGCCGCACTGAGAAAACCGTCTTCCACCGCCCGGGTGACAGCGCATCCCGGTTCCCGGTCATGCATGCATTCCCGGAATCTGCATTTTCCCTCATACGGACGGAATTCAGGATACCGTTCCTTCAGTTTTTCCGGTTCCAGCAGTTTTTCCGGCTCCAGCAGATTGAATCCGGCTGTATCCATTACCCGGAGTCCGTTCTTTTCAATCAGTTCCGCCTGCCGGGTGGTATTCTTACCCCGCGCAATCCTGTGGGAAATGTCCCCCGTTTCCAGGTCCAGTCCCATCAGGGCGTTCAGGATGGTGCTCTTTCCGGCGCCGCTCTGCCCGGTCAGGCAGCACAGTTCGCCGCGCATGGCCTCCTTCAGTTCATCCAGGCCTTCTCCCTGAACGGCGCAGACCGGAAACACCCGGATTCCGGCTGCCGCATATTCCTCACGGATCCGCCGGCCCAGATCCGGGTCCAGGTCGGTTTTGTTCACGGCAATAATCACGTCCATACCCTGGGCAAACGCCCTGGATATCAGACGGTCTGTCAGCAGCATGTCCGGTTCTGGAACAGGGGAAATCACCATCACCAGCCGGGTCACATTGGCCACCGGCGGACGCAGGCATTCCGTTTTTCTCGGCAGGATTTCCTCAATCCAGCCGTCTTCTTCTCCCTTGCCCGGCACAAAGAGCACTTCATCCCCGGTCATCGGGCTCATCCTCTGCCGCCTGAATTTTTTCTTGCACCGCAGTGTATATGTTTCCCCGCCAGTATCCCGCACTGTATAAAAACTGCCGATTCCGCGGATCAACGTGCCCTGCATGGTTTCCATGTTGCGTTCATCCATTCGTTGAGCCTTCCCCGGAAGTATCCGGTTCTTCTCCGTTTCCGGGCTCCTGTTCCGTCGTATTTCTCATATCGTCTTCCACCTGGTTTGTGATCTGGGTCAGTGGCTGGTTCAGGCTCAGTTCACCGCTTTCGGGCATTGTCAGCACAGTCGTATCATTCAGCCGGTCATTGATATAAATATAGGCATAATATGTCCGGCTGTCCGGAAGCGGTATGGTCCCGGAGATCATCCGGTTTTCCGCGTCCGGTGCAATTTCAAAATTCTTCTGGTAAACTTCCATGGCGTCTTCATCGGTTTTCATCACCAGCCGTATGCGCAGCGTCTGGTCACTCGCCGGTACGGTATAGGTCACCGGAATACTGACCACCTGTTCCGGATCCTGGAAAATCGTCAGCTGTACAAAGGTATTTTCTGTAACTACCTTACCGGTTTCAGGCGATGTGGCGGCAATCTTTCCATGATCCGCTGCGTTTGGTGTTTCATTTTCGCCGTACGGATAGGCCACCAGCGGCAGCTGCAGCATCAGGTGGTTTTCCTTCAGGATATTTTCCGCTTCTTCCAGCGTCTTCCCGGTCAGGTTGGGAATCGTCACGTTGCCGCCGCTCAGGTACAGCGTCACTGTATCCCCCTTGGCCAGCTTCGTGTCCGGTGCCGGATCCTGACGGATCACAGTTCCCACCTCAGCGGAGCTCATTTCGGTCTGTCGGGCCACCTTCAGTCCTTTTTCCGTCAGCTGGTTCTCCGCTTCTTCCACCTTCAGGTTGTAAACATCGGGAATCCGGATTTGTTCCGGTCCTGAAGAAATCCGAAGCGTCACCTGGTCTCCTTCATGAACAGTCGTGGATGCCGACGGCTGCTGGTCCGTAACGATATTTTTCTCTACTTCATCGCTGGAAACAGAGATAATTTCATATTTGAGGCCCTGTTTGCTCAATTTAGCTGTGGCATCGTTCACATTCATTCCGGTCACGGACGGAACCTGCCGTGTGGTAAAGATCTGCCGGTATATCAGCCACATACCGAAGGCAAGCACAGCGGTAACGGCAAGGGTCACAACAATGGTCACGGCGATCCGGGCCTTGCGCTTGTCCGCTTCTTTCCGCCTCGGCTTGACATTGGTATTTCGCTCGCCGGTCAGGATCGGTTTGGGCTGGCGGATTTCCGGATCAGGTTCCGGCATCATCTGCTCGCCCCGGTCTTCCATTGCCGTCCGCAGGTCCGCTGCCATTTCACGGGCGCTCTGGTAGCGCGTGGCCGGGTTTTTCTCCATGGCCCGCATACACACCCGGATCACAGAAGGCGGTACATCCGGAGCAATGCTTTGAATCGGCGTGGGCGTGGCGTGCAAATGCTGCATGGCCACTGCCACCGGGTTGTCACCGTCATAGGGCACCCGGCCGGTCAGCATCTCATAGAGCACAACGCCGGTGGAGTAGATATCACTCGCGGCGGTGGCGCCTTCGCCCCGGGCCTGTTCCGGTGAAAAGTAATGAACCGAGCCCATGACATTGTCACCGCGGGTCAGTGTTGCGCTGTCCGCAATCCGGGCAATACCGAAGTCAGCAACCTTGATATGGCCGTCCGCGTGAACCAGGATATTCTGGGGTTTGATGTCCCGGTGGACAATACCGTTCCGGTGTGCGTGCTCCAGCGCGCTCAGGATCCGGATCGTAATCTGGCACGCCAGCGGCGCGTTCAGCCTTCCGCGTTCCTGAATCACCTGTTTCAGAGTTTTCCCCTGGACATATTCCATCACCAGGTATCGGTTTTCGCCGTCCATGCCCACGTCCAGCAGGTTGACAATGTTATGGTGCGTCATTTTGCTGGCGGCTTCTGCTTCCCGCTGGAAACGGCCGATAAATTCCCGGTCTTCGTTGTATTCCGGCCGCAGCACTTTCACGGCCACATTGTGTCCTGTTCGCAGGTCCACCGCTTTATAAACGATGGCCATACCGCCCATGCCGATCTGTTCCGTCAGTCGGTAGCGGTTTGCCAGAATTTTCTGCTCTGTCATTCGGCCGCTCCCTCCTCTTCCGCTTTATCCGCGGGAGCGGTTTCGCCGTTTTCTTCGTCTTCCGTGGCAGGTTCATCAGCTTCTTCGTTCTTCGGAGCGCCGGTATCATCCATCATCAAAACCATGGAGATATTGTCCCGTCCGCCGTTCTCCAGCGCCGTCTGCATCAGCTGTTCCGCGGCTTCCGCCGGATCCTCAATGGCTGCCAGGCCTTCCAGGATATTCCGGCTCATCATTCCGTACAGTCCGTCCGAGCAGATCAGCCACCGGTCTCCGGCTTCCCGTTTTTCAGTATAGATGTCCACCTCGAGTTCTTCATCTGTACCCACAGCGCGGGTGATATAGTTCCGCATGGGATGAACGGATGCTTCTTCTTCGGTCAGCATTCCCCGGCGGACCAGATCCGCCACCATGGAATGATCCTCTGTCATCTGAGTCATTTTCCCGTTCCGGATCAGGTAGGCCCGGCTGTCGCCGACCTGGGCTATAATCATATCGCTTTCCGTTACCCACAGCACGGTCAGCGTGGTGCCCATGCCGGTAAGGGTCGCATCCTTTTCCTGCATGTTGAACAGCTGCAGATTCACCTTCTGAATCGCCTTTTCCAGCGTTTCCCGGTCTGGCATCTGCCCCCTTGTTTCCTCCAGCAGGCCGTCGCGAAGCGCACCGGAGGCAACTTCCCCGGCGTTATGTCCGCCCATACCGTCGGCAACGCCTGCCAGGCCGTTGCCGACAATCACGGCATCCTGATTCGTTTTCCGCACACGGCCTGTATCTGTTGACCAGATCATCCGGATTCCCGGCATCTCATCCGTATTCACCGGATGTGCAGCCTCTGCCGGTTCAGGCGCCTTTTCCGGCTTTTCCTGCCCGCTTCTGCCTGCTTTTTCCAGATCCATCATCCGTTTGGCCGCATGATCTTTCAGGTTAAACTTACGCATCTCCGCTCTCCGTTCCGTTAATCGTTTTCCTGCGCAGCTGTCCGCACGCGCCTTCAATATCGTCGCCCATCTCCCGCCGTCGGGTGACAGAAATATGTTTGTCTTCCAGTACCTGCATAAAACGCCGGATCGATTCCTCGCTGACGCCCTGCAGGTTCCGTTCAGGTACCGCGTTCAGCGGAATCAGGTTCACATGGCACTGCATGCCCCGCAGCCTGTCCGCCAGTTCCGCGGCGTCCGCTTCTGAAGAATTGATCCCGGCCGTCATCGCATATTCGAAAATCACCCTGCGCCCGGTCTTCCGGATGTAGTTTCGGCATGCCTCCAGGATCTCTTCCATGGACCACCGTTCCGCAATCGGCATCGTTTTCCGCCGGATGATGTCGTTCGGCGCATGCAGTGATACACACAGCGTCACCGGCAGGTCCTCCTCTGCCAGGTCGTACATTTTCGGAACGATCCCGCATGTCGACAGGGAAACATTCCGAAGGCTGATCTTCACGCCGCCCTCTTCCCGCAGAAGATGCAGGAACCGGATCACCTGCTGATAGTTGTCCAGCGGTTCCCCGCTGCCCATCAGCACAATATGGCTGACCTTCTGCTGCGTAAGCTGCAGCAGCCGGTTGACCGCAAGCACTTCTCCCAGCATTTCTCCGGCCGTCAGGTCCCGGATCCGTCCCTCGAGCGTGGATGCGCAGAACCGGCAGCCCATCCGGCAACCCACCTGGGTGGAGATACACAGGCTTACGCCGAATTTGTAATGCATGATCACGCCTTCGACGCAGTTTCCGTCCTGCAGCGCGTAAAGCACCTTTTCCGTTCCGTCCAGTGCGCTTTTCCGGCTCAGGCGGATGCTGACCGGCTGGGCCACAGCAGTCTGTTTCAGCGACTCCCGCATAACGGCCGGCAGGTTTGTCATCCCGTCAAAATCAATCCCGCGGTGAATCCATTCGAAAACCTGTTTTCCGCGGAAAGCGGGATATCCCTGCTCCTTCATCCAGACAGAAATTTCCTCGCGGGTCATCCCCGTCAGTTCCGTCATTCCTTCAGTCCTTCCTCTTCATGCGGCACAGATAAAATCCTTCCACGCCGTCCCGGTATGTCAGCAGCTGCAGTCCGTTTTTCCTGTGTTTCCGGTATTTTTCCGGAATTGTCGCCGGCAGTTCCTGCGCTTCGAATTCTGGATGCCGCTGAAGGAATGCAGTGACCTGTTCCTCGTCTTCCTCAGGCAAAATGCTGCAGGTGGAATAAACCAGGATGCCGCCGGGCCGGACATATTCGCACACCGTATCCAACAGTTTTGCCTGCAATTCTGTCAGTTCCTGAACGCTCGCTTCGCTGACGCGGAGTTTGATATCCGGTTTCTCCGCCAGTACGCCCAATCCGCTGCACGGTGCATCCAGCAGCACCGCGTCCATGCCCTGCACCAGATCCTCCCGCCGTTTGGTGGCGTCGCGGATCATGGGCCGGATATTTTCCAGTCCCAGCCGCCTGGCCTGTGCTTCAATCAACGCCACACGATGGTCATGTATGTCCCAGGCCTGCACCCGTCCGGTGCCAGCCATCATTTCGGCAATATAGCAGGTTTTTCCGCCTGGTGCTGCGCAGCAGTCTAGAATCTGCTGTCCCCGCTTCGCGTCCAGTGCCTGGCAGACCATCATGCTGCTCGGTGACATGATGGAATAGAATCCGCCTGTAAAATCGGCATCCCGGCCGATGTCCAGGGCGCCGCGGATCCGCCACGCATGCGGAACGTCCAGCTTTTCCTTTTCCCAGACCTTTTTGTCCAGCAGCGCTTCAAATTCCGCGTCTCCAAGCTTCGTCAGGTTCGGCCGCAGCGTCCATCCGGCGTCTTCCATCCGGAAGGAAGCAATTGCCTCGGCTTCTTCCGCTCCATAGCTTTCCCGCAGCCGGATCCACAGCCATTCCGGCAGGCTATATCGGATGGAGGCTGCTTTATCCGGTTCCGTTTCCGAATCCGGGAAAACCAGTTCATCCTTTTTTCGTACCAGGTTGCGAAGGATGCCGTTGCATACGCCCTTCAACCCTTCCATGCCCAGCTCCACACACAGTTGTACGCTTGTGTTTGTCGCCGCGCTTTCGGGAATCCGGTCTTCCAGCAGAATCTGGCAGGCCCCCAGCCGCAGGATATTCCGCAGCTTGATGTCCGTATCCTCCCGGGCCATCACCTGTCCAAGCACCCAGTCCAGGTAGATCAGATGATCCATCGTATCATACACCAGCCGGGAAACCAGCCGTCTGTCCGCTGTGATAAGTCCGCAGTTGTTCAGCGCAGTATCCAGCGCCAGCGAAGCATAAGCACCCTGCTCCGTTACCTGCCGGATCACCCGCAGGGCAAGTCGCCGGGACGGCATGCCTTCCACTTCGGGTTTTTCCGTCGGCTTCTTCACCGGCCCGCGGGAATTTCGGTTCCCTGCAGGAACACCCCGGAATCCGCTCTTCCCGCCTTTCTGCGGTGTCCCGCGGAATCCGCCCTTTGTGCCGTTCTGTCCCGCCCGTCTTTCGAATCCCCGTCCGCTGGTTTGTCCGGGTCTCCTCTGCTGATTCTGATTCTTATCCGGCATTCCGTTTTTCTTCTCCATCCCAAAACCTCAAACCATTACTGAACACTAATCACTAACCACTAATCACTAATCACTAAACTATGTCCCCGCAGATAATCCTCTGCCCGCATTTTCTTCCCGCCGGGCGCCTGCAGTTCCAGCACCTTAACCGCACCTTTTCCGCAGGCAATCACGAGTCCGTTTTTCGGATCAGCGGCAATGTAGCTTCCCGCTTTTCCGCTGCCCTCCGTTACCACGGCCCGCAGCAGCTTCAGCCACTCTTCACCGGCCGGAATGCTTACGCAGGGCCATGGATTCAGTCCGTTGATCAGTCCGCATACTTTGTCCGCGTCCGCAGTAAAGTCCGGAATGCCCATTTCTTTCGTCAGCATTTGATCATATGTCATTTCCGCTTCATTCTGCGGAATACGCTTCAGGGTCCCGGCCCGCATTGCCTCAATCGTGCGGACCAGCAGCTCCGCGCCAATCCTGCTCAGCCGTTCCGTCAGTTCGCCGCATGTTTCGCCTTCTCCGATTTCCGTTTCCGCCTTCAGCAGCATATCCCCGGTATCAATCCCGGCATCCATCATCATCGTGGTAACGCCGGCCTTCCGGTCGCCGGCCATGATCGCGTGGGCAATCGGCGCCGATCCCCGGTGTTTCGGCAGCAGGGAGGCATGAACATTGATATTCCCCATCGGCGGAATATCCAGGATTTCCTGGCTCAGGATCTGCCCGAACGCTGCCGTCACGCACAGGTCAGGCTGCAGGTTCCGCAGGTCATCGACGCCCGTCTTACGGATTCGTTCCGGCTGGAATACAGGAATTCCGGCTTTCACAGCGGTTTCCTTGACAGGGCTCATCGCCAGTTTGTTGCCACGTCCCTTCGGGCGGTCCGGCTGGGTAAATACACCGACCACCTCTGCACCATCCAGCGCGATCAGGGCTTCCAGGGCCGGAACCGCAAACTGCGGGGTTCCCATGAAAACAATTCTCACTGTGCGTCATCCTCCGGGATATGTCCTTCAATTTCTTCCTGGGTCAGTTCCCGGTCCATCATGTCGATGTAGAGCTTCCCGTCCAGGTGATCCAGCTCATGACAGATCGCCCGGGCCTCGAACCCTTCGGTTTCAATTTCCATCCACTGGCCTTTCCGGTTCTGATACCTGGCCCGGACTTTCATCGGCCGGGTCACAACGCCCTGCCGTCCGGGTACGCTCAGGCATCCCTCCCGTCCGGTCTGGGTACCTTCGCTTTCCACGATTTCCGGATTGATCAGTTCCAGCAGCCCGCTGTGATCTTCCGTCACATCCACCACAGCAATCCGGCGCAGGATCCCGACCTGCGGAGCCGCAAGCCCGACGCCTTCCGCCTTGTACATCGTATCCGCCATATCCTTCAGGAGGATCGCCAGCCGCAGGTCAAATTTCTCCTGCCGCTTGCAGATCTTCCGCAGCGTCTCATCGCCAACCTTCACAATATTCCGTGTTCCCATACTTCAGCATCTCTCCGTTTTCTCTAAAAGCATTCACTAATCACTAACCACTAATCACTAAATCATCGTCGTCGGATTGACTTCCAGGTATACTTCCGCTCCCTCAAACGGCGCTGCAATCATTCCGCTCAGTTCCCCGAAGAATGCCTCCGTCTCCGGGCTCACCAGCGTCTTCATCAGCACCTGCCGCCTGTGTTTCCCGCGTAGGAACTGTACCGACGGCGGGTCATTGATCATCGTCAGGATCTTTCTCCGCCATTCCGGATGATCATCCAGCAGTTCCCTTGCCGCCGTATCCATTTCCCGGACAATCCGGTCCGCAATGGCCTCCTGTGGACTTTCCACCAGGATCCGCGCCAGTTTCGTAAAGGGCGGATACAGTCCGTTCCGGCGCCGCCTGAACTCACTTTCAAAGAATGCACGGTAATCCTGCCTTGCCGCAAACGAGATCACCTGATCCTCCGGTTTGTAAGTCTGGATAATCACGCGTCCCGGCAGGCTCCCACGGCCGGCCCGGCCGGCCACCTGTGTAAACAGCTGGAACGCGCGTTCGCGGCTCCGGTAATCCGGCAGGTTCAGTGCCAGATCTGCCGCCACAACGCCAACCAGTGTGACCTGGGGAAAATCCAGTCCCTTGGCAATCATCTGCGTTCCGATCAGGATCCGGGCCCGTCCGCTCCGGAATTCTTCCAGGATTTTCCCGTGCCCGTCCTTGCCGCTGGTGGTGTCGTAGTCCATCCGCACCGTCGGAACACCCGGCAGCAGCTTCTGTACTTCTTCCTCCACCTTCTGGGTTCCCGCGCCGAAGAATTTGATATATTCTCCGCCGCAGGACGGGCATGCGGAAGGCATCGGCATTGCGCTTCCGCAGTAATGGCACCGCAGCATCCCGTCATTCTGTCCGATATGGTATGTCATGCTGATATCACAGTTCGGACATTTGACAACATATCCGCAGCTTCGGCACGAAACGAAGGAGTGATATCCGCGCCGGTTCATCAGCAGAATCGCCTGTTCTTTCCGGGCGGCACATTCTTTCAGCGCCTGCTGCAGGGCCCTGCTGAGCACGGACCGGTTACCGCGCTCCAGTTCCTCCCGCATATCCGCAATCTCAACTTCCGGCAGCGGATGGTCGTTCACCCGGTCCGGCATTTCCAGCAGGACATAATCTCCCCTGCGTGCCCGGGCAAAGCTCAGGATGCTCGGTGTGGCGCTGGCCAGGATCAGCACGGCGTGTTCCCGCCTGCATCGGCTCAACGCTACGTCCCGGGTGTCATACCGTGGGTGCCGGTCATTCAGGTAAGTGCTCTCGTGTTCCTCATCAATCACGATCATACCAAGCTTACGGACCGGTGAAAACACCGCGCTTCGCGCGCCGATCACCACCCGTGCCTCTCCTCGGCGGATCCGGCGCCATTCATCATACCGTTCACCGGCGCTCAGCCGCGAGTGAATTACCGCCGCGACGGATCCGAACCGGCCCCTGAACCAGGATACCATCTGGGGCGTCAGCGCAATTTCCGGCACCAGGATAATGGCGCTCTTTCCGGCGGACAGGGTGCTGCGTACCGCTGCCATGAAAACTTCCGTTTTCCCGCTTCCGGTAACGCCATGCAGCAGGAACGCGCCGCCGTCTCCCGCCAGCGCCGGCAGGATTTCATCCAGTGCCTCCTGCTGTCCGGCGGTCAGCGTATATCCGGGGTCCTGCACTTCCTCAAAACTGCTGCCGGGCGTGCGCATGGTCTCCGCGTCATATAGCGTGATCAGTCCGTCCTGGTGAAGTTTCTTCAGGGCCTCACGGGGATCTTTGACATGCGCTTCCAGTTCCCTGACCGGCCGCGGATTTCCGTCCGAAAGCAGCCGCAGGAGTTCGTTCCGTTTGCCGCCGCGCTTGTTTTCTTCAATCGCCTTTTCCGCTTCTTCCCGGGATACGGCAAGGCATGCTGTTTTTTCCGTCTTTGGATGGATCCGTCCGCCGCGCATCTGGGCGGGCATCATCAGCCGCAGCGTTTCCGCCATCGGGCAGTGGTTTTCCTCCGCCATTTCCCGCGCCAGCAGCATCAGTTCCGGCGGAATGGCCGCATAGTCTTCCAGGGGACGGATGACCGCTTTCAGCTTTTCCGGGCTGACATCCGTTTCCTCCGTCAGGGCTGTCACCACGCCTTCCTTTTCCATTCGTCCGAACGGCACCGCTACCCGCTGCCCGGGACTCAGCTCCATCCCTTCCGGAATCAGGTAGGTAAAAGGCCGTGCCACGTTTTCATGAACAATGTCCACAATGACCTGACAGTACACCTTTCCTCCTCCTTTCCCGGGCATACAAAGCCAAATTATATTATACTGTTTTCAGCCTGCGATGACAAGAAAAACATACCCGCGCTTCTCGTTTTTTCCCGTTGTTTTCCTTCCCTTTTTCCGCTATAATTTTACTGTTTGTAAAATGAATCTGCTTATTAACTGACAACTGATAAAGGAGCCTGCATTATGTCCATCTTCATTTCTTCCGACCGGCATACCTTCTACCTGTCCGGCGGAAATACCACTTATCTCCTCCATATCGACGAAGAAAACCGCCTGCTTTGTCCCTACTGGGGCGTCCGCCTTCCGGACGGCTCTTTTTCCTACGATTCCCGGGATTATTTCTCCTTTGCCAGCTTCGATCTGCCGGTATCCCGCCTGCCTTTCGATATTCCCACCTGCGGCAGCGGCTGGTACGGGACACCGGCTGTTGCCGCCTGCAACGCCCACGGAGACGATGTGACCGACCTGCGCTTTGTCTCCTTCCGGGTTGTTCCGGGCAAACCGTCCCTTCCCGACCTGCCTGCCCTCTATGCGGAATCTCCTTCCGAGGCGGATACGCTGCTGATCCTTCTTCAGGATGCCCTGACCGGCCTGCAGGTGGAGGCATCCTATACCGTTTTTGCCTCTTCCGGAGCAATTGCCAGGAGCCTGAATATCCGGAATACCGGTTCCGGCCCGCTTCACCTTACCTCTGTCCAGCCCGCGTCGGTTCCTTTCTGGAATGCCGGCATGGATGTGATTCATCTCAAAGGCGCCTGGGCCCGGGAGCGTACGGTGGTCCGTACCCCTGTCGGTGAAGGCGAATACCGTATTTCTTCTGCCCGTGGCGCTTCCGGTCACGAGGAGAATCCTTTCTTTGCCCTGTGTGACCGGAATACAGACGAATTCAGTGGCCGTGTCTGGGCGGTCAGCTTCGTCTACAGCGGCAGCTTCCAGGCTTCCTGCACCGTGGACAACACATCTCATGCCCGCCTCAGCATCGGCATGAATCCGGCGGTCTTCTCCTGGCTGCTGAATCCTGGCGAATCCTTCCAGTCACCGGAGGCAGTCCTGGCGTTCTCCGATGCCGGACTGAACGGCATGTCCCATCTGTTTCACGCACTGTACCGTTCCCGCCTGGCCCGTGGTTTCTGGCGGGACCGTTCCCGTCCTGTGCTGGTCAACAACTGGGAAGGCACCTATTTCAGTTTCACTGAAAAGCGGCTCCTGGCCATTGCTGAAAAAGCAAACGAAATCGGAATTGAGCTGTTTGTCCTCGATGACGGATGGTTCGGCAGGCGGAATTCGGACAATTGTTCCCTGGGGGATTGGACCATCAACCGGCGTAAACTGCCTTCCGGCCTTTCCGGACTTTCAGAAAAACTGCACGCCATGGGCCTGCGTTTCGGACTCTGGTTTGAACCGGAAATGGTTTCCCCGGACAGCAAACTCTACCGGGCCCATCCGGACTGGTGCCTGCATGTTCCCGGCCGTCCCCGTTCAGAAGCGCGGAACCAGCTGATCCTGGATCTGAGCCGTTCCGAAGTACAGGAATATATCATCTCATCTGTTTCCGCCGTATTGTCTTCCGCGTCCATTGATTATGTCAAATGGGATATGAACCGGAATATGACCGAAGCGTTCTCCGAAGCGCTCCCGCCGGAGCGCAGGATGGAATCCCAGCATCGTTATATGCTGGGCCTGTATCACGTGCTGGAAACGGTCACGTCCGCTTTCCCGCAGATTCTTTTTGAATCCTGTTCCGGCGGTGGCGGAAGATTCGATCCCGGCATGCTGTACTATATGCCCCAGACCTGGACCAGCGATGATACGGACGCCGTGGAGCGCCTCAAACTGCAGTACGGCACCTCTTTTGTCTATCCGGCTTCTGCAATGGGCGCCCATGTCAGCGCCGTACCGAATCACCAGACCGGGCGCTCCGTCTCCCTCCGCATGCGCGGCGAAGTGGCGCTTGCCGGAAATTTCGGTTTTGAACTGGACCTGGCCAAAATGACAAAAGAGGATCTTGCGGAAGCCGCAGATCTCGTCTCCCGCGTTAAATCCCTCCGGGACCTGACGCGTACCGGAACTTTCTGGCGCCTGCTTTCCCCCTTTGAAGGCAATGATACCGCGTGGGCTTTCGTCTCCGAAGACCGGAAGGAAGTCCTCTTCTGTGCCTACAGCAGTCTTTCCGTGCCGAATATGCCGCCCCGGAGGATCCGCCTGAAAGGCCTCCTGCCGGAAGCCTGGTATAAAACAGAAGACGGCGCCGCATATAACGGCTCCGTCCTGATGAACGTCGGTATCTCCGTCCCCCGGAAAGGCGACTTCTCAAGCTTCGTCCTTCATCTTAAAACTGACAACTAACCACTAATCACTCTCAAGTGATCTTCTTCAGATCGTACGGTGTCGTCTGATACACCATATAGTTCAGCCAATTGGCATACAGCAGGTTGGCATGGCTCCGCCAGGTCACCAGCGGTTCCTTTGTATCGTCGTCATTCGGATAATAGTTTTTCGGCACGTCAATCTTAAACCCGGCCTGCTTGTCCCGCAGGTATTCCCTTTCCAGTGTCCGCGGATCGTATTCGCTGTGTCCCATAATAAACACCTGCCGACCGTTCTCCGTGCAGGCCGCATACACGCCGGCTTCATTGGATGAAGCCAGGATCTTCAGTCCCGGCACCTTTTCCAGGTCTTCCCGCCGTACGGTTGTATGCCGGCTGTGAGGCGCCATAAATACATCGTCAAATCCGCGCAGCAGGATATAGTTCTTGCGCTCCGCATGATGCGGAAATACGCCGAACAGCTTCTTCTCCAGCGGAATCTTTTCAATCCCGAAATGATAATACAGCGCAGCCTGGGCGCCCCAGCAGATGTGGAATGTGGAATGCACGTGCTGCCTGCTCCATGCCATAATCTCACACAGTTCGTCCCAGTATTCCACCGCTTCAAAAGGCAGGTGTTCCACCGGCGCCCCGGTGATAATCATGCCGTCGAAGTTCTGGTCCTTAATGTCCGCAAATGTTTTATAGAATGCGGTCAGATGCTCCGCGGCCGTATTCCTGGATACATGGGATTCCATCTTAATCAGTTCCGTTTCCACCTGCAGGGAGGTGTTGCCAAGCAGCCGGAGCAGCTGTGTTTCCGTGTCAATCTTGGTCGGCATCAGGTTCACAATGGCAATGCGAAGCGGGCGGATATCCTGCGTCATGGCGCGGGTTTCCGTCATCACAAATATATTTTCATCCGTCAGCGTACGGTACGCAGGCAATCCGTTCGGAATCTTGATCGGCAAGGCACCTCATCCCTTTCGTAGGATTCTTGTTCCGCAGTTTATCATACCCCCGCCCGTAAAACAACCCAATAACCCCAAAAAGAACAAACCGGACTGCTTTGTCCGGTCTGTCTTCCGCATTTTGTATGTTTTATATGGCAAATCGTTTTTCTTCTGCGTAAAGTTCCGTGCCGGTTTTTCTTTCATAGCATTCCCGGCACAGCGGTTCCCAGTTGTGCTGGTCCCAGAAAAGCCGCTGGTCGCCCCGGTGCGGAATGATGTGATCCACAGCAACTGCAGGAACGTCTTTTCCTTCCATCTGGCAGAATGCGCACAGGGGGTTTTCTTCCAGGAACTTCGCCGTAGCTTCCTGCCACCGCGGATCCTGTTCATCCGGTTCAGGAACGCCTTTCAGGATGTCTTTGCCCCAGATCATATGATCCCTGCAGAATGCCTGGCCTGGCTCGCAGCGATTCGTGCACCCGGGCAGGCAGCAGTTCTGCCGTTTTCTCTGGGTCATTCCTCTCCCTCCTTAATTGATGCGCATTTTCCGTCAGGAACAGCCTGTTTTCAGGCGTTCTATTCGTTCTTTTCTCATCATTCACGGGTATTGTAGCAGGCGTTGTCCAATAAATGTCCAGTATGATGATAAAAAAACACACCCCGTTTCCAGGGTGTGCTGTAAATGGCTTGGATGGATATTTGATTAATACATGCCGCCCATTCCGGCGCCGCCGGCCGGAGCAGCAGGTTCGGGTTCCGGAATATCCGCAACCAGGGACTCGGTGGTCAGGATCATCGCCGCAATAGAAGCTGCGTTCTGCAGCGCGCTGCGGGTTACCTTCGTCGGGTCGATAATGCCGCGCTCGACCATATCCACATATTCGCCCTTGAGCGCGTCATAGCCGTATCCGGGTTTCTTGGCGTTCTTGATGTGATCCACGATCACGCTGCCATCGATACCGGCGTTCAGGGCAATCTGGCGGATCGGCTCTTCCAGAGCGCGCAGCACGATCTGCACACCTGTCTTTGCGTCGCCCGCAAACTTGTCCATGATACCGGCAACCTTCGGAAGCACGTTCAGCAGGGCAATACCGCCGCCGGGCACAATACCTTCTTCCGCCGCGGCACGGGTCGCGCTCAGGGCGTCTTCAATCCGCATCTTGCGCTCTTTCATTTCAACTTCGGTGGCTGCGCCGACCTGAATCACCGCAACGCCGCCGGCCAGCTTGGCCAGCCGCTCCTGCAGCTTCTCACGGTCGTAATCGCTGGTGGTTTCAGCAATCTGGGCCTTGATCTGTCCGACCCGGGCCTTGATGGCTTCCTTGTCGCCGGCGCCGTCAACAATCGTGGTGTTTTCCTTGTTGACCTTCACCTGGCGGGCTTTACCCAGCATATCCACGGTGGCTTCCTTCAGTTCCATACCGGTTTCGGAGGAGATCACGGTGCCGCCTGTCAGGATTGCGATATCCTGCAGCATTTCCTTGCGGCGGTCGCCGAATCCGGGCGCCTTGACGGAAACGCAGGTAAAGGTTCCGCGCAGCTTGTTGACAACCAGGGTGCTCAGGGCTTCGCCTTCTACATCCTCGGCGATAATCAGCAGCTTCTTGCCGGTCTGCACAACCTGCTCCAGTACAGGCAGGACTTCCTGGATGGCGCTGATCTTCTTGTCGGTGATCAGGATCAGCGGATCGTCCAGCACCGCTTCCATCTTTTCGGTATCGGTCACCATGTAGGCGGAGGAATATCCGCGGTCAAACTGCATGCCTTCCACGGTGGTCATGCCGGTGGTCATGGTCTTGCTTTCCTCAACGGTGATTACGCCGTCCGCGCCGACGGTTTCCATGGCGTCGGAAATCAGCTTGCCGATGGTTTCATCCGCGGCGGAGTTCGCGGCAACCTGGGCGATCGCCTGTTTGCCGTTGATGGGCTGGCTCAGTTCACGCAACCCTTCCACAGCCGCTTCGGTCGCCGCCTCGATGCCCTTCTTCAGGATCATCGGGTTGGCGCCGGCAGCCAGGTTCCGCAGGCCTTCACGGATGATGGCCTGGGCCAGCAGCGTGGCGGTGGTGGTGCCGTCGCCGGCAACGTCATTGGTCTTGGTGGAAACTTCCTTCACCAGCTGGGCGCCCATGTTTTCAAAAGGGTCTTCCAGCTCAATTTCCTTGGCGATAGTTACGCCGTCATTGGTGATCAGGGGAGCGCCGTACTTTTTGTCGAGCACAACATTGCGGCCTTTCGGTCCCAGGGTGATCCTGACGGTATCCGCCAGCGCGTTGACGCCCTTTTCCAGACTGCGGCGGGCTTCCTCTCCGAATTGAATCTTCTTAGCCATAATTTTCGATCTCCTTTTTTATGCTTTGCGGCGATTATTCCACAATCGCCAGAATGTCGCTCTGGCGAACGATGATCAGCTCTTCGCCGTCCACTTTTACTTCTGTTCCGGCATACTTGGAATAAATCACTTTCTGGCCCGCCTGAACGTGCATGGTGATTTCCTTCCCGTCCACATTTCCGCCGGGGCCGACAGCGATTACCATCGCCATCTGGGGCTTTTCTTTCGCGCCGCTGGTCAGGATCAGGCCGGATTTGGTCGTCTCCTCCGCTTCGCAATTCTTGATGACAACGCGGTCACCCAAAGGCTTCACGGTCATAATTCAATTTCCTCCTGTCGTTCTTTGCTTTCCGTTTTAGCACTCATTTGTCTAGAGTGCTAACAACATGATGTAATATAATGCTTTTGCCGAAATATCGCAACCCCTCTTTTGAACGATATTTTATATTTTTCTTGCTTTTACTTCTGTTTTCTTCTGTTTTATCTGATTTTCGTCCGTTTTGTTGAAATTATTCCGGCAAAACCCTGTCATACCGCGATTCCCGATACCCACACAAAAGGACGGATCCGGATGGATCCGCCCCTGTTCCTGTCAGGTAAAATCTGATATTCAATATCTGCTGGACTTCAGGATTACCCGGATAATCCGGATCACACAGTCCTTCAGTTCCTGCCGGCTGAGGCTGCCGTCCGCCAATGCGTTCCGTACGGATTCATGGTCCATCGGCTGGCCGGGCATCGTCCAGTCGTTGCCTGCCCGAATGCATCCGGCGGCGCAGCAGTCCCTTCCGTGATTGGTGGTTCCCCAGTCAGTCATGATCGCGCCTTTGAAACCGAATTCATTCCGGGCCGCCTTCGTACACAGGTCATAGTTGTTCGCGGAATGTATGCCGTTAATAAAGTTGTAGCTGGTCATAATGGACATTGGTTTGCTTTCGCGGATGGCGATCCCGAATCCCCGCAGGTAGATTTCGCGCAGCGCCCGCTCCGTCAGGATACTGTCGGAACCCATGCGGTTGTCTTCCTGGTTGTTGCAGGCATAGTGCTTGATGGTGGTGCCGCATCCCGGGTGTTTCTGGACGCCGGCAGTCATCGCGGCAGCCATTTTTCCGGAAAGCAGCGGATCCTCGCTGTAGTATTCAAAATTCCGCCCGCACAGCGGATTCCGGTGAATGTTCATGCCGGGTGCCAGCCACAGCGTCACATTCATCCGTTCCATTTCATCGCCTACCGCGTCGCCGCATTCAGAGAGCACTTCCGGATCCCAGCTCTGGCTCAGCAAAGATCCTACCGGGATTGCAGTGCAGTACTGATACCGCCTTTCCCCTGCCGGTTCCTCTGTTGTCTCGGCAAAGAATCCATGTTCAATGCTGTTCAGGAATCCGGGATTCACCGCCTTGCCGTCCTGGATATGGCATACCGGCGTCAGGCGCAGTCCCGCGGGACCATCCGCCAGAATAATGCCGGCCACGCCCTGTTCCAGGGCCGCGCCGCTGGTTTCAGCAGCAGATCCGGGCACCGATACACCCGCGGCGCCGATGGTGCTTCCCTGGCCCCTGGACGGATCCCCGATCACCAGCCGGATCATCTGGTCCTCGCTCAGCGTATCGGCAATGGCCGCCGCTTCATCACCGGATTCATCCGGATTTCCGTATACATGGCAAACCGTCTTCACGCCGGAAAGATCCCATTCAGCCGTTTCCGCACTGCGCTGCGGAACGGCGTCCGCCAGCTCTGCCCGTTTTGCCGCGTCAGGTCTGAGCGTATCAATTTCCTGCTGGCACGGGCAGATATTTTCACATTTTTCAAGGATCTTTTCTTCTTTTACGTCCAGCCATCCGTAAACTTCGCTGTCCTTCAGGCTGCTGCCGACGCATACACCATAACGTCCTGCCGGAACAGCCCAAACCGCTCGGCTTTCACAGTAGGACGCAGCTTCCTGCGGACCAAAGCACATGACCACTTCGCATGTTTCATCGGCTTGCAGGAGCGGAGTCCTGGCAAAAGCCGCCAACCGGCGCAGCTCCCTGCCCGGCTTGATGTCAGGCAGCATCAGGTATACCTGTACAACCTCCCGTCCGGGACTTCCGCCTGTATTTTTCACCGCAGCCCGGACATTCACTTTTCCGTCGGCAGATGCGTTGATCTTCACATTTTCAATCCGAAAATCCGTATAGCTCAGTCCCTCGCCGAATCCGAACCGCACAGGAATCCCGAATGTATCAAAATACCGATATCCGACATAGATATCCTCCGTGTAGATTTCATGCTCCACATCCCCGTTCATCCGGGAGAACGTCATTGCATTCGGATAATCCTCATATTTCTGCGCCCAGGTGTTCGTCAGTTTGCCGGAAACGGGCACATCACCGCACAGCACGTCACCCACGGCATTGCCACCTTCCATACCGGGCTGGCCGATGAGCAGCACCGCTCTGATGTTCGGCTCCCTGTCCAGGATGCCCAGGTCAATCACCCCGCCCACGTTCAGCAGCAGCACTACCTTTTCATAGCATCTGCACAGGGTATGAATATGGGCTTCTTCCTCATCCGTCAGCAGATAGTCGCCTTTCCCGGCATCCCGGTCCGCGCCTTCACCGGCAATCCGGCTGATTACGTAAACTGCCGTATTCGTTTCGGTATTGCCCGTGGGAATCGGATCCCCGGCCGGGATCCGGAATGCGTGGCTGGAATAGGCCAGGAAAAATATTCCGCCGTTCTTCCTGTAATCATCCATGATTGCTTCTCGCCATGCAATCCGGGCATCGGTATAAATCTGTTCTGCCCGTTGCAGCCAGTCTTTGGTGGTCAGAACAAACCCGGCGTTTTCCAGTCCCTGTGCGATGGAAATATCATACCGTTCGTTGACGTCGCCAGAACCCGTGCCGCCTTTGACGGTCTGTACTGCGCCAACGCCGAACAGGGCAACCTTGCTGCCTTTTTTCAGCGGCAGGGTTTTGTTCTCATTCTTCAGCAGAACAAAGCTTTCCGCCGCGGCTTTCCGGGCCACTTTGGCATGTTCTGTTTCCCACGGCTGGATCGCGTTGGTATCATATCCGGGAAGGGGCATTGGTTTTACTGTACGCATATACATCCTCCTGTTTTTTTATTCGTAAACATATTCAAAAAGACTCTGTTTCCAAAATTCGCCATTCCGGTTCTTCTTTCCTGCAAATCATTGAAACGTCTTCCAAATCTATGCTATTATATTGCCTGTCAACTGCGAAATAACCACCAGCCATTAACCACTAATCACTAATCACTGAAAGGAAATCTCTCATGCATCCCGTCACCGCTGCCCTGCTGACCTGGTATGACCGTAACGCCCGGGTTCTTCCCTGGCGCGGTATTCACAACCCGTATCGAACCTGGGTCAGCGAAGCCATGCTCCAGCAGACACGTGTGGAGACTGTCCTTTCCTATTATGACCGGTTCCTGGCCCGCTTTCCGGATTTGCCGTCCCTGGCCGCCGCGGAAGAAGCGGATGTACTGAAGCTCTGGGAAGGCCTTGGTTACTACTCCCGTGCCCGGAATCTCTGGAACGGTGCCCGGATGGTGATGCAGCAGTATGGCGGCAGCCTTCCTTCCGATCCGGATCAGCTCCTTGCCATCTGCGGCATCGGCCCATACATGGCCGGCGCCATTGCTTCAATTGCCTTTGACATTCCCGTTCCCGCTGTGGACGGAAATGTGATCCGCGTTGTTTCCCGTCTCTTTGGCATTCGCGGAGACGCTTCCGCACCTGCCGCCCGCCGGGAAATCGAATTCCGCGCAGCGGCGCTTGTTCCGCCGGAACGTCCGGGCGATCATAACCAGGCAGTGATGGACCTGGGCGCCACCGTCTGCGTCCCGGGCACGCCGGATTGTGACCGCTGTCCGCTTTCTGCTTTCTGCGATGCATATGCCCGCGGGGATGCGGCGGACCTGCCGCTTATGCCGAAAGCCCGTAAGCCGAAAACCATCCCGTGGACCGTGCTGGTCATCCGCTCCGGCAGCCGGTTTCTGCTGCGCATGCGCACGGAAAAACTGCTCCAGGGGCTCTGGTGCTTCCCGATGCTGGAAGGCCATCTTTCTCCCGAAGATCTTCACTCCGCAGTTCATTCAAAGCTGCATCTCAGTGCCGGCGCCGTGCAGGATCACGGCATAGCGCGGCATGTTTTTACCCACCAGGTCTGGGATATGTCCCTTTTCAGCCTCGAAGCCCCGTCGGAAACTGCCGCCCCTGCCGGCTATGAATTTGTGGAAATAAATGAAATCAAAAACAGGGCCCTTCCGACCGCCATGAAAGCCGCCGTCCGGGTCCTGCAACTTTTCTGATTTTATGCTTCCAGCATAAACGCCTTATACGCTTTGGCGGCTTCATAAAGATCCGCCTTCGAAATAACCTCCATCGGCGCGTGCATATTCAGCACCGCCACGCCGCTGTCGATGACTTCCATACCGTACAGGGCACAGATATATGCGATCGTTCCGCCGCCGCCGACATCCACTTTGCCCAGTTCCGCGGTCTGCCAGAACACATGATTGTCATCCATGATTTTCCGCAGCCGGCCGATAAACTCCGCGTTGGCATCGTTGGAGCCGCTCTTTCCGCGGCTGCCGGTAAACTTGTTATAGCAAACTCCGCGGCCGAGGAAGGCCGCGTTTTTCTTTTCATAGGCGGATGAGTACAGCGGATCAAATCCGGCACTGACGTCGCAGCTCAGCATCCGGCTGTTCTTCAGCGCCCGGCGTACTTTCAGTTCGCTGTAATCCCCCATGAGATTCATAATTTCCGCCACGGCGTTTTCCAGGTAATTGGCCCGCATGCCGGTCGCGCCGACGCTGCCGATCTCTTCCTTGTCCACCAGCATTCCACAGCAAACAGACTCCGGTATGTTTTTGATGCTCAACAGTGCGTCCAGTTCAGCAAATGCGCAGACTCTGTCATCATGGCCGTAACCCATAATCATACTCCGGTCCAGACCGTAATCCCGTGCTTTTCCGGCGGGTACTGCTTCTATTTCTGCAGACAGGAAATCTTCTTCATCAATGCCGTATTCTTCTTTCAGGATCTTCAGCAGCTGGGCTTTCACCGGTTCCTTTTCTTCTCCGGCCAACGGCTTTCCCGCCAGCATGATATCCAGGTTCTCGCCGGTAATCGCTTCATTTAGTTTTTTGCCCATCTGGTCCTGGGACAGGTGAATCAGCAGGTCCGTAATCCCGACCACCGGATCGGATTCCTTTTCTCCGATACAGATCTGAACGGTACTGCCGTCCTTTTTCACCACCACGCCGTGGAGCGCCAGTTCCCGTGCGGTCCACTGGTACTTTTTAATGCCGCCGTAATAGTGCGTATCCGCAAAGGCAAAATCGCTGTCCTCATACAGCGGATTCTGCTTCAGGTCCAGCCGGGGAGAGTCGATATGCGCACCGACAATATTCATACCAGTTTCCAGCGGCTTTTTGCCGATCAGGAAGGCCAGTACGGCTTTGTTCATCTGGTTCACATAGATTTTGTCTCCGGCCTTCAGCTTTTTTCCGGCTGCAATGGCGCTGTCCAGCGAAATATATCCCGCTTTTTCCAGCATCTCAATGGCCTGCTTCGCGCATTCCCGTTCTGTTTTTCCGTTATCCAGAAAGCGCCGGTAAGCTTCCGCAGTCTGTTCCACTTTTTTCAGTTCGGTCTTTTTATACTCTTTCCATGCGTTCGGTCTTTCCATTTTTCTGTTCACGCTCCTTTGCTGATGATTATCTTACCATCCTTTATGCCGAAAAACAATGAATTTTCACGTTCTTTTCACACAACATACGCAAACCCTTGAACTTCCCCTGCTAATATAATAGCGGTAAAAAAAGTAACCACTAACCAGTTGGAGGAAAAACATGTCCAAACTCATCGGAATCGACCTCGGAACTACCAACTCCTGCGTCAGTTTCATAGAAAACGGACGCGCTGTTGTCATCCCGAATACAGAAGGCGGCAGAACCACCCCTTCCGTCGTGGCTTTCACCAAATCCGGCGACCGCCTGGTCGGCATGGCTGCAAAGCGCCAGGCCGTCACCAACGTGTCACGCACTTTTTCCTCCGTCAAACGGGAAATGGGAACCGACCATCGGTATCAGGTGGACGGCAAATCCTATACCCCGCAGGAGATCTCCGCTATGATCCTCCAAAAGCTCAAGTCAGACGCGGAAAGCTACATTGGCGAATCGGTAACCGATGCGGTCATCACGGTCCCTGCTTATTTTTCCGATGCCCAGCGCCAGGCCACCCGGGACGCCGGTGTCATTGCGGGACTGAACGTCCGCCGTATCATCAACGAGCCGACTTCCGCTGCCCTGGCCTACGGTTTTGATAAAGGACAACCCTGCAAAATCATGGTCTATGACCTGGGCGGCGGCACTTTTGATGTCAGCATCCTGGAAATCAATCCGGAAACGATCGAAGTCCTGGCCACTGCCGGCAACAACCATCTCGGCGGGGACGATTTTGACCAGTGCATCGTCGGCTATATGCTGGATCTGTTTCGGAAGGAACACAATCGTGATCTTTCATCCGACCCCATGGCCATGCAGCGCCTGACAGAAGCGGCCGAAAAAGCCAAGATCGAGCTTTCCGCCTCCATGGAAACCACCGTGAATCTCCCCTTCCTGGCCCAGGGGCCTGCCGGCCCCATGCACCTGGAAGCTTCCATCACCCGTGCCCGCTTCAATGAGCTCACCGCACACCTGGTGAATGCCACAAAAGGCCCCGTGCAGCAGGCGCTGCAGGATGCGGGGCTCAAGCCCCAGGAACTGAGCCGGGTCCTGCTGGTGGGTGGTTCCACCCGTATTCCCGCGGTGCAGGAAGCCGTCCGGAGCCTGACCGGCAAGGAGCCTGCCCGGGATATCAACCCCGATGAATGCGTTGCCATGGGCGCCTGCCTGCAGGGCGGCGTGCTTACCGGCGCCATCAATTCCCTGGTGCTGATCGACGTAACCCCACTTTCGCTGGGTATTGAAACGCTGGGCGATGTTTTTGCAAAGATCATTGACCGCAACACGCCCCTGCCCTGCCAGCATTCCCAGGTGTTTACCACCGCCGCCAATTTCCAGACAACGGTCGAAATCAACGTGCTCCAGGGCGAACGCGAGGTGGCTTCGGCCAATAAATCCCTCGGCAAATTCCGCCTCACCGGCATTCGCCGGGCGCTCCGCGGCATTCCACAGATTGAGGTCACCTTCTCCATTGATACCAACGGCATTGTCCATGTGACCGCCAAGGACCTGGGAACCAACCATGCCCAGGATATCACGATCTCCGGTTCCGGCAACATGTCCCGGGAGGATATTGACCGGGCCATCCGGGATGCGGAGCGCTATGCGGCCGAAGACAAACAGCGCAAAAACCAGGCACAGCTGAAAGACAAGGCTGAAAGCCTGCTCAACCAGGCCCGCCGCGTCCGGAAAAAGCTGAAGGATGCCGACCGTTCCGGCCTGGACGCTGCCGTGTCGGAGTTGGAATCCGCCGTTTCATCCGGTAGCGATTCCCGCATCCGGGACGCCGTCGATCGTCTGGAATCCATCCTGAACGCCGCCGGCTCCTACACATCCGATCCTGACAATCAGCAGGATGACGGCGCTTATGACGCCTGACCCGGGAGGCAAGCCATGTTCGGATATATAGCGCCGGATCTTTCCCGGCTTTCCGATGAGCAGAAGCGCACCTACCGGTCTGTCTACTGCGGCCTGTGCCATTCACTGGAAAGCCGTTACGGCCAGACGGGCCGGCTTTCCCTCAGCAACGATATGACATTCCTGGCCATGCTGCTGTCCTCCCTTTATGAGCCTGAAACGACCGAAAAAACATCCCGCTGTGCGGTTCATCCCCTGAAGCAGCATATCGCCCTGTCCTCAAAAATGATTGATTATGCGGCGGATATGAACATCTTCCTGTTTTATCTGAAATGCAAGGACCAGAAGCTGGACGATGCCTCCCTTTCCGGGAAAACCGGTGAAAAAGCTTTCCGGAAAAAAGCGCTGTCCGTCTGTGCCGGATATCCGCGGCAGTCCACCCGTGCGGAAGGTGCGCTGAACCGCCTCTGGGCAGGGGAAAAAGCACCGGACCCGGATCCGGATCTCCTCTGCAACCTCTCCGGGGAAATGCTGGGCGCCTGCTTCGTACCCGACCCGGATGATATCTGGTCGCCGGAGCTCTATGCCATCGGCGTAGGCCTCGGCCGTTTTGTCTACTGGATGGACGCCTGGGAGGATTACGATGCCGATGTGAAAGCCGGCCGTTTCAATCCCCTGCGGCGGTGGCACGACCGGGAAGATTATGAAGACTTCTGCCGGGAAACCCTGGAAATGCTGATTGCCGAGGCCACAGAACACTTTGAACTCCTGCCACTGGAAAAGGATCTGGATATCCTCCGGAACATCCTGTACAGCGGCGTCTGGCAGCGCTACGTGCTGAATATGAGAAAACGATACGGAAAGGATGTGACCCTGCCAGATGAATGATCCCTTTGCCGTCCTGGGCGTTTCTTCTTCCGCCTCCGAGGATGAAATCAAATCTGCCTATCGAAAGCTCGCCAAAAAATACCACCCGGACCTGAATCCCGGGGATAAGGCCGCTGAGCAGAAAATGCGCGAAGTCAACGAAGCCTATACCCAAGCGCTGCAGATCAAAAAAGGCGGCGGTTCCTCCCCCTTCGGAAGCTCCTACGGTTCATCCCCCGGCGGATCATACGGTTCCTCCGGCAGTTCCTACGGAAATCCATACGGATATGGCAATTCATACGGTTCCTCCCAGAATCAGTCTTCCGGTTCCGGCTATCACTATGAATACCGCTATGATAATCAACAGCAGCAATCCGGCAACCCCTTCGGTTCTTACGGGTTTGATCCTTTCGCCGCGTTCTTCGGCGGCGCGTCGCAAAGCCGTGAAACCGGCTTCCGTTCCCGTTCCTATTCGAATCCGGACCTGCGTTCCGCAGCCGACCTGCTTCGCGCCGGCAAATATACGGAGGCCATGCAACTGCTGAACCGCGTCCCCCAGCACGATGCCGACTGGCACGCCCTGTATGCCCGGGCGGACCTGGGACTGGGAAACCGTATTTCCGCACTGGATCATGCCCGCTCCGCTGTCCGGATGGCTCCAAACGATGACGAATACCAGCAACTGCTTTCCACCGTGGAAAGCGGCCGCCAGGCTTATCACCAGAACCGCTCCCAAGGCGGCTACGATTTCCGCTCCATGCTCTGCGGCAATCCCTGCCTCACCTGTTTCGCTGCCAACATTCTCCTGAACTGCTGCTGCGGCCGCGCCTTCTGGTGCTGATGAAATTGATATCCCACCATCTTACGAATACAGAAAGAAGGTTCTCCTATGTCATTCTGGTCCCGGATTAAAGCCGCCCTGGCCCGCTTCATGCAGGGCCGACACGGTCCTGATAACCTCAGCATGTTTACCCTGATTACCGGCCTGGTCATCTCGCTGGTGGCCCGGTTTACCGGCCTGCCGATCCTGATTTATGTGGGCTTCGGCCTGTATGTCTGGACCCTGTTCAGAATGCTTTCCTGCAACAATGAAAAGCGCCTGGCCGAAAACAGGAAATACCTGGCCCTGACCTCCAATGTCAAAACAAAGTCGCGCCAGTTCGTCAAACGCATGCAGAACCGGAAGGACTACAAATATTTCAGGTGCCCGAACTGCAAAGTTTTGCTCCGCATGAAAAAAGGCACAGGCGATAAGGAAATCACCTGTGTCCGCTGCAATCATCAGTTCCATCAGAAGGCCTGATCAGCCTGCTTTTTTCACCAATGCGGCGCCGGAGGTCGTCACGATATAGTTTCTCCGGCGCTGCGGAATCTTTTCCAGCAGGCCTTCATTCACCATACGGTTCAGGTATCCGGCCGTCGTCGATGTGGACATCAGGCCGGCGGCTTCTCCGATTTCCCGCACGGACGGCTGTCTTCCCTGTTCCATGGCAAAGGATACCATATAATGCAGGATCACATTCCTGGTCTGTCTGTTTCTCGGTGTACGGCTGATCATTCTTCTTCATCCTCTCTCGTAAGCATTCTGATAACGTTCAATATCGTTCATGGAAGCAACCATGGCCTTTTTTACTTTTCCGATCACCTTTCCGATGCAGCGGACTTCGTCTCCGTCCGCAAAGCGCATCATCGGATAATCTGGGTTCAGGCTGCGCAGGCCGTCTTTCTGATACTCTTTGATATATCCGGCGTCTCCGTTTGTAAAGATGCCGATTTCACCGGGACGGATTGCCGGCATATGCCGGACAAGCACCTGATCCCCGTCATGAAATACCGGTTCCATACTGTTTCCGCTGACTGAGATAATCTCATCTGCCTGCTCGGTGATGCTGTCGGCATACAGCCATATGGGTTCGCCGGCGTCGTCCCCGATGCTGAAACTGGGCCCCGCGCATGCGGCCAGGTCGTTTCGATATATCCGGATCAATTTCCGGACCGGTTTCGCCTTTTCCTGCATTTCAATCAGTACGTCCATCTCCCGCAGGATCACCTGCCGGTGATAATCGTTCAGCTGATCGAACCGGTCAATAAAGACACGTGATTCATAGCTGGATTCCGGTTCCTGAAGGCCATAAAATTCCGGAACAGAAATTCCCAAAGCCTCGCAGATTACCGGCACGCTGCTCAGGTCCGGCCGGCTGCGGCCGGCTTCCCACGCGCCGACGGCATTTTTCCCGACGCTGACCAGGGAGCCGAGCTCTTCCTGGCTCAGGCCCCGCTCCTTCCGGCATTGGCGGATCATATCGCCATAGGAAACACCGGCCTTGTTCATCAGGGAGCCGGCTTCTTTCCGTTCTGTGCGGGCCATTCCCATCCCCCCGTTTCTCATCCGCCCCTACTATAGCACAAATTTATTGTGCTTGTAAAGGGGAACAAACAATTTTATTGTTGTCTCCCTTTTGTCTTTCCTTTTCAGCTGCATTGACGCTCTGCTTCCGGATATTCTATAATCATGTTATTCATTCGCTTTGATGCATGAAAAAGGAGTGACCCTCAATGTTCCATCTGTCCCAGCGTTCCTTCCTCAAACTGCTGGACCTGTCCCCGGCCGATATCACCGGCCTGCTGGATCTGGCTGCAGACCTGAAGCAAAAGAAAAAAGCCGGTATTCCACATGCGGAATTCCCGGGTAAAAATATCGCCCTGATTTTTGAAAAAACCAGCACCCGCACCCGCTGTGCCTTTGAAGTGGCCGCGTACGATCTGGGCATGAACTGCACCTATCTGGATCCTTCGGGAAGCCAGATCGGCAAAAAAGAAAGCATTGCCGATACCGCCCGCGTTCTCGGCCGCATGTACGATGGTATCGAATACCGCGGCTTCGGCCAGCAGATTGTGGAAGACCTGGCCCGTTATTCCGGCGTCCCGGTTTGGAACGGCCTGACCAATGAATTCCACCCGACCCAAATCCTGGCGGACCTGCTGACCATCCGGGAACACTTCGGTTCCCTCTCCGGTATCAAGCTGGTCTACATGGGAGACGCCCGGTACAATATGGGCAATTCCCTGATGGTTGGCTGCGCCAAAATGGGCATGCACTTTGTTGCCTGCGCGCCGAAAAAGTACCATCCGGATTCCCGACTGATTGACGAATGCCGCAAAATTGCCGCGGAAACCGGTGCCGTCCTGGAATTTGAAGAAGATGTTACCGCCGCCGTCACCGGTGCCCATGTGATCTATACGGACGTATGGGTATCCATGGGCGAACCGGATTATGTCTGGGAAACCCGGATTCAGGACCTGCTGCCCTACCGGGTCACCGCCGAAGTGATGCGCAAGGCCGGTCCCCAGTGCGTCTTCATGCACTGCCTTCCTTCCTTCCACGACCTGAACACATCCATCGGCAAAAGCATCTACGAAAAGTTTGGTGTCGACTGTATGGAAGTGACCGACGAAGTCTTTGAAGGTCCCCAGTCCATCGTCTTCGACGAAGCGGAAAACCGCATGCACACCATCAAAGCCGTTATGGCCGCCACACTGTAATGAAAGTTGAAAAGCCGGATCAGTTTTTCCGCTGATCCGGCTTTTTCATATTAAAAATTGATATCTGATAACTGAAAACTGATTTCTGACAACTGATAACTATTATCACAGATCCCGGTACATCAGGATCTCATCATGCATGCTTCCGTCGTCAAACTTCAGTGCGTTGTGCCGCCGGCCGGTCTCAATAAACCCGCATTTCCGGTACAGGGCCTGGGCCTGCGTATTCTCCGCCACAACTTCCAGGTCCATCTGGCTGAAACCGATTTCCTTCGCCAGTTCGATCAGGTATTCAATCATCGCCCGGCCGATCCCCAGGCTCCAGTATTCCCGGTACAGCGCGATGGCCAGGGAGCAGCGGTGCAGGATTTTCCGTTTGTTGCCGATTCCGCTGATGCTGGCGTTGCCGGCCACCTTCCCGTCCACGATGGCCGCCATCATCACATGTCCAGGATCATCCAGGATTTTCCCGAGGATATCCTGTTCGCCTTCCAGGGTAAAGTTCACCTCGTCCGGATATCGCAGCAGCCATTCGGTTTCACCGGCTGTGATCTTCATATATACAATCATTTCCGCCGCCACTTCCGGCCCCGTAGGCTTCAGGACACAAGTCCGCCCGTCCTTCAGCGTAATTTCCCTTTCCGGAAATCTCATTCCTTTGCTCCTCCATCAAAACAAGAAAGACAAGGGGACGGTTCTTTTGTCTTTTCCCCTGCCTTATGATAGTCTTTAAGATATCATAAAAGCCCCGTAAATGCAAAGTATACAGTTTTGATATCCGATAAAAATGCAAGAAAAACGGAGCCGAAGCTCCGTTCTAAATCATATTTAATTCGATCAGCCACCAAACATACTGATCAGGAATCCGGCTGCAATCGCGCTTCCGATCACGCCGGCCACGTTCGGGCCCATGGCGTGCATCAGCAGGAAGTTGGAAGGATTGGCCTTCTGGCCTTCGCGCTGGGAAACGCGGGCCGCCATAGGAACCGCGGACACGCCTGCAGAACCGATCAGCGGATTGATCTTGCCGCCGCTCAGCTTGTACATCAGTTTGCCGACCAGCAGGCCGCCGATGGTGCTGAAAGAGAATGCAATCAGGCCCAGGACGACGATCTTGATCGTATCCAGCGTCAGGAAGCGGGAACCGACCATAGTCGCGCCGACGCTGATGCCCAGGAACAGGGTTACGATGTTCATCAGAGCATTCTGCGCCACATCGCTCAGGCGTTCGGTGACGCCGGTTTCCTTCAGCAGGTTGCCGAACATCAGGCAGCCGATCAACGGAGCCGTGGAGGGCAGCAGCAGAACAACGAAGATCGTCACGATGATCGGGAACAGGATCTTTTCGGTCTTGCTGACTTCACGCAGCTGCGTCATCTTGACGCTGCGTTCCTTCTCGGTGGTCAGGGCCCGCATAATCGGGGGCTGGATCATCGGGATCAGCGCCATGTAGCTGTATGCTGCCACGGCGATCGGTCCCAGCAGTTCGGGAGCCAGCTTGGTGGTGGTCAGGATAGCTGTCGGGCCATCCGCACCGCCGATGATACCGATGGAAGCGGATTGCTGCGCGTCAAAACCCAGCAGGTTCGCACCGAAGAAGGCGAAGAATACGCCGAACTGCGCAGCCGCGCCCAGCAGCAGGCTCTTCGGGTTGGAGATCAGCGGACCGAAGTCAGTCATCGCGCCGATGCCCATGAAGATCAGGCAGGGATAGATACCGGCCTTAACGCCGATATACAGGATATCGATCAAGCCGCCTTCCGCCAGAATGTACCCGTAATTGTGCAGATACTCTTCGTATCCCTCTTTATAAGCTTCCACATTCAGGAAGCGATCCCACAGGTCCTGATGGTACAGGGCATCCGGCAGGCTTCCGTCCGCCGTCATAAAAACGGAGGAAACGTTCGCCAGCAGGCAGCCCATCGCGATACCGACCATCAGCAGGGGCTCATACTGTTTCTTGATTCCCAGATACAGCAGCACGCACGCGATGGCGATCATGACCAGGTTTCTCCATCCGTCCGGGTTGCTGAAGAATCCGGCAAATCCGGATTCCGTTACCAGTTTTCCAAGGGATTCTAACATCTCTTAATCCCCCTTATCCCAGTACGATGATCGGCGTTCCGGTATCCACCTTAGCACTGACATCAACCAGCACCTGAACCACGGTGGCGTCATGCGGCGCCATGATTTCGTTTTCCATCTTCATGGCTTCCAGCACGGCCAGCACTTCGCCGCCCTTGACAACCTGTCCGGCCTTGACATTCATCTTGACGATGGTGCCGGGCATCGGGGACAGAACCTGTTCACCGGCTACAGCTACAGGAGCGGCAGCGGGAGCAGCGGCAGGCGCCGGCGCGGCGGCCGGAGCAGCTGCGGGAGCAGGAGCGGCGGCAGGCGCCGGCGCATAAGCTTCATATTCGTCCAGGATCATTGCTTCGCCCTGGTTCACTTCGACTTCGTATGTTTTTCCCTTCAGGGTAACTTTGTACTTCATGGTTATTTGACCTCCTTGATGGATACGA
This sequence comes from Clostridia bacterium, assembly GCA_017429695.1. Taxonomy (GTDB): domain Bacteria; phylum Bacillota; class Clostridia; order Christensenellales; family Aristaeellaceae; genus Aristaeella. The sequence goes on along the minus strand of JAFROK010000039.1, from coordinate 1,115 downwards.
ACCGAAGTTCGTTCAGGGGCTTCTGGAGCTTATCCGCGACAATGGCCATAATCATGGCCGCATCCCGGGGATCCGTATCGTACAGCTTGACGTCGCCGGCGCTGCCGGGAGCCAGCTTTTTCGGTGCTGCGGGAGCAGCCGCCTTGGCGGCAGGCGTTTCAGCGGCCGGCGCTTCGGCGGGCTTCTTCAGCTTTGCCACCATGATCTTGCCTGTGATAACAACCACGCACATCAGCAGGGTCAGACCGATAAATACGACCAGGTATCCCAGCAGGGCGTCAAGGAGGTTATCTCCGATATTCAGAGTCAGACGGCCTTCCATCTATCCTGCCTCCTTATGCTTCTTCGATCGTGTACTTGACAACCTGTTCGCGCTTTTCCTTGCGGGCCTTGAGGAAGTCTTCCGCCTGCTTCGGGAAGCAGATCCAGCTCATCAGGTCTTCTTCGGTCTCGGCCAGGTCGCCCAGGGCCTTCTTCGCTTTTTCGAAGTCTTCACCGGTGCGCTTCGCGTCTTCGATCCGGCAGTCGGTGGGCTGTCCGCCTTCGCCCAGGATTTTCTCCTGCAGCGCTTTGTCCACCGGAGCGGGCGCGATGCCGTACTCGCCCTTGAAGTAGTTCTTGACTTCGTTGGAAATGTTCTTGTAACGCTCGCCGACCAGCACGTTGGTCACAGCCTGGTTGCCGACCATCTGGCTCAGCGGGGTTACCAGCGGCGGATATCCCAGATCCTTGCGGACCGCCGGGATCTCCAGCAGCGCTTCGTCGAACTTATCCATGGCGTTCATATCCTTCAGGTTAGCGATCATGTTCGACAGCATACCGCCGGGAACCTTGTACACCAGCGCCTGGGAGTCAGTGGCCATACTCTTGGGGTTGATCATGCCGTTGTCTACGTACTTCTGCTTCACGGGCTTGAAGAAGTCGTTCACCTTGTTGATGACCTTCTCGTCCAATCCGGTTTCGATACCGTACTGCTGGCAGGCGTAGAACATGGTCTCCGTCGCCGCCTGGCTCGTACCGTTGGAGAAGCAGCTCGTCGCGGTGTCGATCACGTCTACGCCGCTCTCGATCGCTTTGGTCAGGGTCATGTAGGCCATACCGGTGGTGCAGTGGGT
>JAFROK010000038.1 GCA_017429695.1 Clostridia bacterium | reverse complement strand
CCGTCTCTCCTCGTCGTCGCCATCGTCGTCTGTTGTGGTAAGGGTGGGAAAATCTTCGATTTTTCCACGCTTTCCACAACGCTTTGCTCTTCGGTTGCACTTAACCTGGCAAAGTTGCATTTAGTCTGTCAAGTGACCAATATTTTAAAATATTTTAAATACTTTAAGGCTTTATTTGCCAAACTAAATGGAATCATCCTGTTGCAATAACTCTGGCGAAACAAAAAGTAGCATTCACTCAGGCAAACATGTTATTGTCAAGATGCTGCATCTCGGTTATAAGGAGGAACTGAGATGGAAAAGAAGCATCTTACATTGAGTTGATTTATGATCCAGGCGAACCGTCGTATGACGGGAACCTACACAATCACACAAACCAGATTATACAAAAAAAACCTCCCGATCTGGGAGGGAAGTGGTGACAGTTGGACTCGAACCAACGATCCGCATGCTCAATCGGCGCGACTGCCCACCGGGCAGATCGCTTGTTTCGCATGAGAAAGCCGCCGACGAGATTTCCGTCACCGGCGGTCCTCGGCGGCTTTCCCCCATCGATGTGAACGATGTGCTCTACCGACTGAGCCATGCCACCACAATTTCGTACCTTCGGCCTACCAGTCCAGTTGGACATTTGGAACAGTTCGTCCTGCCATTTTTATACCACAATCGCCCGCTGTATTTTGATTTTATTGATTTTCCAGCACTTTTATATGACAAAATCCGAGACCTTAGCCTCGGACTTTGTCTACAGTCTGTGCTCACATCGATGAGTGATGTGAGCATTTTACTGCGCATTTATGTATGGTGTGTCTGGAAGAAGCGCTTACAGTATTTGGGTACGGCTGAACGGCAGGGCAGAATCGCCGGAACCCTTGTAAAATAAGGAACTAGCTCATAACACCCCTGTACCCAACAGTTTGTAGTTCCTACCACATAGGGAGGTTTATTTTCACTCCGTATCGGTTGTCAGCATTCCGGATCATATACGGTGCGGTTTTTAGGATCATATCATAGCCGTTCAATCTGAAAAGAGACTGGGAGCAGTCCCCCAGTCTCGCAATGGTCATTTGATGACCGTTCCCACCACAATTCTGAGCAGAAACATCGCGCAGATGACCCAGGCCATATGATTGATCTTTCGGCTTTTGCCTGCAAGCAGGTTGATCAGCACATAGGACATGATACCGAACATGATTCCGTCTGATATGCTGTATGCGCAGATCATGAACAGCACGCATAAAAAGGCCGGGATTCCTTCCGTCAGGTCGTTGAAATCAATCTCCCTGACGGGTGAGATCATCATCGCGCCGACGAGGATCAGTGCAGGAGCGGTGGCTGCTCCCGGAATCGATGCAAACAGCGGCCCCAGGAACAGCGCAAACAGGAACATGACCGCTGTCGTAACCGCCGTCAGTCCGGTTCTGCCTCCGGCAGCCACCCCTGCCGCGCTCTCCACAAACGATGTCACCGTCGAGGTGCCCAGCATCGCTCCGCTGGTTGTCCCGATGGCATCCGCCAGCAGCGCTTGCTTGCAGTTCGGGATCGATCCGTCCTGCCGGATGATGCCGGACTTCCCTGCGCAGGCTATCAGCGTGCCGACGGTATCAAACATATCCACAAACAGAAATGTGAAGAGCACGACAACAAAATCAAAGACGGATTTTCCACTGGAAAAGATCTCGTCAAACGCGAAGGGAAAGAAATACGGAGCCGAGGGCAGAAAGCTTCCGCCGCCAAAGGAAGTCAGGCCGAGCGGAATCCCAATCAGGGTGGTCACGATCATCCCGATCAGGATGGCTCCGGGGATTTTTCGGATCATCAGAATGGCTGTGATCAGAAGTCCGAGCATGGCAAGTCCGGAAGGGCCCCGATACCAGTCCGGACTCAGTTCCACCAGCGTTGACCCGCCGGTGATGATTCCTGCGTTCTGCAGCCCGATGAAGGCGATATACAGTCCGATGCCCGCGCCGATGGCTTTTTTAAGCGTGGCTGGAATACTGTTTACGATGGCCTCCCGGATGTTGAAAAATGTCAGCAGCAGGAAAATGATCCCTTCAATAAATATGGCGGTGATCGCCCACTGCCAGGAATAGCCCATCCGCATACAGACCGTATAGGCAAAGAAAGCATTCAGTCCCATCCCCGCCGAAAGCCCGATCGGCAGGTTCGCCAGAAGTCCCATCACCAGCGTGGCCAGCACGGAGGCAATGGCCGTCGCCGTAAACACCTTTGTGAATTCCATCCCGGCGCTGGCAAGAATCATGGGATTGACCACCAGAATATAGGCCATGGTCATGAAGGTCGTCATCCCGGCAACAATTTCCGTCCGGATGCTTGTTCCGGCTTCCCGGAGCTTAAAACGCTTTTCCAGATACTTCATCGTCTTTCCCCTCTTCCGAACGCGGTCGGCCATTTCGATCTCACCAATCCGAAAACGAGACCCGGAACCGTCCCCAGTCTCAAGGATCTTTTTCCGGGTAACCGTCCCTGAATTTCCGCATCATCTCATTGGTCAGGCTGTGATCGGTTGGCTGCAGGATGATATCCTTTCTTTCCACCCATTCCGCATATCCAAGCTCCCTGTCATCCCGGTGGATCTCTGTGGAACCGTCCACGTCGCAGTAAAAGCCCATCAGGATGTCCGAGGCAATTCCCCAGGGCTGGGATTTGTAATATTGGATATTCTTCACCCGAAGCCCGGTTTCCTCCATGACTTCCCTGCGGACAGTTTCCTCGACCGTTTCGCCGATTTCCGTAAAGCCCGCAACCAGCGCGTTGTGCCGGAAGCCGCTCTTATACTTTGTGATCAGGATCCTGCTTCCATTGATGACTCCGACGATCACTGCCGGATTGATCCGGGGATAAATCCTGTTTCCGCAGGCAGGGCACACCATCGCTGCGGTCATTTCTTCCCGAGCCTGACCGGAATTCAGCGCCGGCTGGATCACCGGCCGTGCCGGGATCCGCATGATTGGACAGCCATTCTCATGGATCGCCAGGAGGAAACGGCTTCGGCCGGAGGCGGAAGACGTCAGTCCCACATCAACCTGGGACTCCGCAATCTTTTTTAGCGCGGCGATACGTTTCTGCCAGATAGGATCATCTGAAAATGTCAAGTTCATTGTATGAAAAAAGCTCCGGTGAATTGCCGGAGCGGGATGGGCGGAATGGTATCAGTTGTACAGCCAGTCAAGTGAATCAGGATAGATGTATTTGATTCCATTGTCCTCGCAGTACTGCTTCGCATATGAATCGCGGGGAACCGTGGCTGTCAAGGAATCACACTTATTCAAAGCGTTATATCCAATGCTGGTTACACTATCTGGGATCGTGACAGATTTCATGGAGGCACAATAAGAGAACGCGTAATTTCCTATGCTGATCACACTGTCTGGGATCACTATGGATTCCAAGGATTCACAATAAGAGAATGGTCCTTTTTCTGTTGGTGGATATAGTGAGGTTCGGTTCTATGACACCCACGATCGTGGGGGCGAAGGCGCCAGTGGCGCCTTCGTTAAACGACCAAACGGCACGAAGAGCCGTGCGACCATAGGTTCGAGTCCTACTAATCCCACCAACGGAAAAGGCACCCTTCATGGGTGCTTTTTTCGTTGGTATGGATCTGTGGCACGGATCTGGAGCCCCACGACCGTGGGAGATCATATGTTCGAGTCTTGCTGATCCCACAAGAAAAAAACATTGCAGGCCATGCGGCAGTCTTTCTTTGGAAAATGATCGGCAGGATTCAGGCTGAGACAAGGCGAATAAAGAAAAGAAGCGCTATCAACCGGCAGGAAGGAGAAGATATATGGCTGTATATACATCAGCAGTTCTTTCAATGAGAAAGAAGCTGATCATTGAAGCGCTCCGGAAAGCTGGAGCGAATTCCCCGGAAACAGCAAAATCCCTGGCAGAAACAGACATCATGAATCCGGACTCCTTTCCGGACTACACAAAACAACTGGCCGATATGGGTGTGATTAAAAGAGCACCGAACGGGAAATACTATGTGGATACTGTTAAATGAGTGAAATAACCAGATGAAGCCGGCTGGAAGTACAGCCGGCTTTTTTCTTCACAGTTGCACATCTTGCACATGTTGCTTTGCGATGGTATTCTGGTATCAGATTGATCATTTGGGGAGGATTTTTGTATGCGCCGTTATGCTGTGCTGGTCTTTCTGGCTGTTTTGTTGATGGTTCTTTCCTGCGCTCCTGCCGGCGCGGAGGGAAGCTTTTCGGAAACGGAAGTTACGATTGAACGGGATGGGCTGACCATCTGGGGAAAGCTGTATCTGCCGGAAGCGGAAGATCCACTCCCGTTTGTGATCTGCTGCCATGGATTCGGCGGAAATTATGAACATGTCAAAGCGTATGCGGAAGCTTTTGCCCGGAACGGAATCGCTGCATATGCGTTTGATTTTGTGGGCGGCGGATACGGAAGCAAAAGTTCCGGAACCATGAAGGAAATGTCCGTGCTGACAGAAGCAGCGGATCTGGACGCCGTACTGGATTATATGAAGGAGCAGCCCTTCGTCAATCCGGATCAGGTTTTCCTGCTGGGCGCCAGCCAGGGCGGTTTTGTTTCCTCCTATATCGCCGGTATGCGGCCGGATGACGTGGCCGGCCTGATTGCGCTTTATCCCGCCTATGTCCTGCAGGATAATGCATGGAAGCAGACGCCGGATCCGGAAAACATTCCGGACACCATCAGCCTGATGGGTGTCCAGCTGGGCGGGATCTACAACCGCGACGCCATGTCCTTTGACATTTATGATGTGATCCGGAATTATCCCGGAAAGGTGCTGATCATCCACGGAACCGTGGATGCCGTTGTTCCGATCTCCTATTCTGAGCGCGCTGCTGAGGTTTTCCCGGATGCCGAATTGATCCGGTACGAGGGGGCCAACCACGGTTTCTTCGGAAAGGATCTGACCGATTCAGAAAATGAATCCATTGCCTTTGTGCAGAAAATACTGGGCGAATCGGAGGGGAATTAATATGCAGTACAGACGTCTTGGCCAAACGGGCCTGATGGTCAGTGAAATCGGATTCGGCGGAGAGTGGCTGGAGCGCCATCCGGAGGAGGAATCCGTGGAACTCCTTCGTTATGCGCATAACCATGGCATCAACATCGTTGACTGCTGGATGCCCGACCCGAAATCCCGGGATATCATCGGAAAGGCTATGGAAGGCTGCCGGCAGGAGTGGATTGTCCAGGGACATATCGGCTCCACATACCAGAACGGACAGTATACCCGTACCCGGGATGTGGCACAGTGCCGGATTGCCTTTGAGGATCTGCTGAAACGTCTCCGGACGGATTATATTGACCTGGGCATGATCCACTATGTCGACCGGGAGGAGGACTGGGAAAAGTCCGTTCCGGGTGATTACCTGGATTACGTGAAGGAACTGAAGGACCAGGGAATCATCCGCCATATCGGCCTGTCCACCCACAATCCGGTGATTGCGAAAAAGGCGGCAGAAAGCTGTTTCGTGGAAATGATTCTGTTCAGCGTAAATCCCGCGTTTGACCTGATGCCGCCGACGGATGAAATCGAAAATTATTTCGCGGCGCAGTATGCGGATCACCTGAACGGAGTGGATCCGGTCCGAGTGGAGATGTATAAGCTTTGCGAGCAGCTTGACGTGGGCATCACCTGTATGAAGCCCTATGCGGGCAGCCGCCTGCTCGATGCCAAGCGTTCCCCCTTCGGCGTCGCGCTGACGCCGGTGCAGTGCATCCATTACTGCCTGACCAAGCCGGCAGTGGCTTCCGCCCTGTGCGGATACGATACAAAAGAGCAGGTGGATGCCGCCGTTGCGTATGAAACGGCAACAGATGCCGATAAGGATTATGCCAGCGTCCTCGCCGAAGCGCCGATGCACCGGTTTGCAGGCGGAGAATGCACTTATTGTGGCCACTGTAAACCCTGTCCGGCGGATATCGATATCGCCATGGTCAACAAGCTTTACGACCTGGCCATTATGCAGCCGGAAGTTCCCGCTTCCCTGCGCGAGCATTATCTTTCGCTGCCGCATCACGCGGACGAATGCATCGGCTGCCGGGGTTGTGAAAGTCGCTGCCCATTCTCGGTGTCGGTTGCGAAGCGCATGGAAAAGACGGCCGTACTGTTTGGCTGCTGAACGGATATGATTTGCCGGACGGTATTCTTTTGAGGAGGATAGGAACCTGTGACGGAAAGCAGACAGAAAGCGCATTGGGGGTCGGTGCTGTGTGTTTTCCTGGCCTCTGTTGCCTTCAGCACCGGCGGACTGCTGATCAAAATGATTCCCTGGTCGGCGCTGGCCATCAACGGCGCACGGAATCTGATCGGTGCCATGGTGATCGGTATCTATATGCTGATCCGCCGGCACCGAATCGTCATCAGCCGGCAGGTCATTATCGGCGCGCTTTCCCTGATCGGCGTCACAACACTGTTTGCCCTGGCCAACAAGCTGACCACCGCTGCCAACACGATTGTGCTGCAGTTCACCGCACCGGTGTTTGTTATCCTGCTGATGGCAGTCATCTACCATGTGCGGCCCAACCGTTTTGATGTCATCACCTGCATGGCTGTGCTGGCGGGAGTCTGCCTTTTCTTCGTGGACGGCATTCAGGCCGGAAACTGGCTGGGAAACCTGCTGGCGCTGGTTTCCGGTATCTGCTATGCCGGTGTTTTCATGATGAACACCGGGAAAAAGGCGGATGCGCTGTCTTCCTGTTTCCTGGGCCAGCTGGCTGCAGGAATTATTTTGACACCGCTGTGCGCGGGAGAAACAGATTTTTCCTTTCCGGTATTGGCTTCGGTGGCAGCGCTGGGCATTGTACAGGTCGGCGGCGCATACATCCTTTTATCCGAAGGGATCCGAAACACACCCGCTGTTTCCGCAAGCCTGATCACCGGCCTGGAGCCGATCATGAACCCCGCATGGGTCATGCTCTTTTACGGGGAAACAATTTCCGGCACGGCGCTGGCCGGCGCAGTCGTCGTCCTGTGTGCCATATTGGTTTACAATATTCACCTGAGCCGCAGGAAGCAGGAAACAAACGGGCAGGATCCTGATGCCTGTCCCGAGGAGGCGGCGGATTGAAAATCTATTTTGCGCCGATGGAAGGCATTACGGACGGCATCCTGCGGCAAACCCATCACCGGATTTTTGGCGGCGTGGATGTTTACTGCCTTCCCTTTCATAAACTGACGCAGTCGCTGTCACTGCTGACCCGTGAAATCCGGGATATCGATCCGGACGAAAACATCGGCCTGAATGTCCTGCCCCAGGCGTTGACACGGGATCCGGAGCAGCTGTCCGCCTGGCTGTACTATGTAAGCGAATGCGGTTATTCCTGTGCAGATCTGAATATCGGGTGTCCCTCACCCACGGTCACCAAACGCGGCCGGGGCAGCGGTATGCTCCGGGACCCGGATTACCTGAAGTCATTCTTTGACCGGCTGTTTTCGAACACCCTTCCCGTATCCATGTCCGTTAAAACCCGGATCGGATATGAAAGCGCCGATGAATGGCCGGCCATCCTGTCCCTGCTGGCCGCCTACCCCTTCGCCCATGTGACGGTCCATGTGCGGACCATGCGGGAACAGTATACCGGAGGGATCCATCCGGAAGCGTTTAATCTTGCGGTTCGGGAAGGCTTACCCCATCCGGTTTACAACGGCGACCTCCGCACCATCGAAGATGTCAGCAGCCTGACAGAACGCTGTCCCGCGACAGAAGCAGTGATGATCGGCCGCGGCCTGCTGGCGGATCCTTCCCTTGCGCGCCGGATCCGCGGCGGGGAAAAGGCAACCGCGGAAGAACTGCTGCGCTGGTATACCATGCTCTACGAAGGCTGGGCGGACCGGTTCCATCCGACGATTGCCCTGGGAAGAATCAAAAAGCTGATGGAATGGCCGTCCCAGGACAGCATCACGAAAAAAAGGCTCCTGCGAAGGGCGGATACCATTGAAAGCTGTATAGAAGCGATATTGAACGGCTGATACCGGTCTCAGTCGATTTCGTCAGCCTGCGGAATGGAATCCGCAGCGCCGGGTCTTGTAACGCTGATGGCTGCCGCCTTTGCGGCACGTTCCATACACTTTTCCAGGGGCATATGGTTCATCAGTCCGGCAATAAAATATCCGGTGAACGTATCGCCTGCCGCGGTAGTATCCACGGCCCGGACAGAAATTGCTTCCTGCCGGATGACTGTCGTCTGATCGCCTTCCTGCATCCAGGCAACGCTGCCCTTACTGCCAAGCGTAATCAGCACAGACAGGGCCGGATAGTCTGTATGCAGTTTTTCCCATGCCGTATCAGGATTCGCGGATCCGGTCATCTGTTCAGCTTCCACTTCGTTCACCAGCAGCCAGGAAAGCTGATTCAGGTCCACTTTTTTGATCTGGTCATTGAACGGGGACGGATTCAGTGCAATCCGCATTCCCTTTTTATTGGCCTGATGTACAATATACGGGAGGAGATTGATCTCGTTCTGCAGAACCAGCCAGTCTCCTTCCGACATGATGTTCAGTGCGTCGTCAACCTGCTTCTCAGTCACGCAAAGATTGGAACCGCCGAAGAGGATGATGCTGTTTTCCCCTTCCGGATTCACCTGAATCACGGTATGCCCCTGCATTTCGCCTGTCGTTTTCAGTGCGGCTACATCCACACCGTTGCGGATGAGCATCTCCCGCAGCGGCTCTCCTCCGCTGCCGATACACCCGGCATGGAGGACCGCTGCGCCGGCCCTGGCCAGCGCAATCGACTGATTCAGGCCTTTCCCGCCGCACTTGACGGTCCTTGACCGGGATGCGATCGTTTCCCCCGGCTGCACAAAGTGATCCACTGCATAGACATAGTCAAGATTCAGGGATCCGAAATTGAGTACGCGCAATCTGATTCTCCTTTTTCTGCTGTTCAGGATTCATCCGGAACCAGGATCACATACTTTCCGGGAGAAACCTTCCTGCTTTCCCCGTTCAGGATGATTTCCGCCGCCACCGGCACATCGATCTCATAACGTATGCCGTCAGCCATATGCTTCCATGCCGAACGGATCCGTCCGTGAACGGTATCCAGGATGGCGCTGAGCCCGTTCAGGCGCGCATCCGGCTTCGGCGCGATCACAGCGCGGGCGAACCCCGGAGCAGCCGGCTGAATGCCGCATGCAACGCCGAATACCCAGTCTGCCACGGAAGCATAAGCATAATGATTGTAGCTGTTCATGTCATCTGACCAGAACGTGCCGTCCGGCTTGATTCCGTCCCAATGTTCCCATGTCGTGGTAGCACTCCTGGAAACAGAATACAGCCAGCCCGGATATTCCTTTCGCAACAGCAGCGACCAGGCGAGGTTCGCATGCCCGTACCGGCTCAGTTCATGAAGCAGGTATGGCGTTCCAAGCAGCCCGGTCTGCAGGTGTGTTCCGCAGGCCACGATCTGCTCCGCCAATACGTCGGCCAGCGCCTGCGGATCGTCCGCCAGGCCGAAATGCAGCGCCAGCACTTTTTCGGTCTGGGTATTCAGTTTCCCGCCGAAGGTTGCTTTGAACTTTGCGGTGATCCTGCTGTAAAGGTCTTCATACCGGCTGACATCGCGGCCCAGGATTTCCCCGGCACGGATGACAATACTGACTGAATTGGCATAGAATGCGCTGCAGACCAGGTCGTCATCGCTGTATCCGCGCTTCGCCTGTTCCATATCCGCCGGAACCCAGTCATCCGGCTGATCCAGCGCCAGCCAGTCCCCATATGTCCAGCAGCCTGTCCACAGGTCCGGCGTGGTCGATACCGTGGGAATATATGCGATCCATTTTTCCATGGCCGGATACATATCCGCCAGGAAAGAAATGTCGCCGTATGTCTCATACAGCTGCCATGGAATTATCGTCACCGAGTCCGACCAGCCGGCGCCGCCGGGCTTGTAAGCCGTCAGGCTCGGCACCACATCCGGCACCCATCCGTTGTCGTGCTGGGCCGCCCGCATATCCGCCAGCCATTTCCGGAAGAACTGCCGCACGTCATACTGATATGTCGCTGCCCTGCAGAAAATCTGTCCGTCGCCCGTCCAGCCGTACCGTTCATCCCGCTGCGGGCAGTCCGTCGGAATATCCAGGTAATTGCCCTTCTGGCTCCAGATGGTATTGCTGAACAGCTGGTTCAGCATCGGATCCGTGCTTTCCAGCCATCCGGTACGTGTCATTTCGGAGTGTAGCACCACCGCATGGATCTGATCCGCTGTAAAACCTTCCGGGGCTTCATCGATCCGCAGATAGCGGAAGCCGAAAAAAGTAAACCGTGGACGATAGGCCTGATGTCCGTCTTTGCATATATAATGCAGCTGGCTCCGGGCGGAACGGTAATTGGCCGTATAGAAATTGCCGTCCCGGTCCAGGACTTCCGCAGTCGAAATTGAGAGGCGTTCCCCGGCACGGGCCGTCAGCTCAAAAGCCATATAGCCGGTCAGGTTCTGGCCAAAATCGATGACCCATTCCCCCTTGGGCGTGTGGAACGACCGGCCGGGATATACGGTTTCCTGCTCATGCACCTCCGGTCCTTCCTGGGGAATCAGCATCGCCTTTGGATAATCGCAGGTTTTTGCCGGTTCAAAATCCAGGGAACGGGTCATATCGGCATCCTCGCCGATGAAAATGCCACTGAGCGTCACATTGCTTTCAGAAACCTGCCATCTTTCATCCGTCAGGATCACCTCTTCCCGGCCGTCTGCATAGCTCAGCCGCAGGGCGGCAATCGCCATAGCCGGCAGGAATTCATCCGGGTTCCGGGTGCCGGTCCACGGCGCGTTTGTCCGGCGGTACCAGCCGTTGGCAACGGTGATATCCAGCGTATTGTCTTCCTGCAGCAGTTCGGTAACGTCATAGGACTGTACCTGCAGCCGTTTCCGGTATTCCGTCCATCCCGGGGCCAGGATAAATCGTCCGACCCGCCTGTCGTTCAGTACCGCCTCATATACGCCGTCGCAGGTAACCTCCAGGCACGCGTTCCGGACCGGTGAAGCGCAGGAAAATGTCCTGCGGAAAACCGGTACCACGGTGGATTCTGCATTCTTTTTCTCGATCCAGGATGCGTTCTGTATCAGCATCTTTCTTCTCCCCTGCACAGGCGGCGAACGCCGCCATTCCTGTTCTGCGGAAATATGATCAGTTTTTCTTCTTTCCCATGCCGGAATACTTTTCCTTCATGGCTGCCTGATGGCGTTTCCGGCAGTTCGGACAATAGTTCGGATAGTGGGCGATTGTATTGGGAAACGTGAAAAAGTTTCCGCATTCCTTACATTTCCGCCTGATCTTCCGCGGCGCGCCGGCCCGCTGCTTCTCTTCCTTTTCCTGCGCGAACTGTTTCTTGCAGTCCTTGCAGTAATTCGGAATGAAGTCCCAGGTTGTGTCATAGGTGAACATTTTGCCGCACTTTTTGCACGCTTTCTTCATCCGGGTGCCCTGAGCCGCGGCAGGCGCCTGTTCTTCCTTCTTCTCCGGTTCCTTCTGCCGTTTTCCGAATAAAGCTTTCATCCGTTCCAGCAAACCCATCCGTATTTCCTCCTGATGTTCATATCTGTTTAACGCATCCGGGACAGGATACCCGGCCCGTAATCCTTCAGCCACTTCCGGGATGCCTTGTAATCCGGCAGAACGGAAGCAACCAGCGCCCAGAAGCGGGCGGAATGGTTCATCTCTTTCCGGTGGCAAAGTTCATGCACAACCACATAATCCAGCACATGATCCGGGCAGAGCATCAGCAGGCAGTTAAAGTTCAGGTTGCCCGCGGATGAGCAGCTTCCCCAGCGGGTTCGCTGGTTCCGGATTGTGATCCTTCCGTAACGTACGCCGATCTGAACCGCGCGCTGCTGCACGAGCGGCGGAATCCGCTTCAGCGCGGCGTCTGCCAGGTTGTTCAGTTCCTGTGCGGAAAGCGCCGGCAAAGTGTTCCTTTCTTCTGCCTGCCGGGCAGCTTTTTCAAGATGGGTGATAATCCACGATTGCTTCTCTTCAAGGATCCGCCGGATTTCCCGTTCCGGCATGCGAAGCGGCGCCCGGACAGTCACTTCCTCCGGCGAAGAGATCTGAATACTGACCGTCTTCCGGTTGCTGCGGACAATCCGGATAACCAGCCGGGACGCATCAGCTGTACTGCTCATTTCTTCCCCCGGCCGCGTTTCTGCCCGGCTTTCATTCCGGAGACGGAATCCGCCAGCGTTACCTGGTATACTTCCAGAACCTTTGCCTTCACCTTCGGTCCGGGCCGGGTTCTGCCCTTTTCATATGCCGCAACGCTGCCCGTGCAGATTCCGAGGGATTCCGCAAATGCTGCCTGGGTGAGTCCGCTGGCTTTCCGGAGCTCCCTGACCGTCATTTTCCGTCCGTGCCGGATCTGGTTCTGCGCGGCCTGCTGCTGTGTTTTGCTTCCCGGTGTCCTGCCGGATTCTGTTTTTCCCCGGTTTGCCGGGCTGACGGTCACCGTCAGCAACCGCCTGACCGCGTCGCAGATGGCCGGTCCTGGATTGGCCTTGCCGGATTCATAGGCGGCAACCGTCGGCTGCCTGACGCCGATAATCCGGGCCAGTGCGCTCTGGGACAGGCCTTTCATCTCCCGGAGTTCCCGGATTGTCAGTTCCGGCTCCAGCCGGCCGGAATAGGCGTCAATTCCGCCGATATTCCGGGCATTGACGTATCCCCTGGACTGCAGCAGTTCCGCCGCCTGCGCGCTTTTCTTTCCGGTATAGCAATACAGCAGAATCGGCGTATTGAATCGGGCGATCCGGCGGATTTCCTCCCGCAGGGATCCCATGGGAAAATTCCGTGCGCCGGGAATATGCCCTGCCGCATAGTCTTCCTCTTCCCGCAGGTCGATCAGGATCGCGTTCTCCGGGATCGCGTCCAGTTCGATGTTCATCTGTTCATGGTCCATAGTTTCACCCTTCCGCCTGATATCCGGTAATTGGCCGGGGCATTATCCAGATACAGAAATATCCTGTTTTCAGGTTTGTTTCATACTTCTGTCGGGTTGTTCGATACTTTTATCCTGTATATATGATTTATACCGCAAACAAAAGCGATATGCAAGCACAAACATAAAAAATCCGCGATGAATTCCTTAAAATGGTGATCATCGCGGAAATGATTGTTCAGGTGTCCCGGACCGCTTTATTCATACTGCCTGTTTCTGACCGCTCTTCTCCAGAGCCAGAAAGCCACGCCGCCGACAATCAGGGCGGCCAGCAGGATCCAGATCCAGACCGGCACCTGGTTGATGTTGAAGCAGCGGACATTGGTCCACATCCTGTTGATCTGTTCGTTCTGTTCTTCGTTAAAGTAGATCATGATCGAAGCCCGTTCAATGACTTCCTCCGACGGATACTGGGCGGACAACTGCCTCTTCAGCTGGGATTCCGGCACTGTCAGCACATAATCATCACTGTGCTGTCCCATGCCCAGGAAGAAGTAGCTCAGGTCGTATTCAACCGTCGGTTCTTCCTCTTCGGCGTCTTCACCGGCGTCTTCCTCTGCTTCCGCGGCTTCGGATTCTTCCGCTTCCGCTTCAGCCGTTTCGGCTTCCGTGCCGTCTTCCGTTCCGGTTTCTTCCTCTTCGGTTTCCGCACCGTAATTCCAGTCGAGATAAGCCAGGATCCGGCCGTCATCCCCGCCGGAAATTGCGGACGTATAGCCGATATAGTACATGTTACGGATTGCATTGTCCGGCCTGGAAAGAAAATTGATAAACGCTTCCGCAGCCTGCTGTTTCTCCGTATCGTTTCCGATACCGCACTTCAGCATGACCCATCCGTCAAAATAAATGTTGGTGCCTTCTTCCGGAACGGAGAAGTTCAGGTATTTCCTGTTTTCGTCATTGACTTCAACGTCGTCGTCTTCCTCTTCTCCCTCCGCCACGTTCATGGCATACACGGCGTCGCCGGACCACTGGTAGCTGGCCACGATCTTTCCGGTAATGATATCCGCTTTGCCGGAGTCCGTCTCGAAGGAGTATACGTTCTCCCGTACCTTCTGCAGGTAGCCCTGCACTTTTTCAATGCTGTCCGGGGAGACGTCGTTCATCTCTGCTTCCAGCGCGGCAGCATAGTCTTCCCTGCTGCGGAATTTCTCCGATGTCAGCATCTCCGATTTTACAGCGCCGATGGCCGCAAAACAGGCGTCCCGGACATTGTCCTTGATGGTAATCAGCCGGTTGTATTTCCGGTTTTCCAGCAGGTTCCAGGTGGATGCGTCCGCTTCGTCAACCTTATCGGGGTTGTACAGGAATCCAGTGACGCCCCACATATATCCGGCTGCGTAGTCGCTCCAGGATTCCCCGTTGATCTGATGCGAATCAAAGATATCCCGGATATAGGGAGACAGGCCGCGTTCGTAATAGTTGGTTTCCTTCTCCTGGTCCTTGAACGATTCGGAAAGGGGGACCAGCTGGTCTTCCGCCATCAGTTTCATGATCATGTAGTCGGAAGGGCACACCAGGTCATAAACGTCCCCGATGGTGAGCATATTGTACAAGTCTTCATTGGTGCCGAAAGTGGAATACTCCACCCGGACCTTTTTACCGGTGGTCCGGAAGTACCATTCCTCAAAGTCCTCAATCATGGGATTCTTGCCGAATACCATGCGCTGATCCCCGTCCAGGATCTCGCTGTCGTCCCAGTTGTCAATCAGGGCCGCTTTTTCATCCTCATCCAGTGCTTCCAGGTCGATATCCAGATCAATGATATCCTCTTCCGCATCCCAGTCTCCCAGGTCGATATACTCTTCCCAGTTGCACACCCGGAGAACCACTTCCCCGTCGGCGCCGGCAGAAGCAGGCAGAATCCAGCAGGCTGTCATGAGCAGGGCAGCCGTCAGGGCTATGGCCAGCAAATGCTTTGCTTTCATTTATGCCTTTGCCTCCTTCCGGTTCCGGTTTTCCGCTGCGCCGGCGTTGAGGTTCATCACCAGCACGATCAGGATCACCAGCACGAAAATCACGGTGGACAGTGCCCACAGGGCGGTCTTGACTTCCGTCTGGGAGCCTCTGGTCGCATTCACAACATAGGTGCTGATCGTATTGAAGGTGGCTGGCTTGGTATAGGTGGCAATAAAGTAGTCATCCAGGGAAAGGGTGATCGCCAGGGAGAATCCGGAAATCATGCCGGACAGGATCTGGGGAATCACCACACGAAGCAGGGCCGTCCGCGGACGCGCGCCGAGGTCCAGCGCCGCCTCATACAGGCTGGAGTCCATCTGCTTCAGCTTCGGAATCACCGACAGGTAGACAAACGGCGCGCACAGGGTCACATGGCCCAGCACCAGCGGAATGTAGGTATCCTTGCCGATGCCGAAAACAACCACCAGCAGGATGCACAGAGAGAAGCCCGTCACCACATCGGCATTGATGACCGGAATCTGGTTCACGGTCGCCATTGCGGAAGAAATCCGTTTTTTGGAATAGAAGGATCCGATGGCGCCCAGCGTACCGAGCAGTGTGGCCAGCACAGCGGATCCCAGCGCCAGCAGCACCGTTCCGACGATCATGCTTCGGAGATCCTCCCGTGTAAACAGGGTCACATAATTCTTCAGGGTAAACGCTTTGATGTCGCCGATCTGGGTGGATTCCGTAAAGCTGTAAACAGCCAGGATCAGGATCGGCACATACAGGAAAAGCAGTACCAGGCAGGGCACCAGGCAGCGTATGATTTTTCTCACAGCAGCGCACCTCCCGTCCGGGCATCTTTTTCATCGCCGCGGTCTGTCAGCAGCGTGAACACACAGATAATCCCCAGCAGCACCAGCGCGATCATGGATCCGTTGTGCCAGTTGTGGGCGGAGAAGTAGCTGCCGATCAGGCTGCCCATGATAAACGTGCTGTTGTTCAGCATGTCAAGCACGACGTAGTTGGTCATGGCCGGCAGGAATACCATCGAAATGCCGCTGATAATTCCGGGCATGGACAGGGGCAGCGTCACCCGCATGAAGGCCCGCCGTTCATTGGCGCCAAGGTCCCGGGCCGCTTCCGTCAGCGATCCGTCCAGCTTGACGATCGTGTTGTAGATCGGGAGGATCATGAACGGCAGGAAGTCGTACGTCATACCGATTACCGAATTCAGGAACGGATAAAACGCCAGGTTGCCTTCAATCAGCGTCAGGATTTCCTTCAGCGCCGTAATGCGCAGGGAGAAGTTGATCCACATCGGCATCACAAAAATCATGATGATGACCGGCTTGGACTTCATTTTGCTCGTTGCCAGGATATAGGCCACCGGATAGGCAATCAGCAGGCACACCAGCGTGGTGGTCATCGCAAGCAGCAGGCTGTAGAACAGCGTACCCAGGGTGTTCGGATCCGAAAAGAAATCCGTCAGGTTCTTCAGCGAAAACTCTCCCGTGCCGTTAGTAAATGCGTAATAGAACAGCACTACAAGCGGCGCAACGACAAAGAGCAGCAGGAACACCGCATAGGGAATTCCCAGCGTCTTTCTGGAAAACTTCATCGGGCCGCCTCCTTACTTTTTGACAATAAAGCGCATTTTGTCGATGGGCAGGATCAGGCCGACCCGGTCTTCCATGTTCCACAGGTATTCATCATCGACGATGAAGTCCTGCCCCAGTTCTGTGTTGATCACGTAGCTGTAATGGTCGCCCTTGTAAATCAGGTTGCTGATCACCCCTTCAATCAGCACCTGTTCATCGTCCACGTCATCTGTCATGCGGATATCCTGCGGTTCGATGGCGGCGGAAATATGGATCTTTTCCGGATCGATCACTTCGCCGTTTTCATCCAGCAGTTCATGGTTCTCGTTCCGCCGGCTGCCCTTGATCAGCTGCGTCAGGCTGGTATCCAGCTCGGTTCCGTTGAACTCCAGCCGGTGGTTCCGGTTCATATCAACCGGGAACACGTTCGTATGGTCCTCGGCGATCATGATATGGATACCGTCCGGCGCCACCTTCATGCCGACGGTATCCCCCACCGCTGCGGACTTTGTGCTCTGGATCACCACTTCATACCGACCGGACTGTACCGTAATTTCATAATGGATGCCCTTGAAAATGACGGAAATCACCTTGCCGCGGATCTGTCCCTCAGCGGGATCCGTAATCTCAATATCTTCCGGGCGAACCACCGCGGTAATCTGTGTGCCTTCCGGCACGTCGTCCACGCACTGGAACTGGCCGCCGGCAAAACGGGCTTTCATGCTGCCGGTCATAATGCCGTTGAAGATGTTGCTCTCGCCGATAAAGTCCGCAACAAACGCATTCTGCGGCTCGTTGTAGATATCTTCCGGCGTGCCGATCTGCTGGATTTTGCCCTCGGACATAACCACAATCTTATCGCTCATGGTCAGGGCTTCTTCCTGGTCGTGCGTCACATAAATGAAGGTAATACCCAGTTCATCATGCATCGCCTTCAGTTCGATCTGCATTTCCTTGCGCATCTTCAGGTCCAGCGCGCCCAGCGGTTCATCCAGCAGCAGGATTTCAGGCTCATTCACCAGGGCGCGGGCAATCGCCACGCGCTGCTGCTGTCCGCCGGAAAGCGTGGAAACGGAACGCTTTTCAAAGCCTTCCAGGTCCACCAGTTCCAGCACCTTTTTCACCTTTTTGCGGATTTCGTCCTTCGGCATCTTCTTCAGCTTCAGGCCGAAAGCGATGTTCTCAAAAATATTCATATGAGGAAACAGGGCATAACGCTGGAACACGGTATTGATCGGCCGTTCATTCGGCGGCAGCTTGGAAATATCCCGTCCGTTCAGGAGAATATCTCCTTCCGTGGGCATATCAAAGCCTGCGATCATCCGCAGCGTGGTGGTCTTCCCACAGCCGGAGGGCCCGAGGAAGGTCACAAATTCTCCCCGCCTGACTTCCAGGTTGAAATCTTCAACGGCCTTAAAGCCGTCTTCAAAGGTCCTGGAAATATGCTTGAGCTCGATGATGTTTTCATTGTTCTGCATGGCTGAAGCTCCTCATCTTGTAGTTGATTGTATATCATCACCCTTTTCGGGGTGCGGATTGCTTAAAAGCTCGGCGGTGTGCTGACCCATACCAGCCTGGCCGGCCGGCTGCCCGGATTTTCGATCCGGTGCGGCCTGTCTGCTTCATAATAGAAGCTTTCCCCGGCCCGGATATCATACCTGGTCTCCTGCCGGTAAAGGGCGATCCGCCCGCTCAGCACATAGCCGAATTCCTCCCCGTTATGGGGATCGTCCTGGGGCAGTGCGGCGTGCGGCTGGATAGTGACCAGCACAGGTTCCATCTGGTTGCTCTGGGCAGAAGGCACCAGCCATTCGGTCTTGTTGCCTTCCTCGTCAATCTTTTCAAAATAGTCTTTTTCACCATACACGATTTTTTCCGCACCGTTGGACTTGAAAAAATCGGACGGTGTGGTACCCAGGCATTCGATCAGGTCCAGCAATGTAACCAGGGACGGGGTGACCTGCCCTTGCTCCAGCTGGGAAATAAAGCCCTTTGTCAGTTCCGCCCGGTCTGCCAGCTCCTGCTGGGTCAGTCCGTTCTGCTTGCGCAGGTCCCGGAGCCGGGTCCCCACCTGCGTCATAACCGTTTCCGCATCCATGGCCTGTTACCCGTCTCTCCTTCCTGCCGGATGTACGTGTAATTCTAAACACGGAATCCATTAACACTAAACTTTTGCAACAATACCACCCCCGTCTGTAAAAGTCAATACTGAAAACAAAATAAAAAATCTCCGCCCTTGCCTATCCGCGTTTCACAGGGTATAATAGGCGCATATTTGATCATGAAGGAGTTTTTGCCATGGAAGAACAGGCCCGTAAAAAAGTGATTTTCTCCGGTATTCAGCCCAGCGGCGTGCTGACGATCGGAAACTATATCGGCGCGCTTCGCCGCTTTGCCGACCTGCAGGATCAGTACGACTGTATCTATTGTATTGTGGACGAGCATGCCATCACTGTCCGGCAGAATCCGGCGGACCTGCGACGCCGCTGCCTGGAGCTGGCCGCGCTCTACCTGGCCAGCGGCATCGATCCCGAGAAAAGTATCATCTACTGCCAGAGCCATGTCAGCGCCCATGCCGAACTGGCCTGGGTGCTGAACTGCTTCACCTACATGGGCGAGCTGAACCGCATGACCCAGTTCAAGGACAAGTCCGCCAAACATGCGGATAACATCAATGCCGGCCTGTTCACCTATCCGGTCCTGATGGCCGCGGATATCCTGCTGTACCAGACGTCCTTCGTCCCGGTCGGCGCAGACCAGAAACAGCACCTGGAGCTTTCCCGGGATATCGCCCAGCGCTTCAACGGCGTATACGGCGATGTTTTCACCGTGCCGGAACCGCTGATCACCAAAACCGGCGGCCGGGTCATGAGCCTGCAGGACCCGGAGCGCAAAATGAGCAAGAGCGATCCGGAGGATACTTACGTTTCCCTGCTGGATGACGCTGATACAATCCGCCGCAAAATCAAACGCGCTGTCACCGATTCAGAAACCGAAATCCGCTATGACCCGGAAAACAAGCCCGGCGTCAGCAACCTGCTAAGCATCATTTCCGCCCTGACGGATGAAACGCCCGAAGCGGTCGCAGCCTCCCTGGACGGCCAGGGATACGGCGCGCTGAAAGCCCGCACCGCTGACTGCGTCATCGCCGCGCTGGAGCCCCTGCAGGCGGAATTCAAGCGGATCATTGCAGATAAGGAATACCTGCTGAAAGTCCTGAACGGCAATGCGGAGCGTGCTGCCTATCTGGCCTCCAGAACCCTCCGCAAAGTACAGAAAAAGATCGGCTTTGCCCCCCGTTCCCTGTAAAAAAATTCAATAAACCATAACCGGCGTCCGGAATAATCCGGACGCCGTTCCATATCTGTCAACTGAAAACTATTCACTAATATAGGGTGTGGGCGTCGGCCGCGGTGTCGGCGTCGGTGCTTCATACAGCGCGTCAATGACTTTCTGGTCAGCCGTGCCGCTCTGGTACAGGCCGTGATCCTTCTGGAACGCCTTCAGGGCGGCCACGGTCCTGTTCAGCATCTGGCCGGTACACTTGGTGTTGTAATATCCCAGTTCCTTCAGGCGCCGCTGCAGCCAGTATACGTCTTCGCCTTTGCTCTTTTCTTTCAGGATGCGGCCGTTCAGCTCGGGCTTTACATCGCTGCGGTATTCCGGTTCCGGTGTCGGTTCCGGCGTGGCGGCGGGCATGTTGGCACTCTTGCTCCACGGCGCCAGTTTCAGGGCAGTCTTCAGTTCCTGGTCCGTTTCTGTCTCATTTCGCCGCGTAATATGAACAACCGTGCCTTCGCCGCAGTTGTCAAATATCCATTTGGCGTCGGCAACCGTCAGCCGGATACAGCCGTGGCTGGCCTTCTGGCCCAGCATATTATAGCTGGACACCTTCGGGTCCGAAAGGCTCACCGAGCGATAGATAATGGAATGGAAGGCAATGGAGCCGTTGATCCGCGTCCAGTACCGGGCATATCCGCCCCATTTCGGGAAATAGCACCAGTTGGCTTTCCGGCCGTTCAGCACCCAGTCGCCGGGATCGCTGTCCGTGCCTTCCTTGCCGGTGGAGCACAGCATCTGACGTACGGGCACCGTATACTCGCCGTATTCATCCCGCCCGTATACCGATGTGATCTGATTCCGCACATCCACAAAGATATAGAACGGAACCGGGGTCGGCGTCGGTGTGGGTTTGGGCGTCATGTCCGGCAGCACCACCCGCGCGGTATTGAAAATCAGGTTCCACGTTTCCTCGTCCACAATCCCGTTGGACGGCAGGCCGTTCTGCGTCTGGAAAAGCTTCACGGCCCGGGTGGTATACTTCAGGAAATTGCCGCTGACTTTGCTTTCGTCCAGGTATCCCAGTTCAAACAGGCGCTGCTGCAGTTCCTTGACTTCCGGCCCGGTCGCGCCGTTTTTCAGTTTCTTGGTAAACGTCACCGGTTCCTCCGGCATCACAACGCTGCGCTCGTCCTCGTCCACCAGGTAATAGTCAAGATTGGGCACAGGAGAAGATGTCGGAGCATCGTCGTCGTACCGTCCGATAGCCCTTCCGGAAAAAAGCACCTCCTGGGTGTCTGGATCCGCGATGCCGGTCACCTTCAGGCTGTTGTTCTGTTGGAAAACCTCCACAGCCTTCTGCGTTGCTTCCAGGTAGTTTCCCTTGATCTGGGCTTTGTAATATCCCAGGTTGGCCAGCTGGGTCTGCAGTTCCCGTACATCGTCCCCGGTGGCGCCGTATTTCAGCGGGCGGTAATTCGTCGTATAGATCACCATCTGTGTCTGCAGATCAGCCTCGCCGGTGGCTTCCAGGTCAAAATCCTTCTGGAAGGAACTGACGGCTTCCTTGGTTCCCTTTCCGTAATTTCCGCTCAGTTCACCGTTATAGTATTTCAGGTATTTCAGCCGCGTCTGCAGGAACAGCACATCGTCCCCGCTGTCACCCTGCTTTAATTCCCTCGCAGGCTGCGATTCCGTTTCAGCCTCCGCCGGTTCCTCAATATCCACCGGGATGATTACGGAATCGTCTTCCTCTTCCTCCGCCAGGGCGATCAGCAGCACCCCGGTCAGCATCACAGCCGATAACAATACACACAATAACCGCCGCATTCAGTCAATACTCCTTATTGTTGCATCTTTTGATCACTGCCACTTCTGGGTCGCGCCTTCACCGTATCCCGCCGGAAACACGCCCTCCCGCACCGTCACAAAGCCCAGGTCGGCGTTGTAGTTAGCCCGGTCGCTTTCCACCGCCACATGATACGCGTAGCAGGCACCGCCGTCGGTTTCTTCCAACACGGAAGCAATGATCGGAATATCCGTTCGGCGGATGGTCGGCTCCACTTCGGCCGGGGCCGTCACCTTCAGGGTGTATTCAGCCGGATACAGGTCCGGAATCCGGTAGAAGCCGTACTGGTCTGTAACGGTTTCCGCAACGGTTATGCCGTTCCGCTGGGCTTCAATGCGCACGCCGGCGATACCGCCTTCACCGGCTCCCTGCAATCCGTCCCTGTCCAGGTCCAGCCAACATACGTCGCCCAGCGCGCCGGGAAGGACACATCCGATATCCATCCGGTCCAGGTCCTCCGCCATCTTCAGCTCAATCGGATCTGAAGCGCCATTCCGGTTCACGGTTTCCGTCATCACGGAGCGCAGGCTGCCGGAAAGCCGGCTGTCATCCGGTTCAATGATCACGTATCCGGCCGGTGCGCCTGCATGCAGGATATAGGTGCCCGGCAGCAGATAGGCAAAACTGTATTCGCCTTCTTCATCGCTGACGGCGGTATCGACGGCTGTTCCGTCTTCTGTCGTCACCGTAATCGCGGTTCCGGGCAGCGGTTCCGTTTCACTCCCCCGGTCAATCCATACCTTCCCGCTGATCCGCGTATAGCGGACAATACCCATCAGCAGGTTGTCCCGCGTTTCGTTTTCCTGAAGCTGAATCCCGGTCATTTCCAGCCTGCCGTCTTTTTCGGCAAACTGGTTATCCCCCGCGGCCGGGGCGATGGTATATTCATCCAGCGCATAAGTAACGGAGAAGCTTCCGGGAATCATCCCGGCGGCATTGAAATATCCGTCCCGATCGGTTGCCGGGGTGTCAAACACGTTTCCGGTGGATTCGTCAATCACGGTCAGCACCAAGCCTTCCGGCGTCCTCTCGCCATCATCAAACAGGCCGTTGCTGTTTTCATCCATCCAGACCCTTCCGCGGATGGCGGCGGGAATCACGGCGCCGGTCATCTGCCCCGGGCAGGTGTAGCCCATCGGCACTTCCAGCGTCACGCGCTGATCAATCTTTCCGGCGGCCAGCGGCAGTTCCATATAATCCGTCCGGCTCAGCGCAAAGCCATCCGGGCAGGTGACCTGCAGCGTATAGGAATCCGGCCGGATCGCATCCAGCACATAAGTTCCGTCCGCTCCGGTCACCGCCGTTATTTCTTCCAGGTCGGCCCGGCCCGGAATCAGCTTTACGGTCAATCCGCTGAGCGCTTCCTCGCCCGCGTCCCGGATGCCGTTGCCGTTATGATCCTGATAGGCGGTGCCGTCGATCCGGCCCAGCGTCAGCACGCCGCACAACGGCGCGTTCTGGTAGCCGCCCGTTTTGAATTCAAATGGTTCCGTCCGTCCGGTGGTGCCTTCTCCTTCAATCCGGTTGCCGCCTTCGGCCGTCTTCGCAATCAGTGTATTTTCCGGCAGGATGTAGTCCACGTAGTACCGGCCGGGCATGACCGCGTCAAAGATATAGTGGCCGTCCTCGCCGATTTCCGCCCGGAACGCTTCCTCCCCATCTTCGGATACCAGGCGTACCGTCACGCCCGACAGGCCGTTTTCTCCGGCATCCCGGAGGCCGTTGTCGTTCCGGTCGGCAAACACGTCGCCTTCCACCGTGCCGGGCTTGATCATACCGATATCCATTCCGGTAATCAGATCGCCGATCTGAACGGGGAACAGTTCGGAATAGCCTTCCCCGCTGGTTTTGTTCAGAATCACATTGCCTTCGCCCAGTTTGGTAAAGGCATACTTTTTCACCGCCTGAACGATCAGCCGGTACTGTCCCGGAGGAACGCCGATCAGTTCATATACGCCCTTGATGTTGGTTTTATCGGCGGTAATGATGTTTCCGTCCTCATCCGCCAGCGAAACCAGGTAATTGGTCACAATCTTTTCCTTTCCGTTCAGGGTCGCGGAAAAGTCATCATCCATGTAAACTGTTCCCTTGACCGTCGCCGGATAAATCGCGCCGACGGCGATCTCCCGGGTCTCCTGGTCCTTGATTTCAAAATTGTTCCAGAAATTCTCCCGCCGGTCCGGACGGCTGGCATAATGGTTGCCCAGATCGCCTTCCGCGGTTCTGGTAAAGTCGCTCCCGTCGTCCGGCAGCAGCGCTTTGATCTTGTAAGTATTCCCCCGCAGCGCGGTAATGGTGAACCGTCCGTCCTCCCCGGACCATGCGGTTGAAACCGCCTCTTCGGAAACCGGATTGATCGCGACCATTTTCACGCCGGCCAGGGGCAGCTCGCCTTCGTCATAATAGCCATTGTAATTGGCATCCAGATAGCAGATGCCCTTCACTTCGGCCGCCCGGGTAAATCCGATGTTTTCGTTTTCCTTGCTGACTTTATCGTTCAGGTCAATCGTCCTGGATCCCTGGGAACTGCCCGCCCGGGTAATCACGGATTTCACGCCTGAAGCCGTTGATGTTTTGGTAAACATCAGGCCTTCCGGCGCATAGGCCGTCAGTGTATAGAACGCCTTGCGCACATTGTCAATCCGCCATGTGCCGTCGGGGCCGGTCACCGTTTCATAGTGCAGGCCGTTCTTCTGCCCGTCCAGCGTAATCCGCACGCCGCCCAGCAGCTCATCATCCTTTTTGTACACGCCGTCGACCTCGCCGGTTTCCTGCCAGCAGAATCCGCCCACATGGCAGCCCGCCTGAATCCCGGCGCCTTCCATGGTTTCCCTGCCCGCGGATACGGTAAATTCACCGCTCACGGCGTAATCTCCCATCGGGGTCAGCTCAAATGCGTTGGCGTCCAGCTGGTCCATTGCGCCGAAGCTGGTCAGGGCCCAGTCAGTCGGCGGACAGAAACAGGCGGTATACGTGCCTTCCGGAATATTGGCGATCAGCGCCATGCCGTCGTTTCCGGATTCAGCGCCGGCAATGATCTCATCTCCCTGGAGAAGATAAATCGTAACGCCCTGGATTCCGTCCTCGTTTCTTCCCTGGAATCCGTTTCCGTTTTTATCGTTGAAAACAAACACCCGGAGGCTTCCGGTATTGGCGCGTGCTTCCAGCGGTGCAATGCCCGCCAGTCCCGGCAGGACGGTGCTTTCCGCCACAGCCGCGGTCATGCAGCAGGCCAGCAGCACACACAGAATCATTGAGAGGAGTCTGTTCTTTTTCTTCATGGTTTTCCAAGCCTCCGAATAAAAGATGATAGCGCGCCTTTCCGCAAAAGCGGAAGAGCGCGCTGACCGGGACATGCGCGGAAGACGGTCAGGTTACTGAAGCGTCAGCGTATCCCGCACTTTACGGTATACATTTTCAAACGCTTCCTGCAGCTCACCGCCCGGATATGTGCAGCTCAGGATGTAGAGCGTCTTATTATGGCAGTTGACAATGATGCGGCCGGCAACCTTTGCGCCGTTTTCCTTCAGCGTACCCTTAAAGCGTGTATAAACGCCCTTGTTCTTGATGAATTCCGCTTTGCCGTTCGCTCCGACCGTCTTGATGAAGTGGTAGGAAGCGGTGTCGTACTTGTCAAAAGTCGCAAATCCCAGTTCGCTGCGCACGGAGTCCCGTGTGGCGATCACTTCCTTGCTCAGCTCATTCGTGGTGTACTCTTTGTTCACCGGCACCACGCGGATCTTGACCTGCGCGGCATAGTCAAGGGCTTCATCCGGATTGGTCAGGGTGTAGGTATCCAGGGCGTCGCTTCCCTGTCCCCATCCGGTCGGGCCTTCCAGCCGCCATCCGGCCGGGCCCATGAATGTCAGATGCAGCTCACTGGCTTCATACGTGACATAGTCGTTATCCTTGTATTCAATCTTCGGCACCGGCGTCGGCGTCGGCTTATCAATAGGGTCAATCAGCACGGGCGTCGCGCCTGCATAGATACTGCTGATGACCGGCGCGGGCGTCACCGTTTCCGGCTGGGCGGAAACATTGATGATCAGTTCCTCGGTCTGCCCGTCCTCTTCGTCCTCCGGATTGTATCCGAGACCGTTATAGTTCAGTGAAAAGCTGTCGGATGTATCCGTCGTGTTCGTATCCGGCAGGTTCATGCTGGCCGGATCCTGGCTGACTGTTTCCGGTACGTTTTCCACCGGCTTTGCCGTGGGAACCGGTGTAAAAGTCGGCTGCGTATCAGGATATATTTCCTGTTCTCTCTGCTGGCAGGCCGTCAGCAGCGCCGCGGCACAGATCACCAGCACCAGGCAAAGAATCCGCTTTTTCATCATTCTGTTCCTCCCGTTTTTCAGCCGTCCGCATCCTTCCGGTCACTTCCGGCTGCTTGTCACTCCGCGTCTTCGGAGTATTTCGGATGATATACTCTCCGGTCGAGGCTGTAGATCTTTTCGCTGAAAGCGCCTTCGGGTGTTTTGTCCGTCGCGCCTTTCATGGTATTCATCCGGGCGTCCATCATGTCAATCCAGTGCAGCGCTTCCGCCTCCGGAAACATCGGTGCCTTCGGGCTGCCGTATTCGGCTTCCCCGTGATGGCTCAGCAGCATATGCTCCAGCAGCACCACGCACTCGCCGTGAATCCCCAGCCGGTCAGCTGTTCGGTTCAGGTTGGTAATACCGCGGACAAGATGGCCCAGCAGCTGGCCGTCCCGCGTATAGTCGGACACATTGCCGGACCTGTCGCTTTTCAGTTCCTCCATCTTCCCGAGGTCGTGAATGATGACGCCGGCCAGCAGCAGGTCCCGGTCCAGCCAGGGATATATTTCCAGCACTGCCTTGGCCATGCGGAGCATGTCGGTTGTGTGGTGCAATAGGCCGCTTCGTTCCGCGTGATGCATCCGCTGCGCCGCCGGGAACCATTCCAGGTCTTTTCCGGCGGTTTCCAGCATGCCGGTCACCAGCTGCCTGAGTTTTTCGTTCCGGAAGCCGGCCAGTGTATCCCGAATTTCCGCCATCATGTCCGCCGGCATCCGGGGTGCGGCAGCCACCAGGCTGTTCATATCCACCTGGTCCGCTTCCGTCGATTCGCGCCATCTTTCCACGCGCAGCTGAAGCCGCCCGTTGTACTCCTGAACCGTGCCCCGCACCTTGATGGCGTTTCCGCTTTCCGGGGTTTCCATGGCCGGGTCCCAGTTCCAGATCTTGCAGTTGATCTCCCCGGTCCGGTCGGCCAGGTTCATGTCCACATAATCGTTGCCTTTGCTGTCTTTCCGCCTGTCCGCCGAGCGGATCAGCAGGAATCCTTCAAACCGCATATCCTTCTGCAGCTGGCATACGGTGTAGTTCTCCATTCAGTGTCCTCCGTTGTTGGCTCAGAACGGTGCGTCTCCCTGTTTCCCTTCGTCCCTTGCCAGATTGGCAAATGTGGTAAACTCGCTCAGCCAGGCCAGTTTCACCGTCCCCAGGGGGCCGCTGCGCTGTTTTGCGATGTTGACCTCGCCGATGTTCTTATCCTCGGTCTCTTTGTTATAGTATTCTTCCCGGTGCAGGAACATGACCACGTCCGCGTCCTGCTCAATCGATCCCGAATCACGCAGGTCACTCAGCACAGGACGCTTGTCCTGCCGGTCCTTGTTGGCACGGCTCAGCTGGGCGCATGCCACCAGCGGCACCTTCAGTTCCAGTGCGATGGCCTTCAGCTGCCGGCTGATTTCGCTGACCTCCAGCTGGCGGCTTTCCGTCCGCCCGTCCCCATGCATCAGGCCCAGGTAATCGACCACAATCATGTCCAGGCCCTTATCCATCATCAGGCGCCGGCACCTGGAGCGAAGCTGCGTCGGGGTAATGCCGGCCGTGTCATCGATATACATCGGCGCCCTGGCCATGGTTTCAAAGGATTTGCTCAGCTTCAGCCAGTCCTGGTCCGTCAGCGTTCCTTTGCGGACCCGCTGCATATCCACCTTGGCGTCGGAACACAGCATCCGCATCGCAATCTGTTCCCGCGGCATTTCCAGGGTGAACACCGCCGTCGTTTTTCCCTTGTTCAGGCTGGCATACTGGGCAATGTTCATGGCAAAGGATGTTTTTCCCATGGAAGGCCGTGCGCCGACAATAATCAGCTCACCGCCGTGCAGGCCGGTCAGCAGGTTGTCCAGGTCGTAGAATCCGGTCGGAACGCCGCTGATTGCCCCGTGCAGCTTGGCCAGTTCATCCATCTGGTCGTATGTTTTGATCAGTACGTCGCCCAGCGGAACCAGCGTCTCGTTGCTTGCCCGGTTCATCACAATATCAAAAACCGCTTTTTCCGCACCGGCCAGGATGTCTTCCACCGGATTCTGCTGGCTGTAGCACTCGGACGAGATGTTCTGGCACGCCTGGATCATCCGCCGCATGGTGCTTTTCTGGAGCACAATGTTGATATACGCTTTCACGTTGGCGGATGTCGGAACGCTGTTCATAATCTTCATCAGGTACGGATCTCCGCCGATGCCCTCCAGCGCGCCTTTCCTGGCCAGTTCTGTATGCACGGTCACCAGGTCAATCGGCGAATGCGCCTTGTACAGGTCGCAAATGGCGGTGAAAATCACCTTGTGCTCCGGCTGGTAGAAGTCATCCGGCTTCAGCTGTTCTGTCGCATTGAGTACAGCTTCGCTGTCCTGCAGCATTGCGCCCAGAACACTGATCTCCGCCTCCACGCTGTTGGGCGGTACCGCTCCCCTGAACTCTCCCGGATTCGCCATCGACCTGATCCCTTCACTTACTTTTTCTCCATCGGCACCACGTTCAGCTTCATCGGCGTGGTAATTCCGCTGTAAAGCCAGATGGAAATTTCCCGCACGCCGACCTCACGGATCGGATCCCCGATGTCAAGCTTGCGCTTATCTGCTTTAATGCCGTGCTGCTGTTCCAGCGCTTCGGCCACTTCCGCCGATGTGACGCTGCCGTACAGCCGGCCCTTTTCGCCGCACTTGACCGCCAGCGTAATCACCTTGTTCTTCAGCAGTTCCGCCTTGGCCTGGGCTTCCGCCCGCATTTCCGCCTCCCGGGCGTCCTGTGCCGCGCGCTTGCGGGAAATTTCCTTCAGCGCGCCGGGAGTTGCCTCCGCGGCCAGCTTCTGCGGAAACAGAAAATTCCGGGCATATCCGTCGCTCACGTTGACAATATCGTCCCGTTTTCCGATGTTCCGGACATCTTTCAGCAATACTACTTTCATTCCTGCTCAGCCTCCTTGTTCGGACGCAGATGACGGGCGTCCCTTCTCTGATCAATCATTCCGACGATAATCGGTACAATAGGCGCCAGCACGGACAGGACCACCGACCAGATGTTCCGCATGGTGCTTTTGATGCCCATCCGTTTTCCCAGCCACTGCAGGAAACAGATGCCCTGCAGCATAAACGCGATCCGGAAAATATCCGAGCACAGCGTACCCAGGTATCCGCTGACCCCATCTTTGGAAAGAAGTGAAATCAGCCAGCCGATCATCAGGGCACTCACCGCCCGTCCCATCCGGCGCGGCATATACCACTTGTCCAGCGAAGGAAGCAGTCCTTCCTCCCCTTTCCTTCTCCGCCGCCAGTCCGGCAGCAGGGTGCACAGCAGTGCGGTCAGCGCCGTATGGTATACCAGCGCGTCGCACAGGAATGTCGGAAGCATTTCCTCCAGGCTGACCCTCAGGCTGAACAGCAGCTGCATCCGGTCGGCTTCCGCCAGCCGGATACTGCCGAGCGCCCGTGAGGTCGGAACCAGTGCGTCCGTCCGGCACCAGCCCATGTTGTATGCGTTCACCAGAATCGTGTCGCGTTCCGGGCTGGCGTCAATCAGGTCGCAGATCGTCTGCGCCATGTTCACGGATACCGGCCCGTTCATCGTTCCGGCCAGCGTAATCAGCGCAACGCCCCAGGTGACCAGGCATGTCACACACCAGAGCACCGGCCGCATCAGCGGTTTCTTCACCGGAACGCAGGCCGCCGCAAAGGTGCCCGCGCACCAGGTAAAAGCAGCCGGCAGCATGATCCCGGGCAGCACAAAAGCGCTGGCTACCGCAGCCGCCGCGCATACACCGGCAGCCCCGATCCATCCGCAGTAGTAGGTCAGCAATGCGGCCGCCACCGGCATCAGGATCATCGCTTCCAGCAGGAACGGAATGCCTGTCATACCCGCGACTGCAATCAAAAGCATCAGCACCGCCGGCACCAGCAGCCTCAGTTCCTGTTTCTTCTCAGCCATTCCGTCACCTCCATCGCATAACATATCACTATATTTTATCCCATATCCCCCGAAAAAGCAACCAGGAAACGAAAAGAGCCCGGGACCCGGCCCGGGCTTCTCAGCATGGATGGATGCCGGATCAGTAGTCCGGTTCATACGGCAGGATGCCGACGATTTCATCCTCGATGTACACAAAGCGGTACAGCGTCGTTTTGTCCGCGTAGTTGTTGAAGTCATCCATGTTCGTCATCCGGACCGGATTGCTCATGCTGCCGTAGTAGATAAAGCAGTCAGCCGTGCAGGCATATTTGTAGTGTTCCTGTGCCTTGTTCGAGAAGGTGGAAATATTGCCCCCGCCGTTCTGGTAGGTCACGCTCACCAGGTCCGCGTCGATCCACCATTTGTTGTCCTGGTAATATACGCTGTTGATGTAGCCGGCGGATACGCGGGTCCGTCTTTCGCTGGGACGCCGCTGCAGGAAGAATGTGTATTCCTTGTATGCGCCGCTGGGAGCCGTCACCCGGATCACAACCTGCTTCGGATTGTTGTCCATCTTGGCCACCTGGTACTCAACGCCCTGCTGCACATACTGCCCGTCCACTGTGATCGTGTAGCTCGGATCGGAAGCGGTCAGCGTAAACTTCGGGTTGCTCACCCAGGAAGCCACCGTGAAGATATAGGAGGTCGTATAGGGATCGAAAAACTCCGGCAGCATTCTCCCGGTGTTTTTGCAGTTATGCGTCATAGAAATCAGCAGCGGTTCTTCTTCATAGTATTCTCCGGAAGCGCTTCCGGCGCAGGGAACCAGGACCGCCGCCACGGTCATCATGCAGACAAGGAGAAGAACAAAGGCCTTTTTCATAAAGAATGACACGCTCCCTTTTCTGGTGGTTTTTATCATCGCACCGGTTCCCGGTGTGATCTTCCAATCATACTAACGTCCGACGCGCTTCTTTTCTTCCGGAATATGAAAATATTTTTTTACCCTTCCGGTACGTAATAGATGGTTGCGGCCGCGTTGTCAAAAACAACCTGGTAATTCCGGCGCAGCGCTTCCTCGTCCACGGGATAGGAATTCCGCTCGTAGGAGGAAACATAGATGTAGGATACGCCGTATTTCTGCAGGATATCCGCATGGTTTTCCGGGTCCGCAAAGAAACTCCGGACCTCCCGCTCCCTTTCCGTTGCGTCAATGCCGTGCCAGTGCAGCCACAGTCCGGGGCCGCTCAGCACCACGGTCTTCCCGCCGATGACCATCACGGCGTTCATGTGCTGGGTCCCGGTCAGGTATACGGCTTCCGCCGGCGTCTCGTTCCGGGCAAATTCCCCGGCCTCCACCTCGTAGTGACTGAACGCCGTATAATCCGATACGCATTTGCGCCAGATCGTAAGCCCGGCGCTCAGGAACAACACCACCGAGGTCAGCACGGCCAGCGCGCTCCGGCCCCGGACGCCTTTCAGTTTCCGCCATATCATGGCAAACCAGTCCGCCACGATCATGCAGCCCATCAGCCAGGCCAGGTAGAGCAGTTTGTTGTTGTCGTATTCGTTCGGCTGAAACCGGATCAGTTCCGCCGCCAGGATCACCGGCAGCATCATCGCGAAAATCCGCCGGTGCTTCGGGTTTTTCTCAAACAGTGCCAGGATCAGGGCGATAAACGGCAGCCCGATGTTCTTGATATAGAACCACAGGTACATATCCCGCATGCCCTGGCCGGACGGATTGTTGGCCCAGTTGAACTGGAACCGGAGGAAGCCGTCCGCCGAAGCGTCGTTCTGCACCTGGCTGAAGGTAAAGCAAATTAACTGGGGCAGGGCAATGGCTGCCGCAATTCCACCGTAGATCAGGTACCGCAGCAGGATTTTCCCCCTGGGCCGTGGGTTTTCAATGTCCTTCGGATCGCCGTGAATCAGGTCGTATCCCATGGCGCCGACGGACATCAGCCCCAGGGCCAGGAAACTGTGGGTATGAATCAGCGGCAGCAGCCCGCCCCATACCGCCAGCAAGCCCAGCGCCCTTCCGCCCCGGTCCTCCGGGACCTTCCGGCCCCGGAGTGCCGCGTCCATCAGGTAGAAGCACGGAATCACCATACACCAGCCTCCCAGCAGGGTCCGCTGCGGAACCATCAGGTCGCAGATCACATTGCTCCAGCGCAGGTTCATATCTTCCGGCCGGTTGGTCGGCGCTTTGTAGTATTCTTCCAGGATATACCGGATCCGTTCACCGATCCCGCTTCCGCCGACCGGCTGGGTCACCAGGCCTTCCGTCATGTTTTCGCCGACCAGGTCAAAATTATACAGGAATCCCAGCCCGCCGTTCAGGAAAAACAGGAGCGCTGCCAGCACAACCGTCTTTTTGCCCGCGGTCATTTCCCGCGCCAGGATCATTACGCCGCCATAGCACAGCGCCATCATCAGAACGGCCGGCACAACGGTAGCCGCCTGCAGGCTGGATCCCATCAGATACCAGGTGGAGCTCAGGGAATCGGTCAGGAAGGGATAGCTCAGCCGCGTACCCGGATAGAACGGGTAATCCGCCGGAAACTGTTTCCCGCTCAGGTTGGCAATAAAGCTCAGGTGCATCGGCAGGTCGCCGTATGTGCTCTGCCCGACATGCCAGTTGCCGTTCATGTCAATACGCATTACATGCGTATACTGCAGGCACGCGCTCAGCATCGTCAGCGGCAGCGCCACCATCAGCAGCTGGCGGGTTAGCCTGTTTTCCTGCTCGTCCCACCGGGCCGCCTCCCGGCGATCCCGGCAAAGCCAGCATATGAACGTGATCAGGATCAGGAGACCGGCTGCGGCGATATGGGCTTCCACGGAAAATTTCAGGAAGAATGCGCACAAAGCCGGCAGCCACATTTCTTCCAGCAGGCCGAAGCTCAGCCCCAGCCAGATGCGGTTCAGCGGCTTATGCCGCGGCAGCAGGAAACATACCGCCATCACACCGGACAGCAGATACATCAGCGTATAGGCAATGGCAATCAGCACTGTTTACCCTCCCGCGTTCAGGTTTTCCCCGATTTCCATCAGGCGCCTCATTCTGTGGTTGATCCCGCTTTTTCCGACCGGCGGATCCATCAGTTCCCCGAGCTCCCGGAGGCTCAGTTCAGGATGCTCCAGCCGCAGGCGTGCAATCGCCTGCAGTCCGGGCGGCAGGGTAAACAGCCCCTGTTTCAGGGAAATCTGCCGGATGGTCTCAGCCTGTTTCTGGGCGGCGTCCAGCATTTTCTCGCCGTTGTGCTCGTCGCAGTTGGCCGCCCGCACCGCGGCGGCTTTCACCTGCTTCCCGACGCGGATTGTTTCCATTTCCAGCACGCTCTGCCCGGCGCCGGTCAGCGCCAGCATATCCGCAATCTGCTGCGCGCCTTTCAGGTAAACCACCTGCTGTCCTTTCCGCATATAGGTATGGAACGGCAGCTCGCATTTTTCCAGCAGTTTTTCCAGCATCCTGGGCAGATGGTCATCATCCGCCTTCCATTCGAAATGATATCCCTTTTCCGGGTTGGTCACCGTGCCCGCGCCGAGAAACGCGCCGCGCAGAAACGCTTTCCGGCAGCACTGCCGGGTCATGGGATGCCGCGGCACGGTCCGTTTCAGGTGGATCTGTCCGTTTTCATCCGTTTCGGTCATATGCAGCGCGTCCAGCAGTGTCCGCGCGTCCTCCCCGTTCAGGGTCAGCACGCAGGTCCGCCGGCCGCCCAGCCGGGATGTCTGGGTAAAATGAAGCGTCGGATTCACATCCAGCCGCTTTTTCAGCAGCAGAAAAAGCCGCCGGGCGGTTCCTGCGTCCTCCAGGCGGTAGCTGACCGACAGCCATCCGCCGCCCCGGAAAGCCAGGTGGCCGGATGTCATCGTCAGCGCGGATATTTCGCTGAGCATACAGCAGCTCTTTCCCGCCGGAAGCCGGATCAGCTCCGCTTTCACCCGGGCGGAAAAGCTCTGCCGGTTGTCTTTTTTCATGATTCGCCTTCCTCAACCGGGGTGTTCCACCGGGCCTGTTCCAGAATCAGGTCCCGGTGATTGATTTCAGTGGGCATTCCCTGTTCGCGCAGGAATTGTCCGATCGCTTCGGCAATCGCCACGCTGCGGTGCGCGCCGCCGGTGCATCCGACCGCGATCACCACCCGGTGCTTTCCTTCCTCCTTGTAGTGCGGAATCAGGAAGGTCAGCAGGTCCTTCCATTTAACCATGAATTCCTTTGTCACCGGATGTTCCATCACAAACGTCCTTACGTCGTCATCCAGCCCGCTGTGGCGGCATAGCGTTTCAATATAGAACGGATTGGGCAGGAACCGAACGTCCACCACCAGATCCGCCTGCCGCGGAAGGCCGCGCTTGAAGCCGAAGCTCATCACTTCCGCCCGCATGGACGGTTCCTCAGCCGTCAGGTTGCTCAGGTGCTTCTCCAGCAGCTTGTTCATTGTCCTGGAAGAAATGTTGGTGGTATCGATCACGTGGTTCGCGATTTCCCGCAGCGGCTGCAGCCGTACCCGTTCCTCCACAATGGCCTGCCCCAGCGTCAATCCCTCCTGGCACAGGGGATGCTCCCGCCGCGTTTCCTTGTAGCGGTTCAGGATGGTTTCATCGCTGGCTTCCATAAAGATGGTTTCAATCAGGTGGCCCATCTGGACCAGTTCCCGGATCATCCGCGCCACGGCAGCCGCGTCAAAGAATTCGCCGCTCCGGACATCCACCGCGATCGTCGCCGTCTGATACCGGGTATGGGTGGTGTCGAACGCCTCAATCAGCTTCGGCACCATCATCGGCGGGATATTGTCCATGCAGAAACTGCCCTTATCTTCCAGAAAACGGACGCAGGCCGATTTTCCCGCTCCGCTCTGACCGGTAACAATCAGGTACTTCATGCCCTTTCCTCCTCACCCAGTATCCGGATCTCCGGCTCCAGCTTCACACCGGCCCGCTGTTCCACAATCGACTGCACCTTATCCATCAGCGTTTTGAAATCAGCGCTGCTCTTCCCGGTATTCACCAGGAATCCCGCGTGTTTCATGCTCACCATCGCGTCGCCGACGCTGTATCCTTTCAGGCCGCACTGGTCAATCAGCGCGGCGGCGTAGTAGCCTTCCGGCCGCTTGAAGGTGCTGCCGGCGCTGGGAACGTCCAGCGGCTGCTTCTCCGCCCGTTTCGCGTTCAGTTCGCTCATCCGCACGCGGATGGCCGCCGGATCGCCTTCCTGCAGCTCAAAAGTGACTTCGGTCACGACAAAGTTCAGTTCCTTCACCACGCTCCTCCGGTATCCGAAGCCCATTTCTTCCTTCGTCAGCGACACCGTTTTCCCGTCCGGATAAATGCCGTCCACCTGTACAACCACCTGGGCCATTTCCCCGTCATAGGCGCCGGCATTCATGGTCACCCCGCCGCCGACCGTTCCCGGAATGCCGGAAGCAAATTCCAGGCCGGTCAGCCCTGCGTCCGCGGCAAACAACGCCACCGAACCCAGCATGGCGCCTGCCTGGGCGATGATCCGGCAGCCTTCCCGCCGGATTGCCCGCATATTCTTTTCAACCCGGATCACCAGCCCCCGGATTCCGCCGTCCAGCACCAGCAGGTTGCTTCCGTGGCCGATCACTGTCACGGGAATGCCCTTTGCACCGGCTTCGCTGAACATGGCGGCAATCTCCGCTCCGCTGCGGGGAAATGCCAGCCAGTCCGCCGGCCCGCCCAGCTTCAGTGTGGTATATTGGCTCATATCCGCGTCCGGAATCACTTCGAACTGTTCAAACATGCATGCTTCATCCTTTGTGTCGTGCTTGTCAGGGGCCGATTTCCCCTCATGTTAAGTATGACCAAATTTCCCCGCTTTGTCAAGAAATCCTGCGCCTTGTTTCCGGCCGCGCGCAAAGCAGCCGGACCCTTTGCGCCGATTGACATCCGGGCCTCCGCTACGCTATAATTCCCGCATGCCGGGCCGTTCCTCCGGAATGGCTGGCGGCCGGTTTACGGATCAACTGTTTTCAGGAAGGAATGGGATGGAATCCGTATGAGCCAGATGCGTCTGACAACATTGTGTTATGTGGAGCGGAACGGCTCCTGGCTGATGATGCACCGCACCAAAAAAGGCCAGGATGAAAATGCCGGCAAATGGATCGGCCTGGGCGGCCATCTCGAGCCCGGTGAATCCCCGGATGAATGCGTCCGGCGGGAAATCGAGGAGGAGGCCGGCGTGCCCATTACAGGCCTGCGGCTGCGCGGCATCATCACCTTTATCCTGCCCGACTGGGGCGATGAACTGACCTTCCTCTACACCGCACATACCGACACGGAAGCTCTCCCGGAATGTCCCGAGGGCGAACTGAAATGGATCCCTGTGGATGATGTCATGTCCCTTTCTCTCTGGGAAGGCGACCGCGTGTTCCTTCCCCTGCTCCGCAGCCGGAACGACTGTTTTTCGGTCAAACTGATTTATGCGCCGGGCGGTCGGCTGATCGCGTCCCGGCTGGAGGATTCGCTTTGAAACGACTGATTGCCTGTTTTGCCGTCTTATCCATGGCCGCGCTGCTGTTTTTCCCTGCCGCCGGTGATGCTTCGGGCCGCTGGCTGACCCTCACAGCGGACGTGGCGGAAGATTACCTGGTGCTTCCCGATGACGAGTTCACCGGGGATGTGACCGTCACCTTCCTGGGAGACTGCACCCTCGGCGGCGAAAAGAAAAGCCGGAACAGCTCCCTTGGTTTTTTCCGCCGGGTGGAGGATAATGGTCTTGATTTCCCCCTGCGGGAGATGACCCGCCTGACGCTGCATGATGACCTGACCGTGGCAAACCTGGAAGGCGTACTCACGGACCGCACCCTCGAAAGAGTGGAAAAAGAGTATAATTTCAGTGGCCCGACGGCCTACACGGAAATCCTGACCTCCGCCGGCGTGGAATGCGTCACCATTGCGAACAACCATTCCCATGATTACGGCGAGCCCGGATATGCCGATACAAAAGCCGCCCTGGAATCCGCCGGCGTCTGCTGGTTCGGAACGGACGCGCCGGCCGTCTGGCAAAGCGATGACGGCCTGCAGATCGGTTTCATCGGCGTCAGCACTTCCCTTTCCGGCAACCGCTACGACCGCTACCGGCGCCAGGTGGAGGCCTTGAAGCAATACGGCTGTTCCGCCATCATCACCGTCATGCAC
Organism: Clostridia bacterium; assembly: GCA_017429695.1. GTDB lineage: Bacteria > Bacillota > Clostridia > Christensenellales > Aristaeellaceae > Aristaeella. Next base: position 18,075 of record JAFROK010000038.1, on the reverse strand, counting down.
GCCGGCACGGAATACAGCTATACCGCTCCGGACACCTATCAGGCGCAGATTGCCGCCCGCGCGGCGGAGTGCGGTTCATGCCTCATCGTCGGCCACCATCCGCATGTTGTGCAGGGATATGACATCATGGACGGCGTCCCGGTGGTGTACAGCCTCGGCAACTGTTCCTTCGGCGGCACCACCCATGCAAAGGATTCAGACGCGCTGGCGCTGCAGGCCGTCCTGTCTTTCCGGGAAGGCGTCCTGACCGGAATGGCACTGCATTTTTACCCCATCTCCATCACCAGCGATTCACGCTATAACAATTATCAGCCCTGCTTCCTCTCCGGCAGCGATGCAAAGCGTGTCCTGGATAAAATGAAAAAATCCACGGGCCAGGATCCCGGCCCGTGGAACGAGGAAACCGGCGCCGTTGTCACCGTTGAAATGAACAATCCGGACCAGTAACGGGTCCGGATTGTATATTTTCAGGATATCGGTTTAGGTATCCAGGCGCTGCCGTGCCACCAGTTCCGCAAAATAGCCGTTCTTTGCAATCAGCTCCTCATACTTCCCTTCTTCCACAATCGCTCCCTGGTCCATCACCAGGATCCGGTCGCAGTTCTGGATTGTGCTCAGCCGGTGCGCAATCACAATCCGGGTGCACTTCAGCCCGTCCAGCGCCTCTGAAACCTGTTTCTGGGTTTTATTGTCCAACGCGGATGTCGCCTCGTCAAAAATCAGGATTCTGGGTTTCGGCGCAACCGCCCGGGCAATCATCAGCCGCTGCTTCTGTCCGCCGGATATACCGCCCTGGCCTTCGGTGATAATGGTCTGCATCCCCATCGGCATTTCCCGGATATCCTGGGCCAGCCCGGCGATTTCTGCAGCCTCCCATGCTTCCGCCAGCGTCAGGTGGGGCGCCGAAATGGTGATGTTGGAATAAATGTCCCCGTGAAACAGCTGTCCGTTCTGGATTACAACGCCGATCTGCCTGCGCAGGGAGCGCGGGTCAATCTTGCTCAGGTCGTGCCGGTCATAATAAACCGCGCCCCGCTCCGGCGTTTCAAACCCCAGCAGCAGCCGGACAATCGTGGATTTTCCGCATCCGGTGCGGCCCACAATGGCCACATATTCTCCCGCCCGGATTTTCAGCGACAGGTCCTGCAGCACATACGGCGTATTCTCCTCATACCGGAAAGTGACGTGGCTCATTTCAATACTGCCGCTGACGGATGTAACCGCTTCCCGTTCGGCACTCACTTCCGGCTCTGCCTTCAGGATCGGTTCCGCCATTTCGAGCACCGGCCGGATGGACGCGGCGGAAATCGCGATCCCTGCCAGCGCGGAGAAAGCGCCCATCACCCGGCCGTATGCCGCGTTGAACGCAAAGTACTCGCTTCCCGCCACGCCGGTTTTTACCGCCAGGTAATACAGCAGAATCGTTCCGCCCAGGGAAACGGCCGTCGTAATCACGCCGTTCAGTTTCAGGAAAAGCGGCGGGTTGTATTCCAGCCGGGCATTCCTGGCAAACAGCCTTCCCCACCGGGCAAACATGCGCTTTTCCGATCCGGACATGCGGATTTTCTGCATGCCGTTCATCATCGCGTAGCTCATGCCGGCCTCTTCGGCCGCCAGTTTCATCTTTTTCCGGGAAACCCCGATCTGCACAAACGATGCCGTTACGCTCACCACCACTGTCGCCAGGATAATCAGAATCGACGGCCACACCAGAGCCGGTGCGTACCGGAAAATCTGGGTGATGTACAAAAGGGACATCAGGCTGCTCAGTCCGACCGACAGAATGCTGTCCACCATCATACTGCAAAGGGAATTAACGCTGCCGGCCCGGCTGCTCAGCTCACCGGAGGAAAACTTCCGGAAAAAGCTCACCGGCAGGCTCAGGATGCGCATCATGACGGAAGCTTCCACCGTCATCGACGTTTTTGTGCTGATCCGCGACATCAGCAGGGTTTTGACCAATCCGATCAGCTGTCCGGCAAAAGTACTGCTCACCAGGAAAATCATCAGTCCGTTCAGCAGGTTCACGTTTTTGGTTTTCAGCACCTTCCCGGTTACCAGGCTGATGATCCGCGGTTCAATCATCCCTACCAGCACCATCGCCAGCGAAGCCAGCAGAATCAGCAGCAGGTCACCGTGCGTAATGCACTTCCACATATACAGCAGCAGATCCCCGATTCCCAGCTTCTTCATGGGCAGCGGCTGGTAAAAGCACAGCGCGTCCCTGGAAAAAAGCTTCGCGGTTTTCCGGGTCACCCGGGTTCTTTTTCCGGTTGCCGGATCCCTGTAATAGTATCCGAAAACGGCCCCGGGCAGCAGCGCCACGGTGGTTCCGGTTTCCTTCATGTATCCCAGCATCGGGCCGAAGGCGTCATGCTGCCAGTTTCCTTCCAGTTCCACATCCCGAACCATCAGCCCGGCGGGACGAAGCGCGTATTCCAGCTGATCGGAAACATTCTTTATGCTTTCCGGTATATCGCCCGGTTTCTCATGGTAGTATTTCAGAATGTCGTCAATCGCTTCTTTAACAATCATCCGTTCATCTGCCAGCCGTTCGGCGTCCCACCGGTCCATCACCACGCTGGCCATGCGGAAAAAAGAGTCTTCCAGCACATTCTGGTCATTGTCCATGCGCTCTCTGATCTGATCGTTGAACCAGCCCACTTTTCCCCGCCTCCTTTACTCAGAAGTTACCAGCTCAGCGTATGCGCCGCCCCGGGCATACAGTTCATCATGCGTGCCGCGCTCGATCACTTTGCCTTTTTCCAGAACAATGATTTCGTCACAGTCGCGGATCGTTGAAAGGCGGTGGGCCACCACGATACATGAAATACCGCGGTCTTTGATCGCCTTCACAAGCTCATATTCCGTCTTGGCGTCCAGGGCGCTGGTTGCCTCGTCCAGAATGATCACCGACGGATCCTGCGCCAGTACCCGGGCAATTTCCAGCCGCTGCCGCTGTCCGCCCGACAGGTCCATGCCGTTCTCCGTCAGTTTCCCCTGGTATCCTCCCGGACGTTCCATGATATCGTCGTGAATCTGGGCGTCCCGGGCGGCCAGGATGACTTCAAAATCCTCAATCGTCTTATCCCACATCCGGATGTTATTCGCAATCGTGTCTTCAAACAGTACAATATCCTGGTCCACCATGGCCACAGACCCGGTAAACACGTTGCGCGGAATGCTGTTGATCGGTTTTCCGTCAAAGAGGATTTCACCCTCCCAGGGCTGGTAGAGGCCGGTAACCATTTTGCTGATGGTGGATTTGCCGCATCCGCTGGCCCCGACAATCGCCACCCGTTCCCCGGGCCTGATATGCATGGAAAAATGGCTCACGGTCGGATTGCTCAGCGGGGAATATCCGAAGGTAACATTCCTCAGTTCCACTTCGCCTTTCAGTTTCGCATAGCTTTCTTCCCCCGCATTTTCTCCATACCTCAGCGCCGGATCATCCGGATATTCCATCACATCCTCAATCCGTTCCATATCGGTCCGCATTTCCATCACCGTCTGTCCCGCTGTAACCAGCGTTTCCGCGGGTCCCATAAAGGAAGTCAGCAGGCTCTGGAACGTGGTGATCATACCCAGCGTAAATTTCCCGTCCATAGCCAGCACCACGCCGAGAAACAGCACCGCATAGTTGCTGAGGGTGCTGATAAACTGGGGAATCAGTCCCACCCGGGCATTCAGCGAAGCATACCGCACGTTCTGGGTGTTCACCGAAGCCTGGTATCCGCTCCATTTGCGGAAAAATCCGCCTTCCGCGCCGGACGATTTAATGGTTTCCGTCAGGCTGATGCCGGCCAGCGTGGCGGAAGCCAGTTTTCCCGTGTCCCGCATCTGAACCCGGGTCATATTCACCCGTTTGGCGCTCATGTAATTGGCCACCGCGATATTCAGGATCAGCGAGGCCAGGCCGACCATTGTCATCACCACGCTGTACCGCAGCATAATCACCAGGTAAAACAGCATCATGATCGTGTTCAGCGCCAGCGGCGCAACAGTCTGCACAAGGGTTCCTGCAATGGTAGCGTTGCTTCCCTGCCGCTGGAGGATATCCCCGCTCAGCCGCTGGGAGAAAAACGACATCGGCAGCCGCAGCACTTTCCACATGAAAGAGGCATTGCCCTCAATGGCCATCCTCCCGTTGATTTTCAGGTTGTAAACCGTCTGGGCCCATTGAACAATAATCTGGAACACGGCCAGGATAATCATCACCGTAATGAACGGATACAGCCATTCCGGCGCTCTCCCGGTCAGCAGCCGGTCCAGGAAAATCCGGGACATCACCGGATTGATAATGCCGAACAGATAGGAAATGATCGATGTCAGCACAACAAACACCACCGCCGGGGCAGCGCCTTTCAGGCGTTTCCGCGCATATCCCAGCATGCTTTTCCGCCGGCCGGATGGTACAAAATCCGCTCCCGGGGCAAATGTCATCACCAGCCCCGTAAACGCTTCGTCAAACTGTTCCATCGGCACCTGGACAACGCCCCGGGCCGGATCGTTCAGCACAGCCTTGTTGCCCCGGAAGCCGTTCAGCACCACAAAATGGTTGAAATTCCAGTGAATGATGCACGGAAATGTCGCTTCCTTTTTCAGCACATCCATTTCCATGCGATAGCCGTGAACCTCCAGCCCGTAATGCTGGGCTGCCAGGTAAACGTTTTTCATGTTGGATCCGTCCCGGCTTACGCCGCAGTCCAGGCGCACCTGTTCAAGGGGGATCCATTTCCGGTAATATGCCAGGATCATGGCCAGGCAGGCCGCGCCGCACTCCAGCGCTTCCATCTGCATAATCACTGGCACTTTCGCCACTCCGGATTTCACCGGTGCTTTCATTAGGCTCTTTCTCTTCATCCTTCAGTCTCCAAAACCACAGTGAGCTGATAACTGATAACTGACAGCTAATTCCACAGGAAGCTGATCGGCGTGGTCGATTCCGTCACAATTTCACCCTCATAGTTCCCGTCCGGTATCACAGCTTCCGGATTGTCAAGGCTGACGGCGGCATACACCGTCGTAATCGGCTCATATCCGTCCACGGTCGCCAGGCGGCCTTCCGTCAGGCTCAGGTCGTCGTTTTCCAGATAGTCATATTTCCATACACGGACCCGGGAATATGTGCCGTCCAGTTTTTTCAGCACCTGGGGATCCACATAGGATGATACCGTAAACCCATAGTCATCGTATGATGTAATCACATGGGGAATTTTCCCGTTCTCCCCTTCAGCCTGCGCCTCATCTCCGTCTTTTGAAAAGTCCCGGTTTTCATATGCTTCAACCTGCGGTCCGCTCCATTCTTCCCCCAGGGTAATCATATAGCTTCTGCCCTTTTCCGGCGCCTCGCCGTCAAAGGTAATATTCAGCCGGTACTGGATGCTGGTATCAAAATTATCGATGGTTCCCGTCTCCCCGGCAATCCGCACCGGCATGCCGACTTTGATCACATCCATCCGGTTTTCCGGAATGCTCCCGTGATAAATATAGCCGCTGGAAACCCGGAAAGTCACCGTTTCCGTGCTTTCCATCCGGGTGGTCGCGGCGTATACCAGGAATCCGCCCAGCAGCAGCACAATGGCAATCAGCACTGCCCACAGCCGGGGATTGGTCACCCGCATATAGTCATGCAGTTCTTCCGGGGATGAAATATGGTCCAGGCTTTTCTGGCGAAACAGCTGATTTTCCACAGGCAACATATCCTTTCAGTATTGAGCGGTAACCGGCATTTGTTTATTTTTCATTATCCTTCTGAGTTCCGGTGGTTGTCAAGTATAATTGCGGTTTTTCACATATGAAAAAGAGCCGGAAGGTCAACCTTCAGCTCTTTATAAAATCACAATTCAGTGAAAAATGCGCCTTACGGATTGGTCACGGCATTCTGAACGCCTTCCACCGCGTCGCTCACAGCCTGTCCGGCATCTTCAGTGGCATCTCCGATGGCTTCTCCGGCTCCTTCCACCGCGTCGCTCACAGCCACCCCGGCATTCTCAAGCGCCTGGCCGGCCTCGTCCACCTTCTCCTGGATATCTTCCTTTGTCTCTTCCACCTTTTTCTGGAGTTCTTCCCGCTTCTCCTTCACTTTCGCGTCATCGATCACAAGCAGCAGTTCATCCGTAATCTTCTTGATCTCGTCTTCGGTCGCGTCTTTGATATTCACCAGGCCGCCGACAAGGCCCAGGGACGGGTTAATCTTATCCGCGAATTCTGTAATCGTCGGGGCGACATCCGTATTATCCTTGGCTTTTTTCAGCGCGTCCTTCAGCGTGTTCACACTGCTGTTGGTAAGGAAAAACGACAGCAGAACAGCCAGTGCACCGACAATAATAGCGCCCGTACCCTTCTGGCCTTCCGTTTTTTTCCGGGCCAGGAACCCAAACAGAATGCCGATTGCGCCCAGGCCGATCGCAATGCCGCCGCCGACCCAGCCAAAGAGCAGTCCGCCGAAAAAGCCGATGATGATACCGAGAACCCCAATAATTACACCTGCAATATTCATCTTTCCATTTCCTCCATAAATGATGATTTGGGATATAAGCAAACGCCGCAGCGTCTTACTTCACATCTTTCCGGTCGAAGGCCCGGATGGCCAGCAGCAGGAAGAACCCGCCGAATATCACCGATACCAGGATCGCCGTCACCGGATCCGGGGAAGTTTCGCCCAGCAGTACGTCCGGCATGTATTTGGCAAAAACAGCGCCCGCATCCTTAAACAGCCGGTTGATCAGCTGAACGTCAATCAGTTCGTAAATCAACGGCATCACAAATCCCAGCCCGAAAAGGACCGCCATCACAATCCCCAGGGACTTGTTCTGCATCGTGGAAACAAACAGCACCAGCAGCGCACAGATGCTCTGGATCAGCAGCAGCTTCAGGAAAAAGATCCCGATGCTGCTGAGAATCGCGTCATCCGGCACAAAATGCCTCACGGTCAGGGTACCGATGATGTTGCCCACCACGCACAACGCCATAAAGATGAAATTGTGCGAAACAGACGCCAGGAACTTCGACAGGATCGTAAATCCCTTCATGGGCATCTGTCCGGCGATATTCTTGATATAGCCGCCTTCCGCGTCCGCATAGTAAAAGGAGCATACGGAGATTAGCATCAGCAGGGTCGCCAGGAATGTGAATGGATTTTTAATCAGGTTGGAAAGTTTTTCCTCCGTTCTGAATCGGATGGCGTCCTTGGCTGTTTCCAGCGCCAGCACATCTTCATCCGAAAACTCATCCGATGTTTTGGCGGTTTCCGTCACTTCGGTGGCAAACATCTGTCCCAGCGAGGACAGCAGTTTATCAACCGGGGCGCTTGCCACAGCCAGCGCGAAGGCAAGAATCAGGCACACAAAAAATGTTTTGCTCCGGAAAATCCGGTAGGTGTCCATTCTCAGCAGATTACCCATTGTGATTCCCTCCCGTCACGCCAAGATAATAATCTTCCAGCGATACGCTCTGCAGGCAGATTTCATTCAGTTCAATGCCGGCGTTCACAATGGCTTTGGCCATGGCCCCGGTTTCGTCGTTCATCCGGTCCACCCGGATAAACCCGTCGGATTCCGGGGTGATCTCCGTCACATTCATTTCTTTCAGCACCCGGACCGCCGCTTCATTATCCCCCGTGCGGATCATCACATACTGGCCGCTGCGCTTATGCAGTTCGTCCGCGCTGAATTCGTCCAGCAGCCGTCCCTCGTGGATAATACCGTAGGAATCCGCCACCTTGGCCAGCTCGTCCAGGATATGGCTGGAAACCATAATCGTGATCCCCTTCTCATCCCGCAGCTTTGCCAGCATTTCCCGAACCTCCACAATGCCCTGGGGATCCAGGCCGTTGATCGGTTCGTCCAGCACCAGCATCTTCGGGTCGCCGACCATGGCCAGCGCAATCCCCAGCCGCTGCCGCATACCCAGGGAGAAAGAGCCGGCGCCCTTCTTCCGGTCCACGTTTTCCAGGCCCACCAGCTTCAGCATTTCCTCCACATATCCCTTCGGATTGATGCCGACGCCGATGCACTTGATCTTCAGGTTTTCATAGGCGGACAGTTTGGGATACAGGCCGGGATGCTCAATCAGCACACCCACGTTCCGCAATTCTTTTCCCAGTGCGAACCCTGTCTTCCCGCAAATGGAATAGCTGCCCCGGGTCGGCTTGGAAAGGCCGCTGATCATGCGCATAATCGTCGTTTTTCCGGCGCCGTTCCGGCCGATCAGGCCATAGATTTCCCCTTCCCGGATATGCAGGTCCACATCGACCGCTGCTTCCTTCTGGCCGTAAATCTTGGTCAGTTTCTGTGTTTCCAGAATGTACTCCATGCTGCACCTCGCTTGCGTGTTCTCTTTATATATGTTTCCGGATGGTCAGGATGTTTTTTCCGTTCTCATACCGGTAGCTGACCTCATCGGCCATCTTTTTCACCAGGAAGATTCCCAGCCCGCCGATTTTCCGTTCCTGCGCGCTCAGCGTCACGTCCGGTTCCGGATTGTCCAGGGGATTGTAGGGAATGCCTTCGTCAATAAACGTCATTTCCGCGGTTCTGTCCCTGCAGTCATACCGCACCGTAACGCTTCCCTCCCGGTCCGGATACGCATACATGGCAATATTGGCCATAATCTCGTCAATGGCCACGTCAATCTGCATCTGCGCCTTCGGTGAACATTCCGCCTGCTCCAGCTCCGCGTCAATCCATGCGGTCAGCTCTGCAATGGCTTCCCTGCGGGCCTGTAATCTGATTTCACGCATCGGCTTTCTCCTTTTGTCTCCGGTATTCAATGCACAGCATCGTCAGGTCGTCAAACTGTTCTGCATCTTTCACAAACGCGTCCACCGCCCGGCGCACGCCGCTCAGCACATGTTCAGGATCGGCGTCTTTAACGGTATTCAGCGCGTCCGTCATCCGCTCCGTTCCGAACAGTTCGTTGTCCGCGTCGGTCGCCTCCGGCACGCCGTCCGTGTATACAAACAGCTTGTCGCCGGGGTTCATCTGCAGCTCGTATTCCTTGTACCGGATCCCTTCCATGCCGCCGATCACGAATCCGTGTTTGTCCCGGAACAGTTCAAAATCGCCGTCCGCGCGTTTCAGCACCGGGTATTCATGCCCGGCGTTGGCACAGGTCATCTTGCCGGTGGATATCTCCAGAATGCCCATCCATACGGTCACAAACATGCCCGCCTGGTTGCCGGAGCAGATCGCGTCGTTCGTCTTGGTCAGCACCTCTCCCGGCGTTTTCCCCAGCATGGCAATGCTCTGGATGATAATCTTGCTCGACATCATGAACAGTGCCGCCGGAATGCCCTTTCCGCTGACGTCGGCAATCACCAGTCCCAGGTGGTCGCTGTCAATCAGGAAAAAGTCGTAAAAGTCTCCGCCCACTTCCTTGGCCGGATCCATGCTGGCGTAGATGTCGAATTCCTTCCGGTCCGGGAACGGCGGAAAGATATGCGGCAGCACGGAAGCCTGAATCTGCGTGGCCAGCGAAAGCTCCGCGCTGATCCGTTCCTTCTCCGCCGTAATCTTCGTAATGGAATCAATGTAATCCGTAATCTGTTCCTCCATATGGTCAATGGAAGATGCCAGATAGCCGATTTCATCCGTATTCCGTATGGTTTCCGCCAGTCTGGGGCTGGCCGCCACGTTCTCCCGGGAAAAGCGTTCCGCCTCATCCGTAATCTGCTTCATGGGCTGCAGCAGCACCCTGTGCAGGAACAGGCTCTGCCATACGATGACCAGGATAATCAGGATCACCAGCGCAAGGATAATCTTTCCGAGATAGGTCTTCCTGGCGTTCTGCAGCACATCCATCTGGCGCTGCACGCACAGGATCGCCTTCACCTGCCCGTCCGCGCCCTTCAGTCCGATCATCGCGGTGATGTGCGGGTCCGTTTCAATATATCCCCGGTCCCGGATCACCAGTTCCTGTTCCGCTTCCTGTTCATACAGTGCGCGGTACTTTTCCCGGTATTCGTCGTTCGTCGTTTCCCTGTAATACCCGAAATCATATTTCGTGTATGTGCTGTCATGGTTGATCGTGGAAAACAGGAACGTGATATGCCCGTAATCGCTCAGGTCCGGCTGGATCACATAGACAAACGTGGCCCCGGAGGCATTGCAGAGCCGGTCCAGCTGGTTCCAGGTTTCCCGGTAATCATCCCCGGAGTCGCCGTTCCGGATATATTCCGCCAGTTTATCCGCGTCCACGTAATCCCCCGCCGTCCTGGCCGTCAGGAAGGCGCCGTCGGAATACTGGGCCAGAAGCGCTTCCGTGAAGCTGTTAAAGCCGATGACGCTCACAACCGCAAAAAAAACGATCAGCGACAGGATAATCCCGCCGATGCATTTGACTGCGGCATGACTCCTCAGTTTTTTCACGGATACATCCACCTTTGTTTGGATGTACCGCCTGCATGAATCACATGCAGGCGGTACAATATCGCTGAAAAATTTATGCCAGTTTCTTCAGGATGGTCATTTCCACCACGCCGTTGCGGATCGACACCTTTACATCGTCCGCCACATGCTTGACGACGGATTTTTCCAGTTCGTCCCAGGCTTCTTTGGCGGCGGCGTCGTTCTGCGCGATCCGGCCGGACAGCGCGCTTTCATAGCGCACCATCGACCATTCTATGTCCAGTGCGGGCGAGCTGGAATGTACATACATGTCCGGAAGCATCAGCGAACTGGTCATAGTCCCCAGGTCCTCATCGGAACCCCAGTCAAAGAAATCCCGGATGCGGCCCATCAGTCCCTTGGCCGATTCGTTCCGGCCGCTGCTGGATGCGGCGAGCAGCTGTTCCCGTTCATCCGCGTTCAGCCGGGTCCGTACCCGAAGGTGAAGCTGATATTCGCCGTCCTGGTCTTCAACCCAGAACTCGCCTTCCGTTTCCCCGGTGATGGAACGCATCATGCCCATCATTTCTTCTGTCAGCAGGCGCAGATGCAGTGTGTTTTTCGGGGTAAGCTCCTTGTACGCCGCGATTTTTTCAATCTGGCCCAGCGCTTTCTCAATCTGGTTCCCTTTGCTGGAAACCCTGATCACATCTGTTTTCATCCGCTTTATGCCTCAATCGTCAGAATGTCGGCAAATCCGGTGACGTCGAACACTTCCTGAACGATCTCGTTGACCTTCGTCACTTTCATGCCGCCCTTGCTGCTCATGGTCTTATGGGCAGAAAGCAACACCCGCAGGCCGGCAGAAGAGATGTATTCCAGTTTGCTGAAATCCAGCACCAGGCTCTCCGCGCCGCTCAGGGATTTGTTCAGCTCCGCTTCCAGTTCAGGAGCGGTCATGGTGTCCAGGCGGCCTTCCACTGCCAGGATCAGTTCGTTCCCGTTCTGCGTTTTGTTAATCGTCATTGATTTTGTCCTCCTCTGATATCGTTACAGCCGGGGGTCGGCTGCACTATACTGTTTATTGTACATCCTTGTCGCCCAAATGTCCAGAAAACATTGTTTTTCCTGTTACATAAACCCTTCCAGGCTGCCATGCTGTTCAATCCATACGTATTTTTCCCAGTCCTCCGGCGAAAGAAACACGCGCGCAGCCACATAAGGGCGCTCACGGCTGTCCGCGTTTGCCATAATCTGGGCATACTGGCGCTCCCCCAGCTTTTTCCGCATGAATTCCAGTGCTTCTTCCCGGAATTTTCCCTGCTGATACGCATTGCCTGTCATCTTCAGCCCTTCTCTCTGACAATCCGTTTTTTGCCTGGCTTAATCGCCCGCTGCGGGCATACCAGCACGCACAGATGGCATCCGACGCACTTTTTCCCGTCCAGCACCGGCCTCCTGTTTTCATCCAGCCGGATCGCCTGGTGCCCGCCGTCGCTGCAGGAGATCATACAGCGTCCGCACCCAATGCAGCGTTCTTTCTCAAATGCGGGGAATATCACAGTGTTCCGCTCCAGCGTGTCCGTCGTTCCGCTGAGCGCGTCCAGTCCCAGGCCGATCACCTGCCGCACGTTCCGGAATCCCTTCTCCGCCAGGTAAAGGTTCAGCCCGGCCTTCAGGTCGTCAATAATCCGGTATCCGTATTGCATCACCGCGGTGGTCACCTGAATCGATCCGCCGCCCAGCAGCATGAATTCCAGCGCGTCCGTCCAGGTTTCGACGCCGCCCATGGCGCTCAGGTGCAGCCCCTTCAGTTCCGGGTTGTGCCCCATTTCGGCAATAAACCGCAGTGCAATCGGTTTCACAGCGTTTCCGCTGTAGCCGCCCACCGCGCTCTGTCCATGAACCGCCGGCGATGCCACATAGGTGTGCAGGTTCAGTCCCGTCACGGATTTAATGGTATTGATGGCCGCAATTCCGTCCGCGCCCCCCCGTTTTGCCGCTTCCGCCGCCGGGCTCATCTCGGCCACGTTGGGGGTCAGTTTGGCGATCACCGGAATATGGCACGCCTGTTTGGCCGCCCGGGTAAACCGTTCCACCAGCTCCGGCACCTGGCCGATATCGCTTCCCAGGCCGCCTTCCGCCATGTTGGGGCAGGAAAAATTCAGTTCAACCGCGTCCGCGCCGTTTTCTTCGCATAGCCGGGCCAGTTCGCCCCATTCCGCTTCATTCTGCCCCATGATGGATGCCAGGATGAATTTGGTCGGATACTTCGCCTTCAGCCGGCGGAATATTGCCATGTTTTCCGCCACGCTGTGGTCCGAAAGCTGTTCAATGTTCTTAAACCCGATGATGCTCCCGTCACTGCCCGTCACCGCGGAAAACCGCGGGGATGCCTCCCGGATATCCAGCGAGCATACGGTCTTGAAACAGATCCCGGCCCATCCCGCTTCAAAAGCTGCGGCGCACATATCATATGTGCTGGCCACAACCGAGGAGCTCAGCAGGAAGGGGTTTTCCAGCGGAATGCCGCACAGGTCGCATTTCAGCCGCTCTTCGCTGTCCGGAATGGCGGTTTCACACTCCGGCTGCACCTGGTAATACAGCCGGTTTATCAGGTCCCGGATGCTTACTTCGCCTGCCCGTACGCATTTCTGTTCGCACGGGGCAGCGCAGACAATGCAGGGATTCTCCGCGGGCAGGCGCTGGGCAGCCGTCTGTTCGTTCTGAAACCAGATGCTCCGCAGCAAGGCGGCCGGCCTGACCCTGTCGCATGCCGCGTCGCACGGCGCGTCTGCGCAAAGGGTGCAGCGGATCATGTCCGCCCGGCTGATCATCGGCGTTTGCTGAATCACGGTCGTTCCTCCTTTGGGTTATGTCAGTTCTTCCCGGCTTTTCTCCGTCTGTTTCTTGCTTTTTTTGTCATCATACATCCGCCTGTCTGCTTCGGCAAACAATTCCTCCGGCACAAAATTCTCCTCGCCGAAGGCAAATCCGCAGGCAATCACGCACTCAATGCCGTCATCCTGCTGATTCAGCTCTGCCAGGGCGGCTTCCCATTTTCCCTTGATTTTTTCCGCTTCCTCCCGGTTCACATGAATCGCAACCGTCACGAATTCATCCCCGCCTACGCGGAATGGCATCACATTCCGGGCTTCAATCTTTTTCAGGCTGTCCGCGGCTTTTTTAATCAGTGCGTCCCCGGCCTCATGCCCGTATGTGTCGTTCGTAATTTTCAGGTTGTTGATGTCCATATAGAAAACGGCGATGGGTTTCTGCTTGCTGAAAAGGCCCCGCTTCATCTCCATGAGCTTGCCCTTGTTATACAGCCCGGTCATCTCATCCCGTTCCTTCTCGGTTTTCAGCTCCTGGGAATAATTGCTGATTTCCCGGTACAGGCCCGTATACATGCTGGTGTCTGTCAGATGGTGAATCTGCAGCATCCTGCCGTCCTCTGTGAAGGTGGAAGTAGCCACCATGTAGCTTTTGCCGCTCCCGTGGCATATCAGGTCCCACGTTTCGTCTTTCTGGCCCTCGCGGACCGGGGGGCAGGCCGCCTGCCAGTTGGTCTTCCCCTTCAGGATGGCAGCCGCCTTTTCATCCTCGTAAAGGATGCTGCCGTCCGTATCCAGAATCACATTCCCGGCGATATCGTCCCGGAAAAACCGCAGAATGATATCGTCTGTCTTCATACATTCAACCCTTTCTGCAATCAGCTGATATTCTCAATCCGCCGCTCCAGGTAGGCCTCCTCCAGGCTGGCCCAGGAGTATGCATTCATATATTCGCCCCGGTATTCGCCGATAGCCTCCGCATCTCCGAGCAGCATCCGGTACATATCGCAGGAAAACATCCTGGGTTCAATGCGGAGCATGCCCCGCTGCATGCTCAGAATTTCGCTGATTCCATATTCCTCCAGCGTTGTGCGGAGGCTGCGGATCACAACATCCAGCTGCTTCTGCGCGGAGCGGTCATAATGGGTATTCTCCCAGATCATGCAATATGCCTGTTCCCGCGTAATGCTGTCGCCCTGCTTTTCCACCAGGCAGGCCAGCAGTTCCTTGGCCTTGGACCGTTTGAAATGAACCGGCTCCCCGTCCACCAGGATATCAAATCCGCCGAATGTCTTTATTTCAATATGGGCGCCCGGATGTTCCGCCGCCGGATGTTTCCGGATGGACATGATATAATCGGTTTCCTTTTTCAGCTGTTCTGCCGTCACGGGCTTCAGCAGATAGCCCCGGGCATGAACCGCCCATGCGTCCACAGCATACCGGGCATGGCCGGTAATAAACACAACTTCCGTTTCCGGCTGTATTTCCTTTATTTCTCTGGCCAACAGGATGCCGTCCATCCCGGGCATGTTCACATCCAGCAACGCCAGATCGCATGGATGACCCTTCACCCATGCAAGCGCTTCTTTCGCTCCGGAAAAAGCCTGGATGTCCGATATTCCAGCTACTTCCCCGCACAGGGAAACAATCTGCTGAAGAACCGGTTTTTCGTCATCCACGCATATTACTTTCAGCACGTTTCCGCACCTCCTGCGCAGATCTTACCATTCATTGTCCAGTAAATGTCCAGTACAATTTCCGGGAAAATCACTGGACTTTTGGCGCATTTCCTGTTATAAAAAAAATAATTCCGCAAATTACCTGCCACCTTGCCCTGTGAATCCGTATCAACTGATGAATTCAGTTGGAAAGGAGTGATGATCGATGGAAAACGCACTGCGTACCATGTTCGATTATCAGAAGTTTGAAAGCAATCCGGCCCTTCAGTCGGTGATTGATTCCGTTCATTCCCGCTGGTCCGTCAAGGAGCTCAGCATGGATGAAATGGAATTTGTCAACGCTGCCGGAACTCCTGATATTCGTCCCATAAAATCCGGGGAATTGGACCGGGATGCCAACCGTAAGTCCTGAGCAGATTTACGCGGAATACAGCGGCAAGGTCATGGGATATATCCGTGCCCGTGTGCGGAATAAAGCGGACGCGGAAGACCTGCTTTCAGATGTGTTCGAAAAAATCATCCGGAAGCTGGATGGGTTTGATCCTGAAAAAGCCTCCCTCAGCACCTGGATTTTCACCGTCACGCGGAACACGGTCATCGATCACTTCCGCCGCTCCAGGCCGTCGGAAGAACTGGACGAAAACCTGTCCGATGATACCGAGCTGGACGAAGACCTGCTGAACACAGAATCGCTCACCGAGCTCGCCACGGCGCTCCGGAAGCTCCCGCAGCAGTTAATGGATATTGTGGTTCTCCGTTATTACGACGGAAAACCGCTCACAGAAATCGCCCGGATGATGAACCTGAGCTACGGAGCCGTCAAGCTCCGCCACCAGAACGCCATCATGCTCCTGAAACAATCCCTGGCCACATAATAATTTTATCCCCGAAGAGGGGTATGGGAGGCAATCAGAAAGCCCCCCATTTTTTTATTCATTGAACCCACACTTCCGGTTCATAAAGCTCTCCGTATAAGACCCCCACGAATAAGCGCTCATATATTCTCCCCGGTAAGCATTGATCGCATTGATATCCCCGCTGAAAAACCGCCAAGCGTCACACGAAATCTCTTCCGGTTTTACCCTCAGGGCCCCTTTCCTGATCTCCAGGATCTCACCGATTCCGTTCTCTTCCAGCGTATCCCGCAAACTGCGTATAATCACATCAAACTGCTTCTGCATCGGCCGGTCATACAGCCGGTCTTCCCACAGAATCGAAAAAGCCTCCGCCCGCGTGACGCTGCCGCCCTGCCGGTCAATCAGATACGCCAGCAGCTCCTTGCATTTTGCCTGTTTGAAAGTCACCATTTTCCCGTCCACAAACAGGTCAAAGCTTCCAAAGGTCTGCACCCGGATATGGGCAGGCGGATCTTTCTGTTTTCCGCTCAGCGCATACTCAATCTCTTTGGCCAGCCTGTCTTTGGTAATCGGTTTCAGCAGGTATCCCGCCACATGCAGCCCGAAAGCGTCCACCGCGTATTCGGAAAACCCGGTCAGGAAAATAATCACCATTTCCGGATACAGCTTCTTGATTTCCGCCGCCAGCACAATCCCGTTCATATCCGGCATATCGATATCCAGCAGCGCCAGGTCGGCGTCATTCTCCTTCAGCCAGTGAAGCGCGTCCTTCGCGCGGGTAAACCCCACCGCGTCCGTCAGCGGCGGCAGGTCCCGGCACATGGAAACCAGGTAATCGGTCAGCAGGGATTCGTCATCCACACAGATTGCTCTCATGCCCGTCTCTCACTCCCTGTCTCCTGAATGTCGTCATCCCGCACCGGAATCCGGATCGTAATCGTCGTCCCCTCGCCGATGCGGCTGTCAATCGTCAGCGTTCCGCCGCACATGCTCTCGATCCGTTCCTTCACGTTGCGCAGGCCGATATGATCGCTCTTCTTTTCCCATATGCCTTCCGGATCAAACCCGGTCCCGTTGTCCCGAACAATGATCTCATGCATATCCTCTTTCCGCTGCGTAAGCACCTGCACTATGCCTTCCTGCCGGATCCGTACGCCGTGCCGGATGGCGTTTTCCACCATCGGCTGCAGGCTCAGCGGCGGCACGGAAAACGCGGCGTCGTTAATCCCGTATTCCACCCGGATATTCGGGAATCGGGTTTCCTCAATCTTGACATATGTTTTGGTATGGTCCAGTTCCTTCCAGAAAGGAATCAGCCCGGGCTGTTCCATAAAGTCCAGGTTTTCCCGCAGATACAGGCTGAACTGGTTGGTCACTTCCGCCGCCTTTTCCGGGTCGGAATGACACAGCACCTGGATCGCCGACAGGGAATTGTACAGGAAATGCGGCCGGATCTGGCTCATCATAATCTGAATCCGCTGCCGCGCTTTCAGGTCCTCTTCGTGCTCCCGCACAAACTGCATATGCAGCCAGATATAGTAGAGCACGCAGCCGATCACCATGCCCACGGTCAGGAAAGTCACCGGCTGCCGGTTGCCGCCGACCGTACCGTCCAGGTAGATGGAAACGGCTACAATCAGAATGATCAGCACGGGGATAACGATTTCCTTCACGGATGTCCGGCCGTATACATGAACCGTCAGCCAGAAAAGATACACCATCAGCGTGCAGCTGATCATCAGGCACGTATACCGCAGCGGCCCGCCCATGTAATGGTTGTCCTCGGTGATTTTGAATACAATGCTGGAAAACAGCGGCGTCAGGTACAGGGCTGTATTCACGCCGATCAGCGCCCACGCGGGCCGGTGCCGCCATTTGGGTTCAACAATGTGCAGGAACATCACGATCACCATCGGGCGAAGGATATATCCCAGCATGGAGGTCATCGTCCGGGCCAGGATGCGGGCTTCCCCGGACGAAAGCCAGTCCTCCAGGTAGTTCTGGATAATCAGGGCAAAGCACAGGCCGATAATCGCCAGCATAATGCGCCGGTGTTTCGGAATGATATACGTATCGTATATCACGGTAAATGTCAGCCCGGCCAGCAGAAGCAGTATCAGATAACCAAACTGGACCATCATCTGTTCCACTGTCCTCATCTCCTTTGCCTTTAATCATCGATCCCTTATATTCTATGCCGAAAAGCCGCCGTTTGCAAGTTATCTTGCGCCGGCGCCAGGGCGGTCTCATTTGAAAACGGGGTAGGCAAACAAGAACAGCCATCATTTTTTGAAATTACAGTTGATCGCCAAGCATCAGAACTTTTTCTGCATAATCATTGAGTAGCGCAACCCGTCTTGCTTTTCTGCGAATGCTT
>JAFROK010000037.1 GCA_017429695.1 Clostridia bacterium | reverse complement strand
TATTGTTGTCGCTGCGGCTCTGCGTTTTCAGAATGAGCGGTATCAGAACGGTTTGCCTATGTTCCATGCTCTGTGTGACATTTCCACATTTCTCGCATTCCATCCACCCGTCCGTCTCTTCCAGATACAGACCGCGGTTCACTGCCCCGCATATCGGACAGCGTAAGTCGTATGACTTCATGGGTCAACCCCTCCCTTCGGGTTGCCTGAATATCAGGCAGATTGAACGTCGCAGCTTAAAGCGCCTTGATGACGTGTTGGGCAATTCCCTGGACCGTAAGCTCCTTCACCAGGATCCGCTTGTTCGGATACCTTTCCTGGTTCTGATACAGCAGGATCACGGAGTGGGAATCCGGATCCAGTCCGCCGTACTTCTTCAGCGTATTGGAGCCTGTTTCGTCCAGTGCCACAACGATGTCACCGACAGCTGCTTCCGGCTGCTTTCTGATAACGACCATGTCCCCGTCTTCAATGCCCGCATCCACCATGGAGTCGCCTGACGCCTTCAGGATATAGAATTCACCTTTCCCGAAAAGGGACACGGGAAGGCTTACATACTCCTGAATGTTCTCTTCTTCCTCTTCCGGCGTTCCGCAGGGGATAGCCCCTACGACCGGTGCCGGAACAGTGCTTTCCGAGAACTTGCTGATCATCCGCGTTGTGATGGTTCGAGACGCACCGTCGTAACGCAGCATACCGAGATCATTCATGGCAACCAGGTAGCGATAGGAGGTTGTCTTGGCAATCCCGACACCCTTGGCGATCTCATTCACCGAAGGGGCCGTATGCCTCTCGCTATAGTACTGATCAACATATGCGCTGATTTCATTCATCAGCTGCTGGCTTTTGGTTCTCATGGTGGTATTCCTTTCATTGAGTCTATCAAGAACGCGTCGTTCCGGATAAGGCTATTATACTCAGGATTCCGGTGAATGCAATAGGATCGGAGGCAGTTTTTGCTCCGGGCAGGCACGTTGACGGTTGCAGGCGTCAACGGAAAAGAATTGAGGCCTCGGAGTTCATCTCCGAGACCTCATTGTTGTGGATTCTTACTGTATTATTCTTTGATTATTCTTTTCTCTTCACCGGCACCCAGATCGCGCTGTGGTAATCCGGATCTGTCTTTTCGCCGTTTACGCAGTCATACCACTCGACACTGGCGTTTCCACAGAGCTCATAGTCCGGATTGCCGGGCAGCCATTCGCTGAAAATCCGAGTATTGACGCTCTGAAGCGCCTCCGGGATCGGGCCAATACAGTCGAACACCGCCCAGTCGCTCCGGGGAAATTCGTAGACTACCATGCCCTCCGGCACGTCGCCGCCCGTGTACTTCCCGGCGACGAGATACCGGAATTTTCCGCCTCCGATATCGTCGATACAAACGCCGTACTCTCCGATGCAGTTGTCCATGAGCGCCTGTTCGTAAGGATTCGCCGGGGCGTTGCCGGCATACACATTGGCTGCGTATTTCTCACAGATTTCATCCCAGAATTTGGGGATCTCAGCATATGCGGTTTCATTGTCGAACACCTTCTGAAATCCGATGACCTTAAAGGGGAACATGGGCGTAATCTTATACTCCATTTGATGACCTCCTTGAATGGATAGTTTGATCGTCATGGGAAGAAAGACGTTAACAGCAGCTCCGTCGCGTACCTTTGTCGGCGTTGCGCCATGAAAACGGACAAAAGCTTTTGAAAAACTCTCGGGCGTTTCATAACAGTACCGGAGGGCAATGTCGATCACTTTTTCATCCGTTCTCTGCAGATCCAGTGCCGCCAGATACAGTCTGCGGTTTCGGATGTATTCTCCGATCCCGTAGCCCGTCATCAGCGAAAACCCTCTTTGCAAAAAGAACGGGGAAAGAAACACCTGCTCGGCCACATCCTGTGCACTGATGTCATCCGTAAGATGCTTTTCCATATAATCGATTGCCGTCCGAATTGCGGATAGCCACTCCATTGCTGCTGCCTCCTCTCCTTGACAGAATCAGTATAGTCCAGGGATGCATTCATGTCCTGTTATTCTCTGTGCAGTTTTGTCCGGGTGTCATTCAGAAAATCTGTCCCATAAGCTTCAGCTTCCCTTTGGGTATGAATGCTTTGTTTCCCGTGTTGTCAATCGGGGTTGACCCAACTCGCGCCGTCTGCGTTGATTACCAGGCCCTCGACCACCAGGGCGCTGCGCTCCTGGCCGTCGGCGGAGAGGACGAGGACCATTCTTTCATAATTGCCGGAAGGGATGTTGGGCACGTTGTAGACGCCGTCCTCATAGACCGCGGGCAGTTCGACGGGCGCAAGCTCCGGGAAATCGCTCCGGTAGAGGAAGACCTTCCCGTCCAGGTCGGCGTTGGCCGTGAACCGGGCGTCCCGGCCGCTCATCGAGAAACTCTGCGTTTTCAGCTCCACGGGCAGTACCGCCGACTGGGAGGCCTCCGGGGGAGCGGCCTTCGGGAAGGCGTAGCGGCCCAGGCAGAAGCAGACGACGCCGATCAAAAGGCAGGCGGCTGCGGCAGCCAGAAGACAGCGAAGCTTTTTGCCGGACTTCGGCAGCTCCGGTGTTGGGAGGACAATGGGCTCCACCTCTACCTCGCGTCCGGCCAGTTCGTCCAGGCTGATCTCCAGAAGATCAGAGAGGCGGATGAACTTGTCGACGTCCGGCATGCAGTCGCCGTTCTCCCACTTGCTGACGGTCTGGCGGCTCACGGAAAGATGGTCAGCCAGCTCTTCCTGGGTCAGGCCCCGCTCCTTGCGGCGCCGAATCAGTTTTTCGTTGAATAACATTTGAAATACCTCATTTTGATGGATTTGCGGCTGCGTTTCATCCGCATCGCTTGGCTGCATCTTAACAAAACCGCAGGTTGCACTCCACCAATTTGCCCCACCAATTGCGCACGTTCAGGTTGCGCGGCTCAAAAAGCGCCCCATTTTTCGAATTTTTCAGCTATTTGTGCGGAGAATCCTCAGGAATCGTCCTCCAGGAATCGATCCGCTTCAGCAGCTTTTCATAGGATTTCATCTAATCCACCGTGATTGTCTTGACAAAGCTTTGAATCAGAGCGTTGACGATTTCCGGCTTGTCTGTGTTGGAATTATGTCCAGCATCCTTGATCCATTCAAGGAGGATGCCGGATTTTTCATGCCACGCCTTGTTGTACCGAACGGTCGAACCGGCATGATCCTTTTTTCCGCAGATCAGCATGGCAGGGCAAGGTATTTCGTATGGCAGATCAGCTTCCATCGCCTCGGCCAGCATTCGAAACCCATGTCCGGACAAAGCCGCATACCGCTCCTGATTCCCGTCGTACACCATCATGATGTCACGCATCAGTTTCCTCCCGTAGTCCGAGGTGGCAACACCTGTCGTGCCGGATTTCAGCAGGGATTTCCACGGATAATAGCGGTAGACCGGTTCCATCCGCTTCAGCAGCCATATTTCCGCCGCCGTTACGTATTTCCGCTGCAATGGCGCAGAATCTATGGAAATAAACCCCGTCAGTTTCTCGGGAAACTGCTGCGCATATGCCTGTCCAACGTATCCGCCCATGGATTGGCCGATGATGACCGGGTTCTGAAAGCCTTCTTTTAGAAGTATTTCATCCAGCCACCGCGCTTTATCCATCAAGGTGAACGTAAGCTCGAACGGCCACGAGGCAGCATGGCCCGGCGCGTCCCATACAAGCACGGGGTATTTCCCCTCAAAATACTCGATCTGTTTATCAAACAGCCGATGGTCCGCTGTTAGGCCGGGGAGAAAAATTAACTGCGGAGCTTTATGAGCCGTTTCCGCATTGATCCAGTAATGGATCGTCCCGGAAGGCGTTGTATAGGTATGTTCCGTCATACGTTTACCCCTTTCTGATCGGGTGGCGGATCACGGTCTTCAGCTTTTCCGGCGCGATCCTTCTGGCATCGCTCAGATATATCTCATGGTGTAGTCTCTGATCGGAGATATCCAAAGTATAGCCCTGCTCCTCCATATATCGATGCATCCGCTCCACTGTGTCGGGCTCGTCGTCGTAGGGGCCGATGTGCAGGCACTGCACACACAGGCCCTCGTCATAGGTGAGAAATTCCACCTTGGAAAAGTCCGTCTTCTTTTTCCAAGCGGCTTCTTCCGCTGCCCAGTCGAAGTCCGCCTTCGTCACAAAATCCGGCAGGCGGATGACTGAGATCCAGCGGAAGGTTTCCTTGTGCGCATAGTCGATCCCTACGACGCCGTCCTGCCACCAGAAACCTTCCAGCGGAGGAACGACGTAATCAAAATAGCCATCGATGCGATGATCCCCCATTTTGCTCATCTTGATGGTAAAGGCGATGCCATACAGCAGAGCGATGGACTGCTTATACTCGCCATCCTCCTGATTGGGGTCGCCCTGTCCCTGTACGGCGATATAATTCATGGACGGCACGGTTACAATGCCGGGTTTGTTCTTTGGCATGTAGAATTCTTTGTATTCTTTTTTGAAATCAAAAGCCATGGCTCTGTCCTCCAAGTTTGCTGTTCCTTTTCTGACGACCACACCAGGATGGGCGACGGCCCCGGCCTTTTATCAGACCGGGACAACCTTTCACCTCATAATCTCTATTTCTTCTTCACCGGATAGCAGATCTCCGTCACAAACTCATCCGGATTCTGCGTTTCATGCGGGCTCATGTAGAATTCTTTG
>JAFROK010000036.1 GCA_017429695.1 Clostridia bacterium | reverse complement strand
TCCAGGGGCAGGACTTCCGGCTGCCTGATTTCATCTGTAACAACGGCCGCGGGAAGTCCGGGGGTTTCATCGCTGCCGGCCGGCTGCGTGACAACATCCGTGGTGATGCTGCCGACAAAACCGTTGCGCTGGGCAGCCCAGAATCCGGTGATCAGCACCAGTACGGCAGCGACGGCCAGTACCGGCCTGAGCCAGGCGCGTATATGATGATGTGCCGGGACATATACCGGCGGGATCATGGTTTCAGTGTTTCCGTTTATTACTGTAATCAAAGGATCAGCCTCCTTCATCGTTTGTTCCAGGATTTCTGTTTCCTGGGAAGGAAGACGGTCCAGCCAGGACAGGTTGTCACGGACAGTTTTATGAATGCGTTCCTGTGCTTTGTGTTCATCCATTGTGATCGTCGCTCCCTTCCAGTTCACTCCTGAGTATGATGCAGGCCCGCCTGCATCTTCTTGATACGGCAGAAGGTGTGATTCCCAGAATCTCTGCTGTTTCCTGTATGTCATATCCCTGGATATAGCGGAGTGTTACTGCTTCCCGGTGCTTCCGGGGCAGGTTCAGGACGGCCTGGGTCAGCGCGGCGTTTGTTTCATCCGGCTGCTCTGCGGGTATCCGGAGGTCTTTCGGCTGAACATACCGGTTCATGTGCGTAACCCAGGGGCTGCGAAGATGATCCCGGCAGATGTTGACCGCGATTCTGGCCAGCCAGCTCTTGGCTTTGGCCTGGTCATGCAGATCGTCCAGATGGGTATATGCTTTGAGGAATGTATCCTGTACGGCGTCTTTGGCAAGTTCCGTCTCGCGCAGGTACAGATAGCAGATTCTCAGGATGTCTTTTTCGTATTGACGGATCAAGACGGTCAGTCTTTCCCTTTTTGCAGAATCCGGGCCCTGGATTCCTGTCACCGACTTCACCTCCCACATATATATGACGGAATAAAACGCCGCAATTTGACTTTTACTTTCAAAAAAATCTGAAAAGGACACAAAACAACCCGGAACGGAAGCCCCGTTCCGGGTGCAGCCAGTACATTATACGCTGTTTTTCAGCAGGTGCACAGGCCGGATGATTAATCGCCTTTTCTGGATTTGAAGTCTTCCTCAATCTTCCGCTTCCAGGCACGGCCCAGCGGCGCGCAGCTGCGGACCATCCGGACTGCTTCAGAAACCTCGGAATAGTTCAGCGCCTGGCC
Organism: Clostridia bacterium; assembly: GCA_017429695.1. Lineage (GTDB taxonomy): Bacteria > Bacillota > Clostridia > Christensenellales > Aristaeellaceae > Aristaeella. The sequence goes on along the minus strand of JAFROK010000036.1, from coordinate 1,732 downwards.
CTGCGCGTCGTTGCAGAAGTTCACGGCCCGGTCTTCATTGATTCCGAAACGGGCGGCCGTCTCCACGGCGTCGATGTTCGCTCCCAGGAAGAGGAACTCCCAGCCGTATTTTTCCTTCTGCCGCTTGACCATGCTCTTGACCTTGTCACTGGTATAGTGGCGGCTGGCGTTTTCCATGCCGTCCGTGGTAATGACGAAGATCGTGTGCTCCGGCCGGTCTTCCTCCCGGGCGTATTTGTGGACGTTGCCGATATGGTGGATCGCTCCGCCGATGGCGTCGATCAGGGCGGTACAGCCGCCGACGTAGTACTGCCGGTCCGTCATCGGTTCAATCTTCTGCAGGTCCACCCGGTCGTGGATGACGTGGCTTTCATCGGAAAACAGTACGGTGGAGACCAGGGCTTCGCCTTCTTCCTTCTTCTGCTTTTCGATCATGCCGTTGAAACCGCCGATGGTATCAGCCTCCAGCCCGGACATGGAACCGCTCTTGTCAAGGATGAAGACCATTTCTGTCAGATTCTTTTTCATAATAAAACCCCTCCGGTCCGTATTCTGTCAGGGCTTTTCTCAACCCTGCATCATGATCATAACGGAAACCGGAGGGGAAAGGGTCGCCCGGGAGGCGACAAATCAGCCCATGCCGGAGCCGAGCAGCGGCATATCCAGTTCGAAGAGCACTTCGTTGATGTCGTAGATATTGTAGATCCGGTGTTTGATGCAGTATTCCAGGACAAGATCAAACTTGCTGCTGCGGGTCAGGGCAAACCCGGCCTTCTTCAGCAGGGATTTGGTTTCCGGCAGGGTAAGTTCCAGCGCTACCGCAAAAGCGAGCACGGTGGGCTTGCTGGGTTTGTAGGCCGGGTTGGAATGGATTTTGCTGAACAGCTTCCGGTCCACATTGGCTCTCTTGTAGCACTGGGCGTCTGTCATGCCGCGTTCATCGATCAGCCGGATCAGGGCCTGGGAAAAACCTTCATCCGTCTGCTTCAGGATTTCATCCCAGTCGGGAACAAGAGCGGGAGCGGGAGCCGGGGCGGACGCCTGGACTTTCGGTTCCGCCGCATCAGAGCAGAAGGTCCCCATAAGGGACTCGCAGATCTCCATGTCATAGTCCAGCGCGGCCTTTTCATCCGAATGCCAGAGGTTTTCACGGATATTTTCCCTTCTTCTCCGGATGCGGGATTCGGCATAGATGTCGTCGATGTATTCCTTCACGTCGCGGAACAGCTTTTTGCTGTTTAGGAAGGAGTCGCGTCCGAATACGACAAGATAGACCATCAGGTCATGGTTCATCAGGAAGCCGGTAATGGTTTCCACGGCCACGGCCATGGCCTGGTCTCCGGGATAGCCGTAGGCACCGGCGGAAATCATGGGAAAGGCGATGCTCTGGCAGCCGTTCTCCACGGCCAGCTCCAGGGAATGACGGTAGCAGGCGGAAAGCAGTTCTTTTTCGCCGTTGTGCCCGCCGTGCCAGATGGGGCCGACGGTGTGGATCACATATCGGGCCTGCAGCCGATAGCCTTTGGTAATCTTCGCCTCGCCGGTTTCACAGCCGCCGAGGGTGCGGCATTCCGCCAGCAGCTCCGGGCCCGCGGCACGGTGAATGGCGCCGTCCACACCGCCGCCGCCCAGCAGGGAACGGTTGGCCGCGTTGACGATGGCGTCCACCTTCATGGTGGTGATATCATTTCTGACGATTTCGAAGGGCATGAGGACTCACTCTCCTTCCTGG
>JAFROK010000035.1 GCA_017429695.1 Clostridia bacterium | reverse complement strand
TCACAGTTTCATTTCGATTTCGACACCAGCAGGAAGATCGAGCTTCATCATGGCGTCCACCGTCTTGGGATTCGGATTGTTGATGTCGATCAACCGCTTATGGGTGCGGCGTTCGAACTGTTCGCGGCTGTCCTTGTACTTGTGGACCGCGCGAAGAATGGTGACGATTTCCCTTTCCGTCGGGAGCGGGATGGGGCCGGAGACACGAGCGCCGGTGCGCTTTGCGGTTTCAACGATCCGTTCCGCGCTCTGGTCGATCAGTTTGTGCTCGTAGCTCTTCAGCTTGATACGGATTTTCTGGTTGGCCATACCTGTTAACCTCCTCAATTTCGTTCTCTCTTGCGCTCCCGGATCCACTGCAGGTGCAGATCCTTCGGCGCTTTCGAGTCCGTCGCCCGATTAGCGGGCTGGTCCGCGATAATTACCCGTCTGGCCGGACGGCAACTTACCGCTTCATCCCTGAACAGACAACACTCGAATTATACATGATCCTTTTTTCCTTTGCAAGAGGAAAAACTGGTATTTTTGAAAAAATTTTTGACTTTTTGATCCCTTTCAAGTCATTTTAAGTACCAATTCTGCTTGCTTTCCGCCGGGCATCATGTAACACGTTGCCTGGTGTGTCCTTTTTCCCGTAAAAAAGAGCATTTTGACCTCATCTGTTCCCAGAATCTGTCAAAATGCCTTCCGAAACCCTATATATTGTACCGTTTTCTCCCAAAACACATTAACACGTTTACCAGCGCATCCATCCCCCCACTAACCACTGATTTCCGCCCATTCCTCATAAAGCCGCTCAATTTCATCCTTCATCGCGTTATACTGTTTCGTTTTTTCCGCGGCGTCTCCCGGATTTTTCCACGTTTCGGGATCCGCCAGCTCCGCTTCCAGCTTCGCGGCGTCCTGTTCCGCCTCCGCAATCCGCTTTTCGAGGGCTTTCACCTGCTCCTGCGCTTCCCGGATCCGCTGCTGTTCCTCCCGGCTCTTCCGCTTTTCCTTGTCCATTGCGGTCCGGGTCATCCCGGCCGTCTCCCCGTCCGGTTCCTCCGCTCTCCTGACTTTTTCAAAATAGCTGTCGTAATTCCCCAGGTATTCCTTCAGTGTGCCGTCCTCCAGCACACAGACCTTTTCCGCGAACCGGTTGATAAAGTAACGGTCATGGCTGACCGCAATAATCGTCCCCGCGTAATCCGCCAGCGCGCTTTCCAGCACTTCCCGGCTGTCCATATCCAGGTGGTTCGTCGGCTCATCCAGAAGCAGCACATTGTCCTTCCGGAGCATCAGTTCCGTCAGGGCCACCCGCCCCTTTTCGCCGCCGCTCAACGTGCTGACCGGCGCGAACACGTCATCCCCGGTGAACAGGAACATGCCCAGTGCGCCGCGGATCTCATACTGCTCCATCCGGGGAAACCGGTCCCATACCTCGTCCAGTACGGTCTTATCATCCTTCAGGCCTGCCTGGTGCTGGTCATAGTAGCCGATATCGACGCCGGTCCCCCATCGGATCAGGCCGCCGTCCGGCTTTTCGATCCCGGTCAGGCATTTCAGCAGGGTGGATTTTCCCGTGCCGTTATCGCCGATCAGCGCAATGCGCTCCCCAGCGCGGATATGCATATTCAGTTCCGAAAACAGCGTCTTTTCCCCGAACCCCTTCCGCAGGCCCTCCGTCCGGAGCACATCCTCGCCGGTCTGCCGCCGGGTTTCAAAACGGAAGTGGACGGATCCCTCTTCCTGCGGTTTCTCCAGGCGTTCGATTTTTTCCAGCCGCTTTTCGCGACTTTCCGCCAGGCGGATGCTCTTTTCCCGGTTGAAGCGTCTGTACATGGCGATCACCGCCTCCTGGCGGGCAATCTCCTTCTGCTGCATCTGCCAGGCCTTCATCCGGGTTTCATAAACTTCCGTCCGTTTTTCCAGGTATTGGGTATAGTTGCCGGTATAGGTCTCCACGGTACCCATGATCAGCTCCGCCATCCGGCCGCATACATGGTCAAGGAAATACCGGTCATGGCTGATCACCAGCACCGCTCCGCGGTAGCCCTGAAGGAATTCCTCCAGCCAGGCGATACTCTTCAGGTCCAGGTGGTTCGTCGGTTCGTCCAGCAGCAGCAGGTCCGGTGCTGTCAGCAGCATCCGGCCCAGGCACAGCCGGGTCCGTTCCCCGCCGCTGAGCCGGTCCGCCGGCATATCCTGATGCTCCCACAGCTTCAGTCCCTTCAGCACGCCGTTTGTCCGGCTTCGCCAGCTGTATCCGTCTTTCCGTTCATATTCCCGGGTCAGGGCATCATAGCGTCCGCCGAGTCGGCGCAGCATCTCCGCGTCCTCCCCGTGTTCCGCCATTTGCTGTTCCAGTTCGCGCATTTCCGTTTCAATCCGCACCAGCGGTTCAAAAACGCTTTCCAACGCTTCCCGGACGGTCTCCCCGCCTTTCAGTTCCCCCTGTTGGGCCAGGTAGCCGACCTGCAGTCCCTTCTGAATGCTGACCGTGCCGTTGTCCGCCGTTTCCTCCCCGATGATGATTTTCATCAGGGTGCTTTTTCCGCTGCCGTTGACGCCGACCATGCCCATCCGTTCCTGCTCCTGCAGGGTAAACGAAACATGCTTCAGCACCTCATGGGTGCCGAAGCTCTTCGATACATCCTGCACGGCCAGTATAATCATTCCGTTGTCCTCTCCCGAATGCAGTAAATGTCGCCCGTCTGATCCCGCAGCGCAACCTGCAGCAGCACGTCCCTGCCCGGTTCAATACCTTCCCTGTTCAGTGCGGTTTCCGAAACCCGCCGTGCCAGGGACGGCGTATTGTTTTCCCCGCTCAGGTGGCCCAGGATCACATGTCCCGTTCCGCCGGCAATCAGGCGCAGTAGCGCCTGTGCGCACGCGTCATTGCTCAGGTGTCCGCGGTCGCCCAGGATCCGCTGCTTCAGCGACGGCGCGTAATGCGGATTGGCGCGCAGCAGTTCCGGATCATGGTTGCTTTCCAGCAGCACCAGGCTGCTTCCGGCAATATGGTCATATACGCTGTCTGTAAATACGCCCAGATCCGTCGCGGTGGAGATGCTGAGCGAACCGCCCCACAGGCGGAATCCGACCGGCTGTGCCGCGTCGTGGGGAATTGAAAAGGGCGCCACGCCGATATCGCCCAGGAAGAATTCCTTTCCCGGGGCGATCTCCCGTTTCAGGTCCGGATTTACCTTGCCGATTTTGTCGCCGATTCCCCGCCAGGTACCCGGCGTGGCGTAGATCGGCAGGCCGTACTTCCGGGCCATGACCCCGGCCCCTGCGATATGGTCCGTGTGTTCATGGGTAATCAGCATCCCGCTGATCGTCTCCGGCTCCACACCGATTGAGGCCAGCGCTTCCGTAATGGCCTTTCCCGGTTTCCCGGCGTCAATCAGCAGCCGGGTCTCCCCGTACTGGCAAAACAAAGCGTTCCCGCTCGATCCAGAATACAGCGGACAGAAATACATTTCCATATCACAAATCCAGATGCTTCGCCACCCGCTCTTCCACAGGCGGCGGCGTCATATAATCCTTCCCGAACAGTACCGTCAGCACCTCGTCATATTTTTTCGGAATCAGGCACTGCAGATCCTCAAACGGTCCGCGTATTTTCTCCGCAAACTGTTCCGGGTGCCACACGTGCGTCATCAGCTCAAAAGCCCCGTTGGACATATGCAGGTCGTTCCCCTTCGTATACCGGGTCGAAACCTTTTCATACCTTTTGGCCTTCCAGCTGTAACTGAACGGCATGCCCATCACATGCGTCACCCGCAGCAGGATCCGGTTTTTCAGTCCGAAACGGCTGTAATCCACCTTCTTCTTCATCATACCCTGCAGCAGGTGCAGATGCAGCAGGTGCATCTTCCGGCGGATTCCCTCCGGCGGAAGCGGATCCAGAATGAAAAAGTCGGTAAACGCCGCGGCCTTGTCCGGGTCCCGGTTCATCACCCGGGGAGTCCAGGTATCCAGGTAGGTCAGTTCAAACCGGGGATCGCATTCCTCCGGGTACACTTTCCGGAACTTGGTAAACTCCCCGCGCGTCATCAGAAGGTCCACGTCATCGTCCCACGGAATAAAGCCGTGATGCCGGATGCATCCCAGCAGCGTGCCGCACATCAGGTTGTATTCAATCCCGTACCGATCGCATACCGCGGTAATATCCCGCAGCTGCTCCATCAGTTCCGCATGGATTTCCTCCAGCGTCAGTTCATGCTTCATTCAGCCATGCCTCCGCCTTGTCGGCGATTGATTTCTCATCCATTCCGTACACTTCCCGCAGATACTGCTGGTTACCGACGATGGACGAATAGCAGTCCTGCAGCCCGATCCGGTGAATCCGGCATCCGCTGCCGGTTTCCGCGGCAATTTCACATACGGCGCTGCCAAAGCCGCCGGTGATATTGTGCTCTTCCACCGTCACAATATGCCTGAAACGCCTCGTCAGCTGCCGCACAGCTTCCGTATCCATGGGTTTGATGCACGGGAAGCTGACAACCTCCGCCCAGATGTTGATCCCGGCCAGACGTTCCGCAGCCGCCACGGTCTGGGTCAGGATCCCGCCGGTGCTGAGCAGCGCGATATCCGTTCCCTTTCTCAGGGTAACCGGGCTGGGCGCCTTCCAGTCCACCAGCATGCCGGCATGAATCGTGGGTTCGTTTCCCCGGCCCAGCCTCAGGTAGCAGGTGCCCGGCGTATGAATGATCTCCCGGGTCACCGCTTCCGTTTCAATCGGATCCCCCGGCGCAAAGCAGCGCACATCCGGCAGCGCCCGCATCACAGCCAGGTCTTCCGTGGCGTGATGGCTCATGCCCAGGCTACCGTATACAAACCCGCCGCCCACGCATACGATTTTCACGTTCGCGTTGTGATATGCACAGTCGTTCCGGATCTGTTCCAGCGGACGAAGCGTGGGAAAATTGCCGATGGAATAAACCAGCACCGTCTTCCCGGTGGCCGCCAGTCCGGCTGCCATGCTCACCATGCCCTGTTCCGCGATGCCCGCGTTAATGATCCGGTCCGGGAAGCGCTCCCAAACCGGTTTCATGACGCCGAATCCAAGGTCGCCGATGATCAGTACGATCTTCGGATCCTGGGCCATTTCGTCCACAAGTACCCTGACAAATCTGTCTCTCATGGCCGCTGCGCCTCCAGTTCCTTCAGCGCGGCTTCGTATTCCTCGCCCTGAGGCGTACGATAATGCCACAGAATGTTGTTTTCCATAAAGGACACGCCTTTGCCCTTCACGGTATTGGCCAGGATCACGCTGGGTTTTCCGCTTCCCGCCTGGTCCTGTGCCCAGGCGCATGCGTCCCGCAGCGCCCTGACGTCATGGCCGTCCACGCTCATGGCGTTCCATCCGAAATTCTTCCATTTTTCCTCGAAAGGTTCCAGCTTCAGCGTCTCCGCCACCGTAAAGAGGCTCTGCATATGATTGTAATCCACAATCGCGCACAGCCGGTCCAGTCCGTACTGCGCCGCCTGCAGCGCCGCTTCCCATACGGATCCTTCGTCACATTCCCCGTCGCCGAGCACCACCCATGTCCGCCATGATTCGCCGTCCATTTTCGCACCCAGGGCCATACCCGTACCGACGCCGAGTCCGTGGCCCAGGGATCCCGTGGACACTTCCACGCCGGGCACGCCCTTATGGCTCACATGCCCGCTCAGGATGGCGCCGTTGGCATAGTGGGTTTTCAGCTGCTCCACCGGGAAAAAGCCTGTTTCCGCCAGTGCCGCGTATACGGCGCTTCCGGCATGGCCTTTGCTCAGGATCAGCCGGTCACGGTCCGGCATCCGCGGATTCTGCGGGTCCACATGCAGAACCCCCGTATACAGCACTGCAATAATCTCCGCCACGCTGAATACGCTGCCGATATGGCTGCCCCGGCTGATATGGGTCATTTCCAGCGCGTTGCGCCGGATCAGCCAGGCCAGCACGGTCGGATCCGTCACATCTGGCTTTTGTCCCCCGAATGCGCTGTGCACCAGCGCCTCATAACCTTCCATGTCATTAATCCTCTTTGCCGGATACTAACTCCTGTTTCATGCTCACTAATCACTAACCACTAACCACTAACCACTATCTTTTCATCTTTTTGAATACGCCGGCGATTGTTTCCAGCATCAGCTGCGCGTCCGTTCCGAAACACTGCGTCTTTGCGTATTCCACCCGCAGCCGGTTCTTCTCCGGCAGGATCAGCCGCTCAAAGTTTGCCACCGGGTCCTCTTCCCCGACGATCTCATCCTGGGCGATATACACAATGCTGCTCCGGTCCGTCACGCCGGGCCGTACCCACATGATGCACTGCTGCTCCTCCGTATACTGCGTCGTATACAACAGCAGTTCCGGCCGCGGGCCGACAAAGCTCATTTCACCCTTGATAATGTTGAACAGCTGGGGCAGTTCGTCCATTTTCAGTTTCCGCATCACCCGACCGGCCCGTGTCACCCGGGCGTCGTTCTTGGCGGTACATCCGCCGGTCTTGTCCGCGTCCACCACCATGCTGCGGAATTTCCATATCATGAACGGCTGGTTATGATACCCGCCGCGGACCGCTTTGTAAATCACCGGTCCCTCAGAATCCAGCTTTACCCATATCGCCAGCGGAATCATCAGGATCAGGCCCGGAATCAGCAGAATCAGCGCCAGCACCAGGTCCAGGATCCGTTTTACCACCTTGCTGTAAAAAGGGTGGGACAAAGGCCCGTCCCAGTATGGCATCTTCGGCAGGTCTTTCTTACTCATTCTTTCCTCCACCAGCCACTAACCACTAATCACTGTTCCCCGATCTGATCCAGCATATCGTTCAGGCGCTCCAGTTCCTCCCTGGAATTGTACTGCAGCACAATCCGTCCCTTGCTGATGCTGCCGGTCAGTGCGCTCTTCAGGCCGGTTTTCTGCCGGATTTTCTCCTGCAGTTCGCCCAATTCCGCCGGCAGCGGCACCTTTTTCCGTTTTACCGCCGGCTTAACGCGAACGGATGCCGCCATCTGTTCCAGCTGGCGCACGCTCAGGCCTTCGTCCGCCGCCTTTCTGGCCAGGCGAATCTGTTCATCCGCCCCTTTGACGCCGGCCAGCACCCGGGCATGCCCTGCGCTGATCAGTCCGTCCCGCACCATGTCGGTCACTTCAGGTGGCAGCGTCAGCAGCCGCAGCAGGTTGGCCACCGCAGGCCGGCTCTTGCCCAGCCGGGCGCTCACCTTTTCCTGGGTATATCCGCACTGCTTCATCAGGGCATTGATGCCTTTCGCGGCTTCCATCGGATTCAGGTCTTCCCGCTGCAGGTTTTCAATCAGCGCGATTTCCATCTGGCGGATCACGTCGAGATCCTTCACAATGCAGGGCAGCGTATCCAGTCCGGCCGCCCGTCCCGCGCGGAACCGGCGTTCACCGGCAACAATCCTGTACCGGCCGTTGCCGGACGGAACCACCAGCAGCGGCTGCAGCACGCCCTGGTCGCGGATACTGTCCGCCAGCTGGCTGATCGTTTCATCATTGAACGTCTGCCGGGGCTGATCCGGGTTCGGATCCAGCTCTCCGATGGAAATCTCCTGAATATTCAGTCCGCTGTCTTCCATGCCGGGAAACAGCGAATCCAGCCCGCGGCCTAGCCCGTGTGTCTTCTTGGTCATCTCCAGCAGCTCCTGTCCTTACTTCTTCTTGTTCCTTGCGATGACTTCCTTGGCCAGCGCCTGATAAGCAATCGCCCCGGTGCTTTTCGGATCATACAGGTTGATCGGTTCTCCGTGGCTCGGCGCTTCTCCCAGCCGCACATTCCGCGGAATCGTGGTTGCAAACACAGCCTTCCTGAAGTGCTTCTTGACCGTATCCACCACCTGCAGGCCGAGATTGGTCCGCCCGTCCAGCATGGTCAGCAGGATGCCTTCAATCTCCAGATGCGGATTGATCGTCCGCTTCACCCGGTTGATCGTGTCCATCAGGCTGGTCACGCCTTCCAGCGCGTAGTATTCGCACTGGATCGGAATCAGCACCGTATCCGCAGCCGCCATTGCGTTCAGCGTCAGCAGGCTCAGGCTCGGCGGGCAGTCGATAATCACAAAGTCAAAATCCCCGCGGGAAGGCGCCAGCAGTTTCTTCAGGTAGTATTCCCTCTCCGGCACGCTGACCAGTTCCACTTCAGCGCCGGCCAGGCGGATATCGCTGCCGATCAGCTTCAGTTTTTTCAGTTCCGTCTTCTGGACGCAGTCCTCAAACCGGGCCCGGCCCATCATGGCGTCATAAACGGAATTCCGGGCGTTCACCGTGCATCCCAGGCCGCTGGTTGAATTCCCCTGGGGATCCAGGTCCACCAGCAGCACACTCTTTCCGGCTTCCGCCAGGCAGGCTGCCAGGTTCACCGATGTGGTGGTCTTCCCGACGCCGCCCTTCTGGTTCGTAATTGCAATCATCTTTCCCATTTCTGTTCACGCTTTCCCGGCCCTATGGCGGATTTCAGTCCCCTTTCCGGGGTAAAACAGTAACCAATCTATTATACCCGTTTCCGGATCGCTTGTAAAGGAAACACCCTTACTTACGCGCAGTCCGGATCACCAGGCTCAGTGCGTATATAAGTGCGGAAACCAGCACAATCGAAGCGCCGGCGCTGGCATCCAGGTAGAATGTGACCGTCAGTCCGGCAATTCCGCTGAACAGGGCAATCAGCACGGTAAACACCGCATGCTGCCGGGATGTCCGGGCAATATTCCGTCCGGCCGCTGCCGGCAGGATCAGCAGCGCATTAATCAGCATCATGCCAACCCAGTGGATGGAAATCATCACAGCCACCGCCACCATCACAACAAACGCGCATTCAATCAGCCGCGTTTTAATTCCCCGGGAACGGGCCAGGAACGGATCCACACTGGTCATCAGCAGGGAATTGTACAGCACGATCCAGAGAACAATCACGCCGATGAGCAGCCCCAGCAGATACAGCAGGTCTTCCGGCATCACCGCCAGGATATCGCCCAGCAGCAGGGATTTGGAAAGCTTGTCACTCCGGGACAGCAGCAGCAGTCCGCCTGCAATGGACGTTGAGGAGAAAACGGAAATAATCGTATCCGTCGTTGCCGAACCGGATTGTTTGATCACGCAGATCAGCACCGCCCAGATCACGCCGAAAATCAGCATCGCCACCAGGTCGCTTTTTAGTCCCAGCACCATTCCCAGGCCGATTCCGAGCATGGCGGAATGTCCCAGGCCATCCGAAAAGAATGCCATCTGGTGGTTTACCGCCATCGTTCCCAGCAGTCCCAGGGCCGGCGTCAGCAGGATCACCGCCAGCAGCGCCCGGATCATGAAATGGTATTGATATGCTTCCAGCGGCAGAATCGTTTTCACAATGCTGTAAATCGCTTCCATCACAATTCCGCCTCCTTCTCCTCCGCGGCGCCGGTTCCGAAAATAGCGTCAAATTCGGGCGAAGAGAACACCTCGTCCGCCCGTCCCTGGGCCAGTACGGATTTGTCCAGCAGCACCACATGATCCGCGTATTCGCGCACGAACCGCAGATCGTGGCTGACCAGCAGAATGGCCATATGGCGGGTCTCCCGCATATGCAGCAGGGTTTCCAGGAACATCTTCATGCCATTCCGGTCAATGCCGCTGACCGGTTCGTCCAGCACCAGCAGGTCCGGCGCCGGATTCAGCGCCAGGGCCAGCAGCACCCGCTGCAGTTCGCCCCCGGAGCAGCGTCCCAGTGGCCGGTCGCCCAGACCGCCGATTTCAACGGAAGCCAGCGCGTTGTCAACGGCTTCCCGTGTTTTCTTTCCGATTCCCGTCCATACCGGTCTCCGGGAAAAGGAAGCTGCCATGAAATCACGCACTGTCAGCGGCATTTCCCGGTCAAAGTCAAGATGTTGCGGCACATATCCCGTCCTGAGATGCGGAATGTCCAGTCCCCGTCCGTCAATGTGGCGGATAACGCCCGTATGCGGAATCTGCCCGAGCAGCGCTTTGATCAGCGTTGTTTTTCCGGCGCCGTTCTGGCCGATCAGCACCGTCAGCTGCCCGCAGTGAATATGCATCGATACATCCTGCAGCAGCACAGAACCGCCCCGCCGGACAGAGACCCTGTCCAGATCAATGTGGCACAGTTCGCAATGGTGAGACATTCCTGTTTCCTCCTTGAAAAATCCTGAACATCGGCGTATTATAGCATAGAAGGATAACCTTGTCACCTGATCCCTGACCGATGACAGCTGATAGCTTCCAAAGGAGGATAATGAATATGATCGCACTGGCCTGTGACCATACCGGTGTTGCCCTCAAAGGTGAGATCGCCAAAATGCTCGATGAAATGGGTCTCGAATGGAAGGATTTCGGCAATTATGATGCCGCCAACCGGGATGATGATTATCCCGTCTGGGGTTACAAAGCCGCCCAGGCCGTCGCTTCCGGCGAGTGTGACCGTGGCATCCTGATCTGCGGCACCGGCATCGGCATCGGCATTGCCGCCGGCAAAGTAAAAGGCATCCGCGTCTGCACCTGCAGCGATGTCTACAGTGCCGAGCTCAGCAAGCGCCATAACAACAGCAATATCCTGACCATGGGCGCCCGGGTCGTCGGCTCCGAGCTGGCCAAAATGATCGCCCGCCACTGGCTGACCGCTGAGTTTGAAGGCGGTCGTCACCAGCGCCGGGTGGATATGATCACCGCCATCGAAAACGGCACCTTTTCTGCCGACTGAAAACTGAAAGCTGAAAACTGAAAATCCGGAGTCGTTTGACTCCGGATTTTCTTTATACAAGTCTCAGCCCCGCTTCGGTCTGTAAAATTTTTATCCGAAGGTCCAGGGCGATCGGAAACCTTGGCCCTGCCGTGTGCGGTGCGCGAGCCGGCACACCGGCCGCGGTGCGCGCGCGATTCCTTGGGCCGCAGCCGCGGAATCCTTCTTTACACCAACCTCAACCCTGCTTCGGTCTGTTCATTGTTATATCGCTTGATCAGTGCGTGAATCCTGTCATACGGATTCAGCAGCTTGCTCAGGCTGCGGTCGTGGTTCAGCGTTGCAATAATATAGGAAATATACTTGCTCATATCCGCTTCCACAAACCATTCGGTCTTGGCCAATTCTGGATTCCGATAGGTCAGGTTCGTGGAAATCACCCGGTCGATCAGTCCGTCCCGGTATGCCTTCTCATACGCCTCCACCCCGTTGGTAAACAGGGCGAATGTGCATCCGGCAAAAATCCGGTTGGCCTTGCGCTTTTTAAGCTCCCTGGCCAGGTCGATAATGCTCTCGCCGCTGGAAATCATATCGTCCGCAACGAAAACGTCCTTCCCCTCCACGCTGTCGCCCAGGTATTCATGCGCGACGATGGGGTTCCGGCCGTTCACCACCCGGGTATAGTCCCGCCGCTTGTAGAAAAGGCCCATATCCAGTCCCAAAACAGACGCATAGAAGATATTCCGGTCAATGGCACCCTCGTCTGGGGAAACAATCATCATGTGTTCCCGGTCAATCCGGAGCGTCTTGTCCTTCTTCAGCAATGCTTTAAAAATCTGGTAGCTGGGCATAACGCTTTCAAAGCCGGTGGTCGGAATCGCGTTCTGAACGCGGGGGTCATGCGCGTCAAATGTGACGATGTTGGTGACGCCCATGTTTTCCAGTTCCTGCAGTGCCATCGCGCAGTCCAGGCTTTCCCGGGAGGCCCGGCGGTGCTGCCGCGCTTCATACAGCATGGGCATAATCACGGTGACCCGTTTGGCCTTGCCGCCCATGGCCGCGATAATCCGCTTCAGGTTGGCAAAATGCTCGTCCGGGCTCATCGGAATCTCCTGGCCGAACATTTTGTATGTCACGTTGTACGCGCCGGGATCCGACAGGATATACATGTCGTATCCGCGGATGCTTTCCTTGATCATGCCCTTGGCTTCACCGTTTCCGAAACGGGGACAGGTGACATTGATCAGGAAATCCTGCCGCTCGGCGCCGGGTGACGTCCGCATGTCTCCGGGCTCCGACTCTTCCGCGTGGTCCCGCCATTTCTTCAGCCAGCTGTTGATCTTCTGGCCCAGTTCTTCCGTTCCGGGCATTGCGATCAGGCCCAGCGGCCCGACGGGATAAGTCAGAAAAGAATCCGTGTTCCAGTCACTGACAAAATCAGTCATGGCAATCCTCCCACTTCGGTCCAACGGATAACACACCACACTCATATTATACTCCGCTTTTGACCGTCTGAAAAGTGAGGATCTGGTCGTTTCCATACCATTTTATAACATCTGTTGATTTTTCATGTGTAAAAAAGGAACCCGGAAGGGTTTTCCTTCCGGGTTCGAATTATCGGGCCAATCAGGTATTGCTGGCTTCTTCCAGGATCGCCAGGGTTACCTCAATGTTCTCCACATATTTGCCTGCGTAGGTGAAGCTTCCCTTCTCCGCGTCATACACGGTATCGGGGCGCCATACGGTAACGGTAATCACGTCGCCGGCCTTGGTGCCTTCCAGCGCTTTGATCATATCGTCGCTGGATGCGATTACTTCGCCGTTGATCTCCACCAGGATATCGCCTGGGAGCAGGCCCGCCTTTTCCGCCGGGCTGTCTTTCTCAACGGAGATAAAGTACGCGCCGTTGGGCAGCAACCCGTTGGTCATGGCCGCGCCATCCAGGGTGGTAACAGTGACGCCCAGCCGCGGCTTGCCCAGCCGGTCATTGCGGACTTCTTCGCTGCCGCTCTGCGGATTGCTTTCCTGTGTGTCCTCCGGTTCTGTTTCAGTTGTCTTTCCGTTCAGCGCTTCTTCAATCACTGGCTTGGCTTCGTTGATCGGAATGCACATACCGATGCTTTCAATGGATGCGCCGTTATACCGGGTTCCGCTGTACTTCAGTGTCGGAATGCCCACCAGTTCACCGGCCGTGTTGAACATGCCGCCGCCGCTGTTGCCACTGTTAATGGCTGCGTCAGTCTGGATCATCGTGTTCTTGATCGTGCTCTTGCGGCCGAAACGGTCTGTTTTTGTCGTATCACTTTCAATTTCACGGTTCAGTGCGGACACAATACCGGCCGTCGCCGTGTTGGTAAATCCGATGGCGTTCCCGATATTGACCACCCAGTCGCCAACCTGCAGCGCGTCGCTGTCTCCCAGCGCAACCGGTTCCAGTTCCAGTCCGGGCACATACAGCACCGCAACGTCCTTCGTTTCGTCAGCCGCTGCCACCGTCGCCTCATACAGGTCGCCGCTTTCGTCGTCCAGGGAAATCTTCAGGCTGCTGGCACCTTCAATCACATGATAATTGGTCAGCACGTATTCCTTGGCGATCACAACGCCGCTGCCGCTGCCATACTTGACTTCCTTTCCGGAATTCTGCTGGCCGCCGTTTCCGTTGCCGTTGCCATAGCCGCCGTTTCCGTAACCGTAGCTGAACGGATCAAAGGGCAGTCCGTAGTAGTAGCCGTATCCGTAACTGTTTCCGTAGTTATTCACAATCTGGTAATTATTGACGCCGACCACGCTGTCGCTCACCTTGGCAATCGCAGCGGTAAAGGGCGAGGTCAGCACCACGGTTTCCGGTTCAGCCGTCGCGTCCGGCCAGTTCAGGCCGAGGGCGGTTCCCGCCATCACACAAACCATTGCCAGGGCCACATATCCCATGATCTTTTTCATCTTATTCGTTCTCATACTGTAAAACCTCCTTTCGGTTTACAGGATGAATCATACCCCATATTTTTTACCGGAATATGAACACAAAATGAACAATGAAATAAACAGAGGACATTTTTGTTTTGTCCCCTGTTCACGCTGCTACCATAAACTGACACCTGAGACCTGAGACCTGGCACCTGATACCTGACGCCTAAATTCCCGGATTGTAAATAAACTCGCCGCTCCAGTAAACATCCCCGGCAATCGTTTCAGCCTGCCCGCCGTCAAAGAAAAAGCACACCCGCCGCATGCCGGAATTGTAGCACAGGGTGTTGACCATGCTGTAACACAGCAGTGCTTCCCTGTCCCCGCCGTAATCCCGGATCATATCCCGGAAATCGCCGCTCAGGTTCACCAGCAGCGTGTCTCCGTCAGCCGCAATTCCCTGGATATCCTGATCCTGCACCCCGGCCGGCAGCGTCGCGTTAATGCCGTTTTCCCGTTCTCTCCGGTTCGGTCCTTCCAGCAGGGCGCCCAGAACCACCCGCGGACTGTCCGCCTGTTCCCGCTCCACCGGCTTTTCACATCGAACCAGTTTCCCGTCTTTTTCAAAGAAAACGCTCACCGTGCTGGTCAGGAACAAAGCCGCGTCGCTGCGCTGGAACACAACGCTCTGGGTTGCTGCAGGATGAAATTGGTTGCCCATTTCGGTAACGGGCACACCGTCAATGCGCACCGAAATTTCTTCCACGTCCGGAATGAAAGTAATCATCGTGCATGTGATGGCCGCAATCAGGCAGGACAGATCCGTATCCCAGCCTTCCAGCAGTTCATAAATATCGTTCCTGAAAAGGATATTGACCGTCCTGCCGCCGTTGTTACGGTCGGTCACCACCGGCATTCTTTCCAGGTATCTGTACTTTTCTTCCTGCTGTCCTTCCGGGTACTGATCAGCCAGGGCCGGCAGGTTTCCGTTTCCGCTCCGGCGTTTCATGGTCTGGTCCAGGGCGGTCATCAGTGTCTCCGCCAGCTGGTCGGGCGTCTGTCCCGGGAATGTCAGCAGCTGGCTTTCACATCCGATTCCCCGCCCGTCCGGCAGAGGATAATAGATGGTGGCTGCCGCGCTCAGGGGGGTCCGGTTCACGTTGTTCCCAAGCGGCGCCCGCTTGGCTTCCATCTGCTCCCAAAGCACCGGCAGGTTCTCGCCCGGGTGCCCGGTCAGTGTACCCATCGCCAGGTTGCCGGCCGTATCCAGCGCCACGCTCTTGTCCGCTGTCAGCACATTGATCCCGTCAATTTCATCCAGTCCGCACAGCGTGGTCGCCATTGCGATACTCAGCCTGTAATAATCGCTGTAGCTGAGGCTCAGCGCGGAAGGATCCAGGTTGACCGTACAGATCCCGCCGCTGATTTCCGGCGTCTGGTCCCGGTACAGGGACAGGGTTCCGCCACCATTCCCGCCCACAGCTTCCAGCAGGGCCTTCGCCAGCACCTCAACCGTTGCCTGCAGGCTGGATTCTTCCACATGGATGCTCCTGGCCGTCAGCTGAAGCTCGTCCGCCAGCGGAATGTATACCGTATAGTTGCCGGCCTGCCGTACCGCCCGGTCGCCGTCCGGTGCCTCCATGCTGACATCTGCCGGCGGCAGTGTTGGCGCTGCCGGTTTTTCTTCCTTTCCCCGTCCCGCACATCCGCTCAGCATAAAAGCCATGCAGGCGGCCAGCGCCGCGGCCGTGATCCGCCGGAGGATTCTCCCGTTTTTCATGCCGCGGCTCCTTTCCGGGGCAGGACCACCGTGAATTCCGAACCCTTCCCGGCTTCGCTTTCCACGGTAATCGTTCCCCCGTGCATATTCACCAGCTGTTTCACAATGCTCAGTCCCAGGCCGGTCCCGCCGGTTTCACGGCTTCTGGCCTTGTCCACACGGTAAAAACGTTCAAAAATATGCATCTGGTCTTCCGCCGGTATACCAACGCCATCATCTTTGACCTTCCATACCAGGCTTCCTTCCGCTTCAAACAGGGATACCATGATATGGCCGTTGTCCGGCGTATACTTGATGGCATTCTCCGTCAGGTTGTACAGGATCTGGTTCAGCTTGCTCCGGTCGCCTTCCATGGTCAGCCCGGGCATGACGTTGCCCAGCAGCTGCTGGTGCCGCTGCTCCGCGTTCTGCGAAAGCATCCGGATTGTTTCCTCCGTCATGGCGCTCATATCGACCGTTTCCATCTGCAGCTTGTCGCTCCGGTTATCCATCCGGGTCAGCGTCAGCAGGTCGGTCACAATGCCCGTCAGCCGGTCGATTTCATGGTTCATGTCCTGCATGAATTCCTGCCGCAGTTCATCCGGCATTTCCGGTTGGTACATCACTGTTTCCAGCATAATCTTCATGGTGGTCAGGGGGGTCCGCAGTTCGTGGCTCGCGTTGGAAACGAACTGGTTCCGGGTCTTGTCCTGCTGTTCCAGCTGGGCAGCCATCGTATTGTAGTTCTCCGCCAGTTCCCGCAGTTCTCCGCTGCCACGCACCGTCGCGCGGACGCTCAGGTCGCCCTTCCCCATCTTTCTCATGGTCCGGCTCAGGTCGGTAATCGGTTTGGTCAGGATCTGGCTCAGCACCAGCGCCAGAATCAGTGCCGCCAGCACAATCACCGCAAACACCCGGATCAGCTGCCACTGAACCTTTCCCAGGGAATCCACCAGTTCCTGGATCCGGCTCACATACAGCAGCGCGCCGATCGGGCCGTCCCCGTCCTCAATCCGGTGCACGCTGTAAGCCAAGTGCTCCGCGTTTTCCTCGCCGCTCATGCGTTTTGTTTCCGCCCGGCCCGGTGTATAAACGCCATATGCTTCGTTTTCACCCAGCGTCAGCACCCGCAGCACTTCCTCCTGCTGAATCCGCTGGCCGCACATATCCCCGAATGTATCAAACTGGATCTTCCCATCCCTGTCAATCAGCATCAGGCGGCCGTTCATGCTCTTGGCGTTATCCGCCAGCAGGCGGTTGACTTCCTCCGCGGATGCGCTGCTGAAAGCGTCCGCCACCTCCGCCGCCGCCTTTTCGGTCAGCAGGCTGTCCTCCCGTTCCCGCTGGTCAAACAGGTAGTTCCGGACCAGGCCGGTCAGGTTCGTTGCCGCCACGCCGAAAGAAACGCCGACAATGACAAAAAAAGCCAGCAGGATTTTCCACCTGATGCTGGCTCCGAAACGGTATTTTTTAGTCCTGATCCGTGAAATAGTAACCAACTCCCCATTTGGTAAAGATGAATTCAGGCTTCGTGGCATCCCGTTCAATCTTTTCCCTCAGGCGGCGGATATGCACGTCCACCGTGCGTGCGTCCCCGGCATAATCGTATTTCCATACGGTCCCCAGCATCTGTTCCCGGCTGAACACCGTTCCGCGGTTGGTCACAAACATCTGCAGCAGGTCAAATTCCTTGGCGGTCAGCTTTACGTCCTTCCCGCCCAGCATTACGCTGCGCTTCACCAGGTTGATTTCCATATCGTGCACCCGGATCAGCCGGTGCTCCTGCTGCTGAATGCTTCCGGAAACCCGCCGCAGGATCGTCTTGATCCGCGCTTTGACTTCCAGGATATTGAAGGGCTTAGTCATATAATCATCCGCGCCGTATTCCAGGCCCAGGATTTTGTCCATATCGTCGCCCTTGGCCGTCAGCATGATAATCGGCACGTCACTGTGTTCCCGGATTCTCTGGCACACAGCCGTTCCGTCCATTTTGGGCAGCATCACATCCAGCAGGATCAGATCGAAATTGCCGGATTCGAACATGGACAGCGCTTCTTCCCCGTCCATGGCGCTTTCCGTCTCGTATCCTTCCTGCTCCAGTGTGTATTTCAAACCTTTCAGGATCAGAGGCTCGTCATCGACCAACAGGATCCGTTTTCCCACTGAGAACACCCTTTCCTACCCAATATCTTCTAAATATTATAATATCTTTTCCAAAAAAGCAAGCGTTTGTTACAAAATTCAGACATTTTTACCATATCAGCTTCATATTTTCCGACACAGAAAAAACCGCCTTCCGGGCGGCTGTCATAAAACAGTTTTATTGAAAAACTGGTATCTAACTTGGTTGAAAGCCAGTGTTTTCAAGGCTCACAGCGTGATTTCGGTCACGCTGTTTGCTTTTCTGTCAGTCCATTGATCGGGATGAAGCCGACGCAATTGTACTCGATATGGATGCTCTGCTCCCTGCGTCCGCTGCTCCTGTCAGGAGCTCCCACATAGATCGCCTTGATCAGATCGTGCAGGATATACCCATCCAGCTTGTCGATCTGCCCATAAGCCTTGATCTTCTCAATGAACTGTTCGAGGCTTTCCTGATTCTTTTCCTGTGCTTCCATCTTCTGACGAAGATCATTCACTTCCGCTTCCAGCTGCTTCTGTTCCGCTTCATAGCTGGCACTCAGCATCTCGTAGCGCTCATCACTCAGGCGTCCGCCGGCATTGTCCTCATAGATCTTCATGAACAGGCGCTTCAGCTCGGAAATACGCTTTTCATCCTTGCTGATCTGCGCTTGACAGTTTTTCAGCTGCTCCGCGCTTGCCTGTTCCCGGACTCTGATCATCATTTCCCGGAAATGATCCTCATAGCGCAGCACATGGTTTGTCACAAATTGAATGTGCTTCAGGACTAACTGTTCCAGAACCACGGCGCGGATATAATGCCCGCGGCATCTGGTATTGCTTGACCTGTACGTGGAGCATTCAAAGAAATCCTGATTGGGTTTGAATGTCCGGCTTGAGCAGAAGTAAAGCTTGCCTTTACAGTCCGCACAGAATACCAGCCCGGAAAAGATACTGCTTTTTCCTGTTCTGGTCTGCCGGTGCCGATGCTGACGAATTTCCTGCACTCTCTCAAAGACTTCCGGATCAATAATGGCTTCGTGCTGATTCGGGAAGATTGCCCATTTCTCTTTGTCATTATCCCGCTTCTTTGTGTCCCATATGGAGAGGGAGTATGTTTTGAAGTTTACAACACACCCGGTATATTCCAGTTTTTCCAGGATGCTGACAACTTCGGCTCCGCTCCAGTGATACGGGTCTTCCGGAATTTTGTTGGGATGATTAATGCCCAACTGCTGTTTGTGGACTGCCGGCGTCGGGATCTTCTCAGCCTTCAGCTGCTTCGCGATCTGATTAGGTCCCCGTCCTTCCATGCACAGATCGAAGATGTGACGGACAACATCTGCCGCTTCAGGATCAACAATCCAGTGCTTGGTATTTTCAGGATCTTTCAGATATCCGTACGGGACATTGGTGGTCAGCGTAATCCCTTTTTCGCCTTTAGCTTTGTTGACTGCTCGGATCTTACGGCTGGTATCCCTGGCAAAGAACTCATTGAACCAGTTTTTGATTCCGGCAAAGTCGTTGTTCACGCTGGTCTGATCAATGGAATCATAGTTATCGTTAATTGCGATATACCTGACGCCATGCTCAGGGAAGGTAAAGTTGGTGTACAGTCCGACCATCGCTTGATTTCTGCCAAGCCGGGAAAGATCCTTGGTAATCAAAACTCCAACTTTTCCAGCTTCGATTTCAGCCAGCATTTTCTGGAACTCAGGCCGATCAAAATTGGTTCCGCTGTAGCCATCGTCCACAAAGAAAACCGGATTCGGGAAACGATGTTCCCTTGCGTACCGGAGCAGTATGTCCTTCTGATGTTCAATGGATACGCTATCTCCGAAACGCTCATCCTCCTGAGAGAGTCTGCAATAAAGTGCGGTGATTTTGTTCCCTGACAATGTCTTTTCCTCCTTCTCTGTCAGGGTGTCTTGCGGTACAGGATTGGTCGGGTTCATCATATCATATTTCTCTTCCGGTGTCATGGGTCATCCCTCCGTTTCTTCATCGGTTTCATCAGATTCTTCGGATTTATTCGAAGCGCCAGTTGCTTTTCTTTCCATGATCCGTTCCAGATTCCGGTAAATCGATTCCGTGCCCTCATAACTGCCGGTAACGATATAGGTCGTTCCGTGAATGACTTCCATGACAGTCATTTCCGGAATCCAGTAAGCGGATTCATTCTTTACGTGGACCGTTCCGTTTCCATCGATGGTAAATCTACCAATACTCATTTTCATTTCCTCCTTAACGTTCCCCAATATTTTGCTCGGGTTTTTTCCGGGATCTTTCGGCATCCCTGGCCGTACTTTCGGAATGCGCCTTCCGGAGCAGTTCATGAATGGATTCTTTCTTCTCAGGCTTACGCAGGGTCTCTGCTTCAGCTTTTTCAGGTTTTATCTCAGCTTTTTCAGCATCCGACTTCTGAACGGTTTCCACACAGTCAATGATCTTCCTTACAACTGCCGGATCAATGTCCTCGCTGATCAGTTCGGCGTTGATCCGTTCACGTTTAGCGGCCAGCTCCTCCTTTTCATTCTTCAGCCGTTTCATATCATCCGGCGTCAGATTGTTTGCCCGCATATACCGAAGAGATTTCCGGAACGAATCCAGTTCTTCCTGGTGCTCCTCAGCATACTTTTTCTGTGTGCTGGCAAACCCTTTCTTGCTCTGCTGAACAATCGGCAGGAGCTTGTCATGGTTTTCCAGGTGTTTCAGGGCGGTTTCCAGACGATGGTTTTCTTTTCCGATCTCTTTCAGCCGATCAAACTGCGCCTGGTATTTTCCGATAAAGTCCCTGAACTCCGTCAGCGTTCCTACCTTGTGATGGGTCATCCACGCAATGACGCTGCCCAGAAGCTTCACATCATTCACGCTGGCTTTTTCCCGGGCCGCGTGGCTCCATTCCGACCGTCCCTGTTTACGGATCGTGTTGTATTTCACAACGTAATCCGAGAGCAAAGGCTCAGGCTTTTCGGGTTTTCTTGCGCGGAGCTGCTTCATCTTTTCGATGGCATCCCTGATCCGCTGGCCAATTTCCATAATCAGTTTCTTCAAGTTCAACACCTTCCTGTTGTGCGCGATGATCTCCCGGTTATAATCACCGATCTCCGTCCGAAGGCCCTTTGCTTCCATGTGAGCGACAGCCGGACCGAGGTGAACCGTCGGCACGATTTCTTTTCCCTGTCGTTCATAAGAACGCAGGTCGATTCTTTCAGAGCAGTCCAGTTTTTTCAGCTTGCTGTTCACCAGATCTGCCCAGGATGACCGCCAGAGTTCCGCCTTGTCCTGATCGTTCCAGTCCACGGTATTCTCCTTATGGCTTTTCCAGTTTCCGGAGGGAAGCCGGATGCGATCGCCGTTTTCATCCAGGTCATAAACCTTTCTTGATTTCGGCAGCCAATTGCCCTTTTCGTCCATTGGACGCATCGTCAGCATGATATGTACATGCGGATTGCCATCGTGTTTGTCATGGATGGCATAATCAGCAATCATGCCTTTCGATACGAACTGCTCCTGACAAAATTCCCGGACAAGCTGTTCATGTTGATCGGCGGGAATTTCATTCGGCAGCGCGATGATGATGTCGCGGGAAAGCTGTGAGTTCCACTGCTTTTCCACTCTTTCGACAGCATTCCACAGCGTCTGCCGATCAGCGTAAGATTCGGGGGCGTTAGGCGGAAGAAGCACATCTTTTGCCATCACTTCAGCCGCCTTATAGTGGTAATATCTCATCCGCTGGTCGTATTCGCTGTACAGATTTTCACCGGACATATAAGCAGAGCCGGCAACAGCGGAATCGCCCCCGCTGCGTGAGCGGACAGAGATTTTAAAATGCGGACACGCCATGCCGCGAACACTTCCTTTCTCGTTACTGGCTCTCTGCCTGTGTAAAAACGCAGGCAGAGAGCATGATTGGGGTAGCCGGTTTCCGGCGCAGGGGCAAGCCCCTGCTGATGAAGATTCCGGCCGGAATCTTCATCTCAAAGCGAAGGCGAAAGCCGGAGCGCTGCCTCGCAGAGCGCAATTTGCACCGGGCACCGGTGTATAATTGCGCCTGATAAATCAGGACAGTTACCCAGTTTCCTCGCGCGCCGCCTCTTCAGCCAGCGCTTCGGTTGTTTCGCTGATCAGTTTGCTTTCCAGATTTCTGACGGATTCGTAATGAAACGCCTCCTGCAGAACCCGGAAGACCTGATCGTTCGTGAGCAGCATGGGCTCCCTCAAAAACTTTTCCAGCATTCCGCCTCGGGTGTAAATCCGATGATCCCGGGCTTTACGGTCAAGCCCTTTTCCTTTATGCCTGAGGATCCTGACCTGGTGGCGGTAATACCGTTCTTCGTCCTTCGCATTCTGGATTTCCTGATTAATCCGATCCAGCTCGGACTGCATGGTTTCATTAACAGGGTCCATTGGTTTTTTCTCCTTTCTTCGGGAAATGCAGAGAGCCGCTCGCGATGGAGCGGCTCTCTGCCGGTTCGGTTGGAAAACGGTTAAGCGGATTCCTCAGCTTTATCAGAAGCACTTCCTTCTTCAAGCGGGATTCCTTTACGCTTGCAGATCAGTTCGTCCAGTTTTTTCTGGCTGAAGCTGCTGCGGAACATCATCCCAAGCAGTGAAGTGATATCTTCGTTCTTCAGAACCAACGGTTCTTTCAGGAACGATTCCAGAATCATTCCGCGGGAAGAAAGACGTTCGGTTTCAGCCCTCTCCAGGAGCGTTTTCTTTTCCGCTTCCAGATCCTTTTTCTTTTGAGAAGCTTTTTTCAGCTTCTCTTCAGCCAGCTCCAGTTTCTGCAAAGTCTTTTCATAATTGCCGGTCATATTTTTTCCACCCCCTTTCCGTCAGCCTTACGGCTGTTGATGCGCTTCATGCGTCCTCCTTTCCCGAACAGTAATGCTGTCCGAACTGTTTTTGAGCACAAAAAAACCGCTGGTTTTGATCAGCGGCTTTGTCTGTCCGAAGGATCACCCTTCATAATGCAATCGACATAATGCCCCGGAAAATGTTCCAGAGCAAATAGATTTTTTTCATTTTTCTCATGACATCAGTCAAAACTTTTCAGATACTCTTCGTACTCAGTCTGAACATATTGATCATAGCATTTAGCAATATGCTGAATTCTTTTTACGACGGCACTGTGCGTGGAATAGCCAACTTCGGCGGCGATTTCCTGATCAGTATACTGCTGCATTTTCAGTTTCAGGATCTGCTGATCGCGGGGAGAAAGCGTTTTGATAAAGTCTTCAATGCGCAGCTTGCTGATGATCTCGTCCTCAAAACTTTCACGGCCGAGTGCTGCTGGCTCCGTTTCATTTTCATCTGTATCCAGCGATTCCATTACGCCGATTTTCGTACGCGAATGAGTCCAAGCGCGATAAAAATCTGTCTTTGCCCTGCTCGCAAACTTCCCAAAATCTTCCGGCGTCCGGTTCAGCCAAGCATCGTCAATGGTTGGTTGCCAGTTCTGCTCTTCGATGATTTTGGGAGTGACTGTGGCGATCATGGAAAAGAAATATTCATAAGAAGTCCACGGCACTTCGATTCCACGACGCATGCTTCCAAGGACCGGAAAAGAGAAACCGAATTCTTCGAACTTCTGCTGAATATAGGATAAAGCACGATAGCACAGAATCCAAACCGGGAAATCCCCGGAGTAATGATTGAAGTTCTCAGTCATGCGATGGTGATTGCCTTCCTTGTCCGGAACTTCGATAAACTGCCAGAAAGCCCACGCATAACTGTCCATCACCAATTGTAGAAAAAGATCGTCATTGATCTGCTCGTCATACTTGTCGGTCCAGATCGGATCATACGGACAGCGCGGAAAATCCAGATACTCTTTTGCTTTGGATACAATTTCCTTAGGCAGTGCGTAGAAGAGCGGAAGACGGTGCTTATTCGTACCTTGTGCGATTGTGATGATCCTTCCGTCTTTAAAGAGTCTTGCTGCCGGAAACCTGGTGATTTCGTCCATGAACTGTTCCTTTCTGGTCACACGCGTTGTTTGGGATCATGCCAATCATATCATAAAACTGAAATATCGTCTTGTCCGGAAGATAAGTCATGCGAATATACCAGCAGGAAACCTCGGTGCGATATATTCCCAGAAACTGCGGATTCAAAAAGAGTTCGATCAATAACTAAATGCATTCATCCATGCGTACAACTATCTATAATTTCATTGACAAGAAAGACAGGAAATGATAGTATAATAGCGGTTGAAGGGCGTCATCCCTTCGGTGTGACTGACACCTATAATCCGAAACGGTGCAGGACATAGGAGCCTGAGGTTGGCGGGCAACGATAAAACCCGTTATGGTGCAGGACGCAGGGGCCTGCGGATGGCGGACATCGATAAAATCAGTCATTAAGGGAGACGAGTGGCATTACGGTGTCGCAGTCTCCCTTTCAATATTCAGGGAGGAAAGCAAATGGCTATTTCAAAGAAGGCAGCTCTTTCAATTCTTTTCACTGCCGCGGAGAGCTATCGGAAGAATCTGATTGATCAAAGCCTGCTTTTTCTTTGCCTGGATAAGCACAAACGAGTTTACAGCCTGGAAGTCACTTTCGATGCCAGCAACTTTAAGCACTTAACGGGCGTTCAGACAAAACTCAGCGCCCAGCATTTCTATGAAATGTGCATTGACCGCAGGCTTTCCACAGATGATTTCAGCTTTGCGGAAGACGGAACAACCATCTGGAAAATGGAAGTGCTGCCCAGGTTGATCTCAAAGAATCTGTCCGCTAACATGCTGGGTGAATACAATGGTTCCATGCCGGTGCTGTTTACCGAGCGTCTTGCGGGAAGCACATCTGCCTGTATGGGATTTGTCCGGTCTGATGAAAACGGGCGTTACATACCCAATACCATTCTGAAAGGCGACGTACGAACCCTTGTTCACAGGGCAGATCGGATCATTGCAACATATCGGAAAAAACGTGCGGATATTCATTACAGCGAAATTGTCTATGCCGCAAAGAAGATTGAGTGGAATATGATTAAGCTTCCGGAAAGCCTTCAGTATCTGCCGTTGCCGAAACAAGAAAAGTGACATTCTGGAACACCCCCTTGAAAAGCAATGGAATCAATGTAAAATAGAAGGTGGAGGGGACTGTGAACGGAAGGCAGGAGTACTGGATGGAGAATCAATAAAACCTTTCGCCCCTCGCGCCAGAGCAGGCGAATATATTCACAGAAAACGAACAAAAAGGACTTGACAGTCATGCGGAATAGGGCTAAACTCGCACAGCACAGCACAGCACAGCACAGGCTAACTGTGCCCTTTTTGCGTCCTGCGGGGCGCTTGAAACTGAATACTATATTCGTGATGGATAGCCGTCGGATTCTGATGGGGTTAGTATACCCTGTCAGGTTCGGCGGTTTTTGTCCTGCAGGCAAAATCACATGGAACGGCAAGGAAGGGAATCCATTGAATGAATGTACTCTGTGTAGATCAGGATAGAACCAAACTCAGGCAAATGAAACGGGACGCAAAGGAGATCGTTCCGGACGCTCGCATTGCCGCCTGTCGTGATCCGAGCAGGACTGAAAGGCTGGCCAGGGAAAAGGGCTGCGACGTGCTGCTGACCAACACGGTCTTCGACGGGAGCAATTGGGACGGAGTTATGCTGGCGCGGAAGATTCAAAGCGTTTGCCCCCGCGCCAACATCATCTTCATTGCCGACCGTGCGGACACAACCGCGGCATACGACGCATGGCAGATCGGAGCCGGCGCGTTTCTCCTGCGACCTTACGAGAAGCAGCGGCTGGCAAAGGCGTTGGCAAATCCGCGCTTTGCGTCGGAATGAGCGCTTTGGTGTGCAACTACATAAAACATGCCGCGATATAGAATAATCACAAGGAGGAATTTTACATGAAACAGAAAACAGGAAGAAAGCTGCTGAGCTTTTTGCTCACGCTGGCGATGGTCCTCGGGCTGATGCCGGGGATGAGCTTGACCGCTTATGCGGCAACTGCATATGCAAGTGGGCAGGTTTATGTGCAAAACCTGAAAAACGGCGATATAATCAACAGTAATGTTACTATTAATAAGAATACTACTACGTGCGGTCTTGAGATTAGGGATGAAGACGGCACTACTGTTCTTCAATCATATGCAGCATCACAGAAAGTATCTAATGCTCAACCAGGGTATGTTACTATTGTAACACAACAGAAGAGTGGGAGTGGTAGTACCGTTATAATAAAAAAATATACTCCGGTAGATG
Source organism: Clostridia bacterium (assembly GCA_017429695.1). Lineage (GTDB taxonomy): Bacteria > Bacillota > Clostridia > Christensenellales > Aristaeellaceae > Aristaeella. The sequence continues at coordinate 2,074 of JAFROK010000035.1, read as the reverse complement.
TTACAGATGTTAGCCTTAACCAGCCCACTCTCAACCTGTTGGTAGATGGTGAGAAAGCTACACTTACTACATCTGTAGCTCCGGATAATGCAACATTTAAGGATGTGACGTGGTCATCAACTGATTCTTCTATTGCAAGAGTTGATAATAATGGTGTGGTTACTCCCGTTTCATCAGGAACTGCTAAAATTACAGCTGCAAGTTGGGATGGCCTGAAGTCAGCAAGCTGCGATGTGACGGTGAAGGAGTCTACCTACACCATCACCATCCCGTCCACGCTGACGGTATCGGGCAGCGGCTGGAACGCCACAGATGGCATAAGCGCGACAGGAGAGTTGGCAAGCAGCAAGAAGCTGATCGTTACCGCCAGTTCTGACGACGAATATGCCCTAGTGTCCGGCGAAAATAAGGTTGGATATAAGCTGGTAACTGCGTCTACAGACACCGAGGCTACTACATCATGGATATTTGATACTCTTAGCAACACCACATCAACGAAGCCTATGGGCATTATCGTGGAGGATTACACAGGCAAGCCCGCAGGAACCTATACCGACACCGTGACCTTTACGGCGAGTGTGGAGGATGCAAGGCAGCTCCATAGTCTCACCCTCACAGGCCCGTATTCCGGTGCCACACTGGTAATGGAGTATTACGAGGGCGACACATGGAACGATATGGTAGCTAAATATCCGACTTATATAAAGGTATACAGTGGTCACGCAGCGTTCTACACAGACGGATTTATTTATGATGGAAATGGCAATTGGGCTAATGCTACCGATCCGATCGACCCAAACAAGACTTACGAAGTACAGTAGCACAATTATTTAGTCGATCTTTGCCTTGCCGCGCTGCGGTGTGTGGCTCGCTGGGGGCGAGAAACAGAAAGGTCGTGAGCCTATGAACCGAAAATCGAATATCCTTGCGGCCTTTCTCGTCCTTGCCCTTGCGCTGGCGCTGACCGCCTGCGGTGCGGGCGGCGACATGGTGGAGCGATTCGCGGAGGCCGAGCCCGGCAGTGGGGAGAACATCGCCATACCGGGTTATGAGAAGCTGAGCTTCGCGGCTGGCAAGACCGCGCAAACCGTGAACCTCAAAAACCCGCCGGAGAACACCTGCGCCTTCGTCCTCACCCTGACGATTGAGGGCGGCGAAGCTCTCTGGACGGGCAAGGCGCTCTCCCCCGGCGAGGCGTTTACCCGCATCACGTTTTCACGGGCGCTGGACGCGGGCGAGTACCCCGCAACGCTCCATTACGATTGCTTTTCCCTGCAAGACCACACCCCACTCAACGGAGCGGAGATCCAACTGACCATTGAAGTGAAATAAACAATATGCAAGAGGTGTGTATATGAAGATAAAAAGGATTTTGAGCATGACCTTTGCGCTGGTAATGCTGCTTGGGATGGCTGCCGGCATGAGCCAGACCGCATATGCGGAAGGCAACACAACGACGATCACTCCGACGAACACAAGCGGAACGATGACGATTACGCTGACAATCAAGGCTGCGCAGACCATTACCGCGTCTGACGTGACAGCTACCTACGGCGATACGGACAAGAGCGTCACCGCCAGCGTGACAACACCGTCTACGGGCGGCGGCGCGATTAGCTATTCCGTTAAAGAAGGTAGCGGGGATTACATCAGCGTTGCCTCCGACGGTAAACTGACGATTAAGGCAGTTCCTCCGACAGACGGCAAAGCCTACGTTATCGTAACTGCAGCTGCAACCGATGACTATGCGGAGACGACCACGGAAGTGACCGTGAAAATCAGCACAAAGGCCATGACCGTCAGTGCGTCTGACGTGACCGCGACTGCTGACGGACAGCCCCACGGCATCACCGTGAATGTGACCGACCCGGCGACGGGCTATACGGTCAAGTACGGCACAGAGGCAGGCAGCTACACCCTCGATGCCAGTCCAACCCAGACCGAAGTTGGTGAAAAGACAGTCTACTACCAAGTGACGGCGGACAACTATACCACATACACCGGCAGCGCGAAAGTGACGGTCAGCGCCAAGTCCGCGCAGACCATCACCGCGTCTGATGTGACTGCGACTTAC
>JAFROK010000034.1 GCA_017429695.1 Clostridia bacterium | reverse complement strand
GTAGTCGGCATTGTAGGAAAATCCAAAAGTTTAGATTTTCCCACAATGCTTATCTTTTGGTCTTTGGTTCGGAATAGTGTAGTGCTGGCGGTCTATCTCTTGTTTTCGGTTGCTTGCTTCCTTACCGTACATGAGCATTGATTCACGGATTGTATGTCTGGTTGGTTCTGGCGACAGCTGTAAATCAACATTGCTTACGGCAATCGAATGGGCTTTGTGGCCATCTTGGAGTCTTATAGCTACAGATATGGATTTCTACAATTGTGATACTACTGATCCGATAGAGATAACCGTATCAATGACAGAATTGCCGGACGCTCTTGTCAAGGAAAATAAGTTTGGCCTTTATCTTAGAGATTATACAAAATCGTTTCTCGAAGGGGATGATGAACCTACTGATGATGGATTTACGATACTTACGGTTCAGCTAACCATAGACGAGAGTTTGGAACCGAAATGGAACGTGATAACTAACAGAAACGATCCGCGACCTATATCCCAGAAAGATAGATGCCAGTTATCCTTTGGTGTGGTTGGATGTGACCATGAAAAGGATTTCCAGTGGGGTAGAGGGTCCGTTCTTCAGAAATATGCTGACTCCCGAGATGCACTTCATGGAGCTTTCACACAAGCAATGAGAAGTGCCGTTGAAAATACAAATCTTGATTCTCTTGATGAAATGGCTCCCAAGATGATGGAAGTTGGTGGACAATATGGAGTTTCTTTTAAGGGAGAGATTCACAATCGTTTGTTGATGCAGAACGGATCATATTCTACTGCAGTAGGTGTGTTTGACGAAAAGGTCCCATTTGCACGACGGGGACTAGGTAGCAAGAGACTTCTTTCCATTGGTATGAATGTGAATGCATATAATGATGGGACTCTGGTTCTGGTTGATGAAGTTGAAACTGGCCTGGAACCATATCGGATTTCCGCATTGATCAATCATTTCCGGACAGAGTTCAAAGAACATGGCCAATTAATCATGACCACACATTCTGTTAGTGCAGTATGTGAGTGCAATGTGACGGAAGTGGCTGTCTGTAGCAATAACGAAGGGGAATTTAGGCTTCATTATCTTAATGAGAAAGAAGATATTACTGCTGATGTGCAGGCACTTCTTCGATCTAATCCAGATGCATTTCTCTGCAAAAGGGTTATTGTCTGCGAAGGAAAAACAGAAGTAGGAATGCTCCGAGCATTTGAGAAATATCGAGAAAGGAAAGGCGAACCAAGATTTGCACATTATGGTGTTGGAATGATTCCTGGAGGCGGTGGCGATAATTTCTTTCAGCTTGCTCGATTGCTTCATGGATGTGGATTTGATGTATCCATATTAATGGATTCTGACATTTCTGATGAAGAAACACAGAAGCAGGAAATGCGAAATTTGGATATTCCGGTGTTTGATTGGGAACAAGGATACGCTATTGAAGAACAGATTTTTCAGGATGTCAGTTTGGAGTGCGCTAATGCGCTATTAGCAATAGCTATTGAAGAAAAATCGTTTGAGCATGTTGTTTCAAAATTGAATGCATCATTTACTGAAGAAAGCTTTCCGTACGATGTGGAAAATGATGAGATATGTATCAAAGAAGATATTTCTCGTGAGGATCGAGTGAAAATCGGGACAGTTGCAAAACATAAGAAGTCAGAATGGTATAAAAATACATCGAAGGGTGAATTGATCGGAGATAGAATCTTTGATGAATTTGATAGAATGCAGGAGTGCCGATTAAAATCACAGTTTCTCGCTTTACAGAATTGGGTGACCTGCAATGAAAGCTGAGGAAATAGCACTTATTCAATCCAAACACAATGCCGCGATAATTGCTCCAGCAGGTCATGGAAAGACTGAGATGATCACGGAACTTGTGGATAAGCTGCCTGGAATTAAGCTGGTATTGACGCATACAAATGCAGGTGTTGATGCCCTTACGAAACGCTTCAACAAGAAAAATGTTAATGGGAAAAAGTACTATCTATCAACAATTTCTTCTTTCTGCATGAAATGGACGGGGGCATATCCGTCAACAGCAGGTATTAGACCTGGTATTAAGGTAACGGACAAGGATTTCTATTCAGAGGTCCATACAGGGACAGCGCAGATATTCACTCACAGTTGGGCAAGAGATATTATAAAAAAACGTATAGCTGTGTTATTGTTGATGAGTATCAGGACTGTGTACTTGCACAGCACCAGATTTTTGTGGAGTTGAACAAGACGGTTCCTGTATATGTGTTAGGAGATCCACTTCAAGCAATTTTCGGATTTAAAGAATCTCTGGTCTCTTGGAAAAACATCTGCTTTGATGTTCTTGAGGACGAAATAGATACATTCCCATGGAGATGGGAGAAAACAAATCCAGCACTAGGGCAGTACCTGAATGATGTGCGAAAAGAATTACTCCCGGGATTGGAGAAAAAGGAAGTAAGACTATCTACGATTCCCAATCAGACATCAGTATTCCGAATCAATCCTGCGGATATTCATGGATCGGTAATCTATGACATCATAAAAAAATATGATTCTGTGATATATATCGCCAAATGGGAAACCGATACAAAAGCATTTGCAAAAAGCAGCGGGGGTATATTCCAACATGATGAAAAGCAGAATCTAGAAGCACTTTACGATTTTGCAAAGCTTTTTGATATTGATGATGTTGTCACAAGAGGAAAGGCTTTGTTTGATTTTATTAGCGAATGCGCTTCCGGAGTCCCGAGTGAGCTTGGATCATATGAAAGCCATATCATAAGCGGCGATTATGATTTCCACAGGATTAAGAAGCATCCTGAGTTTGGAAATAGGATGACTAGATTTCGAGAAACGAATAGCTATGACAGTATGCTAAGGATTATGGAATGGGTAAAGGCGTGTAAAGATCTGCGCCTTCATAGACGGGAGTTATTCAGTGAAATGCAGCGATCCATCAGGAGAGCGCGAGATAACCAAGACACTATTTTAAAAGCGGCACTGGAAATACGGATGATTCCTGGTAATCAAAGCAAATATTCAAATTTTAAGCATCTTTCATCGCGTACACTATTATCTAAGGGGTTGGAATTTGATTGTGTAATTATTGACTTGAGTAAGGTCAATACGGGAAGGGGCAATAACAATCGTTATTCAGTTACAGAAATGTATGTTGCAATGACCAGAGCCATGAAGGCGATCTACTTCATCACTGATCAAGAGTCAGTACTTCTTAGCACTCCACAGGGGATATGATGATGGAGAAAATGATAGAGAATTACAAACAATTCATGGAGATTGACACTTTTCCAGAATATGAAATACAATACTATGCTCTAGACTGTTCCAAAGATTATATCTATGGTGCTCAAGCCATTTTTGATGTAAAAACAAAGAAACATACATTGCGGTTACCCACAAATTTTGAGGTTCCAAGATTCCTACTGTTCCATGAATTGACACACATTCTTGATGCTGAAAAGTATTCTATCGGAGAAAAGAATCATGATTTCTGTTTACATGGGTTTACAGAATACCATGCATCTCAGGTTGAATTGATGGTTATGATAGGAGCAGAAACAATAAGCAGTGCAGTATGCTTTTCAATGAAGGAGCAGATTAACAGATCCGATTGGTCTGTGCAAAAGTATATCGATAATAAGCTGGAAACCGCAAGAAAACTGATGCAATATTCGGATCGACGCAGAAGAATAGATGGACTTGGAGCACTTTATAATTTCTTCGGATTGAGATCAATTTGCAGTCTGTATTCGTCTGACTTTATTGACCAATATAATTATCACGATTTTTTAAAAACGATGTCTTCATATCTTTTTATGTCGTTGAAGAGCTATATGATCGGATGGGTGAATGATGTTGAGAAAGCGGTTGTCCTCTATTCGAATGTGTTGAATGCTGTACTTTCATGAATGGTTTATATCTTTCCTCTGTAAATCCAGACTCAAAAGACTTACAGAAATAATGATACGATATGGCAATCTGTGCGTAGATTTCGCTCCGATTTTACCGGTGGCTAATTTCTTCGTAATAACCTTCATTGCCAAATACACGGTATGTTTTTGTGCGCTGTTTAGAGGTGGATTATTTTATGATTTTTTTAGTGAGAACAAAATGATTTACAATTCGTTTACATCTGTCGCCTACCAGTCGTCAAGTACCCATGGTATACTGACAGGGGTGATTTTACTATGCATGAACGCATTTTGATCGTGGAGGATGATCCGGCAATTTCCAAGCTGATCGACACGAATCTTGCCTTGTCGGGGTACCAGACGATCTGCGCCATGGACGGAAGGCAGGCTGTAGAGGCGATACAGACGCAAGCGTTTGATCTGACGCTTTGCGATATTATGCTGCCCGAACTGGATGGCTTTGAGCTGCTACCTTTCATGAAGGAAAAAGACATCCCGGTCATCTATGTGTCTGCCAAAGCAGACGTACAAAGCCGGGTGCAGGGGCTGCGTCTTGGAGCGGAGGATTATCTGGTAAAGCCTTTCGATATACTGGAATTGCTGGTACGGATGGAAAAGGTACTGGCGAGGACGGACAGGCATCCGAAAATGCTGGCTTACAAGGATATCTCAGTAGATAAAGAAAGCCATGCGGTGACAAAGAATGGAGAAACTGTTTCTCTCAAACACTTGGAATATGAATTGTTGCTTACCTTCCTGCAGCATCCTGGTATGGTAATGACACGGGAAGATTTGCTGCATCAGGTGTGGGGTGATGAATATATCGGAGAAACCCGTACCGTGGATGTGCATGTAGCAGCCCTGCGTCGGAAGCTGGATCTGAACAAGGAACTGGCCACTGTGTACAAAATCGGGTATCGGCTGGAGGTGCTGTCATGAAACTCTGGCTAAAACAAACACTTATCACTCTTGTGGTGATTCTTCTGTCCGTCAGCCTGTGCCTGTACTATTTCGTGGCGAAAGAAACGGACAGGTTGATTCAGCAGACACTTCAGAATGGCGAAAGCGACTTGGCAGTTTTCTGTGATCATATATCCACGCTGGACCGCACATCAAACGCCTCCTATGATGCAGACAGCATTGCCCGGGAGTCCCTGATCCAGTATACGTTTTCTACCTATGCCCATTTGCTGCAAACAGGAGATTGCTCGTGGTCGCTGGTGATGAATGGACGATATTACTATAATACCACGGCATATGATCCGTTGAAAGTGTTGCCTGTAGGGTCAGACGTAATTACCGCCAGCCGTATGATCGAAAAGGACGGGGTACATCTGCTGATCTATGCGCAGAATGTAACGGTGCTGCAAACACAGGTGACGGTCTATCGTTCTGCGAACATTGAGGAGACCTATCGTCATATTGATGATCTGACCCGCATGGCGCAGCTTTCCTTGCTGGGGTGTCTGTTGCTGTGCGGCATTTTGCTGCCGTTGATTATAAAGAAAACGCTTCATCCACTGCGAAAACTGACGCGAATTTCCGAAAAAATAGCGGGCGGAGAATACGCCCTGCGTTCTGATATTCCGACGGCAGATGAGGTGGGCGAATTATCCCGCTCCTTCGACCATATGGCAGGCACCGTCGAGCAAAAGATTTCTGATTTGGAGGAGACAGCCCGACGACGGGAAATGTTGCTGGGTGCGCTGACCCACGAAATGAAAACGCCTATGACAGCCATCATTGGTTTTTCGGGAAGCCTGCTGTCCATGCCGCTGACGGAGGAAGGACGTCTGGAAGCCGCTCATGAAATCCACGAAGCAGCAAAGCGTACCGAACGGCTGAGCCAGAAAATGATGCAGCTGATCTCCATGCAGGAGAACCCGGTGGTGCTGAAAAAGAACTTGGATGCGCGGGAACTGCTGGATAATGTCTGTGCCGCCATGGAACCCGCTGCAAAAGAGAAAGACATTGCTTTCACAATGGACGTTCAGATTGACACACTGACCGGTGACACCGACCTACTGTTCAGCCTGCTCACCAACCTGACGGACAACGCCATCAAAGCCAGTCCGGAACATACTGTCATTCGTTTAACTGCCAGCCGGGAAGAAAATCAACAATCGTTGTCTGTGATCGACCGGGGCGGCGGCATCCCGGCGGATCAGATTGCCCTGGTCACCGAACCTTTCTACCGGGTGGACAAAGCCCGCAGCCGAAAACTGGGCGGGGCCGGACTGGGTCTCAGTCTGTGCCAGATGATCGCCCAGGCGCATGGCGGGCGGCTGGATATTCAAAGCGAAGTTGGGAAAGGCACTGCTATTTCCATGATCTGGCCCGCGGAGGAAAAGAAAGATGAATAAGAAAAGCATGATAGCTGTTTTGCTGATCATCCTGCTGGCTACGATTTCTGTCCTTGGTCTTCCCTTCATGACGCACAAAATTGAACAGCATGCTGAAACCATCATGCAGACAGTCACTGCTACGCCGCAGCCGAATGACGATTACGACAGCATGGAATACATCGAAACTCAATGATTTACAACTTGTTTACAACTTGCTTACAAGTCGATAACGACTTTGAACCCGGTCCTATGATACCCTGATGCCGGAGGTGAAGGACATGAAGAGAATCCTTTCAATCATCCTGACACTCAGCCTGCTGCTTCCCGGCATCGCCCTGGCGGATGTGCAATCCCAGATTAATGCCACAGAGCACTTGGAAACAACGATCAAATCTAAAACAGGAAAGACAGAGATTATCATTGATGCAACCGTAGATGTACCGGACGTAAGCAAGGCATCGGTTTTTAGTGTGCTGCCTATGCCTGTTCCTGCTGAAAATGTGGTTGCACTGGCAGACGAACTGTTGGGACAGGGCTTTTGGATGGGGCCGACGGAATACATGCCGGATAATTATGCTGCCAATACAGACGGGACAGTGGATCAAGCCAGCGATTCCATATCGATCCTGAGCTTTGAGGGGCAGAAAATTCTGTTGGCAGATGCGAAAAAACTGAATGGAAGCTATCACGGAAAGCTGCAAGTGAGCTATCAGGATTATACCCATTACACAAGCAATCCTCAGGAACTGCCTTTTGCTGCGGATGATATGGATGATACACGTGCCTTGTATGCTCGAAGCGGCACAGAAGCAGTGGGATGCGCTTGTTCCTTTGAGGAAGCAGCTGCACTCGCTCGTAAAGCTGCCCAGGCTGTTGCTCCCGACCTTACGGAAATGACGGGCGGCGTAGCCATTGGCCGGGACGGAACGACGGAAGGGTATGAATTTTGCTTCTATCGCCTGTTGAATGGTATTCCCATCACCTATACTGTGTCCCGCGGCATTCAGGATATGGCCAGTACTTCCGTGATCCACAAGGAACCATGGCCTTTTGAGGCTTTGCGAATCATCGTATACGGGGATCTCGGTATCGGAACCATCTTGTATGAATCTCCCTATCAGATCGGGGAAACGCTGGAAGAAACCCCACAGCTTTTGTCCTTCGAACAGATCATGCAAGTGGCGGAAACCATCCTGCCGCTGAAACTAGCTTATTTGGAGCAAGAAGGAAAATCCGTCCATGCACAGGTTTATAGAATCACCTTCGGTTACGCCCGAGTCGACTGCATGGACACATTATACCAATACAAACTGGTTCCGGCCTGGGATTTCTTTGGTGTAGTTGAGGACAGCAGCCGAAAGGAGTACGCTTTTGACAACTACAGCCTGTTGACCATCAACGCCATCGACGGCACTGTCATCGATCGGAACTATGGGTATTGAGGGGTGTGAGCATGAGAAAATTGCTTGTTTTTATGCTGATATGCACATTGCTTTGTCCTGCAGCTTTGGCTGATGTGCAATCTCAAGCCAGTGCCCCGACGCATGTCACAGACACATTTCAATCGAATACCGGTAAAACCGTGATCGACGTAGACGCACAGGTGAATGTGCCGGACGCGGAAAGCATGTTTCTTATTCCGGTGCGCAGTACGGTTTTTGACGACGGCATGGTGCCCATTCTGGCCGACCTGATTTGGCCTGGGCTGGGAAGCCAGCAATTGAAAGTTGATGACAGAAACGACACGGCGTCCATCGAGGGACGACGGCAGGTAAACAAATATATCCAGCATTCAGCTGGTGTGATTCAAATGGGTACGCTGCAAAATGATATCGATGCGCAGGTTAATACAAGCTATATCCAATATCCTAGCTTTAATGAACCGACCGGCGCGGTGCTTAGTAGCAGTGTTTCATATGATACGCGTTACCGTCAAAGACGAACCGTTAATTATTCTTCCCCTTATCCAGATGTGGAAATCACGGAGGATATTGCGGGGCATCCCCTGTCCATGGCACAGGCTGTTGCCATCGGGGATCAGCTGATGAACGCACTGACGGATCAGCCTTTCGCGCTGTTTTCCGTGGGGAAAGCACGTGGGTATATTCCCGATGATGAATTGTTGAATGAAGGAAGGCAGTATGATGGCACAGGCTTTTCATACACCCTAGCCTATACCCGTGTGATCGACGGCGCGGCGCTGCTTCCCTGCTATGGGGCCATGATGAATACCTCCAGCTTTCGGGACGACCTGTTCATACCTGCCGTAGGATATGAACAGGTGCTGCTGGCAATCAATCGGGAAGGGCAGGTCACAAGCTTTCACTGGTCTTCTCCATGCCTCATCAGCGATGAGCGTATCGCGCAAAATCTGCTTCCTTTTGAAAACATCCTTGCAGTGGCCCGGCAAACCATGCCGCTGAAATATCAGGTAGAGGAAGTGCGGGGAGATATTCATCTGCGCATATATCGCATTGACCTGGGCTACATGACTGTGCTCCAACGGGATACGCTGACATTCGCCCTGACACCTGTTTGGAGTTTATATGGAAATGATCTGAATGATCCAGACGTTGGCTGTCGACCATTGCTTACTATTAATGCTGTGGACGGTACAGTGGTTGATCTGGAATACGGGTATTAAGGTGGGGGTATCAGTATGAAAAGAATTCTTGCCTTTCTGCTTATGCTATTACTGCTATGCCCCGCAGCCCTGGCAGACGTGCAATCCCAGGTCAGCGCCCCGGCGCATGTCACAGACACATTTCAGTCGAATACCGGCAAAACGGTGATAACTATCGACGCGGACGTTACGGTGCCCGATGTGGACAAGATACCGATTTATCTGATAACGCCCCGTCTATTCAACGCGGAAGAAATGACGCGGGCCGCCGACGTTTTGCTGGGCAAGGGCAAGTGGACAGGCTCTGCCGGATATTCCAAACAGAACAGCACCGGTTTTGACGGCGCTGTCAGGACGCATTACCTGGCTGAGCTTGATACGATCGAGCAAACCGAAGGATTATACTGGCCGGTTGCCGTTTCTGTCGTGCGCGTTCAGGCCCAGCGGCTGGCAAACGGCATGATGCATGAAACCTTTCTCCGCTACTCGCGCTGGAATGAGGAAGCGGCGGATGCAACCCATGCCCGATATAATGTGGAAGATGGTTCCATCGTTTCTCCCGCGGATGGGAGAGGGCCCAACAAGTGTGCAATCACCCTGGAGGAAGCAAAAGCGCAGGCGGATGTTATTGCCGCGCAGATCGCCCCGCACATGGCATATGCAGGCTGCGGCATTAAACATGAATGTATTCAGGATACGGTCAGACCCGGACAGTACAGCGCCGTCCTGAATACCGAGGGTCTCCGGGAAGCGTGGGTTTTCTATTACGCGCCGGTGTATAATCTGCCCTGCAACTTTGCCAAATCGGGGCTGGCCGACTATAACTATTCCGTAAGCTGCCGGGAGGAATCGCTCTGCGTCATCATTGATGATGAGGGGATTCAGGACTTGTACTGGTATCAGCCTTATGACATTGTCGACACGCTCCAGGAGGATTGTTCGCTGCTGCCTTTTGATTCAATCATGCAGGTTGCAAGAAGCATCCTGCCCCTGACATTGGTTTCCTATGAACGGGAGGGCACCGGAGCCAAGGCAAGAATTACGGACATTCGCCTGGGGTATCTCCGGGTGATGCGGCCCGACCAGCCGGATATGCTGACGCTGATTCCCGTTTGGGATTTCTATGGCACGGTCACCTTCAACGGCAGTTTTATTCAAAACTGGGCTTGTCATAGCTGGCTGACGATCAACGCCATTGATGGAACGGTGATCGACCGGCAGTACGGATATTGAGGGGGTGTCCGCATGAAAAAAATATATGCTTTTGTGCTTGCGATCATTCTGCTTTGCCCCGTTGCCCTGGCGGACGTGCAATCACAGGTCGAAGCACCAGCTGCCTATCGTGCCGTATGGCAAAGCAACACGGGAAAGACGATCATCACGGTCGATGCTGTCGTGGAGGTCCCGAGCGTACAGCAGATGATGGTTTATCCCGCCTCGCAACGAGTCTTCACCATCGATGATCTGCTCCATGTGGCAACCGCGTGCTTCGGTGATATACCCTATGGAAGCTATCCGAACAATCTGGACAGCTTAACCCAATGCGGCGCAAGCAGCGACCCCACAGCAGTCGTAATTCAGGCCACATCGGAAAATGCGGCTGGAAACCTCGCTTTACTGACGTTCAATCAACTGCGTAGGCATGACGGGAATCTGTGGTATGGCATGATTCAGTTTGAAGGACGGGGCTATGCCCGGTATCAGGTGGCCGATCTTCCTATTGCCGGAGCAGTCAGTGCTGATTCCCGTGAAAAAGCAGTGAGTATTGCCCGGGTTATTGATCCGGATATGGCGCTGGTTTATGAAGGATTGAGTATGGGCTATGACGATAACAGCGGGATGAGCGGTCTGCGCGGAGACATGTTCGTTTTTACCAGGTCGATAAACGGTACGCCTGTTGTATGGACAAGCAAAGAATGCTATGCTTATGACAATTTCGGAGACACATATAATTTGAAAACACCCTATGAATCGATGACGATCATCATAGACCGTCATGATGGTTCCGTGTGGCTCCAATGGCAGGCACCGCACACCATTGACATTGCTTCCGGTCAGGCCGTGACATTATTATCCTTCAACCAGATCTCGACTATTGCTGCGCAGCTGCTTCCGTTGAAGTACCAGTTTCTGGAGCAGTATCTCTCAACCAGTAATCAGGATGCCAACAGGCTAACAGTAAACCGTATCACCCTCAGCTATTCCCGCGTGCAAAATCGGGATAACCCCACCGGTTATATGATGGTGCCTGTATGGGATTTCTTCAACGCGGAGAATCCGGCGGAATCCTTGCTGACCATCAACGCTGTGGATGGCACGGTCATTGACAGGGGATTCGGGTATTGAGGAGGTTCAACATGAAAAGACAATTCTCTTTCCTGCTGGCATTGTTCCTGCTCGTCACTTGCGCCTCAGCTGAAACAATCCGTGAGCAGGTTCATGCTCCGGAGCATACCACAGAAACGTTTCAAAGCCCCTCGGGCCGATCCCATGTCTATGTGGATGCCGAGGTGATTGTACCGTCGGCAGATGCGTTCCCCATTTATGAAGTGATGCCGCGCACCTTTACCCCATTGGAAGCGGAAAGAACCGCGGACCTCCTTTTCGGGGAAAAGCAATGGTGGCATGGGGATTCGGAAAAGGCAGAGGTATATTTCACAGAGGAACAGGTCGAGGCTCACACCGTACACGGCTGCAATCTATACGCGCTGGGTAATACAAACCGCTGCTTGACGATATCCTGGCAGACGGTCCATCTGTTCGGCCGGGACTGGTTCCATTGGAATTACCTTGAATATGTTGATGAGCAGGGCGGGTTTTCACAGGCCGCCTGCACACCGGAAGAGGCAAGACGACGTGCGGATCAGATCGTTCTGCAGGTTTGGCCGGATATGGTATTTGACAGCATCGATCCTTCGCTGGATGGGCTCAATGACCGTTATCAGGGGCAATACGGCTGCCGGGTGTACTATCGGCGTGATATGGGCGACATTCCGGTTACGCCGGTTTCCATGCAGATTGCGCGATACGCGATGCAGGAAAATACGATCCCACCGCTTCCGTATGAGCGGCTCTATGTAGATGTGGATGCGGACGGTATTTTCCACCTCCGATATGAGTATCCGGCGCAGATTGGAGCCGTGGTCTCACAGGAAACGACCCTGCTGCCATTCAGCCAGATCATGTCCGTGTTCGGCCAGATCGCTCCGCTGACCATTGCCTCTGGCGAGCGAGGCGAGAATAACACCCTACGCATTGACCGTATTATGCTTGGGTTCATGTGCATCCAGATGAAGGATGACCCCTCTCGATATCAGATGATTCCCGTGTGGGATTTCTTTGGCACATATTCCGTCTCGGGCGATGTCTATTCGCACTATATGGAACCACGGGTGACGATCAATGCTATTGATGGAACGGTGATCGACCGAAAATACGGGTACTGAGGAACGGAAAATGAAATGCATATTGTACGATTTACGCCGCGCCATCGCGGGGCGTTGGTTCATTGCGGCCTTGTTTGCCACCATCGTGGCGCTTTACCTCTCCATTGGACCTGCCACCTACAGCCTGATCGATTATCTGGAAAGCATTGAATGGCAGGAAGATAACTTCTGGTACTCACTGAGTGACTTGTTGATCCTGGGCATGCAAGGCGATTTCGGGGTACTGACCCTGCCCGCCCTTTCCGCTCTGCCCTTCGCGGCCCAGGCGCTGCATGAGATCAAAAGCGGAGCCATCCGCCCGGCTGTGTTCCGCACGGGAAGAACGGCCTGGATTATGGGAAAAGCCGCCGGCTGCACCCTCAGCGGGATGCTGCTGCAAGGTGCAGCAGTGGGACTGCTGTTCCTGATCCTGAACGGTCTCATGGTCTGCATTGCCGGACATGGCTTCCCCTGGGGAGGAAACGCGGATTTCTGGCCCATAATCTTTCGACGGATACTGTGCGGCGGGATCTGGGCAGGTGTCGGCTGTGTGATTGCCCTGGCAACGGAAACCGCCTCTGCCGCTTATCTGGCGCCTCTGTGCCTGTGCTATGCCCTTATGATGATTGGTATCCGGTTTTTCCCGGAGGCTCCGATGCTGAACCCTATGCAGTGGGTATCAGGGAACGTATGGCTCCTTGCTGTACTGTTTGCCGCTACAGTCGTTTTGCAAACAATTTTCCTGAATCGAGGTGTCAGGAAATATGCATAAAATCCCGTCACCCTTCGTCTGTGCAGGCTGGAATCTGTACAGTCTGCGAAAGAATCCCCGGTTCTATATGAGCCTGCTGCTGGGTTTTCTTCTGTGCTGGCTTCTGACGGACAAAACTATGGCGATCAGCCGGACATACCAGACCAACGTGCAGATCGTGGAACCCTTTGTCTGGTGTTACGCTGACGGAGATAGCATTCTGTACGCCGCCTTGGTGATGATGTTGATGCTGTCCGCGTTTCCGCGTATGGATACACCCGCCAGCTATCTGATCTTCCGTACTACAAAGATCAACTGGCTTCTTGGGCAGGTGATCACCGTATTCGTGCTGACGTTGGCCTACTGCCTGATGATTTTTCTTTCCTCTATCGCTATGTGCATCGGCTGCAATGTGTTTTCAGAGAACCATTGGAGTGAAACTGCCACCATGCTGTCTTTTTCACCTGCCAGCTTTGAAGTCGCGCTGACTGTCATGCGCAAAACGGTGAAGCTCACTACGCCATGGGACTGCTGCTATCAGATTTTCGGGCTGCTATTCCAGTATGTGCTGCTGCTTTCCATGATACAGTTGCTTTTCACGGTACTGAAAAGCAAAAAGGCGGGAATCATTGCCGCCTTGGTGCTGAACTTTGCCGGATTCGTGCTGACGCCGGATCGGTTTATGACCTGGCTGAACCTGCCTATCGAGATGCGGTATTACGCCAATCTGCTGTCGGCCTGGCTGTCGCCCCTCCAGCACGCCACCTATACCATGCACAATTTTGGATACGACTTGCTGCCCCGGCTGCATGTTTCCTATTTAATTCTTGGCGGAGTGACAGCGCTGATGATTGCGCTGTCTATGCTCAAAATGCGCACATTCCAATTCGGCTTTACAGGAGGTTTTTCCGATGAGTGACATGGTGGTGGACGTTCAGAGGATCAGTAAATCCTTTGGAAATGAAAAGGTTTTGAAGAGTGTTTCATTGCAACTGGAACGAGGGAAGATTCACGGCATCATCGGGCGCAACGGCAGCGGAAAAACGGTATTGATGAAATGCATCTGTGGTTTTTTGCGACCTACGGTTGGTAAAGTTATAGTTTTCGGCAAAACGATCAGCACAGATTGTGATTTTGCCCCGGATACCGGAATGCTCATTGAAACGCCCGGTTTCCTGATTCATGAAACAGGTCTGAAGAATCTTCTGTGGCTGGCGAAACTGGGGAAATGCGCAACGCGCGAAAAAGTCGCTAATCTCATTCGCGTGGTAGGGCTTGATCCTGCCATGAAAAAGAAGGTGGGTCAGTATTCCCTGGGGATGCGGCAGCGGTTGGGCATTGCGCAGGCGCTGCTTGACGACCCATCCCTGCTCATCTTGGACGAGCCTATGAATGGTTTAGATAAGAACGGCGTCAAGGATATTCGCTCTTTGCTTCTTGATCTGAAAGCCCAGGGCAAAACCATCCTCCTTGCCAGCCATTTCGCCCAAGATATTGATGAACTGTGTGATACTGTTCACGAAATGGATCAGGGAGTGATAAGTTTATGAATCACCGTTCCGGTTGATTCCGCGTTTTATTTCTGATCAGTATTTTCTGCTGATTCCGGGCTCTTTCTTCCGCTTTTTCAACGGTATAGGCCTGATATCTGATTTTCGTGAGCCTGTCGACCTTTTTCCGGATTGGTTTGCACTGTTCTTCCAATCCGGTCTTTTTTGTCTGAAGCTGCTGCTTTTCCTTTTTCCAGGAGGATATGGCGATCTTCGGTACTTTGTATTTTTCTTTCAGTGTGCGTTTTGCAGAATAGTACTGGTTGATTTCTTCCCTGTGCGTCTGAGCGTATTTCTCCCGCCTGGTTTTAAAATGGATCTCGTTCATCTGGTCGATGACCGGCCTGTTTTCTATGACGGTTTCGCCCAACTGGATTTTGGTATCCAGATCCCTGATCTGCCTGTCAATCTCCCGGCATTCAGCCAGGATGCCGCTGACTTGACTGTCCAGTTCCCCGACAAATCTGTCCAGATCAACCATGGTCTGAATTCCGTTTTCCTCCATCAGTTGGATGCTGCCCGCCATTTCTTTCAGAAGTTTATCAGTATCTGGACTGTTTCCGGACTTGCGGGTTTCCTGTTTGTAATACTGCCTGATCCGATCAATAGGCGTAATCGGCACAGGTTCCTTCGATTGCAGCAGTTTTGTCTTCTGCTCTTTGATCCATTCCAGAATGCTCTGGATTTTGGATTTCAGTTTTTCAATCAGGTTATTCGTCGCCTTGATCCACCGGTTCTTGTCGCCCTTTTCAGTCGGGATGCCGCGGGCTTCCATCTGCCGAACCTGCGGCCCCTCATGAATGGTTGGAATCTGGTCGATGCCCCGTTCCTCATAACTGCGGGGATCGAGCCGGATATCGAGACCCTTGCGTTCAAAGAGTTCATTGTTCAGTTTGCACCAGCATTCCCGCCACCAGATCAGCGTTTCCGGCGTATGCCAGTCCGTGGTGTGAACGGCATTGAAAATGTAATTCCCGTTTTCATCCTTCTTCCGGTTTCCGTTTTCGTCCAGCACATACTCCCGGCGCTGTTTGTTGCCCCAGGAACCGTCCGGATTCAGCGGACGCATGGTTGTCATCACATGGAAGTGCGGATTCGGGATGCCATCATCCCCCTTGTCCGGTTCATGGATCGCCAGATCCGCGATCATCCCTTTATCAACCAGGAATTCCTGTACGAATGTCCTGGCAAGCTCAAGGTTTTCTTCCGGCGTAAACTCATTCTGAAGCGCGATATCAAAGCTGTACGCCAGCTGCGCTTTCTTGTGCTTCTCCACTTCTTCCACCGCGTTCCAGAGCGTCTGCCGGTCTTTGTATTCCGGCGGCGCGTTTGGCGGCAGCATGATCTCCGTATAGGTCACGCCGCCTTTGCGAGTGAAATCGTTGGTTTCCCCGTAATATTCGCTGTAGAGCTCTTCTCCCGCACGGTAGGCGGCGGACGCGATGGCGCTCTGGCCGCCGGCGCGTCCGATATGGCCTACATGGAAATGACACAGTGCCATATCAGCCCACCTCCTTCTCCGGAGGAGGATCTACATGCAGGGCAGCCCTGTCCTGAAACAGTGCCTTTACGGCGGGAATGTCATGCAGCATTTCCGCCAGATCATAGAATTCTCTTTCCGTAAGGCACTTGATTTCAGGGAAGAAGTGTTCGATTTCGGCTCCGCGGGTAATCAGGCGATGCGCACGCTCTTTTTCCTTTTTCGAGCGCTGATACGCCTTCTTGTTTTCTTCCCGCTGGAGACGATGCTGCGCCTGCTTGAGCTGACGCTCGGCGTCAGCCAGAGTGATGGGAGGCTGTTCTTTCTTTTTCATTTGCAGCAGCCTCCTTCATGATGGATTGCACGCGGGTAGCGTGCACAGTGATGGGAAGGATGAATGTCGCAGGCAGCGACGTTCATCCGTACTTCGGGATAGCCGCAACGCGGCGCAAGGGCGATTGAGCCCTTGGACAGAGCCGGGAAAGCAGCATTGCTTTTCCCGGCTCCACCTGACCGGCTGCATTGGGATGCAGCGGGCAGGTCCCCCGGAGGGCGCACGAATACAGGTGGGACACCTGTATAGAAGTGCGCACTTTTCAGTGACGTATGCCGCAGGCTCCGATTGAAAACCCGCCGCCCCCGGGAGCGTTGATTTTTCCTGGTTTCCATGGGCTCTTCTCCTTTCCGTACTGGTTGGTTTTCCTGCCATTTCAGATGGCTTCGATTCCGGTTCATATTGGCTGTCCTCCTTCTATCGGAATCTCCCAAACTGGCTGCAAATCTGCTTGCTTTTGCAGCCAGTCGGGAAAAGTGGCTTCAAAATCGGGTTAAATTGGCTGCTGCTCAGCCAAAGATGCTCAGCGCCTGATCCGCCAGTTCACGGTTGCGCTGCGCCTGGTCGTCGGGGATCACGGTTGGTTCGTTCCTGCTTTCGGGGGCAGGAGCAGTCTGGACGGTGAGATTGGCAAGGATCGGCTTCAGATCGCGGACAACGGAATCGGACAGCTTCCGACAGAAGGCATCTTCCCGTTCCCTGGTTTCCAGCAAAGGATCTTCCGCCAGCTTCTGCTGCCGGCGGAAGAAATCATTCAGCGCTATAACAACTGTTTTGCTGTAAGAGGGGAACAGGGTTTTATCCCTGTTTTGCAGATGCTCCCAGGCCAGACGGTCCTCCTCCCGGTTCAGGTTGAGGCGGAGATTGGTGTTGACGATAGCGCTTTTCCGGCTCACAGCATTCCCTGCCTCTCCAACTTGCCCTGAGCGAGGTACTCATAGCCCTTGGCCGCGGCCATGATGTCGTCGTTGATCGTGACACGGTCCTCGTCATACGTTCCGAAGTTTTTGATGATGCACCCGCCGCCTCCGACAATGTGCAGGTTCATCAGGTCCGGAGTATATCCGAGTTCCCGGAGCAGTCCCATGACTTCATCTGCGTACTTCGTCGCTTCCTCCCGGATGATAGTCAGTGCCTTTTCACCAATCCTGGCGGTGCCGGTGATCAGGACTTCCTCTACGAGTTTCTCTTCCGCGGAAGTCCCGTATTCCTGTTGCATCCTTTCCTGAATCCGGATCATACACTGGTTGACGCCGAACCTCCGCGTGTAGCATGCTGCCTGGCTCGGAATCCCGTTGGTGAGCTTCATCACGTTGATCGTACCGTTGCCGATATCACAGATCATGGTGATTCCTTCCAGCTTGGCAATATAGGGAGCCACATGGGCGAATCCCTGGGGAAAGATCTCCACGCCGTCGATGTCGACGGTGTACTGCTCACCATTCAGCCAGAACACCACATGCCTGTTCGCCTGCATGTATTTCCGGAAGCGGTCCCGCTGCTCGGCAATCCAGTTCAGGGGAACGCCGACTGCCAGGAAGACAAGGGCGTAATTCATTCCTGCCAGCTTCATTTCTTTGGCGATAGCCGCAAGGGTGAGGACGTAATAATCCTCATCTTCATCCTTATCCTTGATGAAGGTCTTGTGCTGTTCGCCGATGACATAGTACTTCCCACCATAGAAGACCATGTCTCCCTTGAAATAGGGATCCTTGTCATAGACGGTCACGCCTGCTTTGAAGCAGGTGTTCGCCGTCTTGATGTTGCCATACCCCTGATCAACACCGATGATCACGTGGTAGGACTTCAGTTCACGAGAATCAGTAATCATAACTTACCTTCCTTTCATAGTTTTGCCGATTTACCGCATCGGCAATGCGGTTTTGCCTTCATCAGGCACTGCACGGGGTAGGAGTAATCCGGTCGTTCTGATCGAACTCAAGTCCGTAGAACTTCTTCCGGAAGTAAGCGATGGGGCACTTACCGGAGATGGTAATGAACCCCTGCGCCTTCAGCTCACGATTCATGCCCTGAACGATCTGGTAAGCCTTGCTGCGGCTTACGCCCAGAACATCCTGAACTTCCTCCGCGGTGATGAACTGCGCTTTCATGGACAACCCTCCTTTCCAATCTTGATTCATGCATCTTTCATGCGGCTGATATGGGATATATTTCCCAAAACACGCACTTATAATGCACAATTCACATTATAGCATCCAAAATGCATTTGTCAACATCAAAAAGAAATAAAAAATGCACTTGCAATTCGTATTAGTTTGTGATATCTTATGTACGAGGTGATACTTTGTGGAGACTTTCGACTATTCCGCTGTCGGGGCAAGAATCAAGGCGCTCCGTAAGAAAAAGCATCTGAACCAGATCGAGCTGGCAAACCTGATCGGGAAATCTCTGCGCACTGTTCAGAAATATGAAACAGGCGAGATTGAGGTTTCTGTCGGGGTGGTCAATGATCTGGCGAAGGTACTGGACAGCACGCCGACCTATATTCTTGGCTATGATACGGAGGTTACACCGATCACGAGCATGGCGGACGTGCTGAACTTCCTCTTCCACATTGAGCAGGTGGACGGACTGAATTTCTCAATTAATGTAAACCGTCCTCCGCACAGCCGGGAATGGCAATGCGCACTGACTTTCAGGGGGAAAGATAAACAATCTCCCCTGAACGCGGACATGTGCCTGTTCCTGGAAGACTGGGAGGGACAGCGGGAAGAACTTCGCAGCTACGCTCTGACGCAGGCAGCCTATCAGAAGTGGCAGGAACAGACGCTGGCGTATTACGCGGCGACGCCTGTAGAGCTTGCCGAACCGAAGGAACTGTCGAAAGAAGAGCGGATTAAGCGGAGAAACGAGTATCTGGAAAGTCTGCAACAGGAGGGAATCACCGAATGAGTAATCACGGAATGGCGGATATAAGTCTGAGGGAAAGGAGGTACTATGTCGGTAACCAGGGATGGCGATACGGGGCGCTGGATGAGTCAGCTCCGGATCACGGACTGGACGGGTAAAACCGTTCATAAGAAGAAACGCGGCTTCGCGACAAAGCGAGAAGCCGTACAGTGGGAACAGGAATTCATCAGTCAGTCCACCGGCAATGTCGGGATGAAATTCGGGAGCTTCGTGGAGATCTATAATGAGGACATGAAGCAGCGCCTGAAGGAAACCACCCTGAGCAGTAAAAAGTGGCTGATTGATACCAAGATCCTTCCGTACTTCAGGAAAATCCCGCTGAATGAGATTAAGCCCACGGATATCCGTAAGTGGCAGAACTCGCTGACCAAGTATCGGGATGCAGATGGAAAGCCTTATTCGCAGACTTACCTGCGGACGATACAGAACCAGCTGGTTGCGATCTTCAATTACGCGGTGAAGTACTACGGACTGAAGGAGAACCCCTGCCATAAGGCGGGCGGCATGGGGAAGAAGCAGGCGGACGAGATGCAGTTCTGGACGCAGGACGAATTCCAGAAATTCATCGAATCCGTTGAAGATGAGCCGGTCTGGTACGCAATCTACATGACGCTGTACTATACCGGAATCCGGGAAGGGGAACTGCTGGCGCTGACACCGGCGGACATCGATCTGGAAAAGAAGATGCTGACGGTGAACAAGAACTATCAGTACCTGAACGGAAAAGAGATCATCACGACGCCCAAAACGCAGAAAAGCATCCGCACGATATCCATGCCGGATAAGCTGTGCGAATGCCTGGAAGAATACATGGGGCTGTGCTACGGGCTGAAAAAGGATGATCGAATCTTCCCCTATAAGAAAGAATTCCTGTACAAGATTATGGAAGAAGGGTGCAGGCGCTCCGGAGTGAAAAAGATTCGGGTCCATGATACGAGACACAGCCATGCGTCGCTGCTGGTGGAGAAGGGGTTCTCCCCGCTGCTGATCGCGGAACGGCTGGGCCACGAAAAGGTTCAGACCACCATGGACATCTACAGCCACCTGTATCCCAACAAGCAGCAGGAAGTGGCCAGAATACTGAACGAGACGATCGACCCGAAAAGCTCGGACAGTGCTGGCTACAAAAAAAGCGAAAAAATGTAGCCAATTTGTAGCCAGGAAAAAGACAACATCCCCGGAAGCGATTGAAAATCAACAGATCCGAGGATGAGAAAGTAAAGAAATCATCATTCCCATTCAATACTTGCCGGCGGTTTAGTGGTCACATCCAGGACGACACGGCTGGCGTGCGGAACCTCGTTCACAATGCGGGAGGAAATCCTGGCGATGAGGTCGTAGGGGAGGCGCGCCCAGTCGGCGGTCATGAAGTCGTCGGTGGTAACGGCGCGGATGGCAATGGTGTAGTCATACGTGCGCTCATCGCCCATGACGCCGACGCTCTGGATGCCGGTCAGGACGGTGAAATACTGGTTCACATGCCGGTCCAGTCCGGCGGCGGCAATCTCCTCCCGGAGGATGGCGTCGCTTTCCCGGACGATTTCCGCTTTCTCAGGCGTGACTTCCCCGATGATCCGGATGGCGAGGCCGGGACCAGGGAAGGGCTGGCGCCAGACCAGTTCCCGGGGAAGGCCCAGGGTCTCTCCCAGCGCGCGGACTTCATCCTTGAACAGCATCCGCAGCGGTTCGATCAGCTCGGTAAAGCCCAGTTCCTTCGGCAGGCCGCCCACGTTATGGTGGCTCTTGATGACGGCGGCGTTGGTGCCCTGGCCGCTCTCAATGACATCCGGATAAATGGTGCCCTGTGCGAAATAATCCATTTTGCCCAGGGCTTTTGCTTCGTCCTTGAATACTTCAATAAAATCCCGGCCGATGATGTGCCGTTTTTCCTCCGGGTCAGTGACTCCCTTCAGATCCGCAAAGAAGCGGGCCGAAGCATCCGACCGGACAAAACGGACCGGGAACAGGTGGCTGAACACATGGCAGACCTGGTCGCTTTCGCCTTTGCGAAGGAGGCCGTGATCCACAAAAACACAGGTGAGGCGCTTGCCGATGGCCCGGTAGATCAGGGCGGCGACCACCGAGGAATCCACACCGCCGGACAGGGCCAGTAGCACAGTGCCGGTTTCGCCCACCGTCTCCCGGATCTGCTGAATGGCGGTTTCGGCGAAGGCGTTCATCGTCCAGTCGCCGGAACAGCCGCAGAAGCGGAACAGGAAGTTCCGGATCAGCATGCTGCCGTCCTCGGTATGGGTGACTTCGGGATGGAACTGCACACAGCAGATTTTCTTTTCCTCGTGGATCATGGCGGCAACGGAACAGTTATCCGTTTCTGCGATGACGCGGAAACCGGGCGGGCAGGCACTGACCTGCCATGTATGGCTCATCCAGCAGCCGGAGGAAGGCTTCATGCCGCCGAAAAGGCCGGACCGGTTGTCCAGCCGGACTGTGATGCGGCCGTATTCCCGTTCTTTTGCTTTTTCCACATGTCCGCCCAGCAGGTCAGCGGTCAGCTGCATGCCGTAGCAGATACCGAGAACCGGGATGCCCGCATCATACAGCGCGGGATCAATTTTCGGCGCGCCCGCGTCCCGGACGCTGGAGGGACCGCCGGAAAGGATGATGCCCTTCGGCTGGCGGGCCAGGATTTTCGGAAGAGGCGTGTTCCATGGAATTACTTCGGAATAAACGTGGCATTCGCGGACGCGGCGGGCGATCAGCTGGGTGTACTGGCCGCCGAAATCCAGGATCAGGATCAGCTCTTTGTTCATGATTCCTCCGGCACGATATCAGCTGCAAGCTGTCAGTTTCAGGGGTGGATTACTGACCGCTGGCGCCGTAGTTCGCCAGAACCCTCGCGGAAGGATCGTCGACGTTGCAGCCGGGCCAGGTTTTGTTCGGCATCCAGAAGCCGGGGATCATGTATGCCTGGCCGGGATAATACTGCTCGAAGAGCTCCCGGTAAAGGAGGCTCTCCTTCGTAAAGGGACGGCAGTAATCGTATTTCGCTGCCAGGCGCTCAAATTCCTTGTCCGTATATGTTCTTTCCGCAAGCGCTTTCAGGTCGTTGACCATGGAATGGCCGACGGCGTCGGAAAAAGCTGCCTTCTGGCGCCACAGGATTTCATCCGGCAAGATGTGGTCATCGGCAAAGGCTTTGCGGATCAGGTATTTGCCCATGTTGTGACGGTTCATTTTCAGCTCCGGGTCAATGCTCATGGCATACCGGACGAATTTCAGGTCGCCAAAGGGAACGCGGGCTTCCAGGGAGTTGACGGAGATGCACCGGTCCGCCCGGAGCACGTCGTACATATGCAGTTCCCGGATGCGCTTCTCCGCTTCCTCCTGGAAGGCGGCGGCAGAGGGGGCAAAGTCTGTGTATTTATAGCCGAAAAGCTCATCGGAAATTTCGCCGGTGAGCAGTACCCGGACATCCGTGTTTTCATGAATCCATTTGCAGACCAGGTACATGCCGATGGATGCGCGAATGGTGGTGATATCCCAGGTGCCGAGCAGTTCAACCACCGTCGGAAGCGCATCGAGCACGTCCTTTTCGCTGATAATGACTTCCGTATGCTCTGAACCGATATAATCGGCAACCATCCGGGCATACTTCAGGTCAATGGCGTCGATATCCATGCCGATGGCGAAGGTGCGGATCGGGTGGGGGAGCATCTTCTGGGCAATGGCGCAGACGAGGGAGGAATCCAGGCCGCCGGAGAGCAGGAAACCGACCGGCGCGTCCGCGTCCAGCCGTTTTTCCACGCCGTCCATCAGCAGGCGGCGAAGCTTGGGACATACTTCCTCTTCTGTTTTCATGGAGAAATATCCCACATACGCGGGATCCGCGTACTGCACAAACTCCCCGTCCATCCAGTAATGTCCGGGCGGGAAGGGCATGATGATTTTACACAGGCCTATCAGGTTTTTCGGCTCGCTGGCAAAGGCCCATTCGCCGTCTGCCAGGCGGCCGTAATAGAGCGGGCGGATGCCAATGGGATCGCGGGCGGCGATCATTTTGCCCTGCTTTCCGTCATAAAGGATCAGGGCAAATTCGGCGTCCAGGGTTTTGAACATTTCAACGCCGTATTCCCGGTAGAGCGGAAGCAGGATTTCGCAGTCCGATCCGCTCTTTATTTCATAGGTCTGCATCAGGCGTTCGCGGAGCGGGCGGAACCCGTAAAGCTCGCCGTTGCAGATCACATAATCGTCATCCAGTTGGAAAGGCTGCATGCCTTCTTCATGCAGGCCCATGATGGCCAGGCGGTGGAAACCGAGGACGCCGCCGGGAATATCCACGAGGCGGCTCATATCCGGACCGCGGGAGATGGTACGGTTGAAACAGGTTTCGATCAGATCACGGGGTACCCGGCTGCTGGTCAGGCCAAAGATTGAACACATGTTGAATGCCTCCTTCGGAGCAATATTCATTAATCAGTTGAATTAAATTGTTCCGGGCTTTCGGTTCATAAAGCAGACGGAGTACGTCAGCATGCGATCATCTCCTTTGATGTCAAAAAGGCAAGGGATCCTTTCCAGGACACCCTTGCCTTGATGTCGGGTATGGTATCATTCTGAAAAGCGGTTGTCAAGGATGCTTCCAGGGGATGATGCGGCGAAAACAAAGGGAATACAATCGGGGTGCTTGACAGGGCTCCGGACGGGTGATAAGATTCGCGCATCAGGACAAGGGTGTCGTGGTTGAGCGGCGCACCTTGTTTTCTTTTTATCGACTGAGGAGGGAAGAACGATGAGCAAGTACACGAAAGAGGACATTATCCGCCTGGTTCGGGAAGGTGACGTGGAGTTTATCCGGATGCAGTTTACCGATATTTTCGGTCAGCTGAAGAATGTGGCCATTACGGCCAGCCAGATTGAGAAAGCCGTCAATAATGAAATCATGATCGACGGCAGCAGCATTGAAGGCTTTGTCCGGATCAATGAAAGCGACCAGTACCTGCATCCCGATCTGGACACCTTTACGATTCTGCCCTGGCGCCCGCAGCACGGGAAAGTTGCCCGGCTGATCTGCGATGTGTACAATCCGGACGGCACCCCCTTTGCCGGAGATCCCCGCGGTGTGCTGAAGAAAGTGCTGAAGCGTGCGGCGGACATGGGATACTCCTTCAATGTGGGACCGGAGTGCGAGTTCTTCCTTTTCCAGACGGATGAACAGGGACGGCCGACCACCGCAACGTCCGATGAAGCCGGCTATTTCGACCTGGGACCGCTGGATCACGGCGAAAGCACCCGGCGTGAGATCTGCATGGCACTGGAACAGATGGGCTTTGAAATTGAAGCCAGCCACCATGAAGTGGCAGCCGGCCAGCATGAGATCGACTTCCGGTATGCGGATGCGCTGAGCTCCGCCGACAATATCATGACGTTCAAACTGGCGGTGAAAACGCTGGCCCAGAAGAACGGCCTGCATGCGACCTTTATGCCCAAGCCGGTATTCGGCATCAACGGCAGCGGCATGCACACCAACATGAGCCTCTTCAAGGACGGAAAGAACGTATTTGCCGATCCTTCCGACAAGCGCGGCCTGAGCAAGGAAGCCTATTCCTTCATCGCAGGTATCCTGACCCATATCCGGGGCATGGCGGCGATTTCAAACCCGCTGGTCAACAGCTACAAGCGCCTGGTGCCGGGCTATGAAGCCCCCTGCTACCTGGCCTGGAGCGCCAGCAACCGCAGCGCCCTGATCCGCATTCCTGCTGCACGCGGCAGCGGCACCCGGGTTGAGCTGCGTTGCCCCGATCCGAGCTGCAACCCCTACCTGAACCTGGCGGTGTGCCTGGCGGCCGGCCTGGATGGCATTG
Organism: Clostridia bacterium; assembly: GCA_017429695.1. GTDB lineage: Bacteria > Bacillota > Clostridia > Christensenellales > Aristaeellaceae > Aristaeella. The sequence continues at coordinate 107,062 of JAFROK010000034.1, read as the reverse complement.
AAAAGGGCATGACCCCGCCGGACGAAATTACGGAAAACATCTTTGCCATGGATGCCGCCACCCGGGAAGCCAAGGGCATCAAATCCCTGCCCGGCAACCTGAAGGAAGCGGTGGAATGCCTGAAGGCGGACCCGGTGATCTGCGACACGCTGGGCGAGCATGTGCTGACCCAGTATGTGGAAGGCAAAGAGAAAGAATGGGATGCTTATCGCACGCACGTCAGCCAGTGGGAAATTGACCGGTATATCGTCATGTACTGATGCTTCTGTCAGTGATCGGCTTTCAGTTATCAGATTTTCATATCAGTTTTCAGATGCCAGTTGACGGAATCCAGACCATTCCGGTGACTGACGGCTAATAACTGATAACTAAAAAAGGGGGAAGGCTGAGTGGCGCGAATGATTATCGCCAGCGTGTCGGATACGAACCGCGACCAAATGTCCCGGCTGCTGGCCTCCTCCGGTTATACCGTATACCGCTGCTGCGCGTCAGAAAGCAGCCTGCGGAGAGCACTGACAGAGAGTGAAGACAGCATCCTCATTATCATGGGTGCTTTTCCGGACTGCAAACCTGATGAACTGATCTGGGATTACGGAGACCGGGTACAGATCCTGTGGATCGCAAAGCCGTCCATCCTGGCGGACTGCGATGCTCCGGAAGTGTTCCGCCTTCCTGTTCCGACCTCGGGTCAGACGATTCTCGGTGCACTGGAAATGCTGAATCAGCTGCATTACAGACAGATGCCCCGGAGAAGCGGGACCGACAAGGAAATCGTGGAACAGGCAAAGGCGATATTAATGAAACAGATGCAGATATCCGAGCCGGAGGCTCACCATCTGCTGCAGAAACAGGCCATGAACCATGGCATTAAGATGACGGAATACGCCAAGAAAGTGATTAGTGGAAAGTGAACAGTGGATTATGATTGCTGATCACTGACCACTCAGAGGAGAGAATGACCAATGAGGGATCAGCGATATCCTCTGTATCATGAGGAACTCGAGCATGAAAGCTGCGGCGTAGGCGCGGTGGCAGACCTGAACGGTCGGGCCACCCACCGGACGGTAGACCAGGCGCTCTGCATTGTGGAGCGCCTGGCGCACCGGGCCGGAAGCGACGCCCTGGGAACCACCGGCGACGGGGTCGGGATTCTGACCCAACTGCCCCACAGCCTGTTTTCGGCCTGGGCCCGGGAAGAGGGAATCTCTCTGGGACAGCCCGGAGATTATGGCGTGGGGATGTTCTTTATGCCGGAAGATGAAGTCGGCACGGACAACACATGCCACATTTTTGAGCAGCTGGCATCATCGGAACGGATTGCCGTGCTGGGCTGGCGGGATGTGCCCTGCCATCCGGCGCAGCTGGGTGCCGGCGCGCGGCGTACCATGCCGCGGATCCGCCAGTGCTTTCTGCGGCGGCCGGAAGGCGTGGCAGCCGGGCTGGATTTTGATCGGCGGCTGTATGTGCTGCGCCGGATCTTTGAAAAACAGGATACGGATACCTATGTCTGTTCGCTGTCCTGCCGGACGATTGTCTATAAGGGCATGATGCTGGTCAGCCAGCTGCGGTCTTTTTATGACGACCTGCAGGACGCGCGGTATACCAGCTGCATGGCGATGGTACACTCCCGCTTCTCGACAAACACCTTCCCGAGCTGGAGCAAGGCGCATCCGCACCGGATGCTGCTGCACAACGGCGAGATCAATACAATCCGCGGCAACCATGACCGGATGAAGGCCCGGGAGGAGACGATGTCCTCCGCGGTCATGGGCGATGAGATGCGGCGCGTGCTTCCGGTGGTGGCGGAAAGCGGAAGCGACAGCCAGATGCTGGATAACACGCTGGAGTTCCTGACGATGAACGGATTTCCGCTTTCGCTGGCGGGCATGATCCTGCTGCCGGAACCCTGGCAGAAATCACGGAAAAAGACGCCGTGGCGCGACCTGTATCGGTATTATGCGACCATGATGGAACCATGGGACGGGCCGGCTGCCGTGCTGTATTCGGATGGCGACAGGGTCTGCGCTTCCCTGGACCGGAACGGATTGCGCCCGCTGCGGTGCGCGCTGACGGATGACCACCGGTTGATCCTTTCTTCCGAAGCCGGGGTGCTGTTTGAGGAGAATGCGCATATCGTTCGCCGGTGGAAACTGCACGGCGGCGATGTGCTGGAGGCGGACCTGACTACCGGCCGGCTGATGGAAAGCACGGAGGTCAAAACCCGTTACGCACAGGCGTATCCGTATACGGAATGGATGAAACAGGCCATCCGGCTGGAAGACCTGCCCGAAAATGGAACGCAGGGGACGGTTCCTGACGTTCCAAAAAGTGAAACAAAAGGAACCGTCCCCCACGTTCCACTTTGCAAGGCATTTGGTTATACCCAGGAGGATATTCAGGATATCCTGCGGCCGATGGCGGTGAACGGCACGGAGCCTATTGTTTCCATGGGCGCGGATGAACCGATCGCGGCGCTGTCCAAGGCCCATCCGCCGCTGTTTGACTATTTCCGGCAGCGCTTTGCCCAGGTGACGAATCCGCCGATTGACGCCCTGCGGGAGGAAGTCAAGACGGACTGCTCCATCTATATCGGCGATGACGGCAACCTGCTGAGCCATGATCCGGAAAACTGCACGGTGCTGGAATTGCCTTCCCCGGTGCTGACCGAGGATGAGCTCCGGCGGATCCGGGAACTGCAGCATCCGGCGTTTTCCGTACGGACGGTTCCCCTGCGGTATGAAAAGGGAAACAGCCTGCGGGATGCGGTGGATACTTTCTTTGCGGCGTGCGACCAGGCATGCCGGGATCATATCAACGTGCTGATCCTGTCGGACCGCGGCGTGGATGAAGCGCATCTGGCGATTCCGTCCCTGCTGGCGGTATCCGCCCTGGAACAGCACCTGATTCACATCAAAAAGCGGACGGCGGTCTCGGTCATCCTGGAAAGCGGCGAGCCGCGGGATGTGCATCAGCTGGCCCTGCTGATCGCTTTCGGTGCGCGGGCAGTGAATCCGTACCTGGCCCATGAATGCGTACGGGATCTGTGCGCGAAGGGACAAATTCAGCTGCCGGAAGCGGAGGCACTGGAGAACTACAACAAGGCACTGACCGCCGGTGTGCTGAAAATTGCCTCGAAGATGGGCGTTTCCACGCTGCAGGCATACCAGAGCGCGCAGCTGTTTGAAACTGTCGGACTAGACGACCGGTTTGTCGATACATACTTTACGAATACGCCCTGTGTTCTCGGCGGAGCGGACCTGAACAGGGTGGAGACGGACCTGATTTTCCACCATGGGGCCGCCTTTGAGGAACCGGAGCAGAAAGGCCTGCCCAGCGTCGGCATTCATCGCCTGCGCAGCGGGGAAGGCGCGGAGGAGCACCTGTATTCTCCGGAGACAATCCATATGCTGCAGCAGGCGGTATGGACGGATGACAAAGCGCTGTTTGACCGGTATGCCGCAAGGGTGGAAAACGAAGGGCCGCGGACAATCCGGTCTATGCTGACCTTCCGGTATGAAGCCTGCCGGGAGATTCCGCTTTCCGATGTGGAACCGGCGGAAAGCATTGTGCATCGTTTCCGTACCGGCGCAATGAGCTATGGCTCCATTTCCCAGGAAGCCCATGAATGCCTGGCCAAGGCGATGAACCGCCTGGGCGGGAAGTCCAACAGCGGCGAAGGCGGAGAACTGCCTGAACGCTTCGGCACCGAGCTGAACTCTGCCATCAAACAGGTGGCCTCCGGACGCTTCGGCGTAACCCGGGAATACCTGCTTTCTGCCAAAGAAATACAGATCAAGATGGCGCAGGGCGCCAAGCCCGGCGAGGGCGGACACCTGCCCGGCGCCAAGGTGACGGAGAGCGTGGCGCGCACCCGCTGCTCCACGCCGGGGATTTCCCTGATTTCCCCGCCGCCGCACCATGATATCTATTCGATTGAAGACCTGGCGGAACTGATTTACGACCTGCAGTGTGCCAACGAGCAGGCTAAGATTACCGTGAAACTGGTGTCCTCCAGCGGTGTCGGGACGATTGCCAGCGGCGTGGCCAAAGCCGGCGCAGGCGGGATCCTGATTTCCGGCGGGGAAGGCGGGACCGGCGCGGTGCCGCTCAGCAGCGTGCATCATGCGGGCCTGCCATGGGAGATCGGCCTGGCGGAAGCCCACCAGGTGCTGTGCAGGAACCGGCTGCGGCAGACGGTGACGCTGGAAACAGACGGCAAGCTGATGAGCGGCCATGATGTGGCAGTGGCACTGCTGCTGGGCGCGGAGGAGTTCGGCTTTGCCACGGCGCCGCTGGTGACCATGGGCTGCCGGATGATGCGGGTATGCCATCTGGGCACCTGCCCCTTCGGCATTGCGACACAGAATCCGGATCTGCGGAAAAGATTTGCCGGGAAGCCGGAGTATGTGGAACGGTTCATGCTGTTCATTGCGGAACAGCTGCGGGAGATCATGGCGAAGCTGGGCGCCCGGACGGTAGCGGAGCTGGTCGGCCGGAGCGACCTGCTGAAGATGAAGGAAAACACCGCGATGGATCTGTCCGACCTGACCGGTTTCGCACGAAACACGCATTTCCGGCCGGAAGCGAAGCATGATTTCCATCTGCAGGAGCGGACGGACGCGCGGCTGTTCCAGGACCATGTGCAGCTGATGACAACAGACCGGGCTTTCGGCACGATGCTGAAAGGCGAACGGAATATCCAGGCACTGGGCTGCGGCGGCCAGTCCTTCGGGGCGTTCCTGCCCAAGGGCCAGGCGATTACACTCTTCGGTGTGGCCAACGATTACCTGGGCAAAGGCCTGTCCGGCGGTACCATCGCGGTATGCCCGCCGGCAGACAGTATCTGGCGGCCGGAGGATACCCTGATCGGCAACGTGGCCCTGTACGGGGCGACAAGCGGATACGCTTTTGTGGCAGGCAAAACCGGCGAACGCTTTGCGGTGCGCAATTCCGGCGCATGGGCGGTCACGGAAGGCGTGGGTGACCACGGATGTGAATACATGACCGGCGGACGGGTGGCCGTACTGGGACCGGTGGGCGACAACTTTGCCGCCGGCATGAGCGGCGGTATCGCCTGGGTGCTGGATGAAGACGGCACGCTGGAAGGGAAACTGAATCCCGGCCATGTGAAGGCGTATCCGGTACGCGGGAATGAAGCGGATGAGCTGCAGCGGCTGCTGAGCATGCATGAGAAGACAACCGGATCGAAAAAGGCGGCGGAGATTCTGGCCCACTTTGAGGATTACCTGCCGGCATTCAAAACGGTCATATCGGATGAGTATCAGGCTTTCCTGCAGAAAACTTGTATCAGGTGCCAGGCATAAGGCATCAGAAAAGATAGGTTCTCCTGAAACCTGAGACCTGGTAGGGGGGAATATCATGGGTACGGCAACTGGATTTATGGAATACAGCCGGAAGGAAAATCCGTTCCGGGATGTGAAGGAACGCCTTTCGGACTATGAGGACCTGCATGTTGCGCAGCCGGCGGAAGAACGCTTCTGCCAGGCCTCCCGCTGCATGAACTGCGGTGTGCCCTTCTGCCAGTCCGGCTTCGGATGCCCGCTGCACAATCTGATTCCGGAATGGAACGACCTGCTTTGCCGGGGACAGGAACAGGAGGCGCTGGAGCGCCTGCTGGAAACAGCACCTTTCCCGGAATTCACCGGGCGGGTTTGCCCCGCGCTGTGCGAAAAGGCATGCAACCTGTCGGAAGAAGGCGGCGTGACCAACCGGGACAACGAGCTGTATCTGATCGAAAAAGGATTTGAACAGGGCTGGGTTCGCCCGCGAACGCCGAAAACCCGGACCGGAAAGCATGTGGCCGTGGTCGGCAGCGGACCTTCCGGACTGGCGGCAGCGGACCTGCTGAACCGGCTGGGGCATCAGGTGACGGTATATGAACGGGCAGACAGGGCCGGCGGGCTGCTGACCTACGGGATTCCGAACATGAAGCTGCCCAAGGGCATCGTGGAGCGGCGGATCCACCTGATGGAGGCGGAAGGCGTCGCTTTCCGGTTGAACACGGATGCAGATCCGGAAAAACTGGGGAATGCGGATGCCGTGGTGCTGTGCGGCGGTGCGCGGAAGCCCCGGTCGCTGAATGTGGAAAACGCGGATGCAAAAGGCGTGTATTTTGCGGTGGATTTCCTGACGGAAACCACGAAACGCCTGCTGGCCGGGGAGGATAACCGGCTGGCCTGCGGAAAGCATGTGCTGGTGATCGGTGGCGGCGATACGGGGAACGACTGTGTGGGTACGGTGCTGCGGCAGGGCTGCGCATCGGTGACGCAGCTGGAAATGATGCCTGCTCCGCCGGAATTCCGGACACCGGGCAATCCCTGGCCGGAATGGCCGAGAACCCTCCGGACGGATTACGGGCAAATGGAAGCAGCAGAAGTACAGGGAAATGATCCAAGGGTCTATGAAACAACGGTAAAACGGGTTATAATAGACGCCGGTGGTCAGATGACCGCCGCGGAAACCGTGAAGCTGCACAGAACCCCGGATGGGAAGATGGCGCCGGTGGAAGGCTCGGAACAGACCCTGCCATGCGACCTGATGCTGATTGCAGCCGGCTTTGTCGGCTGCGATGAGAAAACGCGGGAAGCGTTCTCACTTTCTGCGGATTCCAGGGGACGGCTGCTGCCGGAAGACCAGAGCCATTACCTGGGCGGAAAGCTGTTCAGCGCCGGCGATATGCGCACCGGACAGTCCCTGGTGGTTCGTGCCCTGGCGGACGGCCGGGCGGCGGCACGGGAAACCGACCGGTATCTCAGGAAATAACAGGAGGGTGGTTTCAATGAACAAGGGAGTTCAGCTGTACGAAGGCAAGGCCAAGAAAGTATTCGAGACGGAGAATCCGGAGCTGCTGATCGTGTCCTACAAGGACGATGCAACGGCATTCAACGGCCTGAAAAAGGGCACCATTGAAGGCAAAGGCGTCATCAACAACCGGATGAGCAATGCCCTGATGCAGATGCTGGCGAAGAAGGGAATTCCGACCCACTTTGTGAAGGAACTCAGCGAACGGGATACACTGGTCAAGCGCGTGCAGATTGTACCGCTGGAAGTGATTATCCGGAATATCTCAGCGGGATCCTTTGCGAAGCATTACGGCGTGGAGGAAGGCATTGTTTTTGACGCGCCGACGATTGAGTTTTCCTATAAGAACGACGAACTCGGCGATCCGCTGCTGAACGAATACCACGCCCTGGCGCTGAAACTGGCGACCAAAGAAGAAATTGAAACCATCAAGGACCTTTCTTTCCGGATCAATGAAGCACTGAAGGAATTCTGGCTTTCCTGCGGCGTGACGCTGGTGGACTTCAAGCTGGAGTTCGGCCGCCTGTCAGACGGAACCATCGTCCTGGCGGATGAAATCAGCCCGGATACCTGCCGCCTGTGGGACAGCAAGACCCATGAAAAGCTCGACAAGGACCGTTTCCGGCGGGATATGGGCGGCGTTGAGGACGCCTACCGGGAGATTATGGGACGGCTGGAAAAGCAGATCGGCGGCTGAGAAAAAAGATGCGTGAAAAAACCAATGTTCTTCGGTTGTTTTCCGCTTGACAGACGATTGGATCCTGTATACAATACACGCAATCAAGCAAGGCGCAAGGGTGTGCAGAAGCACCCCGGCGCCTTTTTTGATACCTGTGCAGACGCACAGAGAAAAGGAGAGTGAGTTGAATGTTCTCTGCAGCAAACACAATCTGGGTCCTCATAGGCGCGGCGCTGGTCTTCTTCATGCAGGCAGGCTTCGCGATGTGTGAAGCCGGTTTTACCCGGGCCAAGAATACCGGTAATATCCTGATGAAGAACCTGATGGACTTCTGTATCGGTACCCCGATCTACTGGCTGATCGGATTTGGCATCATGTTCGGATCGGGTACGGCCCTGTTTGGCTGGATCGATCCCTTCATCATGAAGGAATACGGTGCGGTCCTGCCGGACGGCGTACCGCTGTGGGCCTTCGCGATTTTCCAGACCGTCTTCTGTGCGACTTCCGCGACGATCGTTTCCGGTGCCATGGCGGAGCGCACAAAGTTCTCTGCTTACTGCATCTACTCCGCGGCGATTTCATTGTTTATCTATCCGGTCAGCGGCCACTGGATCTGGGGCGGCGGCTGGGCGGCTGAAATGGGATTCCATGATTTTGCCGGTTCCACCGCGGTGCATATGGTCGGCGGCGTCTGCGCCCTGATTGGCGCGAAGATGCTGGGGCCGCGCATCGGCAAGTACGGCAAGGACGGAAAGCCCCGGGCGATCCTGGGCCATAACCTGTCGATCGCCGCGCTCGGCGTGTTTATCCTCTGGTTCTGCTGGTTCGGTTTCAATGGTGCGTCCACCGTGGCGATGGACAGCGATGAAGCGATCGAATCCGCCAGCCTGGTGTTCTTTAACACCAACCTGGCGGCGGCAGTGGCAACCCTGGCTTGCATGATCTTTACCTGGGCCCGTTACGGCAAGCCGGATGTATCCATGACCTTCAACGCGGCGCTGGCCGGTCTGGTCGGCATTACAGCCGGGTGTGACGCGGTTAACCCCTTCGGTGCGGCAATCATCGGCCTGGTATGCGGCATCCTGGTGGTGCTGTCGGTCAGCTTCTTTGACAATGTGGTCAAAATCGATGACCCGGTCGGTGCGATCTCCGTTCACGGAGTATGCGGTGCGATGGGAACGCTCCTGACAGGACTGTTCGCCACGGGCGTGAGCACGGAGAAGGGCGTTTTCTACGGCGGCGGATTCCATTTCCTGGGCGTGCAGGCGCTGGGCGTCGGCGCAACGATTGCATGGACAGCTGTGGTGATCACCATTGTGTTCTTTGTGATCAAAAAGACCATCGGCCTGCGGGCTGACGCAGAAGATGAGGTCATGGGCCTCGACCGCAGCGAGCACGGCCTGACCACTGCTTATGCCGGATTCTCCATCCTGCCTGAGGAAGGCGTATTCACTCTGACCGGTGAAGTGCCGCCCGTGGCGGAAGGCGCTGCGGCAGTTATCGGACCGGTTACAACTGCTAAGAAGGCTGAAAAGGCGCCTGATGAACCGGTCTACACCCGCGTGCAGATCGTCTGCCGTCCGGCCAGCCTGGAGAGCCTGAAGACCGCCATGAACGGCATCGGCATCACGGGCATGACCGTGACCAACGTCATGGGCTACGGCATGCAGAAGGGCAAGCCTGAGTATTACCGCGGCACGCCGGTTGAAGTGACGCTGCTGCCGAAGGTCCAGGTGGATATCGTGGTCAGCAAGGTGCCGGTGGCCAAGGTCATCGAAACAGCCCGGAAGGTGCTGTATACCGGCCATATCGGCGACGGCAAGATCTTCGTCCACGACGTGGAGGACGTGGTTCGTGTCCGGACCGGCGAGACGGGGTATGACGCACTGCAGGGAGATGATTAATACAACTTGTATTAATGTATTATAATGTATTATTGACAACGGGCAATCAAGTATGATATGATCCTCCCCGAACAGGGCAAGGGGGTCTTGTGAAAGACCCCCTTTACCCGTTTTTTTATGAAATTACGGAGGATTATGATATGTGCGGAATCGTTGGATATACGGGACATGTTCAGGCGGCGCCGATCCTGCTGGACAGCCTTTCCAGGCTGGAATACCGGGGATATGATTCCGCCGGCCTGGCCGTTCGGAATGGAACGGCGCTGGCTGAGGTCGTGAAGGCCACCGGAAAGCTGCATCACCTGGCGGATAAGACGGACCAGGGCCGGGCTCTGGCGGGATGCTGCGGCATCGGCCATACCCGCTGGGCTACCCACGGGGATCCCAGCCTGGTGAATGCACATCCGCACGTCAGCGGCAACTGCCGGGGTTCCGGCAGCGGCGTCGTGGAATCTGATGTGGTGGGCGTCCATAACGGCATCATTGAGAACTTCACGGAGCTGAAGGACAAGCTCCTGCGCCACGGCTATTCCTTCTACAGCGATACAGATACGGAAGTGGCCGTAAAGCTGGTGGATTACTATTACAAGAAATACAAGATCGGTCCGGTGGACGCGATTACCCGGACCATGGTGCGGATCCGGGGCAGCTATGCCCTGGCCCTGATGTTCAAGGATTATCCGGATGAGATTTTTGCAGCCCGCAAGGATTCTCCCCTGATCATCGGCACGGAAGGCGAGGATTCCTACCTGGCGTCCGACGTTCCGGCCATCCTGAAGTATACCCGGCAGGTATACTATATCGACAACCTGCAGGTAGCCCGGGTATCCCCCGGGAAAGTCGTATTCTACGACCTGAACGGCGACGAAGTGAACATGCCACTGACGGAGATCACATGGGACGCCGAAGCGGCGGAAAAAGGCGGCTTTGAACACTTCATGCTCAAGGAGATCCATGAGCAGCCGGTTGCGGTCCGGGATACGCTGAACAGCGTAGTCAAGGATGGAACGATTGACCTGAGCCAGACCGGCCTGACGGATGACATGATACGCTCCATTGAGCAGGTCGACATCGCTGCTTGCGGCTCCGCATGGCATGTGGGCATGGCCGCCCAGTATGTGATTGAGGACCTGGCGGGAATCCCGGTCCGGGTGGAGCTGGCGTCTGAATTCCGTTACCGGAACATTCCGATGAACGGGAACACCCTGGTGATCATCATTTCCCAGTCCGGGGAAACGGCGGACAGCCTGGCGGCCCTGCGGGTGGCCAAGGAGCGCGGCGCCATGACGCTGGCGATCGTCAACGTCATCGGTTCCACGATTGCCCGGGAAGCGGACCATGTGCTGTATACGCTGGCCGGCCCGGAAATTGCCGTGGCCACCACCAAGGCGTACAGCGCCCAGCTGGCGGCTGCGGATGTACTGGCCATCCATATGGCCCGGGTGCGGGAAGCCATTACACCGGAGCGGACCGCGGAACTGCTGGCGGAACTTGCCCTGATTCCGGACAAGATCAAAAGGATCCTGGATGAGAAGGAAAGGCTGCAGTGGTTTTCCTCCAAGATTGCCAACACCCACGACATTTTCTTCATCGGCCGCGGGCTGGACTATGCGATCAGCCTGGAAGGCAGTCTGAAGATGAAGGAGATCAGCTACATCCATTCGGAGGCCTATGCCGCCGGCGAACTGAAGCACGGAACGATCAGCCTGATTGAGAACAACACCCTGGTGATCGGCGTGCTGACCCAGCAGGCGCTGTATGAGAAGACCGTTTCCAATATGATGGAATGCAAGTCCCGCGGTGCCTACCTGATGGGCATTACGACCAACGGGAATTTCTCCGTTGAGGATTCGGTGAACTTCACGGTCTACATTCCCAAAACGGATGAACATTTCATGGCGTCACTGGCGATCGTGCCGCTGCAGCTGCTGGGATACTACACCAGCGTGAACCGCGGACTGGACGTGGATAAGCCGCGAAACCTGGCCAAGAGCGTGACGGTGGAATAATTTACAGGGAGAAACGATATGTTAAAGCCGAATGGGAATTACGGAAACCTAAAGGACTCCTATCTGTTTTTCGGGATTTCGAAGAAGGTGGCGGCTTACCAGGCAGAGCATCCGGATATGCCGGTATACCGGCTGGGCATCGGGGATGTCTCCCGGCCGCTGTGCGACGTGGTGATCAAAACACTGCATGAAGCGGTGAACGACCAGGCGGACGGCGCCACATTCCGGGGCTATACGCCGGAATGCGGTATTCCGGAATTCCGCAAAGCGGTGGCGGGATACTATGCCCGCAGGAATGTGACCCTGGATCCGGACGAGGTTTTCGTTTCCAGCGGCGCCAGCGATGAGCTGGGCGATATCCTGGACCTGTTTGACGCTTCGTCTCCGGCGCTGGTAACCCAGCCGGCCTATCCGGCCTATGTGGATGCCAGCATTATCGCGGGGCGGAAGGTGAACTTCCTGAATGCAGGGCCGGATAACGACTTCCTGCCGCTCCCCGGGGAAGATACGGAAGCGGACCTGATTTACCTGTGTTCCCCGAACAATCCCACCGGCGCGGTATACAACCGGGAACAGTTGCAGCAGTGGGTGGATTTTGCCAACAGGCGCGGGGCGGTCATTCTCTTTGACGCTGCATACGAAGCGTTTATCGAGGGTGATTATCCCCACAGCATTTTTGAGATTCCCAGCGCCCGGACCTGCGCTATCGAAATCTGTTCCCTGTCCAAGACAGCCGGCTTTACCGGTACACGGCTGGGATATACCGTGATTCCCAAGGAACTGGAGCGGGACGGGATGAACCTGAATGCCATGTGGATCCGGAACCGGACCACGAAGACGAACGGCATTTCCTATATCCTCCAGAAGGCCGGCATTGCCGTGTTCACGGACGAAGGCCTGGAACAGCTCCAGGAGAATATTATGGTTTACAAGGAAAACGCCCGGGTCATCATGAAGGCGCTGGACGCGGCGGGCATCCGCTACTGGGGCGGGAAGAATGCGCCGTATATCTGGATGGCATGCCCGGACGGCATGAAGAGCTGGGATTTCTTCGACCTGCTGCTGAATAAGGTACAGGTTATCGGAACGCCGGGCGAAGGCTTCGGCTCCTGCGGCGAAGGATTCTTCCGCCTGTCATCCTTCGGCGACCCGGAGGCAACGAAGATTGCCGCGGAACGGATCCGGAAAATCGTAACCGCCGATAAATAATTGCTGACAACAGACAACTGACTAGGGGGATAAACAGGATGCCGAAGTATATATTCGTAACCGGCGGTGTGGTTTCCGGGCTGGGAAAAGGAATTACAGCCGCTTCCATCGGGCGGCTGCTGAAGGCCCGGGGCCTGAAGGTCGCCGCGCAGAAACTGGATCCGTATATCAATGTGGATCCTGGCACCATGAGCCCCTATCAGCACGGGGAAGTCTACGTGACGGAGGACGGGGCGGAAACCGACCTGGACCTGGGCCACTATGAGCGCTTCATCGACGAGGACCTGAACAAGTATTCCAACCTGACGACAGGTAAAGTGTTCTCCAACGTGCTGCACAAGGAACGCCAGGGCGGATACCTGGGCTCCACCGTGCAGATCATTCCGCATGTGACGGATGAAATCAAGCGTTTCATCTACCGGGTCGGCGAGAAGACCGACGCGGATGTGGTCATTACTGAAATCGGCGGCACCATCGGCGATATCGAAAGTCAGCCGTTCATTGAAGCCATCCGCCAGGTGGGCCTGGAGGTCGGACGGGAGAACGCGCTGTATGTGCATGTGACGCTGGTGCCGTACCTGAAGGCCAGCGGCGAACATAAGTCGAAGCCTACCCAGCATTCCGTCAAGGAAATGCAGGGCATGGGAATTACGCCGAATATCATCGTCCTGCGGGTGGATGAAAAAATAACGGACGAATCCGTGTTTTCCAAGATTGCCCATTTCTGCAACGTCAAGGAAGACTGCGTCATTGAAAACCTGACGCTGCCGGTGTTGTATGAAGCGCCGCTGATGCTGGAAGAGGCAAATATTTCCTCCATCATCTGCCGGGAGCTGAAAATCGATGCCCCCATGCCGGACCTGGCGGAATGGCGGGAAATGGTGGAGCGCGTCCGGCACCAGAACAAGACTGTTAAAATCGGCCTGGTCGGGAAATATGTGCAGCTGCATGATGCCTACCTGTCCGTGGCGGAAGCACTGCGGCATGCCGGCTATGCCCTGGACGCGAAGGTTCAGATCGAATGGATCGATTCTGAAAGCCTGAATGAGCATAACTATGCCAATATTCTCTCCGGTGTGCAGGGAATTATCGTTCCCGGCGGATTCGGCGGACGCGGAATCGAGGGCATGATCCTGACTGCGCAGTATGCCCGGGAGCATCATGTGCCGTATTTCGGCATCTGTCTGGGCATGCAGATTGCGGTCATCGAATTTGCCCGGAACGTGGCCGGAATGCCCGGCGCCAACTCCCATGAGTTTGACGAAGACGCGCCGTATCAGGTCATCCACTTCATGCCCGGCCAGAACGATGAGATCGATAAGGGCGGCACCCTGCGCCTGGGCAGGTATCCCTGTGTCCTGCAGGAGGATACCGTAATCGCCCGCTGCTATGGAAAACTGGAAATCAGTGAACGCCACCGCCATCGCTATGAATTTGCCAATGAATACCGGGAAAAACTCCAGAATGCCGGCCTCTGCCTGTCCGGCCAGTCACCGGACGGACGACTGATCGAAACCGTAGAAATCCCGGGTGAGGATTTCTTTGTCGGCGTCCAGTTCCATCCGGAATTCAAGAGCCGCCCCAATAAGCCCCATCCGCTGTTCCTTGGCTTTGTCGGTGCGTCCCTGAAAAATACCTGAAAAAACTTGAAAAGCATCCCCCGACCGTGATATAAAAATAGACAGACAAAAATGACAGGGGGAAAGCAAGAAATGGCTGTGCTGGTGGAACCCATCAAGGAAAAGCGTTTCAGGCTGGGTCCGGTCTGCACAAATCCATATCCTGCCCACATGCATGAAGCGGTGGAAATCATTATCCTCCGTAAAGGCCATATGAATATGACCGTAAACGGAGCCCTGTTCACCATGGAACCGAATACGATCATGGTCATTTTTCCGGGCATGATCCACAGCTATGAAAGTGCTTCCGAGGATGCGGAAGGCTTGTTTGTCGGCCTTTCTCCCGGCCTGATTGATGAGTTTCATCAGACATTGATTACCCTCTGGCCGGTTTTCCCGATGGTGAGCATCAGCGAATGCCCCGAAGAGACGGAAACCGCTATCCACCATCTGGAAGGATATGCCAAACAGGATGAAAACCACCCGCTGGCCCAGGCCTACATCCACCTGCTGGTGGGGTGTCTCCTGATGAAGCTGGAGCTGGCGCCATCCGCTGAGCTGAACCGCGACAATATGATGTATAAAATCCTGTATTATATCCAGCAGCATGCCCGGGAAAACCTGTCCCTGGATTCCGTTGCAAAGGAAATGGGAATCGGACGTTCCCATCTCAGTCATCTGCTTTCCCAGAAACTCCATATCCACTTCAGGCAGTTCCTGAACACGATCCGGATTGAGAAAGCCTGCCAAATGTTACAGGATCCGACGCGCAGCATCAAGGAAGTGTGTTTTGAATGTGGTTATGAAAGCACGCGGAACTTTCACCGCGCTTTCATGGAAGAACAAAAAATGACACCCGGGGAATACCGGGACAAGATGGCCCAGGGTTGGGTGTCGGTTGTACGAACATATTCGGAAATGTAGGTTTAAGCGTAATATCAGGCAAGAAATCATCAAAAAATCTCCTGTGACGGCCACAGGAGATTTTTTGACGGGAGGAATTTCCGTACTGTTTACTCGATGGAGGCTTTCAGGACCGGATCGTTTTCCAGCCAGGTTTCCCAAAGGAAGCTGCTCAGGTAATCCCCGAAAGTGGAGGGGGCAGGAAGACGGGAGATGTTGGTGAAGCCTGCCTTCCTGGCCTGGCGGATTGTATCGTTCATGAAGCAGCCGTTGGTGACGATGACGATGGGCGTATCGGTTGTGATATCCAGGTCCACCTTGGTGTCGAGGTCTGTGCCCGCATAGAGCTCCTTCAGGCCCAGGACCTTTTCAAAGGCTTCTTCGGCATTTGTCGAGTCGGTTTCCATGATGACGGAAGAAGCCGGAACGCCCCGGTCGGTGATATGGGTGGTCAGGACGGTTTCCGGGGTGGTGCCTTTTCTGCTTTTGCGGCCGGGCATGGTGTTTTTGACCTTGGACTCCTTCTTTTCGATGGAGCCGCCGTAGAATGTCTCCACAACGGATTCGGTGGCCTTGCAGACGATCAGGCTGTCATCCTGATGGCCCTTCCACCAGTCAGCTGCGGTGTCCAGACGGTCTTCCAGCATGGGCGTCGGCTGCTTGTCCTTCTCCGTCAGGGCGCTGCCGACAACGACCACATGTTTCGCTTCCGGGGCAATCTCCTGCTGTCCGGAATGGATAATGGTCTTTGCGGCAAGCCAGCCGGTTTCAACGACGACCACCAGCGCGATGCACCAGATGACGCCGCCGACGATCCGCATGGCGGTGCTCCGCCGGGACGGCGCAATGCCGAAGGCGATGCCGAGCGAGACAATCAGCAGGCAGATGCAGAAGATGTAGTCATCCTGAAGCCCGCGCCACAGGAGATCCTGTTCTGCCCCGGAGGCAGCGCCGACACGCTGGCGCATATTAATCAGTACAATCAGCGAGAAAACGAGGACCAGCGCAACGAGCACGCACCCCAGGATCAGGCGGATTTTGCTGCGCTTCCGGGGGGATTCGTTGTCTGTTTTCTTCTGAAATAATGCTTTTTTCATACAATTGCCTCCATTACCTGCTGTAATGTGAGCTAAATCTGCTCTAATTCTCAGATTCGCTGTCGAAAGACGATTTCCTGCTGCCTGAAATACTTTATTTTATTGATGTACGGACATTTTTTGCAAGTGTGAAAAAGGCTGGGAATGCTGTCAAAGCCTTGATTTTGATGGGTTAAAGGGCCATTTTTCTCCCGTTTTTGACAGCAGGATCTGCACAATTCTGCCGAAAAACCGGAAAAAAACAGGAATTTTATGCAGGATTAACACAATATAAAGCAGGATTTGCATAGAGTTTGAAAGAAACGGTTGGTAGAATAAGCATCGCAGAAACGGAAAAAAGTGCAATCGAAAATGGACCTGGTGAAGTAAACTTCCGGAAAAAGATTCTGAAAATGCCTGATAAGGGCATATTCCCGTAAAACGGTCCGGAGATGATGGGAGGCGCGTTGGAATGGGTATCCTGAATGGCCTGTCAAACGCTGTCGGCTGGCTGCGGGATCCGCTCACCAGCATATGGCAGTCGGTTGAGCCGATTCTCTGCCTGTTCTACCTGGCAGCGGTCCTGATCATCGCCCTGTGGGTCTGGCGCCAGCAGGGAAAGGGAGCCCGGCTTCTGTCCGCGGCGCTGTTTGTGCTCCTGGCCGGCGAAGCTTACCGGCTTGTTCCCCGGATCGTGGCGGCGGTTGTTCCGCGGGCACCCCTGCCGGACGGCGAGGGCCTGGGCCGGATCGTCAGCTACCTGGCGACGGCGGGATTCTTCCTGATGCTGGAGTTCTACCGGGAACAGCGCTACGGCAAGGCGGAAACTGTGACGGAGCGCCGCATGGAAACCGCGATTTTTATCCTCTTCGGATGTGTTGCGGCGGAAGGCCTTATCCGCTTTAACGGATGGATCGACGGAGACGGCGCATATTTCTGGCTGGGTGTCCGCAGCGTCCTGCTGGCAGCCATGGGCGTCCTGACGATCCTGATGTGGATGCTGAGCGCGAAGGACGATTCTACCATGAAACACCTGCCGCTGGCGATCGCGCTGGTGTTTGCCTTCTACATTCCGGCCACCGTGTTGGAACAGGCAATTCCGGAACTGAGCATCCTGATGATCTTCCGGACGGCCGCGCTGCTCTGGGTGATCTGGATTCTCCGGGGCACCTCGGTTGTGCGGGGCACCGGATATTCCTTCAAGACCTATATCAAAAGATACTGGACGCTGTATCTGCTGCTGGTGATCCCGATCGCCTTCTTCCTGATCTTCCGTTACTATCCCATGTCCTACATCTCCCTGGCGTTCAAGCAGAACGATATCCTGCGGCACCCGTGGCAGGTTGCGCTGGCCGACCAGGGTGGTATGGGCTGGTTCACCGCCGCGTTTACCGATCCCAAGTTCGGCGAAGCACTTTACAATACGATCTTCCTGAACCTGCTGGACCTGATCGTTGGCATGCCGATGCCGATCATCATGGCGCTGCTGCTGAACGAACTGGCATTCCCCAAGTACAAGCGGTTTACCCAGACG
Organism: Clostridia bacterium; assembly: GCA_017429695.1. Lineage (GTDB taxonomy): Bacteria > Bacillota > Clostridia > Christensenellales > Aristaeellaceae > Aristaeella. The sequence goes on along the minus strand of JAFROK010000034.1, from coordinate 89,307 downwards.
GTGCTGTACCTGCCGCACTTCCTGAGCTGGGTTATTATTTCCAACATTGCGATTCGCCTGTTCGGTACCAATGATGGTATTTTCAACAAACTGCTCGGCACGTCGGTGCCCTACCTGGAGGAGGGCGGCCGCTGGCGGGTGATGTACATCATCCTGGGCATCTGGAAAGAGTGCGGATGGAACACCATCATCTACCTGGCTGCGCTGACCGGCATCAATGCGGAACTGTATGAGGCTGCGGAAGTGGACGGCGCGGGGCGCCTGCAGAAAATCTGGCATGTGACGCTGCCCGGTATCCGCTCCACGATCATCGTGCTGCTGATTATGAACCTGGGCCGCATCCTGGGATCCGAGTTCGACCGGCCCTACACATTGTCCAACCTCCAGGTCAAGGAGGTCAGTACCACGCTTTCCATTTTCGTGTATGAGCGCGGCCTGAAAGGCAACCAGTATTCCCTGAGCACAGCGGTCGGCATGTTCCAGAGCGTTGTGTGCGTCATCTTCCTTGTGGCATCCAACACGCTGGCCAAGAAGTTCGGCGAGCGCGGAGTCTGGTAAGGAGGTGCGGACGATGAGTATTGCAAACACTGCAGGCACGGTGCAAAAGAAAAAGCTGCATGACGGCATGATCAAATCCAGCAGCACCCGGCGGGGCGACTGGATCATCGCGGTGATCTGCTTCATCATGATGCTGGTGTGCATTCTGCCGATGATCCATGTGCTGGCCAGCAGCCTTTCCAGCCCGGAAGCCCTGATGCGCTCCGAAGTGTTCCTCCTGCCGAAGGGATGGAACACGGAGGCGTACAACGAAGTGCTGAAGCCGGACAAGGATGAAGCCGGCAATGACGTTGAGAACAAATACGTCCATTCCCTGAAATTTACGGCAATCCTGACCATCGGATGTACGCTGCTATCGATTTCGCTGACGATATGTGCCGCTTACCCGCTGATCTATACCAACCTGAAAGGCGGGAAGCTCATCAGCCTGTTCATGCTGCTGACGATGTACTTCAGCGCCGGCACGATCCCCAATTACCTGGTGCTCAACAGCCTGGGTATGCTGGATACACCCTGGGCGCTGATTGTTCCTAACTGCATCAGCGTGTTCAACGTGATCATCATGCGGTCGTTCTTCTACGGCGTGCCGGACAGCCTGCGGGAAGCGGCGGAAATTGACGGCGCCGGTCCGCTCCGGGTGCTGATCCGGGTGTACCTGCCGCTGAGCCTGCCGGTCATCGCCACGCTGAGCCTGTTCTATGCGGTCGGCCGCTGGAACGGTTTCTCCGACGCACTGATGTATATCAAGGATGAAGCGGCCAAAGCCAAGTATTCCCCGATTCAGCTGCTGCTGTACAACCTGGTGACGGAAGCGACGCAGAAATCCGAGCAGATCGCCCAGGAAGGCTCCAGCGCCACATCCGCAGGTGTTTCCAAGACGATCCAAATGGCCACCGTTATGTTTGCCACCGTACCGATCCTGATCGTTTATCCCTGGCTGCAGCGCTACTTCGTTTCCGGCGTGACCATCGGCGCTGTGAAGGGATAACCTGAAACTGATTCTTGGGGTGTAACGCACCCTGAAAATAAAAAAGGAGGAAGAACCCATGAAACGTATCCTGTCCCTGATTCTGACCCTGGCTCTTCTGGCAAGCGTGGCGGCTCTGTTCACCACAGCTGCTGTTGCGGAAGTAGCAGACCCCGGATTCGTGGATGGCAAGTTCACTGAAACCCGCCATATCACCGTCGAGATCTACAACCGCAACAACGACGGCGGCACCGACCCCACCAACAACGTGTGGACCGACTGGATCAAGCAGCAGATGCTGGATCGCTACAACGTGGAAGTTGAATTCGTCTCTGTCGGCCGCTGGACCGAAACCGACGACATCAACAACCTGCTGGCGGCCGGCAATGCCCCGGACATCTGCTACACCTACGGCGGCAACACCGTCATCTCCTACGCCAACATGGTGGACGAGAATGGCAATCCCGGTATCATCGACCTGGCTCCCTATCTGGAAGCGTACAAAGACCAGCTGGGCGACCTGATCGCGCTGCTGGGCGAAGACAACCTGTACTATGACCAGGATCCCGTGACCAAGGCCGTATGGATGATCGAAGGCCGCCGCGCGGACGTGTCCCGTATCACCACCTTCATCCGTAAGGACTGGCTGGACACCCTGGGCCTGGCTGAGCCCACCAACCTGGAAGAGTTCCATGCTGCGCTGGTTGCTTTCCGCGACAACGCTGAAACCCTGCTGGGTGCCGATGCTGAGCGCATGATTCCCTACACCACCTCCACCGATATCGGCTGGCGCAATGACCTGCTGAGCGTGAGCTTCGTTCCGGAAGAAGTGGACGATGAAACCCTGTTCGTGTACGGCTACGATGATCGTCACCTCCTCTATCCCGGATACAAAGAAGGTATCCGCGTGCTGAACCAGTGGTACAACGAAGGCCTGGTCTGGAAAGATTTCGGCCTGTACAGCGGCGATGCCAGCGTGGAAGATGACAACATGAAGTCCGGCTTCGTGGGCGCCTTCCAGCACAACTGGGATTACCCCTACCGCAATGGTGAAGACTGCATCAATGCCAACCTGGCCAAGAACATCGGCGAAAACGCCAAGTTCGTCGCCATCGACTGCTTCCCGAACGACGCCGGCATCACCCGGAAGTTCATGGGCGCGGCCGTCGGCAGCGACCGGAAGATCTTCTTCCCGTCCACCAACAAAGAGCCCCTGGCCTCCCTGCTGTATGTGAACTTCATCTCTGACGCCAGCACGATCTACTATCTGCAGACCGGTCTGGAAGGCACCACCTATGAAGTCATGGAAGACGGCGCCATCAAGATCCTGGCCGCCACCGGCGACTGGATCAAGAACTCCGGCAACAACATCGACTACACCATGACCTGCAACGGCCTGTACCTGGGCGATGTGACCGGCGTCAGCACCGCGCTGAGCTATCCGGGCATCCCCGCTGAAGAAGTCATCAAGGCGAACGAGTATGGCCAGAACAACGGCCGCTTCCCGAAGCACTACAACGTGGGCACCATCGAGAGCGAAACCAAGGTCGGCTCCAGCCTGACCGAGCTGCGCGACGAGCTGTTCACCAAGGCTGTGACCGCTTCCGTGGAAGAGTTCGACAACGTGTATGACAGCTACCTCGAGCAGTACCTGAACAATGGCGGCAACGACATCATCGACGAACGGATTGACCTGCTGCTCAAGTTCTACAACATCGAGTACGTTGAATAATCAACCCGGACTTTCTACCGGACATTGATCTGGGGAGGGAACCGGCCCCGGCCGGTTCCCTCTTTTCAGACAGAAGGGAGGTGAACCCCTGTGGAACGTACGCAGGCTCCGGCTAACGGTATCCTGACCACCATGGCGCCCGGGCGGAAATATGAGGCCAAGTACTCCCATGACGAATGGATGGTGAAAACGGAGTACCATTGCCATGACTTTTTTGAGTTCTATATCCACACCCACGGGGGACCGTATTTCGGCCTGGACAACAATATGTATACGCTCAAGCCGGATCAGCTTTTCATCATACCGCCCTTCTGCATGCATGGCCTGTCCGCCGCCGCGGGCATCCGGGATTACAGGCGGGGCTACGTGAATGTGTCGCCGGATATGCTGCGCACCCTCGGGTGCGGGCAGATAGACCTGGAATCCTTTTTCCGGTCCTATACCTCCCAGGGGCAGTACACTTTCCAGCTGTCGCCGGAGGACGCGGAGGAATGCATTGAGCTGATGAAAAAACTGGCCACGCCGCAGCTCAACGACGTGCTGGATGATTTTCGCAAGTGCGGCTATCTGATTGAGTTCCTCTGCAAGGTTTGCCGGGCCATGCGCCAGGCGCACCCCGTGACGAGCAATGTATTCCCGAACAGTATTATCCAGGAAGTGCTCGCCTATATCAACAGCAACTATACCCAGCCGCTGAAAACAGAACAGCTGGCCAAGCGGTTCGGGATCAGCGTCAGTTATCTGAGCCATGAATTCCAGAAATTCACCAACCGGAGCGTATATGACTACATCCTGTACCGCCGGGTGATGCTAGCACGGCAGATGATGCTGACCGACCAGTCGCTGAACGCCATTGCCTACCAATGCGGATTCAACGACTATTCCAATTTCCTCAGGACCTTCCGGAAACTGATCGGCGTATCCCCGAGCCAGTTCCGCAAGGAAATGAAGGGGCATGTTTAACTGAAAAAGCAAAAAGCCGATCAGCCGGCAGCATGAATCGGGACATCGCGCAGATGCGAAGTCCCGGTTTTTTGATTGCCTGAAAAATGCAAAATGAAACAAAAAAGACCGTCCCGCTGTTTCATTTTTGTTGACGAAGAGGGCCGGAGTGGCATAAAATAAACTGATATGAATCATGTGAATCCGGACAGTATGAAGCCTGATCAGACGAAAAGAGAGGGACGGCATATGGAAAAGGATTATTCAGCAATTCTGCCGGATGGCAGCAGCTTCCGTTTCTGGGAAAAAGAAACCGTATGGCAGCGGGAGCTGTTCGTCAGCGCGGACGATCCCGCCGCTTCAGATGAGAACGACGGCAGCGAAGCCGCGCCTTTCCGGACGATCGGGAGGGCCGCGGCGGAAGCAGTGCCGGGAACCCGGGTCCGGATCCATGCCGGGCTGTACCGGGAATGCGTACGGCCGGCCCGGGGCGGGGAAGACGCGGAGCATATGATTTCCTTTGAAGCCTATGGTGACGGGGACGTGATCGTCCGGGCTTCGGAAAAAGTGTCGGATTTCATTCCCAGCGAGGGATGGATGCTGCGCATGCCGGAAGACGGGGATATCCGCATCTGGGAATACGACCTGGACCCGGATCTGTTCCGGGGATACAATCCTTTCTGCGCGGTGAACATCCTGCACGACCGGTTGTTCATCGAATATGACAAGACGGACATGACGCCATACCTGAACCGGCGGGGATGCGTGTTTTGCGACGGAAAACCGCTGACGCAGGTGCCGTTGTACTATATGATGGGCCGGCAGGACAACACCTACTGGGTGGAAGCCAACGGGCAGAAGGTGCATTTCCGCCTGGCAGGAGACGCGGATCCGAAAGACCACCTGATCGAGGTGACGGTGCGGGAGCAGTGCTTTGCGCCGGACAAGCCTTTCCTGAACTATATCAAAGTCAAGGGACTGACGTTTGAACACGCCGCCACCGGCGCGCCGGTGCCGCAGCGCGGCGCTGTTTCGGCTTACCGGGGACACCACTGGATCATCGAGGACTGCGATATCAACTGGTCCAACGGCGTGGCCGTGGACGTGGGCAACGAATGCTGGCACCATACCCACCGGGAAGGTGAAGTGATCGGCTACAGCGTGATCCGGAACTGCCGGATCCGGGACGCCGGGGTATGCGGCATTGCCGGGCTGTTCGCGGAAGGGATGCTGATTGAGGATAACGAGATCGAAGGCACCGGCTGGCAGAAGATGGAACTGAGCTGGGAAGCCGGGGCTATCAAGCTGCATAACAGCGTTAACGCGTTGATCCGGCGGAATGTATTCCGGAATACGCTGCGGGCGGACCACCTGTGGCTGGACTGCGGAAACGAGAACAACCGGATTACCGGCAACCTGTTCCTGGACGGCATTGAGCAACGGGAAGCGATCTTTATCGAGTGCACCCGGGAAGGGATCAACCTGATCGACAACAACATCATCTGGAATGTGCCGGGACGGTTTGATCCTGAAAAGGTTCCGAAGGAGCCGGGTTCTTCCGGATGGTACAAGCTGCGGGAGAACGACGCGGTGAACGGATACGGCATCTACGGGGAGGGTACGGACCGGCTGTATATCGCCCATAACCTGATCGGCCGCTGCCGCCACAGCGGATATTATGCCAAACCGGTGGGATTCCGGATGCACGGCATGGAACGGGGCGGCACCTCCCGGGACGCGCGGATCATCAACAATATCTTCTATGAATGCGGCGAGGCCGCGATTGATTTCCCGACGCGGGACAACCAGGCGGAGGGAAACCTGTATGTGAAAATGCAGGGCGGATACCTGCGGGTCATGTATCCGGAACCGGAAGTGTGCCTGAACCTGCCGGCATGGCAGGAATTCTGCGGGTTCGACAAAAACGGGGAGAACGCCTGGTTCGATATTGAGATCGACGCGGAAAAGAAGACGGCCGTATTCCGGACGGCACAGGAAAAGCCTTTCGCGATGCCGCGGCAGCTGGAACGGCTGAACATGATCATGGATCCCCGGAAGGTCAGGAGGGTGCCGGCGACGGACGGCGTGCCATGCGATATCACCGGAACGCCCAGGACCGGGGATGACGCGCTGCCCGGGCCATTTGCGGACTGGAACGGGTTAGTGGTTAGTGATTAGTGGTTAGTAGAGGAGATTCTTCGCTTCGCTCGGAATGACATTTAAGCGCTCAGAATGATATCGGAACACTTGGAATGCAGAGTGAAACGAAAGCGTTGGAGGGTAGTTTTGTGAGAAGACTACTGGTTTGGGTTCTGGCGGTTGTGATGCTGGTTGGAATGGTGGGCTTCTCCGGGGCGGAAACGCTGGAGATCAAGGACAAGTCCTACCGGAACATCATGAAGTATATTGAGAAGAACCAGCCGACGGACCTGGATATCGGGAGCGTTCGGATCAAACCCACGGAACTGGAAAAGATCGCGGACGCTTTGCAGGAGGGCGGGAAGCTTTCCTTTGCCACGACCTGGTGCGGGACAGTGGTTTCCGATACGGACGAATTGATTGACCTGAACGGGTCAGATGCCAATGTGACGGTGAAGGACCTGGAGATCCTGATTAAACTGGTTCCCGGCGTGAAGAAGATCATCACTTCCAGGCACCGGAACCTGAGCAACAAGGAAATGATCCCGATGCTGGAAAAGTATCCGGACATCGAGTTTGTTTGGCTGATCAACCTGGCGAACGCCTATACGCTGGCCAGCGACGCCACCGCCTATTCCACGATGAAGGGGGAAAAGACCGGCCGGAAACTGAAATCCTCCGAGCTGGAGGTGCTGAAATACGCCCCGGGCCTGAAAGCGCTGGACCTGGGCCATCACGCGATTACCTCGCTGGATTTCCTGAAGGGCCTGGACCTGGAGCTGCTGATCCTGGCGGACAACGATATTACGGACATTTCCGTGCTGGCGGAGATGCCGCACCTGCAGTACGCGGAGCTGTTCATGAACGATATTACGGACGTATCCCCCCTGGCGGCCTGCACGGAACTGCTGGACCTGAACCTGTGCTTCAACAAAATTACGGACCTGGCCCCGCTGGACGCCTGCACGAAACTGGAACGCCTGTGGGCGATCCGGAACAAGGAACTGGGGGAGGCTGCCCAGCAGTATTTCATCGGAACCCATCCGGACTGTGAAACCGTCTTTTTCAGCGGGAGCAATTCCTCCACTGGGGAAGGCTGGCGGGACCATCCGCGGTATAAGCATTATGTGCCCTGCCTGAAAAAGCATGTTTGGGTGCCGTTCGGGGAAGATTAGTGATTGGTGGTTTGTGATCGGTTTTTGGAGGATGCATTGGTGAGGAAATTACTGTTTTGGATACTTGTGGCGGCGCTGATTCTGGGAATGGGGATGATTTCCGGCTTTGCGGAAGAAGCTCCGGGAACAGGCCTGGACTCCCTGCCATTTTTCGGTGAACCGGCAGAAGGCGAAAAAGCGGACTGGACTGTGCTGCTCTATTTCTGCGGCTCCGATCTGGAATCCAAGTATTCCTATGCCAGCGGAAACCTGAAAGAGGTCCTCAATCTCACTTATCCCCAGTCTGTATTTGAAGTCTTTGCGGATGACTATGCGGGAGCAGGCATTAATCCGGACGACTACGAGGTGCCCGGAACGGTGAATATCCTGCTGGAAACCGGCGGCTGCAAGGAATGGCATACCGAGGATATGGCGATCGATATCAATTCGCTGCAACGGTGGCAGTTTCACTGCAGGAAATCAGCGCTCTCTATGGGCGGAAATCATAATTACTTTGAGCTAAAGGAAACCCTTCCGCTGGCCAGCATGGCGGATCCGGAAACACTGGCGGACTTTATCCGCTGGGGCGTAGCCACATATCCGGCGGAAAAATATGTGCTGGTGCTTTGGGATCATGGCGGCGGGGCAATGACCGGACTGTTTGTGGACGAACTGTTCAATAATGAAACGATGTATCTCAATGAGCTGGAACAGGCGCTGAAGGACGGAGGAACAGTGTTTGAAACACTGATAATCGACGCCTGTCTGATGGCCAATATGGAGACCGCCGCCATGGTCCGGAATTACGCACGGTGGATGGTGGCATCAGAAGAAGAAGTGCCGGGCGGCGGTACAGCCCTCGGGGCCTGGCTGCTTGAATTGTATACCAATCCGAAATGTGACGGGCAGCAACTGGGACGAACTGTCTGCGACCTCACGATGCAGAAATATGCCAATCATGGCGATAACCAGGCACGGGCCACCCTGACGTGGTCCGTGATCGATCTGAGCAAGATTGACCGGGTGATCAGCGCCATGGACAGCTTATTCCGGACAGTCGGGGAAATATATGTAAAATTACCTGAGGTGGCCGCTGCTTTTGCGAACAGTGCCAACATGGCGGAGGAATACGGTAACAGCAATCAATGTATGCGGGATATCGCCAGCCTGGTTCAAAGCGCTTATTCGACGTTATATCTGCAATTCGAACTGCGGAATGAACTGAAGACAGCGGTAGAAAATGCCGTGGAATACAATGTGCGGGGTATGGGCCGCAGCCAGGCGCTGGGGCTGAGTTTCTGCTATCCGGTGAGCGCCGATACCGATGAACTGAAGACATATGCACAGAATTGCCCGAGCCCTTATTACCTGGCTTTCCTGGATGCGGTTACTGACTGGGAGGCGCCGGACGAACTGTATACCCGGGTTGACCGGCTGCCGGCAATCAGTACGATTGAAGATTTACAGATTGACCTGAAAAAGGTCTGGACTGCAGATGGTTTTCCCGGGCTTCAGGTGGATGGTCCATTCAATAACCTGAGCGGGATATATTACCATCTGTACATGCAGGATGGGACGACCTCCCAGATTGTTCGCCTGGGCAGAACGGACTGCATGTCTGTAAGCAACGAGAATTACGAGAGTGTGTTTTACGCGTATGAACCGTGGCGATGGCCGTATATTGACGATGTGCCGTGCGATATTGAACTGGTTCAGGAACGGTACCGGGAATCATATAAAGAAAACCTGTATAATATCAATATACAGATCGGTACGGATATTTATCAGCTTCGGTGCGGCCGGCAGCTTAATAGTTTTGACAAAGCAAAGCGTTCCTATGAAGTGTATGGCGTCTGGGAAGGATATAACGAAACTACCGAGATGAGCAACCGCTGCGTGACCAATCTGGCTGAGCTGGCCGGACGGGAATACCGGCTCCTGTGGCTGCTGGATCGTCCGATTAAGGATAACAAATATATGCCGGCAGGCACATCCAAGCGGCTGTACAGAACCATGGATGTCGTGGAAGAGATCCTGCCGGAGGGCACGTATTTCCTGGAATATGAAGCGGATGATATGTTCCTGCGCCCGGCGACACTGGGCCGGATCGAAATGTACTGGGATGGCGAAAAGATGACATTTCCGGAGGACTTTACCTGGGAAGGTACGGTCCGGATCAAATGGACCGGAAAAGAATAACCGTTGGTTAATACATCTCCAGGACGGCTCCGTTCAGGTATTCATCATCTGAATTCAGAATTTCAAAACTCAGATCATCATGCAGCAGGAAAACCGTGCTGCATTCCCGGTCATAGATGATTTCCGATTCCGGTTCTTCATCCGTATTGCTGTAGTCGGCTGACTCACAGACAACGTGGAAGGCATTAAAGGCAGTCCTTTCCGTATCCTCCCGGCAATCGAAAGTCCAGATAATCGATGCATCGTACGCAGACGTGCTGTCAAGGACGATTATATGATAGACCCCGTCGCTGTCACTTTTAGCGAGATCCAGCACCAGCCGGTCCGAAAACCACAGATAATAGCCGGATGCGAGATCAGTCGTTTCTGTGGAGTCACGCCCAAGTGCTTCGGCTAGTGCCTTCACTTCGTAAGCCATCATTTCGCTGGACTGCATCAGGATATCTTCCGGCATCGTAATGGTGAAAAGTTCTTCGCTGCCATCGGGATTGTTCTGTCGGACATAATTCATGTTTGCACTGTCGCAGAAGAAATCAAAACGGATTCCGTCCAGGGGGAACGCCAGGACGATGTACTCTCCCTCCGGGGATAATTTTCCATCCAGGGGAGTTATCTCTGCATCGAGCAGGATCGGCGCAAAATCCGGCGTGTAGTCGTCATTCGGCATCATGGATCCGTATTCCAGGTTTGCCAGATAGTAGGTCACATGGTCGTCCGGATCCATCAGCCGGGCGACGTAATTCTTCAGCAGGCATTCGGCGAAGGCGGAAGAACAGGCCAGCACGATGATGGCCGCCAGAACCAGCAGGAAAATGGTCCGTTTCTTCATCATTGAATATCTCCCTTGTCCATCCGGCTATGCCGGAATTCCGGAAATTGTTCGCCAGGACAGTTTCCGATCTATTCTGAGACTATCATACTTTTTTTTGAAGAAAAATGCAATCAAAACTGCCGCTGAATTTATTCCGGCGTATCAACAGGTGCAGGACGGTTTTTCTGCGACGCGAAATCAGGAACCATGATGCTGAAGCAAAAGTTACGAAAATATTACAAAAAAGTTAAAGTTGAGTAAAAACAAGCAATTGTTGATAAAAATGCAGAAAAAACACAGAAAAAGTCTTTTCTATACTGGACATTTGTTGGACAATTTATGGGAACATATAACCGTATAACCAGAGGTGTCCCTATGCCCTTTTTTACCCGGTTATGCATCCCCTCCGGGGAAGGTGAACCCGGACAGGAAATACGGCACTGTAAATGGTTTCTTCCTATTATATAGTGCCTCAGGCTCACACCATGCTGCGTATCGTCCGAACTATCATTAGGGAGGTCTCCAATATGATGATTGAGAACCGTACGAAGATGAAGCGCCTGATCGCGCTCCTGCTGACAATGACCATGCTGATCGGCATCTGGCCGGCCGGCGGCTTTGTCATGGCGGAAGGCGAAAGCACCGGATCGGATAGCACCGATGCGGGCATTTCAACGCCGACCGACCTGCAGGCGTTGATTGACGATGCCGTCAATGCTTCAGAAAACCCGGATGATCCGGTGGTTGTTGTTCTGAAGAAGGGCACCATTTTCGGAAATGATAACGTGGAGGTCAAGAGCGGCGACAAGCAGTACAGCGCCCTCCAGATCAACACCGAAGATGCCGGGGAAGACGGCCTGTCCGCGGACGGGACGACACAGCTGACCGGTAACTTCTTCATTGACGGAATCAACGTCATGCTGAAGGGCCTGGCCATCGCCGGCAAGATCGACGTCAAGAACGGCACGCTGAATTATTTCGGCACGAAGGCGGACGACAAGGTCGACGTTACGGTGGACGAAAAGTCCACTGTCACCGTGGAGACCGGTGAAGGCGCCGACACGGTGAATGCTGAGAACAGCGGCAATATGACGATTGCAACCGGCGACGGGAATGATACCGTGACGGTGAAGGATACTTCCGCCGGCGAACTCACGGTGACAACCGGGGACGGTGAAGACAGCGTCACTGCCACCGTTGAAAAAGGCAAGGCGACCATCAATACCCAGGATGGGAACGACGCGGTGAACCTGACTGTGCAGGGCAGCGAAGAAGTGGAGGTTACCCTGAACACCGGTGACGGTGAAGACGAGGTGCTGCTGACCAGCGACGCCCGCCGCGGCACGGTGGACGTGAAGACCGGCGAAGGCGACGACACCGTGGCAGCGGACATCCGGACCGGTGGCAACAGCCTGACCATCGACCTGGGCGAGGGCAATGACAATATCACCCTGGCCAACCAGGCCGGCAAGGATCCCACCGGCACGATGACCGTGAACCTGGGCAAGGGCAACGACAAGGTGGAACTGGACCTGTCCCTGGCGGAAGCGGTGACCAAGCTGACCCTGAACGACGAAGACGGCGCCGACTACATGCATATCAGCGGTACGCTGAGAAAGCTGGATAAGGATAAGAAGGATGACGTCAACGCCAGCGGCACCATCAACAACATGACGCTGCAGAGCCTGACAGCTGACGGACAATCCAATTCCCTGAATATTGTCCAGAACAACATCGAAAGCATTATTGACACACTGGAAAACAAGAAGACTGTCCAGCTGACTCCTAAGGACGGTACAGCTGTGTACGAGGCAGGGGAAGGGGATGCTTTCTCTGATTTCAAGATCACAGTTCCGGCCAAAGACCTGAAAACGATTAAAATTACCACCAAGGATGGCAAGCCCCTGCCGCTGACCAAGCTGCTGGTGAACACCGCTTCCGACTGGGACGGCGAAACCAAGCTGCTGATCAAGAAAGACGCCCTGATTGATGTGGAAGGCATGGCCCTCCTGCTGCAGGCGCAGAATATCGAAGTCAACGGTACGATTATCGCGGACCAGGTGGATATGCGGGCGGAAGCCGGCACCGGGAAGAATACTCCCGGCTTCGGTGACCTGTATTCCCATTTTGAAGAAGAAATCGAAGTTCCCGGACTGGCCCAGGCCGGCGCCGGGGTTGCGGCGGTTGCGGCCACTGTATTCAATTTGAACGTCAAGGATGACGTTTCCATTGTACTGGGCGAGGATTCCGCTATCTATTCCAAGAATGATGTGAACCTGATTGCCACCGTGGACCAGACAGGCGGCCTGTTTGACATCAACAAGATCTTTACCAAGGTCATGACGGCAGCTGTTGTGGCGGGCAGCACCATGGACGCTGCGAACAACGCGGTCAATGTTAAGCTGGCCAGCGCTGCGATTGAACTGAACGGCAAGCTGTATGCCGGCGTGAGCAACATGGCCGAGGTCCGGAAAGCTATGGATGCCAAATCGGACAGCATTACCGTGGAGACCAACGGTACCAAGGGCAGCGTCAACGCGGAAGCCCGGATCACGACGAGCATGGGCCTGACCAAAAAGGATCAGCCCTACAGCCAGGGCCTGGCCCTGGGCGTCAGCGTTGCTGTGCTGGATGCCTCGGTAACCGTGGGCGAGAAGGCGCTGATCCAGGCTTCGAAGGACGTCACCCTGAAGAGCAGTTCCGACCTGAAAGCTTCGACCAGGGCAGATTCCGGCACCTTTGGCGCTCCGTTTGCCGTGGGTGTGGCGGTGCTGCTGAACGATTCCAAAGCCACCGTGGATGGCAAGATCGTTTCCGGCGGCAACGTAACCATAACAGCGGATGGCAACCTGCGGGCCGCGACCGTGGCAGACCGGGGCGACCAGAAGGGCGTTTCCGGCTTCTTCGCGGCGGTGACCGTGGCGATGCAGGATGTGCTGGCGGAAATCGGAAGCACCGCGGAAGTTACGGCCAAGGGCAATGTGAAGGTGACATCCACCGCGAACGAAAAAGTGACCAACCGCGCATCTTCCTCTGCGATTAAGGATGAGAACGGCTACAAGGCTGATGACAAAATCTTCGGCAAGATCCGGGATATCCTGCATAAAAAGGTTCTACCGAAGATCACCGGCTTCTTCACGAAGCGCAAAGCCCAGGCGAATCTGGCAAAGAAGCTGGAAAAGGCCATTGACAAGATTCCGGATTCCAATAAATCCGTTAAGCTGGATGACTATGCCGAACAGAAGGGCACAGTGACCACGGACATTGAGAATGTGGAAGAAAACGGAGAAGAAAAAACCAATGTTGTCGTCAAGATCAAGCCCTGGGAAGGGTATTATGTTGACGAAGTGATGATCCGCGGCTATATGCCCGGCGACAATAAATGGTGGCACGCATACAAGAGCCTGGACGAGGACGATATCGAGGACGGAACAGTCACCGTCAAGTTTGATAAACTGAAAGCAACCAATATGGTCATCTTTGTGGAATACAAAGAACTGACCAACCCGTCCGCCGGCGACGACGAGGACACCTGGCAGCCGGATGACCTTTTCAATGAAAAGGAAAAGGCCGAGGACGACGATACCGATCTCATGAAGCTGCTCAACGACGTGCAGAGCGGCACGGATGATGACAACACCAAGTCGGACCTGGACAAGATCCTGGATAAAGAAAAAGACATCGAGATGAAGGTGGACCTGGTTCTGCCGAAAGATCTCAGCAAGGGTTCAGTGCTGACTTATGATTATTATGAAGGCAAAGAGGATGAGAACCTCACCTACGCCCTGAAGGGCGAAGACCTGCGCCTGGTTCCGAACCCCGCCGCCGGCAAGAAGCTGAAGACGGGCGGCCTGAAGGTTGAATACTACGTCAAGGAAAAGCCGGAAGGCGAAGAAGAGGAAAAAGAAGTCAAGAAGACGGCTGTCGTGAACGCCGACAGCCAGGGCCGTTATATCTTCAAGGTGCCGGAAAACCTGATCCGGGACAAGAAACTGAAGGTGACGGCTGAATTCATCGACGATACGGACAACAAGAGCGCGGAAGCGGACGAAAGCCAGACCCAGCTGACCGGTACGGTGGCAGTGACCGTGGCGATCAACGACAGCCGGGCGATCATTGACGCCGGGGCGAAGGTGGTTGCCGGTGGCAGCGTGGACGCGGCTTCTGACGCACATACGGATGTCTACACCCTTGCGGACGGTTCTTCCGTCACCAAGGACAGCATTTCTCCCGTCAAGAAGCAGAAGGACGAGCTGGCGATTGACCGTCCCGAAGCCAAGGATTATGTCGATTACGATCCGAATGACCGGAACATCTTCTCCCTGACGCTGGAAGAAGCGGTCAACGGTACGGTAGAATACAAAGCAATAGAGCAAAGCAACAGTGGATCATCCGGCGGCAGCACTGGCAACAAGACGGTGGATGATGGCGTTAATATGTTCAATTACGGGGCCTCGAACTTTGCCTATTCCTTCACGCCCACCGCTGTTAGCGGTTATCAGCTGGCCAGTGCAACCGTGTCCTACATGAGCGACGGCAAGCTGAAGACATGGAAACTGAAGAAGAATGACGACGGTACCTATCAGGTCAAGCTGAAGAAGAACGGAAAGGGCAACTACATTATCGATACCAGCTGTATCGATTTTGAAGGGGACGAACCGAGTACCTGGGAAAAGATCCAGGATTCCGTCATATACAATACCGGCATTGAAAAGGATCCGAAGCGGCTTGACAAGGGGACCAACATCTCTGTCCACTTCGCGTTTGCCGCAGACAGTGGCGTCGTTGGCGAATATAAAGGCGGACAGGAAACCCAGAAGATTATTCCGCACGTCATCCAGATGAGCTATAACACCGTGAAGGACGCCAAGGAAAACACGAAGACCGGCGACATGACCTTTGAAGGCCTGAAGGAAAATGTGACGCTCACTGACGGCGGCACTGCCGGAAAGTTCTATGCCTTTACGGTAACTCCCAAGACAGAGAACGGCTATGTGCTGGACACTGAAAAGAAGGTCAAGGCCACCTGGATCGATCCGAAGACTCAGCAGGAAAGCGATCCCGTTGAACTGATTGAGAAGGACGGCCTGTGGTACCTGGATTATTCCAAACTTCCGACAGGCACGGCCATCAAAGTGACCACCGCGTTTAAGGAAGTGACCAATGCCTTCAAGGCGGAGAATACCGATCAAAACGGCGAAGTCAAACTGCATGAAGACAAGCTCAAGCGCGGAGATTCCCCGAAGATTTCCCTGAATCCGAAGGACGGGTATGCCGTTGACGATGTGACGGTGACATATACCGCTATTGTGGAAGAAAACGGGGAGAAGAAGGAGAAGACAGTTACCCTTAAGCTGAGCGATAGTGAGAGCAAGATTACCAAGGTCAAGGATAAGGACGGCAAGGAAATTGCAGGTGTTTATACCTTTGACCTGAAGGACGAACTGAAGGAAGGCAGCGAGATCAAGGTCAGCGCCACCTTCAAGAATAAGGACATTGGCATCAACAAGGGCACAATGGACGATGACAAGAACATCGTCGTGGCGCCTTACACCGCAAAGGGTGAAAAAGTTACCGTAACCCCGAATGCAGACCTGGTCAAGGCAGGCCAGAAGGTCGTCAGCATGCAGGTGGAATTCACCAAAGCGGACGGAACCACTGAGAAGAAAACGATCACCGGCAATTCCTTTGATGTGAAGGAAGATTACAAGAGCATTACCGTGATCGCGACGCTGGGCCAGAAGAGCGCCCAGCTGAATGAGGCCAAGCTGGAGAACGGTACGGTGACGCCCGTCAACAAGCGCGCGGACGGCGGCGAGATGGTGACGGTGACCGTGAAACCCGGCGACGGCTTCAAGGTGAAGAACGGCACGCTGAAGGCCATTGTCAAGTCGTCTGACGGCGCCTCCACCGAAGAAGTGTTCCTGGTTCGGGTGAACGACACCACCTATAAGTTTGAAGTTCCTTCCTATATTACTGGAAACGCTGTCGTAACATTCGAGGGCGAGTTTGAGAAGGGACAGTCCGACAGCTCCGCTGTGGATACCAGCCTGGGCGCCGGTATTGCCGTGGCGGTTGTGAACAGCGAAAGCCGCGCGGATGTAAAGGGCGCTGTCACCATGGGCGGCAACCTGACCATCAAGTCTGCTGCCGGCGGCGAAATCAAAACCGAATCCAAAGCCGGATACAGCAAGGGCAACACCGGCATCGGCGGCGCCGTGAGCGTGCAGGTTGCGGGTATCGACAGCAAGGCGCTGGTGCATAAGAATGCGGACATCAAGCTGGACGGTAATCTGACGATTGACGCTGCTTCTGACGTCACCTTCGGCGTGAACGCGGACGCTTCCGGCAACAAGGGTGAAGCGAAGAAAGTCGGCGTCGGCGCCGGTATCGCGGTGGCCGTGAACGGCGGCGATACCTACGCAGCCGTTCAGGACGGCGCGAAGCTGGGCACCAATCAAGCGACCAAGATCAAGAGCATTTCCATTACAGCCAATCAGAAGGTTACCGATACCGTGAACGCCAAGGCCGGCGCAGCCGGCGGCACCGCCGTGGTGCCCGTGGCCGCGGTGGACGTGACGAGCGTGGAAGCGAAAGCCTTTATGGGCAAGGCCGCAGACAAGCTGAACCTGGAGGAAGGCCTGAATGTTTCCGCGGTTGCGGAAGGAATCCACACGATTACCGCGGACGCTTCCGCGGCCGGCAAGGGCGCCGGCGTCGGCGCCGCCATCGTGGTGGATGTGGTTAATGACGGCGCCAGCGCCAAGCTGAACAACAGCGTCGAAGCCGGCGGCAACGTAAGCGTTTCCTCCGATGCGGTCAGCACCGTGACGGCCACTGCGACGGCCAGCGCTTCCGGCGGCAAGAAGGAAAAAGAGGGCAAGGACAACAGCCCGGACAAACAGGCGGACGGCCTGCTGGGTTCGGCCAAGAAACTGTCCGGCAACAACAAGTCTTCCAGCGCGAACGGCGGGAAGATTGACGGCATGACCAAGGACCGCCAGAAGTCGGAAACCAGCGAAGGCACGGTCGGCGTGGCCGGTGCGCTTGCCCTGAATATCCAGAGCAGCGGATCCCGCTCCGAGATCATGAAGGGCGTAAACGTGAAGACACCCGCCGATGTGGCGGTGGTCAGCCTGAACCGCACGACCTCCCTGGTCAAGGCGAACGCCAGCACCACGAATTCCGATATCGGCGTTGGCGTGGGCATTGCGCTGAACATTATCTTCCTGGACAACATCGCGAAGGTCGGCGACGGTACGATTGAAGCCGCGTTGCTGAAGGTTGCGGCGAACACCAAGATGAAAGAGCCTGAACCCAAAGCGGAAACAGTCAAGCCGGCAACTGAAAAGGTTGACGACAAAGACGGCCTGGCGAAGCAGATCGGCGAAAAGGCCGGCGAATTCGTCAACTATATTGTGAAGGAAGTCGGCCTGGACCAGGTGGTCTCCTCCACACTGCTGGGCGAAATCGTGAACCCGGTGGTTACGGCTGCGACCAATGAGCTGATCAAGGCGTCCGGCCTGGATGAACTGCTTGGCAAAGGCGATTTCCAGGAGAAGTACGAAAACGCCAAGCAGAAGCTGACCACAGCTGCGGAAGGCCTGGCTGCCATGTACGAAGAGTTCGTGGCGCCCCTGATGGACGTGATGGGCGACGCAGTGGATATTGCCAGCCTGACGCCCGATGAGGTCGTAGCCCTGACGAAAAATGTGACCGGCAAGCTCAAGGACAAGATCCTCAGCCAACTGGAAAAATCCGGTGTGGAGATCCTGAAGAGCGCCAAGGACGGCGTGATCGACTATCTGAAGTCGAACATGTTCGATATTCTCTCCGGCGTGCTGAGCGGCGACATTGAAGCAGAAGTGGAAAAGGTATTTGACGAAGCGAAGAATGCCATTACCGCGTCTGTGAAGGCGGAAACCAAAAAGCTGGTATCCGCCGCGATCCAGGAAACCCTGCTGGATGCGGAAACCTACAAGTCTATCCTGCCCGACCTGGACCAGGATGACATTGACCGCATTGTTAAGCTGTTCAACAACCTGAAGGACGCCTACCAGAAGGACGAGCTGGAGAAGGTGTTTACCGACGCCGGCAACAAGGTGCTGAAGAGCTTCAAGGAGAATGTCTTCGACTATGAAGCGATGCTCCAGAAGATCGCCAAGACTGACTTTAAGAAACTGATTGTAGACGGCCTGAAGAACGCGGCGAAGAAGGCGTCCGTGACCCTCAGCAATGAGGTGATCGGCGCGCTGAGCGATCACTTCGGCCTGGCGCTGGCGCCGGCGGAAGCCAAGGCAACCGGCCACGTGGTGAGTACCCAGGCGATGGCAGGCGCCGGCGCACGGGATGTCGGCGTTGCGGGCAGCGTGGCGGTGACCGTACTGAACGGCGAAACCAGCGCGACCATCGCGGACGGCGGCGACATCACCGTGACTAAGGATCTCGACGTCAACGCCGACAAGACCATCAAAGTGAAGAACACCGCGTCCGCCGTGGCGGATGCCAAGGGCAACGCGGGCGACAACAAGGCAGCCAAGAATGAAGCGGCCAAGGACGTGAGCGGCGGCAGCGCGGATACCCGTGCGGACTGCAACCATGTGTCCATGGAAACTGCGACGGGCGCTACCCTGAAGATCCTGACGGGCGACACGACGGAAGACCGTCCGAACATCTATGTCACCCTGAAGGAAGGCTACAAGTTTGACGAAAAGGACGGCAAACCCTACGCCGAATATACCTATACCAAGGACGGCTCTGAGGTGAAGGGCACGGTTGTCCTCAGCCAGAACAAGGACGGCCAGTGGTATGTGAACCCCAACGTCGGCGACCTGTCCGCCCTGGACAGCAAGACGGACGTACACCTGGAGCTGAAGCCCGTTGAAGTGCTGAACAACATCACCATCGACGAGCCGCTGACCGACGGCGAAGTGACGGTCGGCAAGGACGCGCTGACGGTGACCGTCAAAGACCGGGAGCAGGAGGAAGGAAAACTCCAGGCCCGCGCCGGCGAAACGGTCCAGATCAAGATCAAGAAGGCGGCCGGCCGCAAGCTGCTTACCGTCGGCTATTCCTGGACCGACAAGGACGGCAACAATCACGACGTTGAATTCAACAACGAAAACGCGGATGCCAAGAAAGAAAAGGTATTCACCCTCGTCAGCAGCAATAAAGATGAATATGTGTACACCTTCACGATGCCGGATGGCGAAGTGACCTCTGTTCTGGCTGCCTTCGAAAAGGGCGAAGAGCCGGATGTGGCGGAATCCGAAACGACGACCAAGGATGACAAGGGCAAGAGCGTCGGCGTCGGCGCGGCATTCTCCGTTGTCTACGGCGGCAACACCGTGAAGGCCGAAATCGGCAAGCGGAAAGTGACCGCCGGTGAAATGTCCGTGACCGCGGTTGCAGACCATAAGGAAGATATTTCCGCGGCAGCCGGTACCGATCCGCTGAGCGGGAACGCGGAACTGGAAAAGACGCCGAAGTTCAGCGTGGACGCTTCCGTAGCCGTGAACATCGTGGATATGGACGTCCAGGCCGGCATCGCTTCCGGTGCGGTTGTGGAAACGAAGGGATACACTGACGCCGAAGGAACCAAGGACGGTAACCTGACCGTGACCGCGACGGAAAAAGCGAAGACGCAGGCCACCACCAGCGCTTACGCGGCCGGCGGCAAGACGGCGGTCGGCGCCAGCGTGGCGGTCAATATCGCCATTACCTCCGCCCAGGCCATGATGGCGGGCGAGGCGACCGTGGCGGGCGAAGCCAACATCGCGGCGACGAGCCACAGCGAGGATATCACCACGGCCATCGCCACCGCGATGGGCGCGGATATCGCCCGGAACCTGGCCAAGCTCGGACAGGCGACGGACAATATTGAAAAGAAGGGCAACAAGCTGCTGGACGGCTCCTATGTCGACGAAATCGACAAGAAGAAGGAAGAAGAAAAGAAAGACAGCGGCAAGAAGGACGACAAGAAGGGCAAGACCGATACAGGCGACATGATCAACAAGCGCCTGGACGAGAAGAAGAAGGACGGCGGGAAGGACTCCAGCGCTGAAAACGGCACCGGTTCCAACGTGCTGCGCACGATGGGTGTGAAGCCCGAAAGCGAAGATTCGGGCGAGGAAGGCACGCAGCCGGCCAACGACTTCATTAAGGAAAAGACCGGCGTGGACCTGCCCGGCAGTGAAAAGAAGGAAAAGAAAGACGACTCCACCTGGCAGGTAGCCGCGGCCATCGGCGTGACCGTTGCCGACCATAACGTGGGCACCACCGTCGGAAAGATCACGGCGGGCAAGGCGATCAGCGTGACGGCTGAGAACACCGGCAACTTCAACACCATGGGCACCGGCGCGGCCATGTCCAGGGCGGAACATGCCAACGCTATCGCGGCGGGCGTCGCCGTGAGCGTGAACGACAACAAAGCCAAGGTGAAGGCCACGGGCGACCTGGTTGCCGGCGGCAACCTGACCCTGAAGAGCAAACTGACCCAGAACCTGGACGGCGAGTTCGCCGGCAAGCTGGCGGCCCAGTCCCTGGCCGGTTCCGTGGCGGGCAACAACTCCCAGATTTCCCTGGGCGGCGCGATCAGCTGGGTCTGGAGCGACGCGGAATCCAGTGTGGATATCGCGGGCGGCACCAGCAGCACCAAACGCAAGCTCGAAGGCGCGGACATCCTGGTTGAAGCGACCGACAAGAGCCGGCTGGCGGCGCGCGCGGGCGGCCTGAGCATCTCCAAGGGTTCCAGCGTGGGCATGGGCATTGCCTCCACCACGATTGTCAGCAGCAACGACATCAAGGCGGCGGTCGGCAACGATGTCAGCATCACCGGCTCCTCCTTCAAACTGAACGCGGAGAAGCAGGCGGTGACCTGGGACGACTACAAGAATCCGCTGCAGCTGCGCAAACTGGCGACCGATTCCAGCCAGCTGTCGGAAGAGGAGCGCAAGAACGCGGATACCGGTATCCTTGACCTGCACAAGGGCGACGGTGACGACAGCTACAAGATGAAGATCAACCTGTCCAGCGATAAGCTGCTGGGCATGATGGACGGCCTGAACTTCCTGAGCGGCCAGAACACCTACGCGGAAGCCATCGCGGGTTCCGTGATGACCGGCAAGCATGAGGACGGCAGCAAGCTGAGCCTGGCGGGCTCCTTCGCGGTGGCCGTAACGGACAACACCGTCGCAGCAAGCCTGGGTCGGAACGCAACCGTAACCCTGACAAAGGATGAAACGCACACCGGCGACATGACCGTGAACGCGTCCAACGCAGCGACTACCCGGATCATCGCGGGCTCCCTGTCCGCGGCTCCGGCCAAGGCCAGCGTCGGCGCGACGATTGCCGTGCTGGTGACCGATGACGAGGTGAAGGCTGAAACCGGCAGCGGCGCGGTTGTGAATGCGGGCGGCAACTTCGCCCAGAACGCGGAAACAAAGAGCGACATCCAGGTGTTCACCGCAGCCATGAGCGTGGCTTACGGCGATAAAGTGGGCACCGCGGCCGGCGGCGCGATCAACGTGATCGTGAGCCGGAACAAGAACGAGAACAAGATCGGCGACAACGCGAAGATCACCTCCGGTGGCAGTGCGAACATCACGAGCACTACCGTACAGGATCTGTGGGCGATCTCCGGTTCCGCCAACGTGACGGCCGGCAAGGGCGAAGGCGCGACCTACGCCGCGGGCGGCACGATCAACGTGATCTACGACAAGAACCAGGCCCTGAACAAGCTGGGCAGCGGCGTGACTGTAACAGCGGCGAAGGACGTGAACATCACATCCGATGTATCCGACCAGCTGATTTCCGGCGTGGCAGCGATCTCCGTTGCCGCCTCCAAGGACGGCAAGGCCGGCGCGGGCGTGATCAACTTCCTGTGGTCCGAATCCAAGGCGGATACGACCGTGGGCCAGGCGGACATCACTGCGACGGCGGGCGATGTGAACGTGAACGCCAACAACGACGCCTGGATGCTGAACGCGGGCCTGTCTGTGGCCGGTGCCGACAAGGGTGCTCTGGGCGCGGCCTTCAACGTTGACGTATTCAAGCGCCATGCGACCGTGAACATGGATAGCGGCACCGTGACCGCGGGCCGTGACCTGAAGGTCCAGTCCAGCGGACGCGATACTTCCATCCTGGCGGCCCTGAGCGCCAGCGGCGCTGCGGAAGGGAACGCCCTGAGCGGCACCATCGCCTTCCAGTGGGAAGCCAACACCATCGGCACCACCGTTTCGAAGGGCATCACCGCGACAGCGGGACGCAACGCACTGCTTGAATCCTACTTCAGCGACTTCACCGTCGGCGCCACCGGCAGCATCGCCGTTTCCTTCAAGGAAGGCGCCTTCGGCCTGGCTACGGTGAACGCCGTGAAGAACAACGTGGTCTCCACGGAAATTGCGGCCAGCACCGTGACGGCGAACAACGCCAAGGCGGACGACAATACCAAGTCCCTGACCGGCAAGAATATCAACGGCGTCTATGTCGGCGCGCAGGCGGAAGAAACCCAGTTCATGGCCGCCGCGGGCGTCGCGGGTGGAAAGGAAACCAGCGCAAGCGGCGAAATCGTCGTGCTGGTGAACAGCAATATGGTCCTGGCGGATGCCGCGCAGGCTGTCCTCAAGGCGACAAGCGGTGAAGCCAATGTGGCCGTGGCTGCCAGCGATAACACGAAGCAGACCCTGTTGGCCGGCGGACTGAACATCTCCGCGGCCGGCTCCGCTCTGGGCGGCGCTGTGGTGACCATCGTTTCCAACAAGACTGTCACCGCCAAGGGACATGACATGGAAGCGGCCCAGGATGTCAGCGTGAACGCGGACAACAGCGACGACATCGCGACGCTGGCGGTCAGCGTCGGCCTGGGCAAAGGCACCGCGGTTGAAATCGGCGCGGCTGTACAGGTGCTGAAGAGCAAGGTCAACGCCATCGTGGGCAGCGAAGTGACCGCGCACAACGGCAACTTTGACCTGAAGAGCACAAACAATACCACCCTGACGAACATTGCCGGAGCTCTGGCTGCCAGCTATGGCGGCGGCGCGGCCGTTGCGCCTGTCGGCGCGGTGACCTACTTCCAGGGCGAATCCAACGCGGTCCTTGAAAGCGGCACCGTGAATGTGACCAAGGGCAATGTGAACATCTCCAGTGAAGCCATCAAGAAAGTTGGCCTCTACACGCTGGGCATCTCCGCCGGCACCGGCTTCGGCCTGAGCGGCGCGGCCAATATCCTGGTCAGCAAGGACAAGGCCTATGCGGGCACGAAGGCAGGCACGGAAGTGACCGCCACCGCCGGCAACGTGAACATTACAACCAACAGCAACTATAAGCTGCGCGCCATCAGCGGCGCCGTGTCCGCCAGCAAGGTGGCCGTCGGCGTGAACGCCGTGGTCAGCGTGCTGAAGAGCAACGCGACAGCTGAGCTGGGCGGCAACGGAACAGCCGGCAAGGAAATGAACGTCAAGGCCATCGGCAACCGCGACGTGATCAACGCGGCGGCGACCGTCGCGGCCGGACAGTTCAGCGGCGGCATCACCGTTATGGTCCTGGTGGCCGGCAGCAAGATGAGCCAGGATGCCGCGGACATGGTGGCATACGGCAACTCCGACAGCCGCGACACCAAGGCCGGTTTCGACGCCAGCCTCTTCATGGAGAACGCTGAAAAGGCCGGTATCGACATGAATGCGATCAACGAGGGCGAGGAAGGCGAAGACAACCAGTTCGGCGGCAAGATGCTGGCGGGCGATATCGAAGGCAACGGACACTACGAGAGCAAGGAAAGCGTCGGCTCCACTGAAAACGGCGAAGCGACCTTCGACGGCGCTTCCGGATACCGCTCCAGCGAACTGGATACCAAGGCCAACGATACCGACAATGAGAACAACCGCGGTGAAAAGCTCGACGCGAAAGACACCGCCGATATTACCAAGGCTAAGAACATGAATACCTATACGTACGGTAATCCGGACGACGCGATTATCGCACGTATCCTCAAGGACGTAACCGTCAAGGCCAACACGGTCAACGTGGAAGCCTCCTCCGGCGCGGCCATCGACCTGATCGGCGCGGCCGTTGCGGTAGGCCAGGTCGGCGCCGGTATCAGTACGGTCGTTGCGATCCTGCACAGCAACGTTTCCGCCAGCAGCATGGGCAACATCGAAAAGGCCACCGGCGGTGTGAATGTGAAGGCCCTGTCCGTCAGCGGCAAGTTCGTGGACGACCACGACGCCGATGAACGGAACGAAGCCGTGGGCGACCTGATGAGCAACAAGCCCGTGGCGGAAGACGCCTCCGAGGAAGACAAGAAAAAGGCAGAGGAAGAGAAGAAGTCCACCCTGGCAGAGCTGGCGGACAAGCTGACTACACGGTCCATCCGGGTGTTCAGCGTGGCAGTCGGTGCAGGCCAGGTCGGACTGGCGGTCGCGGTTTCCGTGGCCCTGACCGACAACGTCACCCAGGCGATCCTGGGCGGCAAGGTGGAAGAATCCGGTGAAGTGAACGTCTTCGCGAATCATAACTACGGTTCCGTGATGGCTGCCACCGGTTCACTGGCTGTCGGCCAGTTCGCGGCTGGCGCGTCCGTTTCCGTGGCCCAGGCCAACGGTACGGTCAAGGCCGTGATCGCGGACGGAACCACCGTCAAGACCAATGAAGGCAAGAACGTGAAAGTCGCCACCGACACGAACGTCGGCGTGGACTCCATCGCGGTTACCGCCGGCGGAGGTATGGGCGCCATCAACGCGGCGGTAGCGCTGAGCTTCAACCGCCTGAACCAGGAGACCGGCATCGGCAGCGGCACCACCATCAATTCCGGTAAGGACATCATCGTGAACGCGGCCAGCAAGACTACGGCGAACAGCTATCTGCTGGGCGTATCGGTCGGCGGCGTCGGCGTCGCCCTGAACGCGGCGGTCAATGACGTGGATGCGGATATCAACACCCATATCGGCGGCGCGGATAAGGAATCCACCATCACCGCCGCGGGCGACATTAAGGTTTACAACGACACGGTCAGCGCGGCGGTTCCGAAGGTACTGGCTGTGGCCGCGGGCGGCGTGGCGGTAGGCGGCAACGTGCTGCTGGCCTTCAACGACACCAAGGCCAAAGCGGGCGTCACCAACGCGAACGTTACCGCGAACAACATGTCCGTGATCGGCGACATCGGCGCGGAAGCGACCTCCAGCCTGGCGGCTGTCCAGGTCGGCGCCATCGCGGTCGGCCTGAGCGTGAACTACGCCGACCTGCACGCGGAGAACCGCGCATTCGTAACCGACTCCAAGATCGACCTGACCGGCAACCTGGACATCATGACCGGCGTCGGCGAGCATCGCTACACGAACGCGGTCGCCCACACCATCTCCGGTAACATGGGCCTGATCTCCGTCGGCATGAACGCGGCTATCGCCCGGAACAACACCAAGAACTACGCCTACCTGACCGGCGCAAAGACCGTGAAGGTCGGCGGCAACATGACAGTCCAGGGCGGCGGTGAGGCGGATACAACGGCTGCCCTGAAGGGCCTCTCCATCGGCCTGGCAGACGTGGCGGTTTCCGCTGTGGTTTCCCTGAACGACGCGGATAACCGCACCGAAGTCAAACTGAGCGGTGATACCACCGTTACCGGCACTGTGAACCTCAATGCGAGCCAGATTGCCGAAACCACCGCGAACATGGTGACCGGCGGCGGCAGCCTGCTGAGCGTCAAGGTCAACGCGGCGATCGCCTACGGACGCGCAAGGAGCATTGTCAAAGCGGAATTCGAAGGCGAAAACAACTTCGGCGCCATCAAGTCCGTGAACATCGCAACTGACACGGTAACAGCGGATATCTCCAACCAGAGCTTCGACTTCATCAGTGCTTCGGCCCGGTTCGCCGGCGCCTACAGCCAGGAACTGTTCAGCACGATGGTGGTTGTAAGCGGAACGGAAACAAACATCGGCGGCGACGTGGATGTGAAGACCGATTATATCGTGAACAACAGCGCCAAGGTGACTCCTTCCAAGCGCGGTGTGGACGTCAGCCTGGCCAGCCTGGCCGTGAACGTGGCCATGGCAAAGAACACTGCTGAGGTAGCTTCCGGATTCGAAGCGGTCAAGGGTGTTGCGACGGTGGGAGGCAACGTGAACGTACTGTCCACCGGCGCTGTGAATACGAGCGCAGATGTACGCTACGCGGCAGTTTCTGTCGGCGGCGCGAAACTCGGCGCGAATATCGCCAAGGCTGATACTTCCCAGAAACAGGAAGCGCACCTGCGGGTGGGCGGCATCCTGGATGTGACGGGCAAGGTGGACGTACAGTCCGTGGCTAACAGCGCCACCGCCAACGCGACCATCGCTTCCACCGGTACGGACAAGGGATTCGCCCTTGACCTGGCCCACCTGGATGTCAGCCGTGCCATCTCCCGCGAGAATATGCAGAACACCGCGGCACTGGTCGGCGGCCCGGTCGGCACAGCCATTGAATACGACAAGATCGATGAAGGTGAATACGTCACCACAGTCCAGGGCCACTTCAACTACGAAGTGCTCAAATACGGTGAGCACGTGGTGCGGGATGACAACGGCGTCGTACAGAAGCAGAAGGGAATCGTCGTTCAGTACAGCACCGGTGAAGTGATCATCTACGATGCGAACAATCCCGAAAAGGAACTGAAGAACACCTGCGTTCCGGAAAATGACGGCAAACGGATTCAGATATCCAGGCGCAAGCAGGATGTCGACAAGATCGAGGTCGGCGAGTACTATGAGTGGATCGAGGAATCGGTGACAGAATGGAAGACCAAGCTCGTTGACAGACCCAGGAAGGCTGACATTTACAATGCGGACCAGAACAAGCTGACTGCGGCCAGCCTGAACATCTACTCCGGTATCCTGGAAGGCACGCAGACCGGCTCCATTGCCCGGACGGACGGCCCGACCACGGTGACCCTCGTGGCGGCAGGCTCCCTGGACGCCAATGCGGTCAGCACTGATACCTTCAGCGTTGTGTTCGAAGGTATGCGTGCTGTGATCAGCGGCAAGGCGACCCTGAAGGCGGAGACCAGCACAATTGCGGATGCCCGCGGCGCTACGCCCGGCAAGCTGTCCATCGTGGATACCAGCTCCTCCAACGTCACGGCCAGGGTCGGTGAACGGAAAGACCGGCAGACGGTGTCGATCGTGATCGGCAAGGGCAATTCCCTGACAGCGAAGTCCATCGATATCACGACGAACAACTCCGGCAGCGCCGTTGCATGGCTTGACCAGGGCACGAACTACGGCCTGGCTTCCGTTAAGAAGACGAGCACGCCGACCGAGTCCTTCTATAACACCCTGATCAGTGTCGGCCGCGACGCGAGACTGCGGGCGACGGGCGGCGACATCAACATCACCAGCAACGATGCGCCGCAGGCAACCTCCAAGGTGGATACCTCCAACTACTCCCTGACGATGAACTTCAACACCATGATGGGTAAGAACAGCATCGACCAGGAGAACAACATTGACTTCGGCGGCGGATCCGAAGTGAGCGCGAACGGTAACATTAAGATCGAAACCGCGCAGCGCACCCTGGCGCACGCCTCCACCAAGATGACCGGCGGCAGCGTTGTCGAAGGTTCCGCCGCGAAGGCAGAGAACAACATCTACCGCGTGGCCCGCGTCAACGTCGGTGAAGGCGCCTCCATCCATACGGACGGAGAAGGCAATACCCTGACGATCCTCGCTTCCTCCGGTATGGGCGATAACATCCATACCGAAGCAACCGTATCCAGCGGCGGTCTCGTCGCACTGGGCGACGCCAAGGCTTACGCGAACGTGAAGACCTACACCGAAGTGCTGATTGACAAACTGGCGAAGATCGAGTCCCAGGGCGACCTGCTGCTCGATTCCCGGGCGACCAGTCACAATGATGCCAACGAGTACAACGCCGGTATTGTGACCAAGGCGACAGTTGACGCTGCAGCGGGTATTCCGATGCCCAACACCGTGGCGAAGAACACCCTGAAGTTCCAGGCGATCGTCGAGATCAACAAGGATCCGGATGCTGGCAAGGGCACCGCAACCCGCGCCCGGACAAGCGTCAAGTCCGTGGCCGGTAACCTGACTGTCAATGCCTCCAATGAGTATATGGCGGTCTACGCGTACGCTTCCTCCATCGGCGCGGGTGGCGCCGGCGTCTCCAACGCCAATGCCTGGAACGCGGCCGACCTGCTGAACGGCGTATGGATTGACGACGCTGACCTGGAAGGCAACAACATCTACATCTACGCCGACAACGGCGGTACCCTGAAGAGCGGAGACGCCAGCAAGAAGGCGCACATCGTCTCCCGGTCCTACACCAAGCTGATGGCTGCGCTCGGTAAGGTCCAGCCGGATTCACGGATCACCGGACAGATGATCAACCAGATCCGCTCCTACAACACCGCGAACGTGAAATTCACCACACACAACGGCGGCAAGGTGGTTCATGAGACAGTCAGTCCGAAGAACTCCATCAACCAGGACTGCGAGACCGACTACAAGCGCATTGAGATTCTGGGCATCTCCCTGACGAAGGCGAATGAGATCTCCATCATTAAGTGGTACGTCGCCAACCGCTGCGACTTCTGCGGAACGGGCACCGAATACGACATCGACCGGACCGTCCAGGAAGGCATTGACAAGCGGTATGAAGACGCCTTCAAGAAGGCCCTGAGTCCGATCGGCGAAATCGCCCGCTCGGTCTCCAACGCCGGCAGCATTACCAAGGCCCGCTATGGCGAAGAAGATTACAACGAAGCCGGCAGGCTCTTCGTGCTGGAGCTCAAGTCCATGCTGATGAAGGACGTGACCCTGAACCCGAATAAGGTGAAGTCTTACCGCCTGTGGACCAACAGCGAGACCTTCCTGAACACCTACCTGATGCCCAACGCCGCACGCCTGTACACCAACGGATCGGGCGCCCTGCAGTACGCGGTGGATGTGCTTGAAGGCGACCTGTTCGGCGACGGACGGAACCTGGACATCGAAATCCTGACAGCCCTGACGGCGAATGCCATCAACAACCCCGTCATCCCCGTGGGCAGCACCGGATCGCTGGATCTGAACACCGGCGTGCTGACGCTGCCGTCCAACGCGGATTACGAGCTGTACCTGAACGAAGTATCCGGCAAATGGCTGCTGGACAGCCTGCAGAGCGGATATATCCGTACGCTGATGGCAGATACTCAGGAAGTGAACGACTTCGCCCTGGAAGGCAACGACCTGCCGGTAGGCGAGATCATTGAAACGCTGCTGGAGGACGAATCGGGCGAACCGGTACCCGGTATCAGGATGTTCTGGATCGGTAACTGGCCTGAAACCGCGGAGGATCCGGATCAGCCGCTGATCTGCCTGGTGTATAACGAAGAAACCGACGAAATTGACGCTTGCCGGACCAGCAAGCGGATGGCCGAAACCGAAGAGTTCGGCGTGGATACCTCCCTGTATTTATACCGCGACAGCAAGTCTGACCGGATGGGCGAAGAGAAGTACAACGTGATCTTCTTCGACACCCCGGATGGCGAGCAGAGCCTGGTGAAGTGCTGGACCGACGTGCTGGCCGGCCGCAAGATGGAAATGCCGAGTGCCATGAAGATCGTCCTGCGCGGACAGTACCTGGAAGGCGCGGACAAGCCGGTCTACACCCTGGCGGATCACGCGATTATCATGTGCGACGGCACGGACGGCAAAGTGGACATCCTGGGCGGATACCACGCGACCTTCGACGGAGACGTCTTCGACAGCAACTACACACGGATCGAGGGCATCCGGAGCGGCGACCTCCAGGTCACCATCAAGGAAGGCCAGCCGGTATGGCCGGAATGGACCGGAAAGGATTCAGCGGTCGACATCGGCGGAACCCGCTTCCAGATGGTGGATGACGAATGGCAGCAGATTCCGGAAGATGAAACATTCCAGGCCGGAGATGACGGCGAAGACGCCGCCTGATCTCCAAAGAAAAACAAAAACCAAGGTCAGCAGGCCACGCGGAAACGCGTGGCCTGCTTTCGTATGTTTTATATGTACTTTTCAGTATGTTTTTATGGACTTTTCCGCCTTACATGTGATAAAATTACTCTGTATACATGTAACCAATTATCCGTTTGTACCATGGATTGAAGAATCCGTAACAAAGGAGCAGAAAGCACATGGAAACGATCTGGCAAAGAAGGAAACGCAGGCTCTCGCTGCTTTTGTCTTTCATGCTTGCCATCAGCCCGATTACTCCCGCTTCATGGGCGGAAAACGATAATACGCTTCCCATAGAGGACACACAGGCTGCCGACGGCTATGTGACGCCTTCAGACCAGGGCGAAGCCGAAACGGTCCCCTATATGCTGATCACTAACGTGGACGGCGTTCAGGTGAAGGTGACGGCGGAGGCCGGCGTGGTGGCGGAGGATGCCCAGCTGTCGGTTGCCCGTACCGGGAACAAGGTGACGTTTACCGAAGACGCAGAAAAAGTACTGAACATCGAAGCCAGTGAAACCACCCTGATCCGCCATACCCTCTACAGCTTTACCGGCGCCGAACTGAACGGCACCATTCAGGTGGAAATGACGGACCCGGAAATCAATGAACTGAAAGAAACCTATCCGGAAGGCAAACTGTCCGCTTATGTGCTGAACTGCAAAGAAGAAGGGGAGAAACCGGAGGACCGGGCCACCCGCATTTCTTCCAGACTGGATACTGACCAGAACAAGATCTCTTTCAACCTGTCCGAAACCGGCGTATATGATGTGGTCAAAGTGATGACCCTGACAGAGGAAGCACCGGCGGAAAAAACCGGCAGCGAAACCGATCAAGGGACCAATGACGAAACCAAAGACGAAACAAAAGACGAAGCTGACAAAGAAACCAACGACGAAAATAAAGACGAAACCAATAACGAGATCAAAGACGAAACCAACGATCAGACCACCAACAACGAATCCAACGACGGGACCAACAACGAAACCCAGAACGAAACAAACAAAGGAACCGACAACGGGACCCAGCCCCAGGCCGGAACGAAAACCGGAACCCAAACGGGATCCAAAACCGAAACGGGCACGGTTACTGAAGAAAAACCGGAGGAAGATCCCAACCCCGTAACTGACGGAACGGTTGTGACCGAAGATGGAACCGGCTTTGTCACTCCGACCGATCTGCAGGAGATACCGGAAGACGGAACCGGCTATGCGACGCCGACCAACCTGCAGCCGATAACAGAAAACACCGAACCGACAAGAGGCACCTCATCTGAGACCAATACGAATACCATCACTATTGAGGAAGCAGTGACCGAATCTGTCCGAAACGTAAGAAGCGTTCTTCGGATGACTAAGTCTCCTGCCACCGCTTCCGGCGAAACAGCACTGCTGGGCGCCGCATCCGGCGAAACTGAAACTTACAAATGGTCCAAAATGGCCAATAAGCTGCTTGACTATTATTCATTTACGCTGTTTGGGTATACATTAGGCCTGTACGGCAACGATAAGATGGTGACACTCTCTTCCGGAAGAAGATACGAGCTCAATATGGCCGGTTATACCCTGGACAGGGGACTTAGCGAGAACAAGGCGAGCAACGGTGGCCATTTCTACATTCCTGCCGGTGCGACGCTGACGATTAACGGCGAAGGCGGAATCATTACAGGCGGCAACAGCCTGAATGCCGGCGGTGCCTTCTATGTGGCCGGAACGCTGATCCTGAACAATGTCAATATCCAGGGCAACTATTCCACGAGTGACGGCGCCGCTATCTATATTGCCGAAGGCGGCAATGTGACGATGAACGGCGGATCCGTTACCGGAAACACTACGGAACGGACTTCCGTGATTCATATTTCACCGAACGCTACCCTGACGCTAAACAATGCTTACATTACGGGAAATCAATACAACAGTTCTCCTAATAATGTTTATGCCATTCATAATGAAGGTACGCTAAAGATTGGCGGCAGCACAAAGATTACAGATAATAACCGCTACAATTCTGAATATAAAAACCTCGGAATGAACGGCGGAACGCTGGTCATTACTGATCCGCTGAGCAGTGATGCCCGGATCGGAATCCGGACCAATAAAACCATTACAGCGGATGCACCACTAATGATCATGAACAGCGTTGACCGTGATTCAGATATGGAAAAACTGGTCAGCGATGATCCGAAGTACGCGATCGGCTACGACGCTTACGACCATGTCATTCTGGGTCTGAAGTCCACCATCCGGTTCTATTGCTCACCGGGCGGTGCTTCAGCCGGGACCATGGAGGACGTGAGTGCGGTCTGCGGCGGTGCATACATCCTGCCGGAGAGTGGATTCAGTTTCGGCAAGGACGGCTTTATTGGATGGAAAGCGTCGAATGAAACGCAGCAGAAGCAGCCGGGTGACAAAATTCCGGTCAACAGCACGATGATCGACCTGACGGCTCTGTACAAAGTCAAATATGTCGGCGCGAAAAAGGATGATACGGGTAACTACAAGGAAGAATACTGCGAAGACTATACTTCGGTGACTGAGGACGTATCCACCCGCTGGAGCGACGACTGGTATGTGGCCAGCGACAATATTACCCTGGGGAACCGGATCAGCATTCCTGAAAATACAACGGTCAACCTGATTCTCTGCAATGGCGTAACGCTGCGGGCGGCCAAGGGCATCTATGTGCCTGCCGGTTCCAATCTCCATATCTGGGGCCAGCAGGATAACGGCGGCATTCTGCTGATCGACAGCGTGGACAGGAATAATGCCGGTATCGGCGGAAACGCGAACACGGCCGGCGGTTCTATCTATATCCACGGCGGAACAGTGACTGCCACCGGCGGCGAAGGCGCGGCGGCAATCGGCGGCGCCAACGGCAAGAGTGTCAGCCAGATTATCATTTCCGGCGGCATCGTGAACGCGACAGCCGGCAACGGCGCGGCCGCCATCGGCGGCGGAAGCGGTGCCGGTGCAAAGGTTGAAATTACCGGCGGTGAAGTAAATGCCACCGGCATGGGCGCCGGCGCGGGCATCGGCAGCGGCGCTGCCGCCAGCAGCGGGGATATCAGCATCAAAGGCGGTAAAGTGACCGCCACCGGCGGTCAAAACGGCGGCGCGGGCATCGGCAGCGGCGCTTTCCAGAGTGTCGGCACCAACGGCAGTACCATCGAAATCAGCGGCGGTACGGTGACGGCAACCGGCAACGGCGGTGGCGCGGGCATCGGCGGCGGCGCCAAGGCCAATGCCGCCAGCGTCCGGTTCATCGGCGGCGCAACCAATGCGAACAGCGTCGGATACGGTACCGGGGCATCGGAAGCCAACGTTTACATGACCTGGAGCGACGCCACCAAGAAAGAAATCCAGGTGACCGTGACTACCTATAACGCCACCGGCGTCCAGTTCGGCGCGGAATTCTATGACACCAACAGGAGCAATATTTTCTACAAGAAAACCTATAAGAACATGACGAACCTGAACGGGTCCGATCTGAAATACTTCTCCAAAGAGATCGAAAGCTGGGACAAGCTCCAGACGCTTCTGAAAAACGCAGAAGCAGATACGGAACTGACACTTCAACTGACGATGAGCCTTACCGCGACAGAAAAAGATACGGAGCTGCGGGTTCTGAGCGGAACAAAGGTTATCCTGGACCTGAACGGATGTGACCTGAACCGGAACCTGACAGAACGGACAGATGGCGGGCATGTACTGATCGTGGAAAAGGATGCGTGGCTGACGATCCGCGACACAAGTCCGAAACAGGATGGCAAGATTACCGGCGGGGATGCCATTGGCCTGGGTGGCGGCGTTTTTGTGCTGGGACATTTGACTTTTGAAAGCGGCATTATTACCGGGAATAAAACGATTACCGGCAGCGGCGGCGGCGTTGGCGTCAATAATTCAGCAGAGTTCACCATGACCGGCGGCAGCATTACCAATAACGAATCATACAGTGGTGGCGCCATCGGAATCAATGATGGTGCGGTCGTAACCATCAAAGGCGGAACCATCACCGGGAATACCGCCGGTACGACATACGGTGAAGGAGGCGCCGGGGCAATTTATGCCCGTACAGGATGCACGCTGGATATTTCCGGCGGCACGATCAAGAATAATGTTTCAAAAACGATCAACGGCGACGGTGTATATGTATTTCCTGAAGTCAATCTGTTCCTCAGCGGCAATCCGGAGATTGACTGTCTCTATATTGGAAAGAGCAGGACTTCATACAATACAGAACTGCAGGAAACCAAGATTCAGGTAAAAGAGTCGCTGGGGGCAGCTGCCAGCATTGCTGTTAATGCAGACCGGAGTCCGACCATGTTAAGTCCGGTCATCCTTTCAAAAGAACTGCCTTCCGTGGAAGACGGGAAATATTTCCATGCCTTAAGGAATGAGTTCTGCACAGGTGTGGACGAACAGGACAGACTTGTTCTGGGCGAAAAAGCAACGATATATTTCGAAACCGAGGGCGGAAGCGGGACAATGGATCCCATGTACGCAGCTGCCGGGACGTATTTTACCCTGCCGGAATGCACTTTCACTCCGCCGGCCGAACTGAATTTTGCCGGATGGACTGTTAACGGCGACACGGTTCTTAAGAAACCGGGCGACAGGATTACAGCGGTTGACAACACAACACTGACCGCTCACTATGGCATGCCCTATGAGGATGAAAACGGCAAGGAACAGAGTGCCTATATCTATCATGTCGTGAAATCAGGCGATACTACCTGGACAGATGCCTGGTATGTGATTGACGGTAAGATGAATTTCAATCAGCGTATTGAAATCCAGGGCGCGGTCAAACTGATCCTGAAAAACGGCTGCGAACTGATCGTTCCGGAAGGTATCCATGTCGGCAGCGGCGCCAGCCTGACCATTTACGGCCAGCCGGGACAGACGGGCAGAATTACTGCACACGGCAAGACACTGAACGCACTGATCGGCGGAAACCAGAACAAAGACAAGGCTGGCACACTGATCGTGAACGGCGGCGTAATCGACGCAAAAAACACTGGTGAGGCGGTGGCCATCGGAGGCGGCCATACTGGTCTTGGCGGAACAGTGATCATCAACCGCGGCACAGTGGACGCAACCGGCGGATACATGTCTCCCGGCATCGGCTGGAGGATTACGGATAACAGCGGAACGGTCACCATTACCGGCGGTACAGTTACTGCCACCGGCGGACAGTACGCTGCCGCCATCGGCAACGGCGGAAGCACGAACGGCGGGCAGGTTGAGATTTCGGGCGGTACGATCACTGCTGTCGGTGGTGCCGGCGACGAAGGAAACAGCACCAACGGTGGTGCCGGCATCGGCGGCGGTTATCAGGGAGACCCCGGAATGATTGACATTTCCGGCGGAACGATTACGGCTGAAGGCCGGAACGGCGGCGCCGGTATCGGTTCCGGCGGCCAGGGCTTCTATGGCGGCACGATCACCATTACCGGCGGCAATATTACCGCCAAGGGATCCAACGGCGGCCATGGTATCGGTAACGGAGTCAATACGAAGTACCCGAGTTCTGTTACCCTGTCATGGACAAAGGAAACCCGGAAAGGGATGCGTATATCTGCCGATACGTATATTCAGGGAATCAAGCTTGAAAATTACTTCATGACGCTTCCGGACAAAGGAATCCATCTGCCCGAAACAAAACTATCGGGTATCGACGGCAAGATTATTGTTCCGGCGGAAGGTATCTATAACTGGGAAACCCTTCAGGATGCCATTACCAACGCGGAAAATGGCGCCGAACTGAAAGTGCTTGCAGACTGTACTGCTGAAGCGGGTCAGACTGCGCTCCTCGTGAAAGAGGGACAGGACATTACAATTGACCTTCAGGGGCATTCCCTGGACCGGAACCTGAAGAACAAAACGGCGGAAAAGGATGGCTGCATCCTGATCAATAACGGCTCGCTGCAGCTGGTCAGCCGCGGGAAAGCCGGCGTACTCAGCAACGGCAGAAATACGGATCATGGCGGTGGTATCGTTAATAACGGTACACTGGTTATGCAGAATATCGATATCAAAAACTGCACAAGCGACCGCATGCACTCCAAGGGAGGCGCCATCTACAACAAATCAGGATCTCTGACAATGATCAGCTGCTACATCAAAGACTGCAGTGCCACACTGGCAGGCGGTGGCATTGTCATGAGCAAAGGCAGCCTCTATCTTGATGACTGCTCGATCACCAACTGCAAGACAACGGAAGAGGGCGGCTATGGCGGCGGCATTTTCATGGAAGGCGCTACTACGGCGACGCTAAAAACCGTCTCGATCTGGCAATGCATTTCGTACGGCAACGGCGGCGCCATGTATGTTACCGGTAACTCCACGGTTGACATTTCCGGTGAAAGCTATTTTGACCAAAACAAAGCGAGATACGACAAGGAGAACAAAACCGGCGGCAACGGCGGTGGGTTCTGCATTGTGAACGCCACGGTCACCATGAACGGTGGCGGAATCAGTAACAACGAAGCGGGACTCAGCGGCGGCGCGGTGTATCTGAATCAGCATGGTGCACTGGAACTGAGAGGCACCCTGATCGACAGGAATGCCGCGCTCGGAACCGACGGCATCGGCGGTGTGGATGTTCACGATGAATACGCCGAACTGAAAATCAGCGGCAACGTCCGGATATTTGATAACGAGGGACCTAACAAGGATTGTGACGTCTACCTGATCAAAGGCCAGAAGATCAAACTGCCAGGACGGCTTGGGGAAGAAGCCCGGATTGGCATTACCACCCAGGAGAAACCGACAAATGAAAAGCCGGTGGAATTTACAACTGTACTGACACCGGCGGAGCATAAAACCCACTTCTTCAGTAATGACAATACTTTTATTGTGGATGTGAAGGCCAGCGGCGGCGCCGTGCTGGGATATCCGGTCAACGTGACCTGTCATTACGGCGCCAATATCGGATCGGATGTTACCGAACAAGCAGTTAAAGGGAACGAATTTGCCTTCCCCAAGGCAGAAGATTTCAACAGCAATATCCGGTTTAAGACCTGGCTGCTGGGTAAAAACGATCCGAAGTGGATTGATCCGGAAACGACCGGGAGCATGGTCCTGACGGAAGATATCTACCTGACGGCAATCTATAGCGTCAGATATGTAACGGCCAATGGAAGTCCGCTGTGGATGGACTGCTGCTTTGTGGATCCGAAAACCAACATATGGGTATCCGGCGGAAATTACGGACATGCCGTATATGGTACGGTAACAATCGAAGACCGGATTAGTACCGGTACAGATGAGAACCTGATTCTTTGTGATAACGCAAACCTGTCAGCGAAAAACGGAATTGGAGTCGGTGAGAAGCAATCACTGAAAATCTGGGCTCAGGAGGGGCAGAGCGGCAGCCTGACCGCGGGAACAGCTTCTCATAATGGTGCCGCTATCGGCGGTTCGCAATCCGGCTTTTCCGGTGGAGTCCAGTGCGGCACCATTGAAATCAACGGCGGCCATATTACCGCAGAATCGGAAAAGTACTACTCGGCGGCTATTGGCGGCGGTTACTACGGAAACGGCGGTAAGATCACAATCAACGGCGGCAATGTGACCGCAAAAGCCAGAATGAACGGCGCTGCTATCGGCGGCGGTGAAAACGGAAACAGCGGTAATATTACAATCAACGGCGGCGTGGTAACGGCCACCGGTGACAACTATGTGGGCGCTGCAATCGGCGGTGGCTTTATGGGCAGCGTTGACAAAATTACGATTAACGGCGGCACGGTATATGCCAATAACGGCGCTCTCAGAGGTGCGGTGATCGGCGCCGGTTACTGTGGCACCGGCGGCATTATTACGATTACCGGCGGCTATATCCGTGTGAACGGCAAGGACAAAACCGCGAATGTATCCGGCATCGGATCAGATTCGGATAATTCGTCCGATGTGCTGAAGATCAGCGGCGGTGATATCGAGATATCCAAGATTCAGTATAAAGGAATCAAGTCCACCAATATTATCCTGACTTGGACGGATGAAAGCAAGAATACCATGCGATTGAAGTCCCCGTCCTATGCCGGGACAGTCACGCTGGAACGTCCGTTTGTAAACGCGGATGACGGGATGGATATCCTGATGCCCGGCAAAGTTTCCAGTTTTTCTTCAATCAACGGGAAAACCCTCAAACCATGTGACACAATCCATATCTACAACTGGAAAACGCTGCAGGCTGTGATTGACGGTGCGGGACAAGGCCAGGTTACAGCCATGCTGGAGGCGGATATTACAGCGGAAGCTGACGATAACGCGATTCAGATCAGCGCCAAAAAGGATATTATCCTGGACCTGAACGGCCATACGATGGACCGCGGTAAGTATCAGGCAGGGCAGGATTTCGACGGCTTCACCTGGTGGTCCAACGGAAATGTGATTACGGTGGCAACGACCGCAAAACTGACGATTCAGGACAACAGCGAAGGACAAACCGGACGGATTACCGGTGGCGCATGCAGTTCCCCCGGCGGCGGAATCCGTAACTTCGGAGAGTTAACTCTGAAAAGCGGCAGCGTTACCGGAAACACCTCCTTCAAGGGCGCCGGCGGTATTTATATGGGAACGAATGCCACATTTAAAATGACCGGCGGCTCCATCACCCGGAACGTGGCGTACGAAGGAGACGGAGGCGCTATATATAATAACGGTGGTCTTGTAGATATCCATGGCGGAACAATCCGTGAAAACTATGCCGGAGAAAAGGGCGGCGCCATTTATAATACCTGCTGGCTGGTGATTCAAGGCGGTATGATTACCGAAAACCAAAGCAACGGTGCAGGCGGTGGTATTTACCAGTGTAAAAATACACGCAGCGTTCTGGGAGTCAACGGAATGGCGGTGATCCGGGGAAATATTTCCGATCCGCTCCTGAAGACAGAATCCAATGCAATGCTGGAAGCCGGCGGCCGGATTGCTATCGGCGAAAAGCTGAGCAGCAGCGCGCTGATCGGTGTAACGGTCGAAACATCCCAGTATCCTTATACCTTTACTTCAGGCCTGAAACAGTACGGCGGAAGTGAAACCTCTTTCTTCAGTGACGATCCGCGTTATCTTGTTTCGCTGAACGGTTCCGGGGAAGCGGTACTGGGCCAGGGTGCAGTCATTACATTTATGTCCAGCCGACCGGTTGCAGGGGAAACCATGCCATCCAAAACGGTGGCATTGGGTGCCACCTATCCGCTGCCGGGCTGCAGCTTTACCCCTCCGGAAGGCATGTCCTTCTCGGGCTGGCTGGTGAATGGCAGCGGTGATCCTGTCAAAGAGGGGAGTATTACCATTACAGGCGATACCACGCTGACCGCCCAGTTTGCCAATTCCTCCTATGAAGTATATGTGGGCAATGTAAAAGTTACCGATGAAAACAAAGGGGACATCCTGAAAGACGGCAGCGCAAAATACAACCCGGCTACCAATACCCTGACGCTGAACAACATCCAGATCAGCGCGAAGAAAGAATCCGGAAACTTCAATCCGCATTATGCGGGTATTTACTCCAAAGACGATCTGATTATTAACGGTAAAAATATATCGATTGACACGGATGCCTTTGGTATCTATACCGGCGGATCACTGACACTGGATGGTGCGGATATCACCATTGATGTTCATAAAGCGGAAGGCCTTCCGGGGTACGCAATGCCCAACGGCATCAAAACGGAAGGTGCATGCGTGATTCAGGACAGCCGTGTTACGACGAACGGCGGGTACAACGGCATTGATAATGACGAATCGCTGACGATCCGGAGCAGCAGGGTGACTGTGAGCTGCCAGTACAGCCCGATCTATTCCTCGGAGAATATCCTGATTACCGGTGAATCGACACGGGTTTCCGCTGAATGTCCGGAAGGCGGTTATTCTTCCGCAATCCAGGCAGGGGATGGATATGCCCTGACGATTGAAAAGCCGCTGGACGTTACCACGCCAGAAGGCGGCCATGTGGATACTGACAGCGGCTCATATCTGGTGGACAAAAACGAAAGCACGATTAATTCAGCTGTGATCATGAAGAACACGGCGGTGATCGGTGTGACGGTTGAGCCGGAAGAAGTTACAGTCCCCGCCCGGGAGACGGTACAGCTGACGGCACATGTTGAGCCAGCCGATGCCGCTCATCCGGAAGTGACATGGACGACCAGTAATGCGAGCTTCGCCACGGTCGATCAAACCGGCCTGGTAAAGGGCGTCAGCCAGACAGGTGACGGCGAATATGTGACCATTACCGCGACAACGGTGGAAAGCAAATTCAAGGCTACCAGCAAGGTGTTTGTCACTGCTGCTCTGACTAAGTATTCGATTACGCTTATACAGCCGGAATCCGGCGGTACCCTGGGTTGTGCGGTTGAATCCGCGGCACCCGGAGACAATGTTCAGTTTATCGTGACGCCGGATGAGGGATACCGGCTGAAGAGCCTCTACTACACGACCGGCGGAACAAAAAAAGGCATTTCGATGGAAACATACATCCTGAGCATGCCGCAAAACGCCATTAAAGTCGGCGCCGAATTCGAGAAGATTGAGTGTAAATATTTTGTTCGTTTTGACGCGAATGGCGGAAGAGTGCCCGAAGGCGGAGAGGGCATGCCGGACATGGAGTTCACCTCTTATCTGCAGAAGCAGAAACTGAGCAAAAACATCTATTACATTCCCGGCGGTACATTTACCGGCTGGCTGGGCAGCGACGGGAAATACTATCGTGATGAAGAAGAAGTATCGAAACTGACCCAGCGGAACGACGATACCATCATCATGTATGCCCAGTGGAATAACCCGATCTATCACATTACACTGGACAATAAAAACCCGGACATTGCCGAAGTAACGCTGAATAAAACGGAAGCCCAATACAGCGATGCCATCTATGTAACGGTCAAAATGAAGCAGGATGGCTGGCATGTAAATGAAGCCTCCTATACCTGCAACGGCGAGACGAAACCCATGGAAAACCTTTACGGTGTTTATGCTTTCGCAGTGCCGGCAGGTGATGTGACCGTGACCATGTCCTTTGCAGCCAACACATACACTGTTTCCTTTGATCCGGGCGTGGAGGAAGGCGTCACGGGTGTTATGGAAGACCAGGTATTCGTCTATGGCGCGGCAGCCACGCCGTTGTATGAAAACAAGTTCCAGCGGGAAAACTGCCAGTTTGACAAATGGCTGGACAGTGAAACCGGAAAAACATACGGTGACAAGGAAGCTGTTCAGAACATTACGAATGTGATCGGCGGCCATGTGACCCTGGTTGCACAATGGAAGAGTTACAAAGTTACCATAACGTTCATGAATGAAGATCAGGAATACGCAAAAATTACCCAGGATTACGGTTCCCTGATCACACCGCCCAAAGATCCGGTAAAGGATAAAATGCAGTTTGACGGATGGAATCCGGAACTGCCGAAACGGATGCCTGCAACCGATATGACCTATACGGCCAAATGGAAGACGCCTGAGTATACCATTACTTATGACGCCAACGGCGGTACTTTCAGCAGTAACGGATCCGGGATGCTGACCGTTACACAGCAAATCAACACAGTGATCAATTGGGAAACACCGGTTCGGGAAGGATATACCTTCCTGCGCTGGAATGCGACGGTTCCGGTCCTGATGCCGGAGAAGGACCTGTCTTTCACTGCCATCTGGGAACAGAATGAGTATTATATCTTCGGCAAGACCAACGGAAACGGCGCCATTCGCTGGGAGCCGGAAGGTCCCGTTCCAATGGGAACAAGGATAGATGTGAACTTTATCCCTGATGAATACTACAAAGTAAAAAGTTTCTATTATGAGTACAAAACAAGCCAGGGCAGGACAACGCTGAGCTATCCTCAGATCAATACAGACACGGACGGGAAACAAAGTGCACAATTTACCATGCCGGCCGGTCATATCACCATGCATGCGGTATTTGAGAAGATTCCTCCGACTGGTGTGAAGCTGTATCTTGACGATCAGACAGAAGTAACCCCGGATACAAATGTGACGGTATATAAAGGCGATTCGACGGTGCTGTATGCTGTTGTAGCGCCAGCAGGTGTGTATCAAAAGGTTAACTGGGTAAGCAGCGATCCGACTGTTGCGAAAGTGTCTCCTTCCGGTGTTGTTACGGGGCTGGAGCGCGGTACTTGTACCATTACAGCGAAATCAGATATTAACGAAAGCATATCTGCCTCTGTTCAAATTACTGTTGATAATCATCCCGGAACAGAACACAGCCTGACAATCGTACCGGCAGAATACGGCAATGTGACCATCCAATCAGCTGTAACTACATCAACCAAACCAAATCACTATAAAATGGGGGATATCATCCGATTCAAAGTTGCGCCGGATGACCATTGCAGCCTGACGACATTGTCCTATGAATATACAGAACCGAACGGCAACAGGATTAACAAGATCATTGAACCTGTGGCGGTTTCGTCTGAGCTCATTTATGAGCTTATCATGCCTAATACCAGCGTCATTGTGACACCGGTATTCGCACAGAACAGCTATACCTATACCTTTATCAATGAAGGAAATGTGTATGCGGCGATTACCCAGCGGTATGGCACAGCGGTGAATCCGCCGGCCAATCCTTCGAGAACCGGTTATACCTTCAGCGGCTGGGATCCCTCAGTACCCGGCAAGATGTTAGAGGATAAGACGTTTACTGCGAAATGGACGCCGAACAAGTATACGATCATCTTTGATACCGCCGGCGGAAGCACCATTCCGTCGATGACGCTTGATTACGGCGCCAAGGTGACGTCTCCGAAGGATCCGACACGGACAGGCTATACATTCAAAGGATGGGATACGGAAATACCGGATACCATGCCGGCCAACGACATCACCGTTCATGCCCGGTGGGAGATCAACCAGTATACGATCACGTTCGATCTCAAAAACGGACAGCCGGCCATTACGAAGACGCAGGATTACAATTCAGTTATCGTAATACCGGACGATCCGGTATGGGAAGGCCATACCTTCCTTGGATGGATCTACGGGGAAATTCCGGCCCGGATGCCGGCCCGGAACATCCGATTTGCCGCGCAATGGAAAGTGAACCAATATACGGTTATCTACCGGAGCGAAGGCGCACTCTACAGAAGGCAGACGTATAACTACGGAGACGCGGTTACCTTGCCTGCAAACCCGACACGGACAGGATATACCTTTACCGGATGGGAATGGTCGCCCGATTCCTCAAAGCCTGAAACCATGCCGAGCCACAATGTGACAGCAAACGCTACATGGACGCCGAAAAAGCATACGATCGCGGTGAACAAGACCGGAAACGGCACTGGCACGGTAACCCTGAACCCGGATATCGGTGACAACAGAAAGTATGACACCGGCGAAAAGGTTACGTTTACCGCGGTTCCGAATGAAAAGAACCGCCTGACCAACCTGTCATATACCGTGGACGGGAACAGCACCGTTATTGATCTGAATGAAAAACCGTATACATTCACGATTCCCGCGACAGATGCGGCGACGATTACCGTTAACGCGAATTTTGAACAGATTCCGGTGACGGGCGTAACCCTGGACCAGAGCATTGCCTATCTGACCCTTGACACGGCCAATCCCAGGACGCTGACGCTGCAGGCAACGGTGCAGCCCAAAGACGCGTTCAATTCAGCTGTTACCTGGAAGAGCACACGCTTTGATGGTAACCAGGAAGTCAGCGGCAATGATGTGGCTACTGTGGACGCAAACGGTGTAGTGACCCCTGTCGGCGTGGGACATACGACGATTACCGTATCCACAGCAGAGACGTGGCTGGATAAAGAAGGAAATGCCCAACATTACACAGCATCCTGCCTGGTTATTGTGACCGAACCGGAGAAAACATCCTATGATATTGAAACAGCAGTCTCCGGACAGGGCCGCGTGATTGCAGACCGGACGGATGCGGAACCCGGCACCATGGTTACGCTGCAAGTGATTCCGGGCGAAGGGTATCACCTGATGGACTTGTACTGGCGGGAAAAACAAAGTACAAGATCCTGGAATATCCCGATGGACGCACCATATACCTTTGAAATGCCGGAAGCGGATATCATTGTTCATGCTTCATTTGCGATTGATGAACACGCTCTTATCTTTGATCCGGCAAACGGTGACAACCCGATTTATGTGGTCGGGGAATACGGCACAGCGGTAACCAAACCTGCTGATCCGCAGCGGACAGGGTATACCTTTATGGGCTGGGACGGTGAAATTCCGGCAACCATGCCGGCGGAAGACATCTTATTCACCGCCCGGTGGAAGATTAACCGCTATACGATCACATTCAATGCCAACGGCGGAAGTGCAGTACCGGCGATTACCCAGGATTACGGCACAA
The DNA here is from genome assembly GCA_017429695.1 of Clostridia bacterium. Lineage (GTDB taxonomy): Bacteria > Bacillota > Clostridia > Christensenellales > Aristaeellaceae > Aristaeella. The sequence goes on along the minus strand of JAFROK010000034.1, from coordinate 44,486 downwards.
AGATCAATCCGCCGCAAGATCCGATACGGACCGGGTATACCTTCCTCGGATGGGAACCGGCAATTCCGGCTACCATGCCGGCGGACGACATGACGGTTAAAGCCATTTGGCGGATCAACCGGTATACGATAACCTTTGATACGGACGGCGGCACCTTGATACCGGCAGTTGAACTGGATTACGGAAAGAAGATTGAACGTCCCCTGGATCCGGAAAAAACCGGTTATGTGTTTGCCGGATGGGTTCCGTCCATTCCGGCCACCATGCCTGACTACAACATGACGATCCGGGCCATGTGGACTGCGTTGGAATACCCGATTACATCCTTCTGTGACATGACGCAGGGTACTGTCGGTACCTCTGTCCAGGAAGCACACTATGGCGAAACGGTTACCGTAACCGCATTGCCGTACGGCGGATATGTGATGAATGAACTGCGCATCTATACAGAAAATGAAACACTGACCTGGAACAAAGTGACCGGGGAAGACGGAGAATATACATTTGTTATGCCTGCGGCGCCGGTAACGGTTTACGCGATTTTCGGCGAGGTTACGCAGCCGGAATACAATATCACCGTTATAGCGGGAACCGGCGGCCGGGCACTTGTGGACCATACAGAAGCAAAAGCGGATAGTGAAGTCATGCTGACTGCGTTCCCGGACGAGGGATATTCCCTGGAAGAAGTAAGCCTGACTTATACGCCCGAAGGCGAAACACAGCAGGTGATAGTAGTTATCGACAGCCTGGGTGAAGAAGGCGGCACCTGTGTGTTCCATATGCCCAAGGCGAACGTGGTTGTGAACGCAACGTTTACACCGAAGCAGTATACGATCCGGTTCTTCAAAGATGACAACACGCCGTATGCTGCCATTACGAAGAATTATAATGAAACAATCGTAGCTACTGAAAAACCGGCAGATCCGACAAAAGAAGGCTATGACTTTATCGCTTGGAATCAGGCAATTCCGACAAGAATGCCTGCAAAAGATTTAGCAATCACAGCCTTGTGGAAGGCGGAACAGTATACGATCACCTTCATTACCGATGGTGGCAGCTATGTTGCGCCGATTCAGGTGGATTTTGGCAACAGTGTTAAGGACGCAGTTAAGGATCAAGTTACGATCAAGAGCGGGTTTGTTTTTAAGGGATGGAAGTTGGTAATTGGTGAAAGCCTGGATAATCTGCCGACTACCATGCCAAATCATGATATTGATCTCAAGGCACAGTGGGAAGATGATGGAGAGACTGAACAAACATATACAGTTGTATTCAATGCAAATGGCGGTAAATTTGAAGGTGGGAAGGAGACCCTGTCTTATACAAAGATTGCTGGAGAATCTTTTGAAGTTCCTCAGCCGTTAAAACCCGGCTATAACTGGGCTGGATGGGATCCTGAATTCTCAGGGAAAATGCCGGCACACGATGTATTCACATTCGCTAAGTGGAGACCGGAAGAGCACACGATTAGTCTGCAAACGAGCGGAAACGGTACTGTTTCACTATACCCGGAAAATACAGATGGAGAAATTTACTATTATGGTGATACGATAACAATCTATGCTACGCCGGATACAGGATATGAGATTTCTGCTATGACCTATACCGCAAATGGAATAACCAGCGATATCAGTCAGGATGAAAAGCCGTATTCATTTACGATTCCTGCAGCGAATCTGCATGAAATTTTGATCAGCGTGGTATTTACTGCGATCCCGGTGACTGGAATTATGGTTATACCGGACACAGTGAGTATGCTGCCTGGCGAGGAATTGATGCTGCAGGCGGTTGTAGCACCGGAAGGCGCGCTGCAGACTGTGACCTGGACAAGCAGCGATGCCAACGTGGCGACGGTAGATTTGAATACCGGCAAAGTAACGGCAGTTGCCACAGGCGAATGTGTAATTACCGCGACAACAGTAGCCAAGAATGCGAACAGCGCGGAACTGACAGCCACCTGCACGGTTGTTGTTGAAGGAGAACACAATGTGTCGGTTGCATCCGGCATTACCGGCGGCACCGTGACGGTTAACCCAACCTCAGCGTTGAGAGGCAAAACGATTCAGGTAACCCCGACACCGGATACAACTGAATACCGGCTGACACGGCTGACCTACAAACCGGAAGGCGCGACAACACCGACGGACCTGCTGGCGGAAAGCGAGGAGCCGTATTCCTTCCTAATGCCGAACGCAGACGTAACAGTGGATGCGGAATTTACGCAGAACCTGTATACGCTTACCTTTGACCTGGGGTATGGCGGCCAAGTGGTGACTGAGCAGAAGGCCTTCGGGGACCCCATTACTCCGCCGCAGACAGACGACAGGACCGGCTACACTTTCCTCGGATGGAGCGATATCGTTCCCGCTACGATGCCAGCGAAGGACTTGTCGTTTGCGGCCCGGTGGGAGATTAACCGGTATACGATTACCTTTGATACGAAGGGCGGATCATATATTGCGCCGATTACCCAGGATTATGCAACGCCGGTGAATGCTCCGGATCAACCTACCAAGGAAGGCTATACCTTTACCGGATGGGATAAAGATATTCCGCCGGTTATGCCGGCAGCAAACCAGACGATTACTGCTCAGTGGACGGAAAAAGCAACGCCCACGCAGTACTCCATTACTTTCAATGCCAATGGCGGTACATTTGCAGACGCTACGGGTTACAAACGGATTACCCAGGAAGCCGGAACAACCGTGACGGTACCGACAGAGTGGTCACCGAGCAGAACGGGATATACATTTGACGGATGGCAGGATGTACCGGAAACCATGCCGACAGCGGATACAACGGTTTACGCCAAGTGGACGCCGGTAGGCTATACCATCACCTGCGATACGACTGGAAACGGCAGCCTGACCTTGGTGCCTGCGAACACAGGTGCAGCACAGTACCATTACGGCGATATCGTCACGATCTACGCAACGCCGAATGCACACAATAAACTGACAGGCCTAAGTTATACTTACGGGACCACGACGACGGAAATTGACCTGAACAGCGAAAAACCGTATACCCTGACAATGCCGGCGGCGAATGTTACGATTACTGCTGTGTTTGAAGCTGTAGTGCCGACGGACATTCAGTTGAATCGCGGATCGGTAACCGTCGGACGTGGAACTACATTTACGCTGTATGCGATTGTGATGCCGGAAGATGCACCACAGAATGTGACGTGGTCAGTTAGCGGGCCGGACAACTTAGTGACTGTGAATGAGAACGGCGTTGTGGACGTAGCGACAGGTGCTGTGGCGGGTGAGTATACCATTAAGGCAGCTGTGTCGGAGACTGTATATGCCACCTGTTTCGTGGCGGTTATCAGTCCGTATACGCTGACGACACAAAAGACCGGACTCGGTGATGTTACCTCAACCCCGGCCGGGAAAGCGCTTGCGGGGGAAACGGTTACGGTAAATGCAGTTCCGGATACAGCACACGATTATCATCTGGACAAGCTGTATTACCAGGCGGAAGGGTTTGCCACAACAACGGACCTGATGGCCAATCCGTCGGATGATTATTCCTTCACAATGCCTGCGGCAAATGTGACAATCAGTGCTGAATTCGTCCAGAACCAGTATACGCTGACATTCGATTTGGGTTACAAGGTCATCACCGAACAGAAGGTTTACGGGGCTTCCATCTCAGCACCGGCCGAAACCGAATTGGTGAGGGAAGGGTATACCTTCCTTGGCTGGGATGATGTGATTCTTCCGACAATGCCTGCAAAAGATGTGACCTATACAGCCCGGTGGAAGATCAACCAGTATACGATTATCTTCAACACGGACGGTGGGTCGTATATCGCGCCGATTACCCAGGACTACGGAACAAAGATTACCGCTCCGGCGAATCCCCAGAAAAATGGGAACATTTTCGACGGATGGAATCCGGCTATTCCGGGTACGATGCCCGCAGAGAACAAGACCATTACGGCTAAGTGGAGGCCGGTTGAAGCCACCCAATGTACAATTACATTTGATGCCAATGGTGGCACGTTTACACCGAATTATCATGATCCGGTCAGGACATTTGTCGGCATTACCGGAACCTCTGTGACAAAACCAAATAATCCGACAAAAACCGGATTTACGTTCAGCAAATGGGATCCGATTCCGGATAATGATCTTAAGATCAAAGAAACGGATCAGGTTTTCTCTGCGCAGTGGACTGCGAATGATTACGGTATCCAAAAAGGTGTCATGACGAACGGAAACAATATTTCATGGTTGCCTGAGCGGGGAGGACCCTATGCTTATCAATATCCCTATCAATATGACGAAACAATTACAGTATATCCGGAACCGTCGAATGGTTACCGGGTAACATCCATGACCTATCAGGCTTCCGGGTATGCCACCCAGACGGATCTGACTGCAGAATCGGAGAAGGTTTATACCTTCCGGATGCCGGCAGCAAATGTTACATTGAACGCGACATTTGAACCGATCCCGGGAGAAAACGTCGTGATGAGCCGCGGCTCGGTGACGGCGAAGCCCGGCAGTGAATTCCAGCTGTTCGCCTATGTGGAACCGCGGGAAGCGCTGCAGACCCTGACATGGGCGTCAAGTGATGAGACGGTGGCCACGGTGGACCAGAACGGCAAGGTGACAACCCATACTGAAGGCATATGCCGGATTACCGCCAAGGCAACGGGCGGCGCTTCAGCATACTGTCTCGTGGCAGTGGAAGGCGCATATAAAGTTAATATTGCCAGCGGTCTTTCCTACGGCAGTATTACAGCCGACCGCCCTGAAGCCTATCCGAATGAAACGGTCCGGGTGAATCCGAAGCCGGCAACCGGATACCGGGTGAAGACCTTGTATTATGCATATCACGCGGATGGCGTGGATAAACAGGTTAATCTGGTTGAATCGGATGTCGAGGATATCTATTCCTTTGTGATGCCGGCGGCAAATGTGACAATTCATGCTGAATTTGAACCCCGGGAGTACAATATCACCATTCAAATTGCAAAACCGGAAAAAGGAACCGTGACTACCAATACGGGAAATACGGCACCTTATGGAGAATCAGTAACACTGACCGCAACACCACGGGATTATCATTATCAGCTGAGTACCCTGGCTTATCTGCCGAAGGGTGAATCCGAATCGATTAACCTGATGCCGGCGCCTTATACCTTCAGTATGCCGGCTAAAGATGTAACGGTGATGGCGGCGTTCGCACCGATTCCTGTAGAAGAAGTAACGTTAAAGCTGGACTCAACACAGCTGAAAGTCGGCGACACACTGGGATTGACCGCCACGGTAACACCGGCAGCCGCCCTGGAGCAGAATGTGACCTGGCAGAGCAGCGATACGTCTGTTGCGACAGTGAATGTGAATCTTGCTGATTCGAAGAATGCGACAGTAACTGCTCTTGCTACCGGCGACGTGACGATTACCGCCATGTCGGCAGACGGTGTACATTCCGACACCTGTACGATTAAGGTACGCCGGAATATCCCGTATGTGGATGCAGGTGGCAATACAGGGAGCTCCGCGCCATGTGAAATGCTGACAGGTAACACAACGGAGCTGAACATTACAGGCGGCGGATGGTATGCTGTGGAAGGCAGTGTGAACATTCCGGAACAGCTGTTGGTGAAGGGCGGCCATGTGAACCTGATCCTGATGGACGGCGCCTCCCTGACGCTGCCGGCAGGCCTAAAAATTGAGAATGGGGCCCTGACGATCTGGAGCCAGAGTGGCGGAAGCGGCCGGCTGAGCGCCGTTGCTTCAACGGCAGAAGACGCATCGGACGATGCTGCCGCCATCAGCAACAGCGGAGAGCTGACGATTAACGGTGGTATTATCTCTGTACGCGGTATTGGCAGCGGCGCCGGCATCGGCGGCAGCGGATCCGTGACGATCAATGGCGGCCATGTATCCGCCTACCACGGCGGAACGAACGCCGCCGGCATCCAGGGTAGCAGCATCACGTTGAACTGGGCGAACAAGAACCGGATGAGCGTATATGCGGACAGCTATTCCGGCACGGTGAAGCTGGTGAAGGAATTTAAGAGCCTGAATCCCTATACCATTTATCCAAAAACACCGGATGGAGAAACGACTGATCCGGCGAAACTGGCTGGGAAGATGCTGCTGCCCTGCGGCACCCTTGTGACAGTGACCTACATACCTGAGTATACTGATCCGGCTGTTGTGGCCCATACTGAGCAGGCGGAGCAGACCGGAGAGAAGGAGTATCCGCTGCCGGAGAATATGTTCCCGGTGCCTGACGGCATGAAGTTTGCCGGATGGAAGTGGCAGACCAGTACGGATACGGAAGCTCAGTTTGCACTGCCTGGCAGTATGATTTCAGTTCCGGAAGCGCTGACAATTACTGCAACTTTCGGCTATCCCATTGTGCTTAAGACAACCGGGAACGGAACCGTGACGCCCAGCAAACTGGCAGGGAAGAGCGGCGAGGAGATTACCCTGATCGCTACTCCGGAGAAGGGACATAAGCTGAAAGAAGCACCTGTTATCACTCCGGAACAAAGCCCGAGACCTGGAACCAATCAAAATGAATATACGTTCACGATGCCTGCCAGCGGCGTGGAGGTTAAGTCTGAATTCATTCCGTATACTTATACGGTGAGTTTCGATGCCAATGTACCGGACGGCAGGACGGCGGAAGGAACAATGGAGGACCAGACGTTCCAGTATGGCGAAACGAAACGGCTGCAGCCGAATGGCTACACCGTTGAGGGATACGACTTCAAGGGATGGCAGTTCGGCGAAAAAACGCTGCTGGATTATCAACGCGTGACGAACCTGACAGAGGAAGACAACGTCACCCTGACGCTGAAAGCCATCTGGGAGAAGAGCAGCTATCCGATCAATATCATCAGCACCCATGGCAGCGTAACCACCGATCCGAACGCGTACGGTACCTATGAGGATACCATTACGCTGCATATTACACCGGATACGGGATATTCGCTGAACCTGCTGAACTGGACGAAGAGCGGACGGCGCGGGCTGCTGGCTGCGATCCTGGGCGAACCAATTAAAGATAAGGACGCGGACGGCAACTACATCTTTACCATGCCGGCCAGCGGCGTCACGATCAGCGCGCTGTTTACAGCCAACGACTATACGGTGAAGTTTGATCCCAACGCGAAGGACGCGGAAGGCACAATGGAAGACCAGGCCTTCGTGTACGACGCGGAGGAAGCGCTGAATCCCAATACGTTTACACGGCCAGGGTATACCTTTGAAGGCTGGAGCACCAATGAGAAGGGAACCGGAGATAACTTCAGTGACGGCGCGGTGGTGAAGAACCTGGCGGAGAGCGGCACGGTGACGCTGTATGCCCAGTGGACACCGATCCGCTATGAAATTAAGGTGATTGCCGCCACGAGCGACAAGGGTGAGGTTCGCGGCAGCGCGTGGGCTTATCCCGCTACAGCCAGCGTGGGCGACACCGTTCAGATGATCATTGCGCCGGACAAGGGGTACAGGACCGGCTGGGTGATTAATGTAAATTCAACGGAATCACCTTATATGCGTCCGGACGCAGACGGAATCTACCGCTTTACGATGCCTGCAGGTGAAATTACGATCGGCGTGACTTTCCTGAGATACACATACGATATCATTTTTGACCCGAACGGTGGAACTGGGGAAATGGAACCCGTGGAGACGTATTACAGCGTCGAGGAGACCCTGCCGGCGAATACGTTTACCCGGAAGGGCTACCGGTTCCTGCGGTGGAACCTGGCGGCGGATGGCACCGGCCTGCCCTTCAGCGATGGCGATACAGTGAAGAACCTGAGCGATATCGACTTTGATGAAGTGACGCTGTATGCCCTGTGGGAGCCGGACGAATTCACGATTACCTTCGACACGGACGGCGGAAACGAAATTGAGCCGATTACCCAGAAATATGACACCGAAATCACAAAGCCGGAGGATCCGGTAAAGACCGGATATACCTTTACCGGATGGGTGCCGGAGATTCCTGAAAAGATGCCGGCGGAAGACATGACGGTCAAGGCGCAGTGGAAGATCAACCAGTATACGATCAGCTTTGACACGGACGGCGGTACGCCGGTGGATCCCATTACCCAGGACTACGACACCGAAATCACCCCGCCGGAGGATCCGACGAAGGAAGGCCATACATTTAATGGCTGGACGCCGCCGATTCCGACCCGGATGCCGGGAATGGACGGTACGTCCATTGCCCAGTGGATTATCAATCAGTATACGATTCACTTCAACACGGACGGCGGAAACGAGATTCCGGATATTACGCAGGATTACGGCAGCGAGATTACCGCGCCGGACGATCCGACCCGCACGGGATACATCTTTGAAGGATGGGACCAGAAGATACCGGAATTCATGCCGGTGACACCGGCGACCGGATTGTGGATCCGTGCCCTGTGGGCCGCGATCAAGCCCGCGCCGGCACCTGAACCCACTCCTGAACCTGAACCCACGCCCGAACCCGAACCGGAACCGACTCCTGAACCCGAACCTGAACCCACGCCCGAACCGGAGAAAAAGGAAGGCGCCCAGGCGGAGAAGCCGGTGCTGCGGCGCAGGGGCACGAAGACCATTGACATCTATACACGGCCGGGCGAGGAATACAGCATTGACGGCGGAAAGACATGGCAGGATTCGGGCCACTTCACGGGACTGAAGGAAGGCACGACTTACCGGATTATTGCGCGGATGAAGGAAACCGACACCACGCTGGCCGGCAAACCTTCCGAGATCCTGTATGTCCGCACATACGAAGGCGGCGGGGCTTCCGTGCCGGTGGCTGTGGCTGCGGGAGCGGTTGTGCCGGCGGCACAGGCGGACGAAGAAATCAGCCTGAAGGACATGCTGAAGGCCAACAGCGAAAAGATCCAGGCGCTGCGCAAGCAGTACGGCAAGGATTATGTGGTACTGACTGGTACCTTTGACCTGAAACAGGCCGGAGACGCGGCACAGATTCTGGAAAATGACAACCCGGCGGAAGCGCTGGCTGCGCTGATCCTGGATACTGAACATGACGCTGTGGCGCCGGTATTCACCGCATACAGCGGAGACGAGACTGCGCTCGGCATCGCACTGACCGAAATGGAAGCGCCGGTGACAGCCGCCAACGTATACTACGACGGAACGGACGGAATCCATGAGGCAGGCGAGAACGTATTTATGCCCTATGTGATCCGGACGATCAGCGTAAACGGAAACGAGCACAAAATCGGTATTCTGGGACTGGTGTTCCGCGGAAGCGACGCGCCGGAAACGGAAGGCTTCCTGTTTGCACATCCGGACAACAGGAGCGGATCACCGGCCATTGAGGCGGCACGGTACCTGGATGATATGAAGAAGGAAGACTGTGAGTTCATTATAGTCCTGTGCACAGGAGAAACGGACATAAACGAAGAGGCGAAAGACGGAAAGAAACAATCGATGAGCCCGGCGGAGATCCTGGTGCGGGCCAACAACGACATTGACCTGCTGATCCTGCCCGCGGCAAAGGAAACGGCAGAAGAAGCGGAAACCGAAGAGAAGATGACCGACCGGAAGGGCCGGGAGGTACATGTGCTGCGCGAAGGCGAAGAAGTGACCGACCGGGTGTGCACCTTCTCTGAGGATGAAAACGGAAAGCTGATTTATACGATTGCAGAAGGGAACACCAAATGAGAAAGATGCTGGTGCTGATGCTGATCCTGGCCGGCCTGGCCTGCATGGCGCTCTTTCCGTGCGCAGCGGAGAGCGCGCCGGCGGCATCGGCGGATGAGGACATTGCGGAATGGACGGTGCTGCTCTATTTCTGCGGATCCGACCTGGAATCCAAATATGCCTATGCATCCCTGAACCTGAAAGAGATCCAGGAGGTTCAGTATTCATATGACTACATGCCGCTGTTTTCAAAGGAAAACACCCCTCCGGCGGAGATGCTGAAGGATATTGAGCGGGTGAACATCCTGCTGGAAACCGGCGGAGCAAGGAAATGGCATACCGAAGGCCTGAATATGAAGATGGACACGCATGCCATTCAGCGCTGGCAGCTGAGCTTCTGGCCCGATGACGAGGGAGGGGAAGCCTTTCATGGATTTGAGCTGATGGAAACCCTGCCCCGGCAGAGCATGGCGGATCCGGAAACCCTGACGGACTTTATCCGCTGGGGTGTGGAGACGGCACCGGCTAAAAAGTACTGCCTGGTGCTGTGGGATCATGGCGACGGCGCTTACGGCATGTTCATCGATGAACTATATGACGGCGATGAGATGTATATCTATGAGCTGAACCAGGCGCTGGATGACTGTGGTGTGACGTTTGAGACCATCGTCATCGACGCCTGCCTGATGGCGAACATTGAAACGGCCTGGGCACTCCGGGACAATGCGAAATGGCTGGTGGCCTCGGAGGAAACCGTACCGGGGAAAGGCACGGCCTTCCAGGACTGGCTCCAGGCGCTGATTCATCATCCGACAATGGACGGCGAATGGCTGGGACGGTGCGTCTGCGACATGACGGCCGTCAAGTATGCCAACGAGGCGGACAACATGGCCAAGTCCCTGATGACCTGGTCGGTGATCGACCTTTCCAAAATTGACGGGCTGATCAGCGCCTGCGGGAACCTGTTCCGGCTGGTGGGCAATGCGATGAAACAGTCCCCCGGCCTGGCCAACCTTTGCACCAAGTATATTTACAAAGCGGAGGAATACGGCAGCGGCCTCCAGAACATGAGGGACCTCGGCAGCCTGATTTATTTTCCGCAGCTGAGCAACTATATTCAGACGGACTACCTGGATCAGGTGATGAATGCCCTGCAGGAGACGGTGGTTTATATTTCACGCGGATCCGGCCGCAGCGAGGCGCGGGGACTGAGCTTCTGTTATCCGGCAGACTTTACGGCAGACGAACTGAATATTTATGCCAGGAACTTTCCGGAGCCCTATTACCTGAGCTACCTGGACGCGATTACGGAATGGACCGCGCCGGACTGGGTATATGAGCAGGTGAACCGGGTGCCGGAAATTGACGACATTGATGCGTTCCGGGTGGTCATTGAAAAAAAGATGACGAGCAGCGGTATGCCGGCCCTGTGCTTCAAGGGCACGAATACGAACCTGGATGACCTGTATTTTCGCCTGTATAAGCTGAACGAGGGAACCGGCGAGATTGAGCGGCTGGGCATTACGGACTGTGGCATTGAGTTTTCGGAAGATTTTGAAATGTTGCTGCGGCCGAGCGACCCGATGCACTGGCCGGCCATTGACGGGGAAATCTGCTGCATTGACCTGGTGCAGAGCGATGACAAGTTCCGGCTGTACAATATTCCGATCCAGATCAATTCGGAAAACGCGATCCTGCGCTGCGGGCGGAAGATTGACCGGGAAACGAGCGAATATGAAGTATACGGCATCTGGAACGGATATGACGATAACAGCACGCTGATGAGCCGAAGCGTTGAGGAACTGGCGATGGTGGCGGGCCGGAAATACCGGCTGCTGTATCCGGTGGAAGGAAAGGAGAAAGATGACCTGACATCGTATGCCAGCGGCCCGGAGCTGACGATGTACCGCCAGCTGGAAATGACGGAGGTTACGCTGCCCGCGGGAATATATTATATCCAGTATGAGCTGCGGGATATGTTCATGCGGACCATGCGGCTGGGAATGATTGAAATCCACTGGGACGGGGAGACGATGACTTTCCCGGAAGGGTTTACCTGGGAAGGCTCTGTGGAACCGAAGTGGGAAAGATAATAAAAGAAAGAAGGGGTTTTGTGAAGGGAATTCGGAAGATTGCGGGACTGTTGCTGATTCTGGCGGTTTGCCTGGGAATCGGGCTTGCAGCGGCGGAGGGGCTGACGCACGACGTGCTTGTGCTGTTTACCAGCGACATTCACTGCGGAGTTGACCAGGGCTTTACGCTGGTAGGCCTGAAGGCCATCAAGGATACCGCAGAGGCGAGGGGCAAACATGTGCTGCTGGTGGACGACGGTGACGCTGTGCAGGGAGAAGCCATCGGCGTGATGACGCAGGGAATGCTGCCCATTGAACTGATGAATGCTGTCGGATATGACGCGGCGGTTCCGGGCAACCATGAATTTGATTATGGCATGGACCGGTTTTTTGAGCTGGCGGAGGCGGCAAACTTCCCCTACATCAGCTGCAATTTCCGCAAGGAAGGAAAACTGGTGTTTGACCCGTACATCATCAAGGAATTTGAAGGGGTGAAGATCGCCTTTGTCGGTGCGTCGACGCCGGAAACACTGGTGTCTTCCACGCCGCGGTATTTCCAGGATGAGAAAGGCAACTTCATCTATGACTTTACCCAGGGCGGCGACGGATCGGAATTCTATGCCGCGGTTCAGAAGGCCGTGGACGACGCCCGGGCGGAAGGCGCGCAATATGTTTTCCTGATTGCCCACCTGGGGAATGAAGCTTCCGTGAAGCCGTACCTGTATTCCGACGTGATTGAACACACGAACGGGATCAATGCTGTGCTGGACGGGCACAGCCACGACACCAACAAGGTAGTTATGAAGAACAAGGACGGTGAAACGGTGATCCGCCAGGCCTGCGGCACGAAGATGGCCTGCATCGGCTGGCTGCAGATTTCTGCCAAGGACGGCAGTGTGGATACCGGTCTGTACAAATGGGATAACGATTTGAATGTCCCCGCACTGCTGGGAATTGAAAACGAATTAAACGACCTCATGCTGGAGAAATCCGCATGGGTTACGGAAACGCTTTCCGCGGAGGTCGGTACATCTGCTGTGAAGCTGACGATTGATGACCCGGAAGCGAAGGATTCAAGCGGACAGCCGATCCGCCTGATCCGTATGGCGGAAACGAACCTGGGCGATTTCGTAGCAGACGCTTTCCTGGCGGCAAGCGGCGCGGACGTGGCCGTTGCCAATGGCGGCTGTATCCGGACGAGTATTGAGGCGGGTAAGATTACAGCCTATGACCTGCTGGCGGTTTTCCCCTTCGGCAACAAGATGATGATGGCTGAAGTGACCGGGCAGCAGCTGCTGGATGCCCTGGAATGGGGAGCGAGCGCGGTGCCTGAGGAGAACGGTGCGTTCCTGCATGTGGCCGGGTTGAGCTATGAGATTCACACATACATCGAAAGCACCTGCACGAAGAATGACGACGGCATGTTTACCGGCGTGGCAGGCGAGCGCCGCGTGAAGAACGTGCTGGTGGGCGGTGAACCGCTGGATCCGGATAAAATTTATAAAGTGGCCAGCCTGAGCTACGTCATGGTGGACCATGGCGACGGGCATACTGCCTTTGACGGCGGAAAGATCATCTGGGAATCTGAAGAAACAGACCGTGAGATCCTGACCAATTTCATTAAGAATAACCTTGGCGGCGTGATCGGAGCGGAATACGAAGCGCCGTACGGGCAGGAACGGATTGTGGCTGTGCAGACCGCACCGTAACTATATATGATGGAGGAATGATCTATGAAGACAATGCGGAAACTAATGGCGCTGTGCCTGGTACTGCTGCTGGCGTTGGGATGCGCCCTGGCGGAGGAAAAACAGCTGCCGGAACTGTCGGAAGGCGTAAAGCCTGTGACCTGGGAAGTATCAGAGGACCATCCGATGATCGACACGGACGAAGCCCGGGCGCTGTTGCAGCAGATTATTGCCGGCGATTATCCGACAATGGAGGAACTGAAGGCAAATCACGTGGTGGCGCAGCTGGATGAACTGTCCGCTTACTACAAGGCGCTGTATGGCAACACCGCGGAGATCGATACGCCGGAGCGCAAAGCGCTGCGGGAAGAACTGAAGAGCTGGTTCCTGGGGCTGGGCTCCGCGACCGTGGAACGCATCAGGGACGACGGAAGTGCTGTTTACAGCCAGCTGCCGACCGGCGAACTGAGCAGGGAGTATAAGATGGAACTGGTGCTGGGGCTGCCGGCCAGCGGTAAGTCCACCCGGATCGTGAACCCGGACAGCAACGCGATGAACGCGTTTATCCTGGATCCGGATATGATCAAGGAACAGATTCCGGAATACATTGAAAGCCACGGCGCCGGTGCGGACGCGATCCACTTCGAGGGTATGAACATCTTTGACGAAGCGGTGCAGGAATTCCTGGCGGGCGACATGAAGGGCACGAACGCGATCCTGCCCATTGTCGGTACCAACCTGGAAGAACTGATGGAAAAATACATCCGGCCCTTTGAAGAAGCCGGCTACAATGTGAAGGTAAAATTCAAGGAAGCCAAGCCCAACGAAGCGGCCGCGCGCGTCGTGATGCGTGAACTGGGCGGCGGCCAGCTGATCAACAGCAAGGTCGCGTTCGATTTCGGCGCGGGTGTGGTGGACGTATACGAAGCGTTCAAGACGATGACCAACGCTTTCGGCGAACCTTATGTGGAGGAAGAGGCGGAAGAACTGGCGCCTGCCGCATAAAAAACGAAACAGCACACATGGAAAGGATCCGAGTGAAAATGAAGAAAACCTGGATTTTGCTGCTGGCGGCGGCGCTGCTGCTGGTTGCCTTCGCTGCGTGCGCGGAGGAAGCGGTTTATCAGCCGAAGGACCTGCCGGTGATTTACCTGAACATTGACGGGGGCCAGGCGGAGATTGACAAGCTGCACAACAGCGAGGACCACAGCTATAAGTGCACCGGTACGATGAACATCGCCGTGCCGGAGGGATACAGCGGGGAGTTTGAGGGCCGTTTTATACAGGAAAACGTGACAGGCCTGAAGATGAAGTATATCCGGGGCCGGGGCAACGGCACCTGGAACCTGCCCAAGAATCCCTACAAGATCAAGTTTGAGGAAAAACAGGACCTGTTCGGCATGGGCAAGAGCAAGACCTGGGTGCTGCTGGCCAATTACTACGACAACAGTATGATGCGCAACTGGCTGACGGAGTGGCTGGCGGACCAGATGGGGCTTGAATACATCACCCAGGGCGTGTATGCCGATGTGGTGATGAACGGCGAATACATTGGGACCTACTATCTGTGCGAACAGGTTCAGATCAGCAAGCACCGGGTGGCGATTGACGAACTGAAGGAAGAGAACAGCGAACTGCCGGAGATCCAGGGCGGGTACCTGATGGAGTTCTGCCCGGACGACTGGGAAAGCGTGAACACCTTCGAGACTGCCAAGGGACTGCAGCTCGGCAACATGGAACCCAGCTTTGATCCGGAGGACGGCTATCAGAACGATGTCCAGAAACAGTATATCCGGGACTATATCCAGAAGGCTGAGGACGCGATCTACAGCGGTGACTGGGAAAAGATCGGGGAGTATGTGGACGTGCAGAGCCTGGCGGACTACTGGTGGATGATGGAATTCACTGTGAATGCCGATGCATGGCGGACCGACAGCGCGCATATGTTCAAGAAGCGCTATGAGGCCGACGGCAGCGAAGGCAAACTGCACTTCGGGCCGGTATGGGACTTTGACGAAAGCTGGGGCAATGCGCAGATTGAAACGATGCAGAACATCGGGTTCAACAACACCACGTTCGTATGGGCGGATCAGCTGCGCACCATGCCGGAGTTCCGGACGGTGCTGGAGGAACGCTGGCAGGTGCTGGACGCGAAGCTGGAGGAAATCGTGAAGGAAGGCGGTATCCTGGACCGGACCGCTGATATTATCCGGGATTCCTGGCAGAGGGACGATGAGAAATGGCGTCCGTCCAAGACGGAACTGGATATGACGGGGCGCAGCCTTGAGGAAGAAATCGAACACATCCGGCAGTGGACCAATCTCCGGCGGGAATGGATCAATGCAAACATGGACCGGCTGGGGATGCTGACGTTCAAAATGACCGTCCGCGGTGAAGGCCTCCAGGAGGAGACATACGATATCCCCTGCGATTCGACGGTGAATATGTTCCTGATCGAAGAACCGGCAGTGGAAGGAAAGACGTTCACCGGCTGGGTGTTCGAGGATGGCACCCAGATAGAGGACTGGTTCATCATGGACAGGGATATTACCCTGATTGCGCAGTTTGAATAAAAAGACCTGACAGGCAGACACAAAAAACACCGCAGGATGAAACGGGGAGACCCGCGGAATCCTGCGGTGTTTCATTATGCGAAAAAACCGGGAGTAATCAGGGCTTGTTGTCCCCGAAGAAAGGAACGAAGATGCCGAGCATTCCTTCAGCATTCCGGACAGCACGGTAGGTCCAGGTTTCCTTTGAATCCCGGAAGGTCTGTTCATATTGATCTTCATGGGGCGTCATGTATACCAGGGGAGATCCGTCCGGACTGACCGGGTGAACGCTCGGATCCGCCGGGAGGTGGATGTTGCCGCCGGTGATAATGCAGCGGGATTCCGGATTGCCTAGCATCATACGATCCGCGGCCAGCAGATCCCCGTAGACTTCACCGCTTTCAATCCGGGCCGTACCGGCGCCCATCAGGCTGCCAAGGCCGACCACCTGGTTGCCTTCACCGTGGAGCCATAGCATGGTGTTGCGGCTGGTCAAGGTATATTCGCCGCTGAAGGTGCCGACGGCGGCACCGCTGTCGCAGCTGACGGAGACGATGGCGCTGCCGTCCTCCAGCGTAATCTCCGCGATGCCGCTGATGGTGCCGATGCCGGTGGCGCGCTCGCAGGCGGCATTCAGCCGCAGGTCTCCAGCGGAAACGATTGAAGCCCGGCCGGAAATACTGCCGATGAGCAGGACTTCATTGCCTTCGCCCCGGGCCGTCAGGTTGACCTTCCCGATGGTGACAGAGGCATCGCCCAGGGAGGAACCCAGGCACAGGACGTTGATGCCGCTGGCAGACATTTCATAGGTGCCGCGGATCAGGCGGATGCCGTCGCCGGCACTGCGGCCGCCGCCGATGCAGACTACCCGGTCCCCGGCGGAGGTGAAGGAGATTTTTCCGGATACGTCGAGGATGATGGTCCCGTAGGGATCGTTATAGCGGGCGCCGATGCCGGCAGAATAGTTGCGGTTGTTGTTGATATGCAGGCTGCCGCTGCCCTGGACGGTCAGGCAGGAATTGGCGGGCACAATGATGCCTTCCTTTTTCATGGTGTTCCGGCCGATCAGGTTCAGCGTGACGCGGCTGTACTGGCCCAGAATCATGGTGGGCTCCGTGGCGCCGCGGATGCTGATATCCTCGAAGGTGATTTCCGCATCGGAATGGTCATCGACGCGGAGGATGATATCGACAGTCTGGGCCGGGTCGCCCCGGAGGGTAAAGGAGCCGGAACCTACGTGGACGCAGTTGATCTGCTGCAGGCGCAGCTCGACTACGTCCACGGTTTCCCCGTCCTTCATGGTGTAGGTCAGCGGCATGCTGTCATACTGGACCGAGGCCAGCCGGGCCTGGATAATTTCGTTGCGGACGTTTTCATTGACCACCTGAACCGGCCGGGGTGCGGGACGTCCGGTGTAGTATCCCTGAATCAGGTCGATGCCGAAGGAGACAACCGTGCTGAGCTCCGCAACCGTCTCAACGCCTTCGGCCAGGGCTTTGATGCCGTTCTGGTGGGCAAACTCGATGGTATTCCGGACGAAAAGCTGCTTATTATCGTCCCGGTCGATACCGGCGATCAGGGCCCGGTCGATTTTGATAATCTGCGGGGTATAGCGCAGGAGATTGACGATGTTGCTGTGGCCGGTGCCATAATCGTCAATGGCGATCTGCATCTGGCTGCCCGGACGGCTCAGCTGTTTGATGCGCATCAGCTCGTCATCCGTCGTCGGCTCATCTTCGGTCAGCTCGATGACAAAACAGTCCAGGTAGCTGCCGTAGCGGGAGATGAGCTCCGTACAGTCGGCCTTCGACAGGAAGTGGCCGGGAATGGAGTTGATAAACACCTTGCAGCCGTTGAAGGCCCGGTAATTATGCACATACTGTTCGATGATGCCCAGGACCGTGACGCGTTCGACCTCGTCCAGGCGGTTATATTCCCTGGCTGCGGCCAGGATCTGCAGGGGATTCATCTGGATGCCGCCGTCGGTCCGCATCAGGGCCTCGTAGGCGAAGATCTGCCCGGTGCGGGCATCCACGATGGGCTGGAAGAAATAGCGGATCAGGTTTTTTTCCAGCAGCAGCGTCAGGGAGCTGTACAGTCCGAGACCGGTCTGTGATTTGGCAATCTCCTGGCGGGAGCCGTCCCGAAGGCGGTTCAGGTACATTTCACCGACGGCCAGGTGGATCAGGTTTTCCATGGATGTGCTTTCCCAGCCGGAATCCAGCGTAGTGCAGCCGCAGTTGACTTCCAGATAATAGTCCTTTTCGCTTTGGGCGTTATAGGTTTCCATCCGGACGAAGAATTCATGCGTTGCGCGGTCGATGGCCGCGGAAATCGCTTTCTGGGTATCCGCGCAGTCCACGACGGCAAACTGGTCTTCGCCCAGGCGGGCGATCATGATGGCTTCCGGGTTGGCGAAACGCAGTGCGTCCGTTACCGTATGGACGATGCTTTCCGTTTCCTCCATGCCGTAGGTTTCGAAGAAATAGGAATAACGGGGAATGGCATAGACGGACAGGGCCAGGAGCTTTTTGTGGTTATCCGGATCGGCCACATACTGGTGGAACCAGCGGGTGATGCCCTTGAGGTTCGACAGGCCGGTGCGGGAATCCAGGTAGAGGTTGTTGTCCAGGCGGGCCTTCAGCTGCGCCGCCTGCCGCCTGCCTTCCAGGATGCAGAAGAACATGCTCATCACATCCGCCATGCGTTTGATCAGCTGGGCATCCGCTTCCAGGTCGGTTGTATGGGCGGCATAATAGCCGAAGACCAGAACGTCGGAATGAATCACATTCAGGATATGGGTGCCGCTCATGTCCGGTTCGGGAAGCGGCATGTCCTTCCGGTATACCTTCCTGAACAGCAGCTGCTGGTCCGGCTTCCGGTAGGGAATCATGATCAGCTCATCCTCGATCCGGTTGGCGCTGTATTCCTCGCCGGGTTCCGCTTCCAGCAGGCTTCTGTTGATGTACAGCGCGGAATCCGGCAGGAGGATGGCGGAGAGTTTCCGGAAGATTTC
The DNA here is from genome assembly GCA_017429695.1 of Clostridia bacterium. Taxonomy (GTDB): domain Bacteria; phylum Bacillota; class Clostridia; order Christensenellales; family Aristaeellaceae; genus Aristaeella. Next base: position 25,514 of record JAFROK010000034.1, on the reverse strand, counting down.
CAGCCTGTCCCGCAGCTCCAGCGTCTGCTCCAGGGAATAATACAGGTTGTTCTCGTGGCTGACGAAGGATTCCGCCTGGCGGTAGGTGCGCATGGCGTTAAACCGCGGGTGGTGGAGATGCGCGCAGCCGCAGGATTCCATGATGACGGTTTTATATTGATGGGTATAGGCTTTTTCCAGCTGTTCGCCGGCATAAAAGCGGCAGATCAGGTCCGTGACCAGGCGGGCCAGGCCCTCGGGATTGGCGGTGCAGGTGGTCAGCTGGGGTGTGCCGAGATAGGAAGTTGGCGTTCCGTCAAACCCGGTGACGATCACATCCTCCGGGACGCGGATATCATGCGCCTTCAGCTCGTCGCATACGCCGGCGGCCATGCTGTCATTGGCACAGAGGATCGCCCGGGGCAGACGACCACTGTCAATCAATTCCCGGACGATATCTACGGCCGCGGTATCCAGGTACTGCCCGTAGGCGACGTTTTCATCCGGGCAGGGGATGCCGAACTCCGCCAGCACCTCTTTGTAATACCGGAGGCGGCGGACGGAATTGTCCTCGTTTCGCAGCCCGGCAATATAGAACGTATCCCGGACACCGTGGTCCCGGATCACATGGCGGACCAGTTCCTTGTACGGCTCCTCATAATCGTCCGTAATGCTGATACAGTCCTCCCGGGTGCCGCCCAGGTAGAATACGGGGATTCCCTGCTTCTGTGCGCTCTGGACCAGGTAGTTCATCAGGTGCAGATCGTAGATATTGTCATGCAGAATCACCAGGGCGGAGAGCATATCGAACCGGATCATATCGTAAATGCAGGCGGTGATATGGTCCCCCTTCTGGGACCAGAAATAGTCCAGCGAACTGTTGAAGGCCGTAATCCCATATCCGCACTCCCGGGCGGCCCGGTCCAATTCACCGACCAACTCTGTTTTCAGCGATGTATGCGCCTGCGCAAGGCAGACGCCGATTGTCTTATGGATGGTGTTCATGAAGAACCCCCTCTTCCCGGTTTCCAGTACAAAAGACCCCTGTTTCGCTTTTCTTATGCCGGGATTATACCATGCCGGGCGAGCATATGACAAGATAAATCCAAAGGGAAGACACAAGCAAAAAGCAAAACGGAATCGGCAGGCACACCAAATGAGACAAACGCACAACAAACGTAGCAAAACGACAGCACAACAAACGAAGCAAATGATGGTATAGCAGATAAAGTAAGCGATAGCATGGCAAATGAAGCAAACGATTTCATATGTACTTTTGCCAAAAAGAATGGTATCATATAAACTGCGCTGGTATGCGGCGTACAATCAAGCGAAGTGAAACAACAAGCGGAGGCGCTATGAGTTTCTTTGATATCCTGTCCCTTCTCGGCGGCCTGGCCATGTTCCTTTACGGCATGCGCCTGATGGGGGATTCCCTGAAGGAAAACTCCTCCGGCACCCTGAAGAACGTCATGGAGAAGGTGACGGACAACCCGATCAAAGCCTTTATTCTGGGCATTGCGGTGACCGCACTGATCCAGTCATCCACAGCAACCATTGTCATTACCTCGGGCCTGGTGGCCGCCGGTATCCTGACACTGCACCAGTCCCTGGGCATTATTATCGGCGCGAATGTCGGTACGACGGTGACCGGACAGATTATCCGCCTGCTGGACATCAACGCCTCCGGTGAAACATCTTTCCTGCGCATTTTCCAGCCGTCCACTCTGGCCCCGATCGCACTCATCATCGGTATTATCCTGATCATGGCCAATTTCTTCAAAAATGCCCGGTCCGTCGGCAACATCGCCATTGGCTTCGGCATCCTGTTTTCCGGCCTGCTGAACATGACCAGCGCTGTGGCGGCGCTGCAGAAGTCCGGCATGGTGGACCAGATGTTCTCCGGGCTAGGGGACAACCCGTTCCTGGGTTACCTGACCGGCGCGGGCGTGGCATTCATGCTGCAAAGCTCTTCGGCAACCATCGGTATCCTGCAGGCGTTCTCCGCCAGCGGCGCCCTGACGTTCAAAGCAATTTACTCCGTCATTGTTGGTATCTACCTGGGCGACTGCGTAACGACGGCGATCGTCTGCTCCATCGGCGCCAACCGGGAGGCCCGGCGGGTCGGTATCGTGAATATCCTGTTCAACCTGAGTGAAACCGTCCTGGTTCTGGTTTCCATTACGATTATCCACAACCTGGGACTGCTGGACGACCTGTGGGACGCAACGGTCAACTCCGGTATGATCGCCAACACCAATACGATTTTCAACCTGGCCTGTGCCATCTGCCTCTTCCCGATGCTCACCACCTATGAAAAGCTGAGCGACAAGATCGTCCGGAAGAACAAGGTGACGGAGACTCAGTACGACAGCCTGGTCGAAGGCCTGAACCCCGTGTTCTTCAACACCCCGGCCCTGGCCCTGCGCAGCTGCTACGACACCCTGACCACCATGTTCCGCCTGGCCAAGGGCAATCTGGATAAAGCCCACCTGCAGCTGGATGAATTCTCCAAAGACCGGCAGGAGGAAATCAACCGGGACGAAATGCAGATTGACCGCCTGATGGACCATCTGAGCCGGTACCAGGTCCAGCTGCTTCCGCACCTGCAGAACGAGTATTTCGTCGCCATCCTGAATCAGTATTACAAGGTTTCCACAGAATACGAGCGCCTGGGAGACCAGGCCATCAAGATTGCCGATCTGGCAGAAGACCTTTGGAAAAACGAAACCACCTTCTCCGATACCTGCAAGCGGGAACTGAGAGCCCTGCAGACACTATTGCAGGAAGTTCTTCAGGACACAGAGCGTGCCCTGACCGAACGGAGCGAAGCTTCCGCCGCCATGATTGAGCCCAAGGTCCATGTGGTCAACGACCTGATCAGCGAAATGACCCAGAACCACTTCAAACGCATGAGCGCTGGAGAATGCTCCCTGCTGGCCGATGCCGCCTTCTCCAACCTGATGGCCGAATACAAGCGCATCGGCGGCATCTGCTCCAATGCCGGCATGGCCACCCTGGTCCGCGTTCACCCCGAACTCGCCTCCAGAGAACACATGTACCTCGAAACCCTGGACGAAAACGGCGACGCTGCCTACCGCAAGGTCCTGGCCGAAACCCGCAAACAGTACTTCGACATGCTGAAGGCCGAGGAACAGCCCACCGCTGAACAGCTGGCGATGGAGATCTGAAAAAGGAACAGAAACAATAAAACAACAGAATCAACAAAAACAAAAACGGAAAAGCAAGGAAACAGACATAAGCAAAACGGATGGTTCAAACAAACGAACCATCCGTTTATTCTACACAGAAAAAATACTCAGAGCTTAATATCAATCTTCCCGGCAATAATCACACCTGCAACACATACCAGCAGCACCAGCAGGATTGGCCAGCATTTGCTGAATCGCAGATCCCGGAACCGGGCACCCTTCATGAAGATTCCCAACAGTGAAATCACAATCAGCGCCGCTCCGGCAATCATCATTTCTTTATAATAAATCGCAGCCTGCAGCGCAAACCAGTAGGATCCAACCGTGGTAATCATCGTTTCCCGCGCAAAACGCGCCACATCCAGATTCCTGTTCCGCGCAGCTCTGAAGAAATATCCTACCAGGTTATCTTTCGTATTGGGGTTTCCGATGAGATCATAGATATCATCCGAAATCAGGGCGTTGGCACTGAAGAACCCATCATAATCGTTCTGCACCAGCGCGGATACCATCTTCACTGAACCCTCCCGGGCCAGATCATCCAGTTTCTTCGCACTCTCCGCATCAGAAGTCAGCAGTTCTGACTTCAGCATGGTAGAAACGCCCCGGTTCAGCACGGTGCGGCTGGCCAGCCCCACAGCAAGTAAAATTAATCCCAAAGCCAGCAAAAAGCACATCACCCGAATTGTTCTCTTATACGAAAGCCGGGAATGAACAACCATCAGGTTATCTTCTTCAGACCAAGCAGCCTTTTCCATTCACGATTCCTCCATCACCCAATATCCGGAAATATCCACCTCATCCTGCCATAAATTAATAATTCTGTCAAGAAATTGAAATACAAAAAAAATACAATTACAAGTACGTACATTTTAGCTCTTAACCGCCGAAACAGTCCCAGAAGCAGTGATTTTAAGTAGACGAAACGGTCCAATCATGTTAATATATAATTTGGATTAATGGGTGGATTATGCCCATTTCATCCATAGGCATTATGAATTCAAGGAGCTGAAATTGATGGATAACCGGCCACAGCGGATCAATATCAGAAAGCTTGCCTTTTATCTGTTAAAACATATCTGGATCATCATTCTTTGTGCCGCCATTGGCTTTGCAGGATTGTATTGTTATACCAAATATTACCAGAAAGATACTTATACTGCAGTTGCGACTGTGATAGTGCGCAATGGCAACCCCAATCTCGTCAACTATCAGTATACGAACGCTAATGATTTAGATTCTGCGGTTCAGTTAATGAATACATATAAGGTTTTGGTTAAAAGCGATACAGTCTTGGATGCTGTAATGAAACGGTTAAGATCATATGATGATTATATCCCTATTATTGCGAAGTATCCAGGACTTACAGCAAATTATATTGCTTCTACCCTGTCAATGGCTGCTATTTCAAATACTAGTCTACTTGAGATTCGCAGTACAACCAGATACCCGGATCTTTCATGGGCTATTTGCAATGCCGTTGCTGATGTAGCTCCGGAAGAAATCAAGAACGTGGTTATTGCGGGAGAAATGGCAGTGTTTGAAACGCCGGTGATGCCTGCTTATCCGGACTATCGTTCTGCAACAAACAGGGGTATGCTAGGCGCTGCAGGTGGTGCTGTATTGGCTGCAGGAATTCTGGTATTGCTCTTCCTGTTGAATCACAAGGTAACTGATATGGATAGTCTGACAGACTATTATACACCGCCGGTACTCGCTGGGATTCAGCGTAAAAAGAAGAACGACAAGAATGCTGCAACATTCCTTTTACGCGATAATAGTCCAATGGAAATGAGCGAAAGCTATGCAAAATTGCGAATGAATCTGCTGTATACGTTGGCTGGCAAGGAAAACAAAATTGTCGTTGTCACCAGTGCCATCTCAGGTGAAGGAAAATCCACAATTACAGCCAATCTGGCGATTTCTTGCGCCATGAGCGGGAAACGTGTTCTATTAGTAGATGCGGACATGCGCCGGGCTTGTCAAAGGGAATATTTCGAATATGATAGAGATAAAACTGGATTGTCGGATGTGTTGATTGAAACCAGCACATGGTGGGATGCTGTACTGGCTACCGAATGGAAAAACCTGAATATTCTGCCTGCGGGTCATTTGCCACCTAACCCAGCAGAGTTACTTGGCCTACCGACAGTACCGGTTTTACTGAAGGAAATTCAACAGGAATTTGACATTGTTTTGATGGATACGCCACCAATTAACATTGTGGCAGATCCGCTGACTTTCCCAACGGAAGTTGCCGGATGCGTACTGGTTGTTCGTGAGAATTATACGGATCACCGGGAAATTCGAAAAGCATTAGTTTCCGCCGAAATGACGGGTATGAATATGCTCGGCTTTGTTTTCTATGGAGAAAAGCTGAAGCAAGGGAAATATTATGGGCGGAAGTATTACAAGAAATATTATGGAAATTATGAAACGCAAAAAGATCGGCGCAAAGCAAATGAGTTCCCGGATGAATAAGGAGTTTATTTCTTTTGAAGGTGAAACCGATGAGAATAGCAGGAAAAGCTGAAACGATGAAACTGGTCCTGATAATCTGTCTTATGATATTTGTTTGCACTTTTGCTGGGGTGACAGCAGAAGATGCTTTGGACATGCCTGAGATGACGCAGACGGATTGTGTATGGGATGAAAATGGATGCCTGACCAGCGAGACAAGTCATGACCTGAATGGAAATCCTGCTGTAAATAATCGCGGCTTTTATCGGGCGGAGTATACATGGGATGAACATGGTAACAAACTGTCCGAAACATATTATGGTGTAAATGGTGAATTGATTGTAAATACTGACGTTGGATATGCTCGGACAGAGTGGACTTATTTTTCAAAACAAAATGGGGAAACCTGTTTGGTGACGGAAGACCGATATGATGCTTCGGGTAAGCGTGCTGATATTCCAGGAACTTACAGCTACATGCGGAATACCTGGGATAGTACGGCACATTTGCTTTCCACTGAATATTTTGATGCAGCAGGGAAACTGACTCGTCCAACCGGTGGATATGCCCGGATTGTTTATACACATGAAAAAGGCGAGGATAAATATACAGTTAGGACAAAATATCTGGACGCAGATGATTCACCGCTGGTTGGTGTTGATGGTGGTGCAGTAACTGTCTGCGAATATACGACAGAAGAGTATCTGATCCATGGAATTCGAATTGAGTATAATGCATGGGATATGCTACTTCCAGCAAGTGAACAACAGGAAGAAACTGAGTTAAATTTTCTTCTTCTTTCAGAAGAAATCTATGATGCTGAAGGAAACAGAATACTTGGTTCCGAACGCTGGCATAGACAGGTAAATGCTTATGATGATCACTGTAATCTGATTCGAACTGACTATTATGATATGAACGGCGAACCCATTCTTTCTTCCGATGGTTATGCATCTGTATCTCACCAATATGATGAACAAGATCGTGTTATTGAAACAGCCTTTTATGGAACAGATGGCAATTTGGTGAAAGTGCTTACCGGATATGCTAAAGTGACTTTTGAGTATTATCCAAATTCAGATAAGATTCATTTTGAACGATACTTTGGTGCGGATGATCAACGGACGATGACCACTTATGGTTACTCCATGTCAGAACATGAATACAATGGGAAAGATTATGACTATCGCATCACTTATTATGATACCGTAGATGAATATACCATGTACATGGGTGGCTTTGCCAGAGTTGAATACAAGTATTACATACCTCGAATTGCAAAGATAACACGAGGGAATCGGGAATTATGGGACCTTTTTCAGGACAATATAGCACATGAAAAATATTTTGGGACCGACATGAAATTGATACAGGTCAAAGCAGGCTATGCCGGACTGGTGAATAAGAGAAACAGTTATGGGCAGGTCACAGAAACTACATATATGGATGCAAACTGGAAACCAGTTCGGAATGATGAACGTCAGTTTGCGACAATCCGATATCGGTACGCTGGTAACAGAATGGATGAACCGCCGGTTTATGAAGCATATTTTGACAAAGATGGGAAACCTTGCGAGAGTATTGATGGCTGCTATGCCAGAAAAATGAACTATGGTGGTCCTCAGGACAATCTATTGTTATATGAGGAATTTCTGGATGAGAAAGGAAGACCAGACGTTTCTGTTTCCACTGGGGCGCATCGTTCAGTTTACAAATATGACGGAAACATGGTGCAGACGTCTGTTCAACATTTTGACGCAGATGGCCTTCCTTTCAAATGCTCTTCCGGTTATGCAACTCTGCTTCGAGAATATACTTCCGCAGGCAACCTGCTTTGGGAAGCGACGCTGGATGAGGAACGTAACCTGGTTACTGTCAGTGGACGATATGCTGCACAGGCACATCGTTATGATTATTCCGGCCATCATACAGCAGAAAAATACTTTTCAGCAGATGGTTCTGTGCTGACCCAACCGGAGGGCTATGCATCTGTGCGTTATGCCTATGACCTGGACGGCAATATAACAACTGTTGCCTATTATAATTCAGCTGATGAACCGGCAATGGTAAATGGTTGCTCGAAGATCGAGAGGGAGTACGATGGAAATCATCATATGCTTTATGAAGCATATTTCGGACCTGATTTGCAGCCGATCCAGATCGGAAATGGATATGCAGCTCGACGAATGGAATATGATAATTTGAGTGGCTTGCTGAAAAGGACCGACTATCTGAATGAAACAGGTAATCCGATATTATTGCCAGATGGATATGCATCTGTTGAACAACAATATGATATTAACGGCACTTTACTTGTTCGTGCTTATTATGATACAGAGGGTAATCTTGCCGCACCTTCATCTGTCGGATACGCCCGTTTTGAGCGTCGTTGTGACCGGATGGGCAATGTTCTGGAGGAAGCTCGGTACAATGAAGATGGTTCACTACAGGTTAATCCGGATGGTTATGCTGTGCTGACCCAGTCATATAATGACAGCGAACTTCTGACGTCGATCACTTATCTTGGTGCAGATCGCCGTCCAGTTGATACGGCTTTGGGCTATGCCCGGATGGAACTGAAATATGATTACGCCGGAAATAAAACTGAAGAAGCCTATTTTGGTCAGGACCTTCTGCCTGTCGATATTTCCGATGGCTACCATAAGGCTGTTTATTCCTGGGATACAGAGAATCGGCTGTTATCTGAAAAATACTTTGATGCAGAAGGCAAAAAGACAGAGTGTCTGAAGGGGTATGCCTCTTTCGTCTGTGAGTATGATTTTAACGGTAACCTGGTTCGTGAAGTATACTACGACCGAAACGACCGTGTTACGGATGTGAAAGCCGGTGCGGCTCAGATTGAACGGAAGTACGATGGAGAAAACCGGTTGCTCAGTGAAAAGTATCTTGATGCAACCGGAACACCATACATGCTCCGAGGCGATTATGCTTCATTGGTTTACACTTATGATCACATGGGCAATATTCTGACAGAAGAATATTTTGACGTGAACAATGAGCCGGTTGTTTCTACAAAGGGATTTGCCCTTCGTGAATGCACTTATGACAAGATGGGCAATCTGCTAACGGAAGAGTTTTCTGACGGGAAAGGGAACCTGATTGAACAGACTTCTGGTTATGCCCGGATGATAAAAACCTGGAATGATCAGGGATTCCTGACAAGCGTTGCTTATTTTGGCAAGGATGAACGATTTATTCTGCAGGAAAGCCTGTACAGCTACATAACCTATGAGCGGGATGCCAACGGCAACTGCACGGAAGAGGCCTGGTATATCTTCGAAGGCCAACCAACCATCCTGAAAGCAGGATACAATAAAATCAAACATGAGTATGATTCTGCCAATAACTGCATTCTGTCCACCTATTATCTCAATGACGATATTGTGATGATTGAGGATGGATATGCGGCAATCGAGTATACCTACGACGCACGCCAGCGGCTAACGCAGGAAAGTTATCTGGATGCGGATATGAAGCGTATCATGACAAACCGCGGATTCTCTGCTATTGGCTATGTGTATGATAACGCAGGAAACACACTCCAGGTACGTTATCTTGACGAAGACGATAAACTGGTGCGCGTTCCTGAAGGCTTTAGTGTTTGGCAACGCGAATATGATAAAAATAATCATGTGATTGTTGAACAGTATTTGGATGAATATGAAAGACTTTCGTCTCTTACGAATCGATTCACTTCAATGCGAATTACATATGACGCACGTGGAAACCGGAAACGGCTCGATTATCTGAGTGCTGCTCTGCAACCAGTGGAGACTGCTATGGGGTATGCTTCTATTGTGTATTCTTATGATATACAAGATCGCTGCACCAGCGAAACATATTTAGATATCAACGGGTTGCCACATCAGATTTCAGCCGGATATGCTGGTATCAAGTATGAATACGGTGTTCAGGGCAAAGTCTGGCGCACAACATTTGTGGATACATCCGGACAACCGATACTATTTAAGAATGGTTATGCTGCTTCAGAATACACATATGATGAAAATCAGTATATTACTCAGATCTGGTATCTGGATGAGCAGTATAAACGTACATATATTGGCGCTGGTTATGCCGGTTTACGACGTACAGTAGACAAGAATGGTAACATCCTGATTGAAACATATTTGGATTTGAATAATGTACCGGTCAAGTGCTCTTCCGGATATTCATCTTTAAAGAATACATGGGATGCGCGTAAACGATTGGTTCGGCAGGAGTATATGGATGAGGAAGGCCGGCCGGTAAAACTACCCAGCGAATACAGTGCCGTTGGGTATGAATATGACAATAATGATAATAAAACCCGGGAATCTTACTATGACAAACAGGGCAATCTGACATGGTGCGCATATGGTTATAGCGAAGTGGTTTATACATATGACGAACGAAACAACTGCATTGAAGAACATCTTTTAACTGCTTTTGGAAAACCGGCGATCCATTCCAGTCGACAATATTCCTGGCTGAAACGTGATGTTGATCGAGATGGAAGAATTCTGTCAGTTAAATATTTCGATGAAACCGGACAACCTGTATTCTATTCCGGACAGTATGCTGAAATACGTTACACTTATGATTTGGCTGGTCGTGAAACATCTGTGAGTTATTTCGATAAATCTGGCAATCCTTATATGAGCCTTCGTGGATATGCTAGCATGTCTTTGAAATATAACACGATTGGCAATGTGACTGAAGAAGTCTATTATGATACAGAAGGTAATCCAGTAGATACCAAAATGGGATATGCCAGTATTGTATATGAGTATGATGACCTGGGCAATCTGACTTCTCAGCGCTATTATAACACCAAACAGATGGGCGTTGTTCCAGCAGATGAGACCTATGCCAGTGTACTGATGGACTGGGATTCTGAAGGCCGTCTGCTCAGTGAAGACTTCTATGACAGTGCCAATGCCCTGGTATCATGTAAAGACGGTTATGCGTCTCATGTGATCAGTTATACAGAAAGCGGACGTGTTGCAGAAGAATACTATCTGAATGAGTTCGCCAAACCGGCTGCGGTTCTTGGCACTGACAATCGTTCTGCCCAGATTTCCAGCGCCCAGGAAAAAGCAGAAGGAATCGCTGTTACACCTTTCCGATACAGCCGGAGGACTTTGCTTTCTGAAGATCCGGAGACAGAAACATATAAGATGCGGGTAGAAGATGAAACAGCCACTGCAGACGATGTATATGCTATCATCATTCAAACATACGACCGCTATGACCGTGCAATCGAAAGTATTTATTATGATGCTAAAGGGAATCCAACAATTGGCCCAGAAGGCTGTAACAAAGTGACGCGTGAGTATACCAGTCGTGACCAGATTTCCCTGATTCGATATTTCGATGAGAATGGGAATGGTATCTGTGTAGATGGTGTTTATGGTATCAGTAAGGAATACAATGCTTACGCAAATCTGGAATTGAAGACATGGCTCAATGCAGAAGGGAATCCCACCCTAAATGAAGAAGGATATGCAAAGGTTCTTTATGACTATGACCTGAGCGATTACACCTCTGCAGAAAAATACTACCGCTATTATGAAGATGAGAATGGAGAACCCATACAAGCGTTGAATGGCGCATGGGGTATGACAACGGTTTATTATCCTATTGCAAGAACGCATGAAATCACCTATATTGATCAGAATGAATCACCAATCATGACCACATATGCATATGCGATTCTGGAATATGAAGAAGATGAAAATGGGAATCGTGTTTTTGAAGCCTATTATGATGAGATTCATGCACGGACAGATTGTGCAGAAGGCTATTCCAGCGTGGAACGCGGTTATGACAGTGAAGGAAGATTAATTTCTGAAAACTTCAGGGATCGCTATAATCAACGCACCAACAACAAGAATGGTATCGCCAGTTGGAACGGTTACTATGATAGTGATGGGAACCTTGTTGTTACCAGCCGCTTTGATAAAGATCTAAACCCGCTCCCAGTTGATTAAACCGAAGAATGAATAATTATCCAACAGAGGTGACTTATGAAACAGATACTCAAATTAACAGCGATGGTGCTGGCTATATGCCTGCTGTTGTTTGCCGTGCCTGTCATTGCTGAAGAGACGCTGGAGGATGTTGAAGATGAGCGAGGCTGGATTGACTTTATCCTGGTTTGTAACGAAGGAATGAACAATGAAGGCGGCAATTCCGGAAATACGATGATGGTTATATCCATGAATCCAGACACTGGCAAGATCCGCCTGATGATGTTGACTTGGGATACGTTTATCCAGTATCCAGGATATGACGCACCTCAAAAGATTGATATGCCATATCGTAACAATGGTCCTGAAGAAACTATGAAAGTATTTAATGCTAATTTTGATATGGATATTAAACTTTTTATGTCATTGAACTATCTGAACCTTGCATCCTTGATTGATTCATATGGCGGTGTTACTCTTGATATTTCCAGGGCTGAACGTAATGCGCTGAATGAAATGGTTGCGTCTAAAAAGGAAAATATCACAGCAATGGCGGATTTGGGATTGCTCAGTCCGATGCAAGCAGATGATTTGGCAGATGACTATTATCTGACCGAATATGGTCCGGATACCCACCTGAATGGCTTGCAGGCAGTTGGATATGGATGGCTTCAGTATGATTCAGTATACAATTGTTGCGAACGGGAAGTAAAAGTAATCGCTGAACTGTTTAACAGTGTTGGTAAAGTGGTTCGTGAGAAGGCCGTTCTTTATACTGATGATTATGACGAGCCGACAAATCCGAACGGACGCCGTGTGATCAATCTTGATCACCTGAAGGAAAGCGATTATGTTTTCTTCCGTGCGGAAATGGATCCGATTTTCCAGATGGCATATAATAACCTGTCTGAAGATGATATCCGAGTTATTTCACTTGCGTTGGCACGTGCATCTTATGCGGGTTCCCGGCAAGGTGTAAACATTTTTGAAAATTTGGAGCATATAGTATTCCCACTGGAAGTAAAGGAGCCATATGAAACAATAGCTGGGGCCAAAGGACATAAGATTAATTACGAAGAGAATGCCAAGGCTATGAAAGAATTCCTGTTTAAGGAAGACTGAGATTCCTGAGTTCGACGATACTGACCGGAGTGGCAGGTCGTCATGACAGGAATACATATCCGGACCTCTGAAGCATACGTTTTCGCTTGGAAATCTAGTGTAAGAAAGCGTATGAAGGCGGAGCAGTGCCTGAAAGTGGAGAGGAGATGAGCCGGATGCATGCATATTGCTTGTTTTGCGAGACAAATCGATGTAGTACGATTGCAGATATAATTAGTCGTAACTTTAGTTGCCATTGTATTTCTCCTCAGATTATTCAACGAAAATGGGTGAAAGGTGTTCCGATTGAGGAATCGCATGATTGGCTTCCAGGATACATTTTCCTATATTCGGAAGAAAAGATTATACCGCACTTTCCGATCAATGGTATCCTCCGATGGCTTGGAAACGGGGAATTGACTGGAAATGATCTTGAATTTGCGAAAATGCTCTATCAGAGGAATGGCATTATAGGAAACGTTCCTATTGCACAGGAAGGAGATCTTTGCGTTATAACAGATCCGTCCTGGCATGACTTGCATGGCAGAATTATTAAAGTGGATCGCGGCAGGAAAAGATGTTGCATTGAATATGAATTTGATGGAATAATTCGAAGAGTCTGGATTGGGTACGAAATGAATTAAAAGAAGGATATATAAATTCATGACTAATTGTCATATATAAACAACAACAGGGCGGTATCAAACATGAAGAAAAAAACGATTCCTCTTTCAATAATTAAATTATTGAATACATTCATCGTTCTTATTCCTTTTTTGCTTTGTTGGTTTTTATATTACGAACCGATTACATTTACAGCCACATCCAGACAGGTATCCGGTCTGGTCATAATCGTTTACTTTGTCACTTTTTATTCATTATGCCTTAAACTTGATGGCTTCCGTTCATCTGTTATGCGTGTGACGGAATTAATTTATTCTCAAATAATAGCAGCGGCTTTGACGGATGTGGTTGCATTGATTGGAATTTGGATGCTATCTATCTGGTTTCCAAATTTGATTCCAGGATTACTCTGCTTTCTGGGCCAGTGCGCTATTATCCCGATAATCTGTTGGTTGGAGCACAAGAACTATTATAAACATCACCGCCCTCAAAAAACGCTTGTAGTGTATGATGTGCGCCAAGGAGCAGAAAACCTGGTAAGTGCGTATGGTATGGAAAAACGCTTTGAAGTCATCTCTGTAAAGCCAATTGAGGAAGTTCTTGAGAACATTAATCTTCTGGAACAGGCTGAAGTTGTTTTCCTTTGTGGCATTCACAGCCATGAACGCAATAGGGTCTTGAAGGAGTGTATGTATCGGGATTTACAGGTATATATCATTCCACGAATTGGAGACGTACTGATGAGTGGCGCAGAGCAAATGCACATGTTTCATTTGCCTATGCTTCGCAGTAAAAGATTCCAGCCATTATCCGAGTATCGAGCGATAAAACGATTAATGGATATCTTGCTCTCAGGAATAGCGCTTGTACTGTTCTCACCAATCATGCTGGTGACAATCATCGCAGTCAAACGGGACGGCGGTCCTGCTTTCTACAAGCAAACCAGACTAACGCAAAACGGAAAGGAATTTAAGATCCTGAAATTCCGTAGCATGTGTGTCGATGCGGAAAAAATGACCGGCGCTGTGCTGAGTTCCGGAGAAAATGATCCTCGAATTACCAAGGTTGGCCGGATTATCCGGGCTTGCCGAGTCGATGAAATGCCTCAGCTGATTAACATTTTCAAAGGCGATATGAGTATTGTAGGTCCACGGCCAGAACGACCGGAGATAGCTTCGATTTATGAAGAAGAACTTCCTGAATTCAGACTTCGGCTGCAGGCTAAAGCGGGATTGACCGGTTATGCCCAAGTCTATGGCAAATACAATACAACCCCATATGACAAGCTGCTGATGGATCTGATGTACTGCTCCTGTGCGTCTTTGTTTATGGACCTGAGAATCGCTATTGAAACATTACGTATTCTTTTTGATAAACGCAGCACGGAAGGCTTGGATGATGAGAGCGTAATGCTGACTTATAAGGAAAGAAATGAATCTAAAAGAAGTCAAGAATAATCGACTCCATATAATGTCACACCGTAATCTGAAAGTGCGAAAAGCCTAAGAAGACGAAAAGAGTGTGAGTTTTCCAGTGAAAGAGAAATTAGTATTTTTGGTAAAACACAATTCGTTTGTTCAGAAGATCTATAGAATATGCGGGAGTACCATAATAAAGTTTATCGGATTATTTGTAAGGACTGATCCCACATTAATTGTGTTCATTTCACTTATGGGAACCAGATTCAATGACAGCCCGAGGGCAATCTATGAATACATGAAATCAAACACACAATATTCGAAGTATAAAATGATTTGGGCATTTGAACACCCGGATCAATTTTCTGACATTCCATCTGTAAAGCTGGATTCTCTCAAATTTTTCATTACTGCACTAAAGGCAGGATATTGGATTTCAAATACACAATTTGAAAGAGGATTAAGCTATAAAAAGAAAAGGACTAAATATCTATATACAATGCATGGAAGTGCAATAAAACTATGTGGTAACGATTGCCCGGGAAGGAAAGATTTTGATTTCAGATCTGTGGATTATTTGTGCGTTCAAAGTGATTTTGACAAATATGTATTTCAACGTTCTTTTCGAGCTAGAAATGAGTGCTTTTTGGAATCCGGAAGACCATGTAATGATGTGCTATGGCAAATCAGGGATAAAGACAAATATCAAATGCAAAAACAACTGGGTTTACCCGCCAATAAAAAGGTTATTCTCTATGCTCCTACTTGGAGGGACAGTAAAAACGGTGGCGGTTCTTATGACATAAAACCACCAATTGACTTAAAGCATTGGGAAAAACGATTGTCAGATGAATATGTTGTATTATTTAGAGCTCATCATATTACAACCAAGATAATGAATGTCGAATTCAATGATTTTCTGAGGAATTATTCTGATTATCCGGAAATTAATGATCTCTATATTGCATCGGATATATTAATAACTGACTATTCTTCAGTAATGGTCGATTTTGCTATACTGGAAAGACCGATTTTATGCTTTGCATATGATTATGATGATTATCTGAAAGAAAGAGGTACTTATTTTGAATTGGATGAAGAATTGCCAAATAAATCATGCAGGACTCAAGAAGAATTATTGGATATGATTACTTCTATTGATTTTGAAGAACAGAAAGCAAGAAGCAGAAGATTTAAGGAAAAATATGATCAATATGGTGGGAATGGTGTGAGAACTGCTGTTCAGGCACTGATTGGTGATGGTCAAAATTAGTGTGGAGGTTTTTGGATGCAAGCTATTATATTGGCAGCCGGTATGGGAAAACGGCTTAAGGAGTTGACCCAGAACAATACAAAATGCATGGTAAAAGTTAATGGCGTTACTTTGATTGATCGTATGTTGCATCAGATTGAGAAACACCATTTATCGCGAATTGTTATTGTTGTTGGATATGAAGCGCAGAAATTGATTGATTATATTAAAACCTTAGGTATTCAAACAGAAATTGTATATATTGAGAATCCTGTATACGATAAAACGAATAATATTTTTTCTCTTGCATTAGCGAAGGATTGGCTTTGTAAAGAAGATACGCTTCTTTTTGAATCGGATTTGATTTTTGAAGATGCGGTTATAGAAGCCTTGCTGAATGATCCACGCGAGACGCTTGCACTTGTGGACAAATATGAATCATGGATGGATGGTACTTGTGTTAAGCTGGGGGCGGATGATTCCATAGAATCATTTGTGCCAGGAAAACATTTTAAATTCAATGAGATAAAAGATTACTACAAGACGGTCAATATCTATAAATTCAGCAAGCATTTTTCTAAAGCATACTATGTTCCTTTTCTTGAGGCATATCAGTCTGCTCTTGGACAAAACGAATATTATGAACAGGTCCTTCGTGTAATTACTATGCTGGATGATTCTGAGATCAAAGCGAAACGCTTGGATGGTCAGAAATGGTACGAAATAGATGACATTCAGGACCTGGACATTGCTGAATCTATTTTTATCCCGGATGATGATGAGCGAGTCAGATTGCTTCAGGGAAGATATGGCGGATACTGGAGATATCCTAAACTACTGGATTTCTGCTATTTGGTGAATCCTTATTTTCCTTCAGAAAGGATGAAAGATGAGATCCGAGCTAATTTTGATACATTATTGACAGAATATCCTTCTGGTATGCGTGTTAATAGTTTACTGGCAGCAAAAAACTTCAGCGTTCGGCAGGAAAATATACTTGTTGGCAATGGCGCAGCTGAATTGATTAAAAGCCTGATGAGCAATTTGAATGGCAAAGTGGGTTTTATAAGACCGACATTTGATGAGTATCCAAACCGTTATAGCCGTAATAATTCAGTCGATTATGTTCCGGAAAAGCAGGATTATGCGTATACTGCGGATGATTTGATTTCATATTTTGAGCATCAGGATATTCAAAATATGATTCTAATCAATCCAGACAATCCCACTGGAAATTATATTCCCAAAGCAGATCTGCTACGACTTATCAGTTGGAGCCGAGATAAAGGAATTCGTCTTGTGATTGATGAATCCTTTGCAGATTTTGCTGATGAACCAGACAATTCGCTAATTAATCAGGCGATTCTTACGGAGAATCCACATCTGTATGTCATGAAGAGTATTTCAAAGTCATATGGTGTTCCTGGACTTCGCCTCGGTGTATTGGCTTCAGGAGATTGCGAAACTATTGCAAAGATGAAGAAAGATGTAGCAATCTGGAACATTAATTCTTTTGGCGAATTTTATATGCAAATCTCAGAGAAATACAAAAAGGATTATGCAACAGCCCTGGTTAAAATCCGGACTGAACGGGACCGATTCCAGAGAGAACTGGCAATGATTAATGGAATAAAGGTTATTCCATCCCAAGCCAATTTTGTGATGGTAGAAATACATAACAGTATTTCTCCAAAGGATCTATTAAAAAGACTGTTAATTAAACACAATTTATTAATAAAAGAACTGACCACCAAAACGAATGGGCATAACTATCTGCGATTGGCCGTTCGTAATTCGGAAGACAATGATACTTTGATTTCTGCACTCAGAGAGGAATTGAAATAATTATATATGGAGATAACAATTATCGGCGGTGGAAATATTGGTACACAATTTGCCGTACATAGCGCTGAAAAAGGCGAAAAGGTTACAGTTTACACTTCGCAGCCAGAATTGTATGATGGTCATCTATGTATTGTTGATGATGATGGTCATATTACTCATCAGGGCAATATTAAACTTGCTACTAAAGATCCACGTATTGCTTTTCAGTCCGCGGATTTTATCATGGTTACTGTGCCTGCAATGATGATACAATCCGCTGCCGATCTGGTTTATACCTACGGAAAAAAAGATGCTATCATTGGTGTTGTTCCAGGGAATGGCGGAAGCGAATGCGCCTTTATGGAATGTATCAAAAGAGGCAATACTTTCTTTGGCATTGAACGTGTTCCGGCGATTGCAAGATTGGTAGAGAAAGGGAAAAGCGTTAAGTCAATAGGATATCGTGATGAACTGCATATTGCTTCCTTTCCAAAGGGCAAGGCAAAAATATGTGCAGAGTTGATCAGCAACATATTTGAGAAAAAAGTCACAGTGATTCCAAATTACTTAAACCTGACAATGACACCATCAAATCCAATTCTTCATACTTCAAGAATGTATTCATTGTTTCATGATTGGCATGAGGGTGTCTTTTACAATTCAGTTCCTTTGTTCTATGAGGAGTGGGATGACCAATCATCGGAACTACTCTTCGCATGTGATGATGAAGTGCAAAAAATCTGTCAAAAGCTGCCAGAGTTTACACTGCAATACGTGAAATCGCTAAAAACTCACTATGAAAGTCCTACTGTGGAGAAAATGACGGAAAAACTATCATCAATTGATGCTTTCAAGAATATCAAAACACCGATGATTAAAGCCGACAAAGGATATATTCCTGATTTGCATTCCAGATATTTTACAGCCGATTTCTCATATGGCCTTTCTATTATCAGACAGATTGCCCAGTATGCTGATGTATTAACTCCTACGATAGATATGATTTTGGAATGGTATAGAACAATCGCTATTGAAAAAGATGAGTTTAGTTATCATAAATATGGCATAAACAATCTGAATGATCTGAAACAATTCTATTGTAATTAATGCTTCTTGAGTATATTAATGCACTGATAGCTATGAATCAAAATGTTGAAACAACATGAAGACTTATAAACAAGAGGGAAGCAAATGCGAATTCTGATAGTATCAAACAAAGTGAAAACTTATGCATTGGGTTTTCAAAATGCTGCTTTACCGATTCTTCAGTTGGGGCATGAAGTGGTATGGGCGGCTGACTTTTCAAAACTATCAACTGACAGGGGAGAAATACCATATCCTATTGAACGGATTAGTATCAATACAAATCCTCTAAATCAAGATAACAGGAAAGCATATAAGCAGTTACTGGATATTATCGAAAAGTACAAAATTGATGGAGTTGTTTGCAGTACTCCTATCGGCGGCGCATTAGCACGTTTGGCTGCAAAAAAGAAAAAGATAAGTCCGGTCATTTATGCCGCTCATGGATTCTTGTTTTTCAAAGGAGCCCCTTTTATCAATCGTACTGTGTACAAGTGGGAAGAAAAGATACTGGCTCATTTCACAGATGCACTGATCACAATAACAGATGAAGATTATCAGGCTGCTCAGGGACTGAAATTGCGCAGTGGACGAAAACCATATCTGGTTCATGGCGCTGGTGTGAATATTGGGGTCAAGGTAAATGTTGATAAACAGCAAAAACGCAGGGAACTTGATATTCCTGAAGATGCTTTTGTGATTGTTTCCGCTGGTGAACTTAATAAGAATAAGAATACTGAAGTAATAATCCGTGCCTTATCTGAGATGAAGAAACAAAGTGTACATTATATCGCGTGTGGCGTTGGACCGGAGGAAGATAATCTTAGACAGCTGGCGGAGAAATTGAAGGTCACGGGACAGTTCCATCTTGCTGGATACAGGACTGATATGCCGGAAATACTATCAATAGCGGATGCCTTTACCATGATGTCTTTTCGAGAAGGGATGCCTCGGGCTGTTCTGGAAGCTATGGATCTGGGATTGCCTTGTGTGGGTTCAGATACACGGGGAATCAGGGATCTGATTGATGAGGAGGGTGGCTTTATATGCAATCCAAACGATCCATGTGCATTTGCTGCTGCTTTTCGTAAGCTCATGGATGATCCTGAAATGAGAAAGCAGATGGGGGAACATAATCGCGGCAAAGTACAAATGTATTCTTCGGATGTAGTGAAAAAAGAATTATACGAAATATATAAAGAGGTATTTGGTGTAAATGAATATTGTAAATAAGTTGAAGAATGCAGTTACTGGCGGTGAATGGTATGTTGCATACAAGAAAAAGGAACAAGAAAACTGGCAACTGACAGATGTTCCGGAAAACCAATGGTGCGCTGATCCGTTTGCTTTGGAAGTTGGAAATGAGCATTATATTTTTGTTGAACAATATCGGAAGGAATGCGAAAAAGGTTGCATAGGGTATTTTCGCTTTGTTGATGATAAACCGGTTAATCAAGGTATTATTATCGAAAATTCATATCATATGAGTTATCCGGATGTGTTCCTTTACCAAGGTCGATATTATATGATTCCCGAATCTGCTGCAAATGGAACGGTGGACCTGTATTTGGCAGATGATTTCCCGAACAAATGGCATAAAGAAAAGACATTAATCAATGGACATAAGTATGTGGATTCGACGGTTTATCAAGATGGAGAAGACTATTATCTGATTACTTACTCTATGACTGGAGGATATGAAATACACGTTTTTTCCCTGAATATGGAAAAACAGGAAGTGAAGTTATTATCAAAAAAACGATATAATCAAAATGTTGGTCGACCTGGTGGACGGCTGTATTTGGAAGAGGGAAAATTGATGCGTCCTGCACAGGACTGTTCCATAAAATACGGGGAAGCATTGATTATTTACCAAGTTGACAACTTTAACCAGAATGGAGCATACGTTGAACATGAAGTCCAACGAATCGAGGCCACATACATAGGTGTGGCAATGAATCCTGAGCGAGCTCATCATTTAACATTTGACGGAACCTGGCAAACGATTGATGTTTATAAAGAGCGCTTTTATCCATTGCATTTTCTAAAAATACTGATTCGATCCCATAGAAAATGATAACAAATCAATGGCGGCATGCTTTCTGATAAAAAACAAATGCTTATTATAATAGGGTGAATGATAATGAAAATACTTTTCGTTATGAAATATCCGCTAGTGGATCAATATTCGATTATGCAGAAACTAAATGGTGAGATAAATGCTGTTAGAAGACTGGGACATGAACCATATTATATATCTTTTGACAGAGAAAATTTGTATTTGGATAACGGAACTGAAAGAAAAATAATACAAAAAACAACGTTCGGACATGCTCCGGGATATTTTCATACAATTGTATTTTACGATATTTATTCTGCTGCAAGGAAAGTCATCGTTCGAGAACATTTTGATCTAGTATATTTCAGACATTCGCCGCTGAATCTTCCAGGCTACAGAATGATTAAAGCTGCAAGCGCCAGCTCAAAATTGGTTGTGGAAATATCATCTTTTCCACCTGAAAAGGAAAAAGCCAAGAATGCTTTGCGAACCTTATATTTTATGATGTCAAGAAAATGGTGGAAAAGAAGTGCCAAATATGTATCGCTTTTTACCGGGATTGGAGAACATGCGGATGAATACTTGAGTAGACCTTTTCTGAATATTGATAATGGAATTGATCTTACACTTATCCCACCACGTGCAGAACCAACCAAGCGAGATGGAAAGATTCATCTTTTGGCCGTTGCCAGCATGTGCGAATGGCAGGGATATGAACGCGTCATAAATGGAATGGCTGAATGGAATAGTAATCAGGCAAAAAATTATGTAGTTGATCTGGTGGGCGATGAAGGTGATGGATCACTTGCCCGATGGAAAAAACTAGCATACAAACTTGAACTATCCAATCAAATTATCTTTCATGGACGAATGACCGGTGATGCCTTGACAGAAATGTACAATCGAGCGACTATTGGTTTGGGTACTTTGGCGATGCATAAAAGGGGATTTAAGAACGGATCTGTTTTAAAACTCAGAGAATATATGGCACGGGGACTTCCATTTGTTTACGCAAACGAAGATCCACATTTAAATGAGGATTTGCCTTGGTGTATCAAGATTCCGGATGATGATTCAGCAGTTAATATGGAGTATATAGATGAATTCATCAGAAGAATAAAAAATGAAGATGGATTGTCGGATAGAATGAGAGAATACGCAAAAAACAATATGTCCTGGGAAAAACAATTTCTGAAAATATTTGAATGGATTCAGAAAAAATGATGGTATAAGGGATCCGCTTTCGGGAGAAAACGCTTTATGAATGCAATAAAGAAATTGTTAACTGTTCTCTATTTCTTTGTCTGCCCATGTGAATTAGTACTCAATGTTATGCTGGTGTCATCGACTAAGTATGTTGGGCTGCTAATCTTAATTTTTTGGGCTATTGAGTCTATATATAACTGGAATTATTCATCAATCAGATTAACGGCCAGCACCATATCATTGCTTATTTGGCTCGCTATTTGTATTCTTTGTCTGGCGTGGGGTGATTCGAGCAGTGAAACGTCTGGGTATCTCACAACTTATCTGGAGATGGGATTACTTGTTATCGTTTTGACTCAAACAGACTGGTCAGAAAGGGATGTTAATCATTTTCTTTTGGCGTACTTTCTGGGTAGCATATGCCTAACTATCCTTTTCTTCATATTCGGAGAGACGCGATACACTGTAAGAGCGACAATTGTTTTTATGGGACGAGAGATTGATCCCAATCAGGTGGCAGCCAATATTGTCCCGGGTGCAGTTATTTCTCTTGGATATATAATCAATAAAAATCTTAAAATGCCATACCGTATCATATCAGCAGCAGCTTTTTTGTTGACCGTATATACAACTTTTTTGACAGGTTCACGAGGAGGATTGGTTAGTTTAGCGGCGGGAATGCTTTTTGTTTATTTCCCGCAGTTGAAAGAATTGGATATAAAAAAAGTGCTGGTTCTGTGCGTATCCATCGTGTTGGTGTGGTATTCCATCAGTTTATTGCCAGAAGGGACCTCAGAACGATTGTTGGGATTCAGCACCTATACTGATAAATACGATAATGGACAGAGCAGGCTGACACTCTGGAAAGATATGTTTGATGATTTTGATGCTCAATGGTTTATTGGACACGGGGTAGGAAGTTCCATAACCTTTTTCCAAATGCTTAAAGGCACATTGCAAGGTGTGCATAATACTTTTTTGCTGGTTCTTTATGAAGTTGGGATCATAGGATTTTGCTTTTGGCTTTTTCCGTATATTGCAATGTTGTTTTACAATATTTCAAGACGAAATCATGTTATTGCAGGAGTCTTAATTGCTGCATTACTCAGTTCATTCTTTTTGGATGCTTTAATCGTAAGATATATTTGGAATGCGCTGATATTATCAATTATGAAGTATGATTGTGATGAGGAATTCTATAAAGCTTCGAAACAGATTCATGCCTGCAAATATATAAGAGATTGCCCGTAAAGATTACAAAGAGAACAGCTGTGGGAGAAAGTGGACTGCGTAAATACATCATTCTGTAGGTAGCCATGTCCGGACATTGCTGTAAATGTATGGGGGAAGCATAATGCTTAATCTGATCTATGAATCATTTCCATATGGTTCTTCAGAAACGTTTGTTGAATATGAGATACCATACCTAAATCAGTTGGTTGGTGACAAGTTCAGGGTATTTAGTTTTTACCGGGGAAATGATGAAAAAAGAAATATCCATCTGAATGGGGAATTATATCTGATCAAACCAGTTGTAAAGGATTACGTTCTGGGATTTTTAACTTTGACACCCAAGATGCTATTAAGAGAAATAAAGGCGATTTCAAAACGGGTGTGCCCTGATCCTATTATCAGATGTTTATGGAGAATGCTTTATTATCGCGCGTATGGATATGCCCTATACAGAAAAGTTAAAGAACTTGATCTCAATCAAGATGAAGTATTTGCGAGCTACTGGTTAAGCGAATGTGCCTATTCAGCAGTTATGTTAAAAAAGTGGTATCCACATATTTCAGTAACATCAAGAGGTCATGGATTTGATGTTTATGAGGAAAGGTGTTGTCTTCCCTTCAGAAAAACAATTTTCGAGAAGATTGATTATATATATACAGTGAACGAAGTTGAAAAAAGATACATTTTACGCAGGCATAGTGAAATAACTTCGGACAGAATAAGGATATCTCATCTAGGAATTGAATTGCCTAAGGAATACTCCCCAAGAGTTGACAGGAAACCTTTCAAAATCATCACATGTTCTTCAGTTATTCAGCTAAAACGATTGGATTTATTGATCGATGCTCTTGAGGAAATCGATGATATCGAATTGGAATGGTATCATATTGGAGGCGGATTGTTGCTTGATCAAATATCCGAATTGGCTGAGAAAAAACTGTGTAAAAAGAATCAGAAGCACTTTTTTCTGGGACAGCTTTCGCTAACGGATGTTCATAAACATTATCAGGATCATGATTATTCTGCTTTTATCAATTGCAGTGACACAGAAGGGATTCCTGTCTCAATTATGGAGGCTATGTCGTATGGCATTCCTGTAATTGCAAGAAATATCGGTGGTATTTCAGAAATTGTCGGGGATGATGCAGGTTTATTGATTAATCCAGAAGGAAATCCACACATGCTTAGTAAAGCGATAAAATATATCTATTCTCTTAGTGATAATGAGTATTATAGACTTCGGGAGAATGCCAGAAAAAGAGTGATAGATTCTTTTGATGCGAAAAAGCAATATGCTGAATATTTCGCGTTATTATTGGGCATGAACAAAGAAGATTAAACCAATCATGAACGGAGCATTCCCGTTAAGGGATTAAATCGGCGGTTGTAAAAAGGAACCCCAACCCATAGAATCTAAATGGTTCCCGACCAAAGGACCATAGAATCTGTGAGGAGGCGTTCCAAGTGAATTGTAAACAGAACCAGCGGATTAATCAAGTAGAAGAAACCAGTTTGGTGGTAGGGATCGATATCGGAAGCACAAACCATTACGCGAGGGCTTTCGACTGGCGAGGAATCGAATTGGCCAGGATCTTCAAATTCAGCAACAGCGGCGAGGGCTTTGGAAGACTGAACCACTGGATGCAGGGCATATGTGAGAGACATGGCAAAACCAAGATCATCGTTGGGATCGAACCCACAGGACACTACTGGTTCACCTTGGGCCGGTATCTCCGGGAACAGGGAATCAAGCTGGTCATGGTTAACCCCTACGCAGTGAAGCAGACGAAGGAACTGGATGACAACGATCCAACCAAGAATGACGGAAAGGATCCCAAAGTCATCGCGAAACTGGTGCTGGATGGAAGATATTCCATACCGTACGTACCGACCGGAGCCTATGCGGACCTGCGAATACTGTCAGCTGACCGTCAGCGGATCGTGAAAGAGATCGTAAGCGGTAGATAAACCTACGCTCCCATCTTACAAAGATCCTTGATTTCATCATTCCAAGGGAGCAGATCCTCGATATCCGCGTTCGGATCCTTCGCAAACCGATCCGGCAGCACCGAGAAGATGTGCATCAGGTAC
>JAFROK010000033.1 GCA_017429695.1 Clostridia bacterium | reverse complement strand
TGACGCGGGGTGGAGCAGCTGGCAGCTCGTCGGGCTCATAACCCGGAGGTCGGGGGTTCAAATCCCTCCCCCGCAACCACATGGCTCAATAGCTCAGTTGGCTAGAGCATTCGGTTCATACCCGGAGTGTCATAGGTTCGAGTCCTATTTGAGCCACACCAGAAAATGCAGGTCCGCCGGGCCTGCATTTTCTGCTTTTGACCAACGAAGAGAAAATCCTTCGCTCTGAATGATATTTTGCTGTTACGGAGAGGGCAGAAGATGAACACCACCCCTTACATGGAAACACTGCAGCTGGCAGGCAAAATCATTATGGAAAACGGCGGGGAAACCTACCGGGCGGAGGAGACCATTTGCCGCATGGGCGAGGGCCTCGGACTTTCCGAGGTGGAGAGCTTTGCTGTGCCCAGCGGCATATTTATCAGCTATCGTGGAACGGATGACGTGCTGGTAACCGGTGTGAAACGGGTACGCCGCCAGGGCCGGAACCTGACCCGGGTGGATGAGACAAACCGGGTTTCCCGGATGGTATCGGCCAGGAAAATGGACTGCAATGAAGCGCTGAAGGAACTGCGGCAGATTGAAACAATGCCCGGGCCTTTCGGGCGGTTCTGGAACATTGCGGCGGCTTTCCTGTGCGCAGTGGGATTCTCTGTGCTTTTCGGCGGCATGTGGATCGACATGCTGATTGCCGGAGGGGCGGCTGCCATTGTTCAGGCTGTATCCATTATGATAGAAAAAATGCATATGAGATGGCTGGCGACGGCAATTGTGGGCGGATTCCTGACAGCGTTGCTGCCGCACCTGGCCAAACTGCTCCTGCCGGCGCTGCAGGCGGACGTGGTGATTGCCGGCGCGGTGATGCCCCTGGTTCCCGGACTGGCGATGACCAATGCGGTGCAGGATGCCATGCGGGGCGATATGGTCTCCGGAATGAGCCATGGGGTACAGGCGCTGCTGACAGCTTGCCTGATCGCAGGCGGGGCCTTGCTGTCTTCCGGTATGATCCGGTTGATTACGGGAGGTGGCTTCTGATGAGTGATACACTTTCCGAGCTGCTGCGAGCTTTTTTCGGCGCATTTATCGGCGCGGTGGGATTCGCAATGCTGGTGCATGTGCCGAAGCGGTCCTGGCTGCCGTCTGGTATTATTGCCGGATTGTCCTATCTGGTATACTGGCTGCTGACCCAGGCCGGACTGCCGGATCCGATGGGGATTTTCATCGGATCGTTGTTCGGCAGCCTGACCGGGCAGATCTGTGCAAGAAAATTGAAGATGATCGGTACGATTTTCCTGATGTCGGCCATTGTGCCGGTGGTGCCGGGCCTCGGACTGTACCGGATGATGGCGTTTCTTGGGGAAGGCCAGACGACTGCCGGCGTGGACCTGGGGATCCAGGCGATGATTACCATCGCGATGATCGCACTGGGCACGAGCATGGGCAGCTTTATTGACCGGATTATTCAGCATCAGACAGTGAAATAAAATATTTGCATTTCCGGCTTTTCTTTGCTACAATGAAAAAAAACTCCGAAGGGGGAACTGAATATGCGCAGAAGAACTTATGTTTTGTTTTTCCTGTTCGTCCTGACGCTTTGTCTGGCTTTTGCTGTTTCATCTGCGATGGCAACGGAGATAACGGGCGTCAAGTTTCTAGGGGACGGCTCGATGGAAGTACGCTGGGATGGCAACAATGACGACAAACTGATCCTGGTGCGGAGGACCGGAGATGATTTTGATTATGATCAAAGTACCTACGGCTACCGCTGGATCGACTTGGAGGGAAACGGCCGGATGACGGTATACTGGACGGCGCCCGGCCAGTCATACTGGATTACTACGATGAATTCTGCCGAAGAGTTTGATGATCCCTGGTATTATGATGCCGATTATGCGCCAAATTTCAACGAATGGAGCAGACCGCCGGCCTTTACCATTTTCAATCTGAAAATGCGGAATTCATCCGGCAAGGTTTCCAACGTGGATTATTTTACAGCGTCCGAACTGGAAGACAGGAGCAATTATAACAGCTATGGGATTCAGTTCCGGGTCACGTGGCCGAATCTGCGTAATGCCAGAACCTATTTGTGGCAGTTCGTGCTGGAGCTTCCGGACGGGGAACGGCTGGTAGAGCATGCGGAAATTGTGACAATGCCGGCAGGCGGATACTGGTGGGACTGTACTTACGAGGCGCTGGAAAACTGGTTCCATATCATCTATGACATGCGCGGAGAGGTGCCCGTTGGACAGTATAAATGGTCTTTGTACTGGGACGGCCAGCATGTGGCAACGCGTGAATTCATGGTTCGCTGACGGGCAGTATCCGGAGAACGGGATTCAGGCAAAAGAACGGAAAGAGATCCGGGACAGTGAACTGTTCCGGTCTCTTTTTTCAGGCGTAAGATTGACGGAGAACATGTTTTTCATCTATAATTGATTAAAAGCGCAAAAAGGCGGGGTTCAGATGAATAAATGGGACGACCGGTTTATGCAGATGGCATACACGATTGCCGGATGGAGCAGCTGCTTCCGGGCCGGACGGAGCATTGGGTGCGTGATCGTCAAGGATAAGCGGATTATGACAACCGGCTATAACGGCGCGCCGGCGGGCATCAAAACCTGCAAAGAGAAGGGTGAATGCCTGCGGGACAAGCTGGGGATTGCCAGTGGCACCCGGATGGAAACGTGCTACGCGGTGCACGCGGAGCAGAATGCGATTGTGCAGGCGGCAAAGCTGGGCGTGTCCATTGACGGGGCGACGCTGTACTGCACGCATCAGCCGTGTTCCATGTGTTGCAAAATGATCATCAATTCCGGGATCAGCCGGGTGGTATATAAGGAAGGGTATCCGGATCCGTTTACGCTGGAGTTATTTGCGGAAGCCGGTGTACAGCTGGAAAGGTACGAATAATGAAATACCATATTGATACGATTCCGGTATGGGATGCGATGAAGCGGGACGGGGAATGCCTGCTTTGCGCCCTGGAACGGAAAACAGAACTGGACGAGGCGGAACGGTATCTCGGTGCTTCCGTGATGGAACCGGATATCCGCGTTCAGGTGAACGCGAAGGGCTTTTGCCGGCGGCATCATGGGATGCTGTACGGGATGAGTAACCGGCTGGGACATGCGCTGATGCTGGAAAGCCATATGATTGAGACCCGGGAGCGGACCGCAAAAGCGATTAAAAAGCTGGAAGGCGCCGCGGACGCGCTGAAAGGTTCCGGGCTGGCGGGTAAATTCAGCGGAAAAAGCAAAAATGCCGAGGCCACGATCCGGGAACAGGCGGCGGAACTGCTGGATATGGCGGGAAGCTGCCTGATGTGCGATACGATTGAGGAGAACATGATGCGGTATCTGCACACGTTCTTCCACCTGTATCAAAACGACAGCGATTTCCGCAGCCGGTTTGCAGGCGGAAAAGGCCTGTGCCTGCCGCATACCGGACGGCTGCTGGAAGCGGCGCCGGCGGAGCTGGGCGCGAAGGAGCTGGGCGAGTTTGTGAGTACCGTGGCCCGGCTGCAGACGGAGAACCTGGACCGGATTCAGGAAGATATCTCCTGGTTTGTCAAAAAATTTGACTACCGGTACGAGAAGGAAAGCTGGGGAACCAGCAAGGACGCGGTGGAACGGACGGTGAACAAGCTCCGGGGCTGGTGCGTCGGGAAGGAACCGGTGGAATAGGTCTCAGGTGTCAGGTGTCAGATATCTGGAGTACGTTTTTTAGAAGGCAGAGGTGTTGCAGATGACCATTCGTGAAGTGGTTCAGATTCTGGACGGAAAAGTATTAGTCGGGAAGGACCGGCTGGATGAGCCGGTGGATACGGCCTGCGGGTCCGATCTGATGAGCGACGTGCTGGCGTTTGTGAAGGAAAAGGCGGTGCTGATTACCGGGCTGATCAATCCGCATGTGGTGCGCACATCCGAGATGCTGGATATTACCTGCATCGTATTTTCGCGCGGGAAAATGCCGAGCGAGGAAATACTGGATATGGCGGAGGAAGTCGGTATTACCGTGATTTCAAGCCCGCTGACCACCTATACCGCATGCGGGGAGCTGTACCTTCACGGCCTGCCCGGTACCAAGCCGAAGAAGAAGCCGGAGGAGGTGTAAACGCGGATGGCGGTCATTCTGGAAAAAAATTTCCCGGTGGAAGCCGGCGCGTTTACTACTGCCGGAGAAGCCTCCACAACGATCAAACGGACGCTGAAACAGTTGGGCGTCAATGCCGAGGTGCTGCGGCGGGTTTCCGTGGCATGCTATGAGGTGGAACTGAACCTGGTGATTCACAGCCTGGGCGGAACGCTGACGCTGCTGGTGGATCCGGGAAAGGTGACGCTGATCTCCAAGGATGTCGGACCGGGAATACCGGATATTGAGAAGGCGATGACAGAGGGATTTTCCACGGCCAGCGCGGAAGCACGGACGCTGGGGTTCGGCGCCGGCATGGGCCTGCCGAACATGAAGCGGAATGCTTCGGAATTCGACATCCAAAGCGAGGTCGGGGTCGGAACGACGATTACGATGTCGTTTGCGTTGACATGACCAGGGGGCTTTCCGATCGCCCCCTGGACCCCTTCGGGTCGAGGTAGGAGCATGAACAATGACCACGATACCGATTGTGCTGACATAACCTTAGGCGGAGGAAGATAACCTTTATGGAACAGAAACGATTCCACTCGGTGCGGCTGGAAGGGGACAAGTGCCGGGGATGTACGAACTGCCTGAAGCGCTGTCCTACGGAAGCAATCCGGGTGCGGGGCGGCCGGGCGCATATTATTGATGAGCGCTGCATTGACTGCGGCGAATGCATCCGGGTGTGCAGCTATCACGCGAAGGTGGCTGTGACAGATCCGCTGAGCGCGATCAGCCGGTTCAAGTATAAGATCGCGTTGCCGGCGCCGAGCCTTTACGGCCAGTTTGCGGACCTGAAAAGCATCTCCCAGGTGCTCAACGGCCTGAAGCAGATGGGCTTTGACGATGTGTTTGAGGTTGCCCGCGGCGCGGATGTGGTGAGCCGGGCAATCCGAGAACGGCTGAAGAATCCGGACTTGCCCAGGCCGGTGATTTCATCTGCGTGCCCAGCGATTGTGCGGCTGATCCAGGTGCGTTTTCCGGACCTGATTGACCACATTGTGGATGTGCGCCAGCCGATGGAGGTTGCAGCGATGATAGCCCGGCGGGAATTTGCCCGGGCGCATGACGTGAACCCGAAAGACGTTGGGTGCTTCTTTATCTCACCATGCCCGGCGAAGGTGACGGCAATCCGGAACCCCATCGGCCACGATGAAAGCGCGGTGGACGGCGGTATCTCTGTGCTGGAGATTTACGGGCTGCTGTCGAGCCAGATCCGGAACGCACCGATTGACCTGACACTGGAGCAGGCCTCGGACCTGGGCGTCGGATGGGCCCGGAGCGGCGGGGAAAGTATTGCGGTAAGCCCGGAAAACTCCATGGCGGTGGACGGCATTGAAAACTGTATCCGGGTGCTGGAGGAGATTGAAGACAATCGCCTGAAGGGGCTGGAGTTCTTTGAAGGCGCGGCATGCACCGGCGGATGCGTCGGCGGGCCGCTGAACTTTGAAAACAACTATGTGGCACGTTCCGGGATCCGTCGGTTGGCGAGCCGGGATCCGAATCCGGACCTGAACGTGGACAACGGGATGATGACGAAGTATGATCTGTACGACAGTAAAAGGATTATGCCGAACTCCGCGATGAAACTGGATGACGACCTGATGGAAGCCATGCGGAAGATGGAGCGGATTGAGAAAATTTACAGCGAGCTGCCCGGGTTCGACTGCGGCAGCTGCGGCAGCCCGACCTGCCGGACATTCGCAGAGGATATAGTGCAGGGTGACGCCACC
Source organism: Clostridia bacterium (assembly GCA_017429695.1). GTDB lineage: Bacteria > Bacillota > Clostridia > Christensenellales > Aristaeellaceae > Aristaeella. The sequence continues at coordinate 88,355 of JAFROK010000033.1, read as the reverse complement.
AAGATGGATTGTATCCACAAGATGAAGGAACAGCTCAGGGTGATGGCGCAGCAAATGGTGAACCTGGCGCAGACAACACGAGAGTGATTAGTGGTTAGCGGAGGAGAAACAGACAATGACAGTGAATGAAATGGCAAAACTGATTGAGGCGGAAAACATGACGCCGGAAGCGGACGGGAACGCGGCGGTGTCCTGCGGATATACCTGTGACCTGCTGAGCTGGGTGATGGCCCACGGCGCGGCGGGTATGGCCTGGGTGACGGTGCAGACACACATGAACGTCATTGCCGTGGCCAGCCTGATGGAGATGGCCGCAGTGATTATTCCCGAGGGTATCGAGATGGAAGAACCCTCCCTGGAAAAGGCAAAGGACGAAGGCATCTGCGTGCTGCAGACAAAACTGACGGCCTTTGAAATCTGCGCGCGCCTGGCGGCGGCCGGACTGAAGGGAAAGTAAGATGTTCGCGGATCTGCATATGCATTCGTGCCTGAGCCCCTGCGCGGACGACGACATGACGCCGGCGAACATCTGCGGGATGGCGCATATCAAAGGCCTGCAGGCAATCGCTGTGACGGACCATAATACAGCCCGGAACCTGCCGTATGTCAAGGAGGCGGCGGATTACTACGGGCTGATTTTGCTGCCCGGAATGGAGATTACAACAAAAGAGGAAGTGCACCTGCTGGCGTATTTCCGGGACGTGGAGACAGCGGTTGAAGCCGGGGAATTCTTTTCGTCCCACCTGCCGAAAATGAAAAACAAGCCGGACTTTTTTGGCAACCAGTTCGTGATGAATACGGACGACGAAGTGGTGGATGTGGAGGAGCGGCTGCTGATCGGCGCGACGGACCTGGACCTGGCGGAATGCACAAAGATCATCCGGGAGCGCGGCGGCGCGGCGGTGCCGGCGCATATTAACCGGGGTCACGGGCTGCTGGTGAACCTGGGCCTGTTTCCGGATGATCCGGTGTTTCCGGTAGTCGAAGTAAGAAAGGAACTGCCGGTGATTGATAAGCTGGTCGGGAACAGAAAACGGCTTCAGTCATCGGACGCCCACCATCTCGGGGATATCCTGGAGGCTGTGTTTGACCTGCCGGCGGAGCGGTTTTCGCTGGGCGGGCTGTTTGAGTATGTCAGCGGTTAGCGGTCAGTTGTCAGTTGTTAGCTATCGGTTTTCAGTTTGCTTTAAGAATTGGGTAACGTTGAGCGCAACGGGTGACTGCTTAATAGAATTGTAACAGAAATGGCAGGGAAAACAAAAGAAAAACACTTTTCAAAGGGTTTGAAATATGGTAAAATTTACCATTGGGTGCGGCGGTTTTGGCCGCTGAATCAAACAGAACTCCGGAAGGAGATTCTAAATACACAAGGAGGTCTAGGACGGTATGCCTGACAACAAGGAAAAGTACGCAAAGCTGCAGGAAGTAATCGAAGCGCGCAAAGGTGAACGCGGCGCTGTGATGCCCTGCCTGCAGGAGGCTATGAACATCTTCGGCTATGTGCCGCAGGACGTTCAGGAAATGATCGCAGACGGGCTGGGAGTTACCCTGAGCGAAGTCTACGGCGTTTCCACCTTCTATTCCCAGTTCTCCCTGAAGCCCAAGGGAAAACATGTGATCGGCGTCTGCCTGGGTACGGCCTGCTACGTCAAGGGCAGCCAGAAAATTCTGGATACGCTTTCCGAAGAACTGAAGATCCAGCCCGGTGACACGACGGACGACGGCCTGTTTACGCTGAATGCGACCCGCTGCCTGGGTGCATGCGGCCTGGCCCCTGTTATGATGATCGGCGAGGATGTATTCGGCCGCCTGACGCCCGAACAGGTTCCCGGCATCCTGGACAAGTTCCGTGCGTGACCTGAGCCTGCACCTGCTGGATCTGGCGCAGAACAGCATCACCGCCGGGGCCAACCTGGTGACGGTGCGGATGACGCTGGACGACAGCGGGATGCTGACGATGGAGCTGGAAGATGACGGTAAGGGCATGAGCCCCGAGCTGCTGGCCCGCGTGACCAGCCCCTTCGCGACGACCCGGACCACCCGCAAGGTCGGCCTGGGCATTCCGATGATGAAGGAGAACGCCGAAAAAGCCGGCGGAAACTTCACCCTGGAAAGCGAGGAAGGGAAGGGCACAAAGCTGACCGCTTCCATGGACACCGGCAATATCGACTGCCTGCCCATGGGAGACCTGAGCGGAACGATGCTGAGCCTGATGCTGACCAATCCGCTTCATCCCGACTTCCTGTTTGAAGGAAAAAGCCCAAAAGGGGAAGGAACCTTCGATACGCGGGAAGTCCGGACAGCCCTGGGGAGCGACATCCCCTTCAATGAGCCTTCCGTAGCCGCATGGCTGAAGGAAGCGCTGGACGAGGAAATTAATTCAATCTTTGGAGGTATACTGATATGAAATCTTTGGCAGATCTGCAAGCCATCCGCGCCAAGACGCTGGAGAACATCAACATGCGTAAAGACGACAATGCTGCCCGCGTTGTCATCGGCATGGCCACCTGCGGCATCGCCGCCGGCGCCCGTCCCGTGATGCTCGCCTTTATGGAAGAAATCCAGAAGCGGAACCTGCAGCACGTGACCGTGAGCCAGACCGGCTGCATCGGCATGTGCCGTTATGAGCCCATGCTGGACGTCATCCTGCCCGGTCAGGAAAAAGTTACCTACATCCACGTGAAACCCGAAATGGTACCGCGGATCGTAGCGGAGCACATTGTTAACGGTCAGCCTGTGGAAGAATACACCATCGGCGCCGCGAAAGACTAATTAACGACAAAGAGGAGGAAAACCCAGATGGAGCTTTATCGTTCTCATGTGCTGGTCTGCGGCGGTACCGGCTGTTCTTCTTCCGGTTCCGCGAAGCTGATTGAACGCTTCGAGGAGCAGCTGAAGGAAAAAGGCCTTGAAAAGGAAGTCAAGGTAGTCCGCACGGGCTGCTTCGGTCTTTGCGAAGCGGGCCCCGTTGTTATCGTTTATCCCGAAGGAACGTTCTACAGCCGCGTCAAGGTGGAAGACGTGGACGAGATCGTGTCCGAGCACCTGCTGAAGGGCCGCAAGGTTCAGCACCTGGTTTATGTAGACCACAAGACCCATGAATCCAGCGTTCAGAAGAGCCTGAATGAAATCGGCTTCTACAAGCAGCAGGAGCGCGTTGCGCTGCGGAACTGCGGCGTGATCGATCCCGAGAACATCGACGAATACATCGCCTTTGACGGTTATCAGGCCCTGGCCAAGGCACTGACCGAGATGACCCCCGAGCAGGTGATCCAGGAAGTGCTGGATTCCGGCCTGCGCGGCCGCGGCGGCGCCGGATTCCCCACCGGCAAGAAATGGCAGTTCGCCCGCGCTTCCCAGGCGGAGCACAAGTACTTCGTCTGCAACGCTGACGAAGGCGACCCCGGCGCCTTCATGGACCGCTCCCTGCTGGAAGGCGATCCCCACGCGATCCTGGAAGCCATGGCCATCGGTGGCTACGCCATCGGCGCTGAAGAAGGCTGGATCTACGTCCGTGCTGAGTATCCCATCGCTGTGAAGCGGCTGGAGAAGGCCATTGAGCAGGCCCATGAATATGGCCTGCTGGGCAAGAACATCTTCGGCACAGACTTCAACTTTGACATTCACATCCGCCTGGGCGCCGGCGCGTTCGTGTGCGGCGAGGAAACCGCCCTGATGGCCTCCATCGAAGGCAAGCGCGGCGAGCCCCGGCCGAAGCCCCCGTTCCCGGCGGTGAAGGGCCTGTTTGAGAGCCCCACCAATATCAATAACGTGGAAACCCTGGGCAACATCGCCCAGATCATCCTCAAGGGTGCGGACTGGTTCAAGTCCATCGGTATTCCCACCTCCACCGGTACCAAGGTCTTCGCCCTGGGCGGCAAGATCAACAACACCGGCCTGGTGGAAGTGCCCATGGGTATCCCGCTGCGCACGATCATCGAGGACATCGGCGGCGGCTGCCCGAACGGCAAGAAGTTCAAGGCCGTGCAGACCGGCGGTCCTTCCGGCGGATGTATCCCGGCGAGCCTGCTGGACATCTCTGTGGACTATGACAGCCTGACCAAGATCGGCGCCATGATGGGTTCCGGCGGTATGATCGTCATGGACGAAGATAACTGTATGGTGGACATCGCCCGCTTCTTCCTCGACTTCACGGTTGACGAAAGCTGCGGCAAGTGCACCCCCTGCCGCGTCGGTACCCGCCGCATGCTGGAGATCCTTGAGCGGATCACCCAGGGCAAGGGCGAGGAAGGCGACATTGAGAAGCTGGAGACTCTGGCGGAGAACATCAAGAGCAGCGCCCTGTGCGGCCTGGGCCAGACGGCTCCGAACCCCGTGCTCTCCACGATCAAATACTTCCGCGACGAATATGAAGCGCACATTAAGGAAAAGCGCTGCCCGGCACATCACTGCCAGGCCCTGCTGAACTACAAGATCACCGATGCCTGCCGCGGCTGTACTGCCTGCGCCCGCAAGTGCCCGGTGAACTGCATCAGCGGCAACGTCAAGGAACAGCACGTGATCGACCAGACCAAGTGCATCAAGTGCGGAACCTGCATGGCAACCTGTAAGTTCGGCGCTATCATCAAGGAATAATCGTGCGAGGAGGAACAACACAAATGGAAAATCTCGTTAAGCTTACGATTGACGGCGTCAGTGTTGAAGTTCCGGCCGGTACGACGGTTCTGGAAGCGGCGAAAAAGGCCGGGATCAACATCCCCACGCTGTGCTACCTGAAGGATATCAACCAGATCGGCGCCTGCCGTATGTGTATCGTGGACACCGGCGCCCGCGCTTTCGGCGCGGCCTGCGTGCTGCCCGTTTCCAACGGCATGAACGTTAAGACCAACACCCCCAAGATCCGGGAAGCCCGCCGGGTGAACCTGGAGCTGTTGCTGAGCAACCATGACAAAAAGTGCCTGGACTGCGCACGCAACCAGAAGTGCGAACTTCAGCAGATGTGCCAGGATCTGGGCGTGGACGATGTGGATAAGTACAAGGGCAAGATGAACGATTATGACATCGATGACCTGAGCCCCTCCATCGTCCGCAACAACAACAAGTGCATCCTGTGCCGCCGCTGCGTCGCCGCCTGTAACAACACCCAGGCTGTCGGCGTGATCGGACCCATGGGACGCGGCTTCAAGACCAAGATCGGCAGCGCCTGGGAACAGCCGCTGAACGATGTGGCCTGCATCAACTGCGGCCAGTGTATCGCAGCCTGCCCGACCGGCGCTTTGTATGAAAAGGACAGCACCAAGGCGGTCTGGGATCTGCTGAACGACGAAACCAAGCATGTGGTTGTGCAGCCCGCTCCCGCGGTCCGTGCCGCACTGGGCGAAGAATTCGGCCTGCCGATGGGCACATCCGTGACCGGTAAGCTGGCCGCTGCCCTGCGCCGGCTGGGCTTCGAGAAGGTGTTCGACACCGACTGGGCCGCTGACCTGACCATCATGGAAGAAGGCACTGAGCTGATCGGCCGGCTGAAGAACGGCGGCGTGCTGCCGATGATCACCAGCTGCTCTCCCGGATGGATCAAGTTCTGCGAAACCTACTATCCGGACTTTATCCCGAACCTGTCCAGCTGCAAGAGCCCCCACGAAATGGAAGGCGCCATGATCAAGAGCTACTGGGCGGAGAAGGAAGGCATCGATCCCAAGGATATCCGCGTGGTATCCGTAATGCCCTGCACCGCGAAGAAGTTCGAAGCGAAGCGGCCAGAACTGGGACGCGACGGCATGCAGGACGTGGACGAAGTCATCACGACCCGTGAGCTGGCCAAGATGATCAAGGAAGCGGGCATCGATTTCGCAAACCTGCCGGACGAAGACTTTGACCCGATGCTGGGCGAAAGCTCCGGCGCGGGCGTCATCTTCGGCGCCACCGGCGGCGTAATGGAAGCGGCCCTGCGTACTGTGTACGAAGTCGTGACCGGCGAAACCCTGGAGAAGGTCGACTTTGAAGCTGTCCGCGGCATCGAAGGCATCAAGGAAGCCACTGTCAAGGTCGGCGACCTGGACGTAAAGGTAGCCGTCGCCCATGGCACTGCCAACGCGGCGAAGCTGCTGGACAGCGTCCGCAGCGGTGAGAAGGAATACACTTTCATCGAAGTCATGGGCTGCCCCGGCGGCTGCGTGACTGGTGGTGGACAGCCGATCGTTTCCGCCCAGAAGCGGATGGAATGCAATCCCAAGGAGCTCCGCGCGAAGGCCCTGTACACGGAAGACGCGAACAAGCCGCAGCGGAAGAGCCACGAGAACGCTTCCGTCATGGCCCTGTACAACGGCGGATACCTGGGCGAGCCCAACAGCCACAAGGCGCATGAACTGCTACACACCACATATGTGGAGCGTCCGAAATACAAAAAATAAGTTCCAATAAGCAAAGGCCGGTATCTCTGAAAAGAGGTACCGGCTTTTTAACGCTGCTCCGGAATATGCGGTGGATCAGAACTTGTCTATATACTGCACGATATACCAGTCTTTGCCGTCAGTGGCTATGACCATGCGGCCGGCGGTGGTAAAGCGGGCGGGGATATGGCGGTAATCCAGCTGCTCCATGACTTTGGGGATATTGATCTTCCGATTGGTGACAAACACAAATTCCGGGCTGACTGCTGTCATATAATCACCGCGGGCTGCCGTGAGCGCGTGATGCGGATATTTCAGAATATCCGCTTTCAGCAGTTCCGGCGGAACCTGCTTCAGCAGATTCTGCTGCGCTTCGCCGCCGATATCGGCCGACAGGAGCATCGTCCTTTCGCCGAAGGTGATATGCAGCTGGACGCTGCGGGCGTTCAGATCGAAAGCGTCCTCCCACCAGTAGAACACCAGCGTCGCACCGCCGAAATCCACCGTTTCATACTGGGACAGCTGATGATAGGGAATGCCGGATTTCTGAAGCTGTTTGACGGCTGCCTGCTGCATATCGTCCCGGAAGGTTTCCGGAAGTCCGGACCAGAATTCATCCGCTGTCAGCCTTTTTTTGAGGAGCCAGGTGACACATTCCAGATGATCGTTATGGGGATGAGTGTTGAAAATGATGTCCACATGCTGAAAACCCAGTTCATTCAGCGCGTCTGAAAGCTTGAACCCCCATTTCTGGACACCGCCGTCGATCAGCATGGATTTCCCGCCGACTTCCAGCAGGAAACAGTCGTTGATAAGCGTCGGGAAGGTGGTCAGGCGCAGGACATCGGTCCTGTCCGCCCATTCCGCCGGGGGCTCCTGATCCAGATACAATTCGGCTGATGCGGGACACAGGAAAACAGGCAGTAGAATCAACAGGACAAGCAGCAGAGCGGTTTTACGCATGGCGGTATCCTCCGGAATCAGATATCTCCGGTATCGTAGCATAATCATGTCAAAATGTAAAACACAACCGGCGCTTTTTTTCTGACTTCGTTTATGGTAATATATCCCAGGAATTTGGAATCAAAAACCGGAGGCAGATATGATTCAGGAAATCAGAATTGAAACGGTTGAGGATCTGATGCCCCTGCTGAGCGAGCAGGAATACCGGCCCGAGATCGGACGGAACCGGAGCGGATACCTGTACCGGGGAATGCCAGATTCGGCCTACAAGATGCAGACCAGCCTGAGCCGCTGCTGCAAACACCTGCAGAAGACGCTGGAACCAGCGATCCTGAATAATTTTGCAAAGTATGCGGTGCGCGAGGATCTGACGGTGACCCAGAGTGTATGGAACCGGATGATTACCGGGCAGCATAACGGCCTGCCGACGCGGCTGCTGGACTGGAGCCACAGTGCGCTGGTGGCACTGCATTTTGCCATGACCGAGGAAAATCTGGCGGAGATGGCGGACCATGACTGTGCTGTCTGGCGGATTGACATGAACGAACAGATCAACCACCTGCCGGAGAAATACCGGATGGCGGTCGGGAAAGAGCAGACTACGCTTTTTAATGTGGAAATGCTGAGTGCCATTACGGATTCGCTGGAACAATATGACGAGGATATGGGTGATCATTCGATGGTGATCCTGGAACCGCCGAGCACCAACAGCCGGATCATCATGCAGTATTCCTTCTTCTCCGTGATTCCGATGGGAATCCCGGATATTGAACAGTATCTGGATGAACGGACGGAACACACGGTGAAGTATGTGATTGACAAGCGGCTGAGATGGCGTGTCCGGGATATGCTGGACCAGCTGAACATTTCAGAACGGCTGTTTTTCCCGGGACTGGACGGACTGAGCAAATGGATTGCACGACATTATTATGTGAAATGAGCAGGCGGATTGTACAATATTATTTTATCATGTGGGAAGTTTTATGATCAGACGAATCGGCACGGTATTAGTGATGCTGCAGGCAGCTGTATTGCTTTCAGGTGCTGCAAAAGCTGACGTGGTCATCAACGAGGTGATGGCCAGCAACGGCTTTTATGAAAACGGAGAGGCTTACGACTGGATTGAACTGTACAACAACGGGAAAAAGGCCGTTGACCTGAGCGGGTGGTACCTGAGCGACAGCAAGAAGGATCCGCTGAAGTGGTCTTTTCCCGAGGGGACGAAACTGAAAGGCGGCGCATTCCTGACGGTATACTGCACCGGCGAAGCACAGCAGAGCAAGGGTAAAGGCAGCACTTTCTATACCGATTACAAGATTTCTTCCTCCGGGGAGACGATCATCCTTTCCGACGGGGACGGAAATGAACTGAGCCGGGTGAAGATGCCGGCACAGTACGGCAGCGTCAGCTGGGGCCTGCCATCCGGCGGCGGGGATTACGGGTTTTTTGAAAATCCGACCAAGGGAAAGAAAAATGACAAAACTGCGTATGCCGGCCGGACACCGGTGCCGGAGATTATTACGCCCGGCGGATTTTACAGCGGCAGCGTGACGGTGACAGCTGCCTGCGCAGACGGGTCAACACTGCGATACACCACCGACGGAGAAACGCCCACCGCAAAGAGCAAGGTTTTCCCGGCCGAAGGGCTGACGCTGAAAAAGACAACACCGCTGCGGATCAAAGCATTCCGGGACGGGGAAGTGACTTCCGAAACAGTCAGCGCGACCTACCTGATTGACGACGAACAGCTAACGCCGGTGGTATGCCTGATATCGGACGATAAATACCTGTTCAACAATAAAACCGGTATGCTGGTGAAGGGCAGCGGGAGTTATCCGAACTATGCCAAGGAACTGGAATATCCGGTGCACATTGAATATTACAACGGGGAAGGCGGACAGGAAATCAGCCAGAACGGCACGATGACCGTTTCCGGCCACAGCGCGCGGATCAACGCCCAGAAGAGCATCGCCCTGTATGCCCGGAAAGCGTGGGGACCGGCGACTTTCGCGTTCAATCCTTTTCCGACACGAGACTACACAGGATACAAGAGCCTGCTGCTGCGCTCCACCAACAGCGACTACAGCGCCACCCGGATCCGGGATATTGTGGCGAGTTCGCTGGCGGAGGGACAGGGGATTCTGTATCAGGACCATGTGGTGATCCAGGTCTACATCAACGGCCGGTACTGGGGTCATTACAACCTGCGGGAAAAGATCAACAAGTATTTCATCGCCGCCTATGAAGGGGTGACGGATGAGGAAGATATCGACAGTATCGATATCCTGGCCCGGACGGGAACGGACCAGTTCCTGCAGAACGGAGATAATACCGACTGGTTGGCGCTTTGCGATTTCTGCAAAAAGCAGGACCTGAATGATCCGGAAAACCTGGCATATGTTTCGGAACGGCTGGATATTGACAATATGTTTACCCATGCGGCCTATGAGATTATCCTGGGAAACGTGGACTTTACCAACGTCCGGGTATACCGGGTGCCGGGCGGGAAATGGCGGTATCTGCTGTTTGACGTGGAGGCCAGCTGGCGGAACCTGGACAAAACGCCGATTGAGTACTATATCAAGCCGTTGAACGGGAAGATTCAGGGATTCCGGCATGAGCCGCTGAACGCGCTGCTGAAAGTGCCGGAGATGAAAGCAAAATTCCTGAACCGGGTGAGCGAACTGCTGGCAACCGTGTTCCGCTGGGACAATGTGGAAGCAAAGTTCGACGAGATCATTGCCCAGGTGGAGCCGATCCTGCCGCGGCATATTGAACGATGGAAGAACATGAAACTGTCCAACTGGCAGAAGAACATCAAAGCCACAAAGTATTATGCCCGGGTACGGCCGAAGAAGATTCCGGAGATGCTGAAGAAGGCAATGAAGCTGACGGACAGCGAGATGGAGGAATACTTCGGCGAGACGCTGCGGCTGCTGGAAGAAACGAACAAGGCGCCTGAATAAAGGACAAAGGGAGCAAAAAATGGAACAAAAAAGACCGTCCCTCCGTTTCAAATGCCTGGTGATGGACCATGACGATACGACGGTGAATTCCACCGCGACTGTCCATTATCCCTGCTTTGTGGAATATATGGAGAAGTTTTTTCCGGACATTCATCTGACGCTGGAGGAATACTTTACCTATAATTTCGATCCCGGCGTGATTGACATGTTCACGAAAATCTGTGGGATGACCTGGGAGCAGATGCTGGATGAGGAAGCCTACTGGAAGGAATATGTGAAACACCATGTGCCGAAGGCATATCCGGGAATCCGGGAAATCCTGCTGGAACAGAAAAAGCAGGGCGGAAAAATCTGTGTGGTCAGCCATTCGTTCAAGGAAAATATCCTACGGGATTACCGGGAGAACGACCTGCCGGAGCCGGACCTGATCTACGGATGGGAATGTGCGCCGGAACAGCGGAAACCTGCGATATGGCCGCTGGAGCAGATTATGAAAAGCCTCGGGCTGAAACCGGAGGAAATGCTGGTGGTGGACGACCTGAAGCCGGGATACGATATGGCGAAAGCTGCCGGGGTGCCGTTTGCGGCGGCCGGATGGGCCAATGATATCGAGATGATTGAGCGGTTTATGCGGGAAAACTGCGGGTCGTATTTCAAAACGGTGAAGGAACTGTACAATTATCTGTTTGGATAAAAGATTCAGTTATCAGTTGTCAGATGGATTTGCGGAAATGGAGACAGATCAATGATTCGGAAATTTCATGGAAATCAGGTCCGGATAATGGGCCGGACGGTGATGGACGGAGATATGCTGTGGATGGTATCGTCCCTGAGCGAGGTCGCATTCACGGTCAGCGGGGCGAAAGAGCTTGCTTTTTTACTGCGGGCGGATGATTCGGTGACCGATCCGGCCCGGCAGGGAATTACCCCGCGCTATGCCGTGTACCTGGACGGGAAGAAAGTCCGGGATGCCTGCATGAAAGAGGAACAGGAAACGGTGACAGTGTTCCGGGAAGAAACGCCCCGGAGCGCGGTAGTGCGGCTGAAAAAGCTCAGCGAGTGCACCCAGAGCCTGTTTGCGCTGGAAGAGATCCGAACGGATGGGATCATGATGCCGTTGCCGGATATGGCAGGGAAGATTGAGATCATCGGGGATTCGATTACATGCGGATACGGCGTGGAGACAGACAATCCGGAGGATCAGTTCACGACGAAAACGGAAAACGCGGAGAAAAGCTATGCCGGGATCCTGGCTGAACAGCTGGGCCTGGACCGGATGCTGACGTCTTTCAGCGGCCACGGCATTGTTTCCGGATATACGGACAATCCGGAAAGGCCGAATCTGTCGGAACTGGTGCCGCCGTACTATGAAAAAACCGGACGGAACGGCTTTGTGCTGCCTTCCGGGCGTACGGTGACTGATATAGACTGGGATTTCAGCGCCTGGCAGCCGGACGATATCATTATCAACCTGGGGACCAACGACCTGAGCTGGTGCCAGGAATTTCCGGAACGGAAAGAAAAGTACCGGAAGATGTATGCCCAATTCCTGAAAACCGTGAGAAAAAACAACCCCCATGCCCGGATGCTGTGCATTCTCGGGGCAATGGGAGAAGGATTGAATGAACATATGCAGGCGGCGGTGCGGGACTATATTGCAGAAACCGGCGACCGCCATATCCGGGCCGTATCCCTGAAGGAACAGAACGGCCTGAAAAACGGTTATGGCGCCAATTACCACCCGAGTGCGATAACGCAGCAGGAACTGGCGGAAACGGTGATCCGGGAACTGAGGAATCACTGATCGCCGAGGAACTCCCGGATGAGCTTTTCGGCCTGGGAGACGGGGTCGGCGGACATGTCGAGCCAGATGATGCGGCTGTCCCGGCGGAACCAGGTCATCTGTCGTTTGGCAAAGCGCTTGATGGCGTTTCCAAGCTCGTCAACCATCTGCTCATAACCTATTTTTCCGGTCAGGTACCAGGTCAGGTATTTGTATTCCAGACCCAGCTTCACAAGGAATTCTGGACTGACACTGTCATCCAGCATGGCTTTCACCTCGTCCACCATGCCGGCTTTCAGCCTCATCTCCAGACGTTCGTCAATCCGCTGCTTCAGGATTTCGCGCGGCCAGGTGACGCCCAGCTTCAGCAGGGTGTAGCGGGGCGTTTTGCCGGTGGGCTGCGCATCGCCGACAGCCAGTTTTTCCAGCATCCGCATGACCCGGTGGCGGTTTCTCGGATCGATATCCGTATCCGGGATTTTTTCTTTCAGCATTTCATAAAGAGCAGGCGTGTCATAGGTTTCCAGTTCAGCCCGGAGGGAAAGATCCGTTGCTTTTTCACTCAGGTTGTATCCGTCAGCGACGGCATCCACATACAGCCCGGTGCCGCCGACCAGGAAGGGTATGCGGCCGCGGGCCAGAATGCCGTCAATCGCCTGGTAGCTCAGGCGCTGGAAATCCGCCATGGAAAAGAATTCCCCGGGCCTGACAACATTCAGCAGGTGATGGGGAACACCGTCCATTTCCTCCGGCGTAATTTTACCGGAACCGAGATCCAGCCGCTCATATACCTGGCGTGAATCAGCGGAGATGATTTCGCCGTTGAAACGGGCGGCGAGCTTTACGCCCAGCGCGCTTTTTCCGGAGGCATTGGTTCCTTCGATCACGATCAGTTTCGGCAGCATGGCATTTTTCCTCCCGGTCCTGTTCTTCCGCAGTTATCAGCAGTTTACCACAGGAAGCCCGCTTTCACAAATCCAGGCACGCTTTTTTTGGGCGGAAAGCCCCTGAAATGGCGAAAAATCAAGCATTTTGAGAAAAAAAGCTTGACAGTTAACGCGGTTTCTGTATACTGGTAACGCATTATTATTGCAAGGAGGGTTACCCAATGAATAAGGGCGAACTGATTGCTGCTCTGGCGGCGAAGACCGAACTGTCCAAGAAAGAATCCGAACTGGCGCTGAACGGCGTGCTCGACGTGATCGCTGAGAGCCTGGCCAAGGGCGACAAAGTCCAGCTGATTGGCTTTGGCACTTTCGAAACCAAGAACCGTCCTGCCCGCGTGGCTCGCAACCCCCGCACCGGCGACTCCGTGAAGATCGCTGCCTGCAAGGCCCCCGCGTTCAAGGCCGGCAAAGCCCTGAAGGATGCCGTGAACAAGTAATTCTGTTCATAAAAGAATCCGTGGATGGTGATCCGCGGGTTCTTTTTTTTCTTGCCTGAGACGGATAAGTGTGGTAGGATAATGCGCGAAAGACAACAGTAATAACACAAAAGCCTTGTTTATGTGAATACGAGAGGAGAATGTACATGCACATCAGAAAATGGCTGGCTGTGGCGTTATCCCTGGTGATGCTGCTGGGCATGGTGCCCTTCAGCGCACTGGCGGAAGACACGGGTGAATGCCCGTCGGGCGGGCAGCACAACTGGGAAGGCAGATACGATCCAGAGCCGCAGTGCGTGGTTACCGGAACGATGCATTACACCTGCACCAAATGCGGAGCGGAACGGTTTGAACCCGTGCCTGCCCTGGAGCATGCCTGGAGCGACTGGACCATCCTGAAGGAAGCTGCCTGCGCGGAGGAGGGCCGGAAGGTTCATACCTGCACCCGCTGCGGCGCAACTGAGGAAGCTACGATTCCCGTAATCGGCCATTACTGGCATGAACAGGTGAATGAAAAGGCTGCGACGTGCACCACAACAGGATATAAGGAGTATTATTACGTATGCTCCACATGCGGTGCGACTGAACAAGACGAAGACCAGAAGAAAGAAGAAATACCAGCCTTCGGGCACAGTTGGAGCGAATGGACGACAACGCAGGAGCCAACCTGCGAAGAAAAGGGCAAACGCTCCCGTAAGTGCAACCGCTGCGGCAACACGGAAAGCACTTCACTTGCCGCACTGGGCCATGAATGGGATGAAGGCGTGATCACGATTGAACCCACCCCGGAGAAACCCGGCGAGAAGACCTACACCTGCAAACGGGATCCGTCCCATCAGTATACAGAAGAAATCCCGTATACCGGTGAACCTGTGCCGGAAACCACACCGGATGAAACAACGGCGGACAGCTGCATCAAGGTTCTGAAGGGCATGGGGGATTATACGCTGGAAGAAGAACTGCGGTACTGCGTGCTCCATTCTCTCGTTGCAGATCAGGTGGCTGCGCTGACAGCTGATACCGCAGATGCGGAAAAAGCATGGACTGAAGCTGCCGACCTGTGGAAGGATGCGCTGGCGAAAGAATATGATGAGCTGGTCGCTGCAAATGAGACAGCTCAGCAGGCCATCCTGGACGAGCAGGCAGCATATGAAACATATCTGATAAGCCTGACTGCGCTGCTTCAGGAGGTTTATCCGGACGATCCCGCCCAGGTCAATCAGCGGCTGAGCATTGTCCTTGAAAAACAATGTGCCGGGCTGTGCTTCCTGCATGCAAACACGGAAAAGGGACTTCTGAGCGGAGACTATACCGTGATAGAAGGCGATGCCCCGGCGGACAAGTGCCAGGTGACCGCATCCGTGACAGATGAGGGAAGCCTCCTGCTTCATATCGCCCTGTGTGCTGAACATACAAAGCAGGAAAATTGGCAGAAGAGCTTTGAACAGACACTGAATGCAAAATACCGGGCGGCAGGAGATGGCGCCCGCTTGGCGATTGACCAGTACCAGAACGCTTTCAATGATTTGATTGAAAAAGAAAAGGTCATGCTGGACAGCCTGCCTGCGGCCGATCCGGATGTTTCAGAGGAGATTATCAATCGGATGTACTGTGACCAGGTTCTGATGCTGTGTGAAATCTGGTAAAAAATTCCTGTCTATTTCCGTAGAATGATCCGGGCACGGGAAAATCCCGTGCCCTTTTCCGCTTCTTTTCCGGAATGTTGGCTGTCCGGGACGGAAACCCTGACGAAAAGCGGACAAAAGAACCACAGAAAAGCGGACAAAGAACCGCAAAAACAGTTGCAAAGCCGGTCGGAATATGATAAACTTACCGTAACTGTAAATGGTAAAACAAGGAGGAAAAGCTAATGTTCTCAAGTGCGAGCAGAAAACGTATTCTCGGCGTTACCGCCGTGGTTGCGTTGGTCGTCTGCTCTGTGGTTTTTTCTCTTGCAGAAGTATTGATGCCGCAGACCGGAAAGAAAAAGATTGAAAAAGATAAGCTGTACGTGGATGTCAGTAATGCCAGCGAAGGGTATGTCATGGTCAAACCGCCGAAGACGAAGACCAAGCTGAAATTCACTGTGGAAACCGGCGGCACCAAACTCCAGTATGATATCGACGGCACCAAGCAGAAAAACGCAGACGGAAGCCAGCATTACGAAGTGATTCCCCTGCAGCTCGGACGGACCAATTATACGCTGACCCTGTGGAAACAGGTGGACGGCAAGAAGTACGGTAAGATCGGCCAGGGCAAAGTCGCGGCCGATATGGAAGACGAACTGAGGTGCTTCCTGTATCCCAACCAGTATGTCGACTATACAGCGGATTCCCCGTGCGTCAAGGAAGCAATCAAAATCTGCGACGGCATGACGGATCAGCAGGAAATCTTCAACACCGTAAAGAGCTACATTCTCAAAAACTTCCAGTATGACTTCATCAAGAGCGTTACAGTAGCCGGATCTTCCGGCATGCTGCCCAATATTCAGGAATGCTGGGAAAAGAAAATGGGCATCTGCCAGGACCTGTCGGCTGTAACCTGTGCAATGCTTCGCAGCCAGGGCGTTCCGGCCCGCCTGATCATCGGCCAGCTGGGATCCGGCACGGTGCATGCCTGGGTGCTGGCAGTTGTTAATGGGGAAGACGTGTTCTTCGATCCGACGGCGGAACTGAACGCCAGTAATAAATCGGAAACCTATACCACGCTGCGCTGGTATTAATTCGGACTTGGCCCACAGCGGCAAAATGGAGGGGAATGACGAATGGCAATCATCGGAGGAAAAAAGAAAAAGAGAATTATGTCCTCTGAAGAGCTGAGCAGCTTCTGCGACCAGATCGCACTGATGCTGAGTTCCGGTATGACCCTGCGGGACGGCATTGAGATGCTGGCGGAAGACGAGATGAAGGAGAAAAATCCGAAAGTTCATCCGTATTCCAATCTTTACAAAGTGGTCGATGAAACCGGCTCCCTTTATGTCGCCATGAAGGAGAATGAGGAAGACTGGCCGTCGTACATGATTGAGATGGTGGATATCGGTGAACAGACCGGCCGCCTCGAAGACATCATGCACAGCCTGTCCACCTATTACCAGCGGGAAGGCCGTATCCGGTCCGCCGCGGTCAGCGCGATTACCTATCCACTCGTGCTGGGCGTCATGCTGGTGATTATCATCGGCGTCCTGCTGTGGCGCGTGCTGCCAATCTTTACCCGCGTTCTGGAATCCCTGGGTGTGGATGCATCCAGCAGCGGTTCCGTCCTGATGCGGATCGGCACGATTGTCGGCTGGGCCGTCCTGATCCTGATTGCCCTGATTGTGGTATTGGCTATTGTGATCGCGATCCTGCTGAAGACCAAAGCCCGGAACAAGGTGTTAAAATTCCTGAAGAACCTGTTCCCGCCGGTCCGGAAACTGACGGAAAAGCTTTCCGCCTCCCGTGTGGCCGGTATTCTGGGCCTCATGCTCTCCAGCGGTTTCCCGATGGAGAATGCCCTGCAGATGGCGCCTGCCGCCCTGGCGGATCAGGAATCCATTGACAAGGTCAACTTTATCCGCGAGGAAATGAAGAAGGACGAAACCTTCTCAGATGCGCTGTCCAAGAGCGGCCTGTTCGCGGATTTCCATAACCGCATGCTGAAGGTCGGCGCGGCCTCCGGTCACGAACCGCAGGTCATGGACAAGATCGCCGAGATCTACGAGGAACAGGTGGAAGACGGCCTGGATCATCTGATCTCCATCGTCGAACCTACCCTGGTTGCCCTGCTGAGCATTGTTATCGGCGCGATCCTGCTGAGCGTGATGCTGCCGATGGCCGGCGTTCTCAGTGCAATGTAATCCAGCCTGGAAAAGCATTCAACATTATTTAGCAGCGGACCCGAAGGATTCCAAAGGGCGGTCGGAAAGCCCTTTGGGGTTCCTGAATGGTTCGATCTTACGAAAGGAGCGAACGAGATGAAGAACATCAGTAAAAAAGACATCGCGGCAGTTCTCATTTTCGTCGTTCTGATTGTCGCTTTTGTGCTCCTGATCAACAACATTACGAATAAAAGCGACGGGCGCGAGCTCAAGATCATCAAAGAAGCGGTCAAAAATGCGGCGCTGACCTGCTACGTTGTGGAAGGAACCTATCCGGAAGATGTTCAGTATCTGAGGGACAATTACAACCTGTCATACAATCAGGAAAAGTATTTCGTTTCATTCCGAGAAAAACCGTTCGCTTCGAACGTGCTCCCCGATATCATTGTTGAAGTGAAGGGGGCTGAAAACAAGTGAGCAAACGGGCAATCGGGCATTCCCCCAAAATGATCCAGAATGTTTTCGTGCTGCTGCTTCTGTCCCTGTTCGCGATCCTAAGCACCTTCCTGGTAACCGTCGGAGCGCAGCTGTACAGGAACACTGTGGAAAGTTCTGAGAAGAACAATGCGATCCGGATTGTGACGACCGTTCTTCGCAGCACCATCTGGGCAGAAGACGGCGGCGACGGCGAAATTGAAGTGGAAGAGTTTGAACTGAACGGTGAGAAGGTCAAAGTCCTTTCGATTATCCGGAAGTACGGCGATTCCTTCGGAGACGTCTGGGTCAAACGAGTATATGCGTATAACGGATCCCTTCAGGAAGGCTATACCGAATATTTCAAGACGATTAAGCGGAAAGAACTGAAAGCCGGCCAGCAGTATCTCGAACTCGAAGAAAATGCGGATGACGATGAGTTCTGGGAGGACGAACTCGAATCACCCGAAGAATCTGCGTCTGCTGAAGACGCTGAATCCGACGGCATGTTTGAGAAAGTGATCAACAGCCAAAACGCAGCGAACAATACCAACAGCAAATATCCATATAAGACAGCCAGCAAGGACGGGGGAGACGACGGAGACCCGGACGATTACGTTTATGTGCACAGGGGATTCGTTCCCGGAAGCGACGGCGAACCGCTGTGTGACCTGATCAGGTTTGAGCCCTCCTGGAACGGACGGAAGCTGGCTGTGGAAATGGAAACAACGGACCACCAGACCAGCACGGTCCGGATGACGATGCGGTCGGGAGGTGCTGAATAATGAAAAGAGAAAGCGGCCGCGCGAACGCATTGCTGGTTGAACTGCTGCTGGTGATTTTCTTCTTCATGATCAGCGCGGCGATTCTGGTTCAGCTGTTTGCAGACGCGAGACACAGAAGCATCCAGGCCCGTGCCGCTACCGCGGCGATTGCGGAAGCCCAGAACTGCGCTGAGGATCTGTACGCCGAGGATGACTGGAAAGCCTACCTGGAAAAGAGTGGGTTTACCCGGGATGCCGAAAGCGGCAGATGGGTACGCGAGGACACCGATTATAAGCTTTATATTCAAGAAGAGTTCAAAACGACCGACGCAGGAGAAATCCGGACATTCCAGATTACCGGATTCGGGGACGGGAAGGATCTGTTCACGATTCCTTCCACCCGGTATGTGCCCACCCCCATTGAATCAGAGGAGGTGAGCAAATGAAACGCAAAATTGCGCTCGGGCCGGGCGCAGCTTCCCTGATCCTGATCGTTGTTATTCTCTCCCTCTGCATGCTTTCCATGCTGATGCAGATCGGTTCCCGGAATGACCTCAGTCTGGCCACCCGCGGTACCGAGATGATCACCAACGTATACGGACTCTTTTCCGATTCGGAAAATCGCCTGGCGGAACTGGACACATTCCTCGTGCGTTGCCAGAAGCTCGCCAAGGACGATGCCTCTTATCGGAAATTGGTGAAGGAGAATCTGCCGGAAGGATTCGGATACGCTGACGGCTCAGATATTACGGAAGAAGCGGAAAATACCGCAGAGACTGCATCAGATATCCTGATTTCCTGGCAGGAACCTCTGGACAGACGGGTCCTGACCTGTAAGGTCAAGCTCCTCCCGTATGGAGAAGCCGAACGGACACGCTGGATGAGCCACACATTTGAAGAACCGTCAAGACAAACTTCGGAAGAGGGAATAACAGATGATTGAGCAGCTTGATGAGATCCTGAGGAAGGCCCTGCAATATAAAGGCTCGGATATTTTCGTGGTGCCCGGTTCCCAGATCATGACCAAGGCCAGCGGCCAGATGATCCCGATTACGGAAGACCGTGCGCTGCCGAAGGATATCGCGGTATTGGTAGACCGTGCCTATGAATTGGCCGGGAGAACCCGCGAAACCCTGCAGGAGGAGGGCGATGACGACTTCTCCTTCGCCGTCCGCGACCTGTCCCGTTTCCGTTGCAACACTTACCGTCAGCGTGGCTCCCTGGCTATGACCTGCCGCGTGGTTGCTTTCGGTATTCCGAATCCGGAAGACTGCAATATCCCGGACGTGGTCATGAAGCTGGCGGATTTCCGCAGCGGCATGATCCTGGTGACTGGTCCTGCAGGCAATGGTAAGAGTACCACCCTGGCCTGCCTGGTAGACAAGATCAACCGGACCCGCAGCGGCCATATTATCACGATCGAAGACCCGATCGAATACCTGCATCCCCACAAGAAATGCCTGGTCAGCCAGCGCGAAGTTCCCGGAGATGCCTCCACCTTCGCCCGCGCCCTGCGCGCAGCCCTGCGTCAGGCGCCGGACGTGATCATGCTGGGTGAAATGCGTGACATCGAAACGATTTCCACAGCAATCACCGCGGCTGAAACCGGTCACCTGCTGCTTTCATCCCTGCACACCCTGGGCGCCGCCAAGACCATCGACCGTGTGATTGACGCCTTCCCGGCCAACCAGCAGAACCAGATACGCGCCCAGCTGTCCATGGTACTTCGCGCTGTGGTCTCCCAGCGCCTGATTCTGACCAACGAAGGCAAACTCCATCCCGTCTTCGAAGTCATGTGCGTGAACCCTGCCATCCAGAACCTGATCCGCGAGGGCAAGACCCACCAGATCGACAACGCTATCTTTGGCGGCGGCGCGGACATGCTCTCCATGGATACCGAACTGGCCCGCCTCCTGCGCGACGGCAAGATCGACAAGGACCAGGCCGCTCTGCTGGCCATCCACCCCGAAACCGTGGAGCGCCAGGCAAGATTCATGCGGTAAAACCCTACACCAAACAATCAGTGCTCTGCAGCAAAGCAGGGCACTTTTTTTGTCAAAAATTACATACAACCAACAGGAAGGTTACATCATAACAAATTAATAAACCAGCAGCATAACTTGCCTCTGAACGGCTAAAATGCAGTAATTACAAGGGACTAAGCCAAAAACAGGCCGACGATCCGACTGTTACCTGATACATAACGGATACATAATTCCAAAACACCGCTGTATTTGTACAATTCATTGAAAACAACTACAGTTCATGATACAATAAATGTGGCTTGATATAAGCTTTATAAAGCTAATACATACATTCTTAAAGAAGAACTAACGTTTTAACGTAACCATATTAGGAGGCAGACATCATGAAAAGCGGATTCAGAAAACTTCTTGTCACATTGTGCACACTGGCACTGTTACTGACTTCGTTTACAGCAGTTTTTGCGGATGGAGATATTCCGAAGGAGCAGCCGGAAGAGCAGGCTGAACTGCTCACGCTCGAAACGCAGCAGGGAGAATTCACGACGGAAGAAGAACCTGAGGTAAAGGAAGAGCCTCAGGCAGAGGCTGACCCCGGGCAAAAGGAAGAATCCGAACCGGCAGAGGAATCCAAGCAGATGGCAGAACCGGAAGACGAAGGAAACGAAACTCCGGTAGTGCCAGAAGAAATGGACAAGCCAGAAGTAAAGGAAGATTCCGGAATAGAGGAAGATTCTGGAGCAGAGGAAGAACCCAAAGCAACAGAAGAAGAACTTGAACCTACGGAAGCCGAAGAAAACCAGCTTCCGGATTCTGACCTGCCTTCAGATTCGGAAAAAGAACATGTTAAACCCGAAAATGAAGGGAATGGATTTGCTTCTGAATCAGTTCAGATTGAAAATGAACTGAAGTCTGAAGAAGAACAGCCAAAGGAATCTCAACCGGAGGCAACCCGGGAAGAGATTCCGGAAGAGACCCGGAAGGATAACACGGAAGAAGAGCAGCTGCTGGCTGAATCGACTGCAGAACCGGAAGAACCCGAAACAACGGATCAGACGGCAGAAGCAAAAGAACCGGAAGAACAGGCAGAACAGGATATAACGGAAGAACAGGGAAAAACAGAAGAGCCGGAAACACCGGTTGAATCCGATCAGCCTGAAGAACTGATTTCTGATCTGAATAAACTGTATCTTGGCAAAAAAGGCATAGAAGGCACCTTGAAGGCAGGCGAGGAATACGTAATTACCTATACCAGCAAATACAACTACAATCTCATTTTTACCCTGATCCTCAAACAGCAGCATATCGGTGATGCTCCGCTTCCTGTCAGCAAAGACGGAAAAGAAACCGGCCTGAAAATTTTCGTCGCCGACCGTCAGAAGGAACTGACTTGGGTTGAAAATGAAGATCCGGAAAGTACTGATGTGATCTATACATTCACAGCATATACGGAAAAGAACCAGGATTATGATATCAGAATAACATCCTGCTTTGATGCTGATCTTACAATAATCGCCGTTCAACTGATCAAGGAAGAAACACCGAAACAGGATGAAAAGAAAGAAATTGAGGAAACGGAACAATCTGTAGGAACCGAAGACAACAAAGCAGAAATAGGAAAAGAAGAAACAGAAGCACCTGCTGAGGAATCGGTAGAAGAAGAATCTACAGAAGTATATGAGACACCGGGAGAGATTTCTGAAAAAGGACCTGCGGATATTGAACAAGCAGCAGATCCGGAGAACGGACAAACTGAAGAAGCTTTGACCGAGGAAGAACCTGCTATAGAGGTTTCTGAAGAGAAACCGGCAAATGAAGAACCTTCTGAAGAATTCCTAGCGGAAGAAAAGAAAGACATCTCAGCGGATAACACTGCACAAGTAGAGACTGCTGATGGAACAGAACCTGAAAAGAAAACTAAAGCAGAAGATTCTTTGAAGGAAGAAAAACAGACAGTAATTGAAAAATCTGAGACGGATAACGAAGCTGTAACAGATTACAAGACCAAACAGGAAGAGAAAGAAAAACCTGTCGAAATTCCAGATGACCAGACTATGTTGACAATGGGTTACTACAAAGTTCAGGTCTTAAGGGAAAATGGGACAAGCCTGATTACAACTATTGAAACATATGAGGAAACTGAGCATTTACCATTTGGAACAGAGCTTTGGGTAAAACCGACAGAAGAAAAAGAGTATGCAGAAGCTTATAGTTTTACTAATGAAACAAATCAATATGTAAAATGGAACGATCTTTTGATTGTTCTTCAGAAAGAGAAAGAACAAGCAGAATCTGCAGATGAAAATGAGGATTCGGACACGGATGAAGAGCAGAAAGATGCATATGAAAAGAATATAAACTCCAACGATAAGGCTCTGAATGAACAAGCAGAAGAAAAGTCTGCTGAAGAAATTGCAGATGAAGAGACAGAAGAGCCACTAGCCAGAAGTCTGAGGATCTCATCCACACTGACATCCATGGGTGGGTTTATCGATTTCGGAACGCCGATTACTATTACAGTCGAACTTGTTGATTTCAAAGAAGATGACGAATATACATGCAAATGGCAATATTCTATTGACGGAGTTGACTTTATTGATATTGAGAATGCTGACGGTCTGACATATACATATCCGTTAAGTAAGGAAAATTTTAGCTACACATGGAAGTTTATCATTTCATTGAGTGATTCAGAATGAAAGCTGATTCTGAGTTTGAGACACATGACATAGAATGGAGGAACAATAGGATGAAACAGTATCAGCAAAGGATTACAGCGATATTTCTGATCATTCTTCAAATGATGACATTGATTACTCCTGCTCCGGGTCTGGCAGATCCGATTCACCTGAGTATAACTATAAATAATTCTAACAATAATTGTCCTTGCTTTTTTTTCAAATCTACTCAGGAAACCATTACATCATTAAACAATGAACATTACTGGTTTGTGGCGAAAGGAATAGGATCGAAAACAAGTGAAGTCGCTAAGCAAGAGGTTTATAGTGCTTTTCTCTGTCAAGGAAGCGGGGAAGGGATAATTAATTTAAACAAATTTCAAATTCAAGACAATTATACCCAAAACAATACAACTTATTCCTCTGTAGACAAAGATAGTATAAAAATATTTATCTTAAAAACAAATGATTCAAATAACAGGCCATCTTGGGATACTATTTCCGCACTTGAAAACGACAAGCAGCTTTATAATGGCCAGTTAATTGATCAGAAATACTTAATTGGGATAAGCGATAATACACTTACAATAACAATGCCAAATCCAAGCGTAACCATCAATTTTAAAGATATAGACGGTACAACCGGAGACACGAACCCGTCGTTAAGCGATCGACATTATCTTGTGGTTACAACGAATTACGGAAATAATAAGGATTTGATGGCTGAGATTACACCTACTCCCGGACGATCGGTTGTTACAATCAGTAATTTTACGAACGAAGATAAACAAACAGTACAGTTAAGTCCGACTGAAACCGGATATGGATTTACAATTGTAAAATACACCGGGTCGGACGAGCTTGATTTGAAGAGTATTAAGGACAAGTGGTATAGTGATCCGAAAATGACGAATGTCGTCTTGAATAACAGCGACCAGGAATTTGGATTATACAATTGGAAAATTGACAGTGACGGTCATTACAACATCAATGCAACAAAACTACAAACATATGAAGTTGAAATAAAGACTTCTAATGCGAGTGCTGTTTCCGGACTGGAGACAGGGTACTCTGTATATGCTGGAACAGATGCAGAAAATCAAGCTGGCAATACGGTTCGGTATTATAAAAAGATTGACGTTGATCTGAATGGGAAATCCTCTCAGACAATCAACTTCACTTCATTTGAACGGGGTAACGATACACCCAATAAGCAGGCATATACAAGCGACAAAACCATTGAAATCAAGTTTGGGAAAGATATAACTGTTGAACAAAACGGAACCGATAGCATAGATAAAGGAATAATCACAGGCGGCACCATCATCGGGGAAGGCGGCGTTCTGCAGAACTATATTGTTTCTGTAACACAAACTACGGGCAAAACCACATATACTTTGACGCCGTCTGTACCCTACAAATATAGTCTTTCAACATCCAGCGGTGATGATATTACATTCGATACAGAAGGGGAAGGGTATAAGGGATACTGGTACCTGCTTTCCGCTTTAACAAAATCGGATGGCACCAAATACTATTATGTCAAGGAACTTTCTAACAATTCAGATACCATTACGCATGTATCGAATCAGGAGATTCCAACTTTCTACAATTACAGCGATTACAACAGTGTGTTGGTTAGTGATCCATCAACAGTCAGAAATCAGACCGCAAAAACCAACACAACCGTATATCAGTCCAACGATACCATTGAAAACGAACTTGTGCTGCTTAAAACATTACCGAGTGATGGCGCTGTTACTTACCAGAGTGTCATTAACGGCACAAGATATGGCAGTGGAAAAGTAATTAACAAATACATGTTCTCTAGTACCACAGCAAACGGAACGGGAACGCTGCTGCTAACTACTGTGCCGGATTTCAAACTGAAGACTGAATTCAAGAGTTCAGAGAATATTAGTATTTCAGAGAATATACCTGGCGATTATAAGCTGCTGATCAAGATGGTTTCACACGGCCAGATATATTATGCATTGCAAAATGTAGATAATAGTTCGAATCCATCTCCTGTTTCAGATCCAATATCATTCTATCTGTACACTCCAGGTCAAAACGGAGGCGCGGGTTCTGTTGATTCAGTTCCTCACTACTATTCCGGTGAAGAAACATTGACCACGCAGGTGGTAACCGGGGCGGATACGATTGCAAAGGCGCTTGGATTGCAACCTGTGGTCGGCGTTGTTCGTTACAACGAGAATACTGTAGGAGCAGAGAACCAGAATTGTGACCTAACAAAAGATCTGTATTCGACTTCTTCCGTAATATCAACGGGCGAGGATGGACAAACAATCCTAACAACCACTTTTACCAAACAAAAGGATGACGGGAAACCTCACGACATTACGGTGAACTTCTACAATGAACGCACTGACATATCAGACAGCGAAAATCCGCCGCAACATGTTGAATCCAACCTGAGCGGAACGCTCTATTATCTTGTGAAGCTGAAGAAGATCAATAACGGGAAAACAGTAGGTTACAAGATCGTTTCTGCAAATATAGAAACCCAAAATACTGACGGCAGTTACACTACAACAATTAATGTAACAGATCTTTTCCAGCTTGTTGATGATAATGAAATAGATATTGATGGTGGCTCGCTTCATTATGATCCTACAGTGTATACCAGTTCTGTTCGAATGTACAAACTGAAAGAGGGGACAGCATTTCCTACGAGTATTCAGGAGGCTGAGAATAACGGAACAGATAGCATTCCCGGCTTTGATTTCTGGTATAACAAGAACTGGAGAAGTACCGATGCTGGGACGTACCATGCACAAGCTACACTGGATAATGAAAATAAGATCATTAAAACCCAGACACAACTTGGCTTATACAAATCAACAAAGAAAATATATCGAGTGCAAGTTATTATACCGACTTCAGCAGGAGCAATTGAGGATACGAGTATACACCTGAATGAAGAAGTAAAACATGCCAGTAACGTGTCAGATAAACTGAACAATGCGGTTTTATCAACAAATTCTTCAGGAACGAGTTACGGAAACAATGGGACAACGAATGTAACGACAACTGGAGATAATACAGTTATTACGTACGTTCTGGAAGATCAGACTGGGGAAAGCCCGGTGTTCTATTGGAATGAAAAAGCATCTGTTGAAAATAATCCAAATCTCATTACCGGCAACGAATCTTATACTTTGAGATTGACTCAAAATGGCAGAATAGTGAATGAAGGGCATCCGATAAAGATTGGCAGCAAATACTATGATGTAGATTACGACACAGATTTAATTGATGAAGGTGGTGCTTTCCTCGACAAGAATGTTGCAGTCAGTGGCAATATATCAACAATTACACACTATATAACATTGACAGAGGCTCATTATGATACTGCTGTAGGCCCTCATGACATAATAGGGACAGCGGCGGAATATGGTGTTATAGCAAATCGCTATGAACAATATGGTCATACAGAAACTAATTATGCGGTTAAGCAACTTTACGATAATTCTAACAATAGTGTGAATGGTGCTGGCGGAAGCGATATTCCATTCTTCATTGGTAGCGTAGATCCGGAAACTCCTTTGTGGATTGAATCGGAAAATAACAACCTGTACATTTTCATGCAGCAGGCAGATATTGACAACAAAATTCATAATGAAATGAAGTCAAGAATTAATGCCGCTCCTGGCCGCTACCATCTGGTTTCCGCATCTCAGACGTCAATTAATAACTACGTAGATGATTTGATTGAGTATGGGAAGAGCCAATCCGTAGCATACGCTGCCCAAAAGACAGTCACACCTGATAAGGTGAATAATGGCAATCTTGCTCTGGATGTTACTGATTTTCCGGATGGAATCACGATTTATGTGGATTGCAAGAATATCGCGGATAAAATGACGGAGACAGGGTGGGAGATTAATAAGCTGCCTGGCCAAAGCATTGTGTTTAATGTTCCTGGCACAAACGTAAAAATCGGGAAAATGGTAGCCAATATATATGATCCTCAAAACACAAATTCAAAACTGAGGTCAACATCAACACAAACGAGTGAATTTGCAAACAGCAACGGTTTGTCTGATGCCGCAAAAGCTTGGGATCAGGACATTATGCGTCACATTACGTTTAATGCATACCAGGCTCAAACGCTAGACTTGGTCACAGCATCGGGCTTGATTCTTGCCCCGAATGCCAGTAAAGTCACTCAACAAGACGGCGCAGGTACAATTTTGACCAGCGGAACTTTTATTTCCAGAGCAGAATGGCATTTCTACTATCAGAACAGAAGCTGGACATACACTGGCGCAGAAATAGGCTTTGAAGCAAAAAAACGGATGCATCTGCCTGGCAGTGAAGAAAATACAATCCCACTTGAAAGAGAGAAGTTTACCTTTGTTATGGAAGAGTGGGACAATGAACATGGTGGATGGAAAACAAGCGATCGAAAAACAGCAGAAAATATCGGAGGTAGGATTGTTTTCCCTGAATTACAATATACAATTGCCGATGAGGGGGAACACTATTATCGCATTTATGAGACCGGGCGGAGTGAAAACAAAAATACTGAGGAATATGACATTGATACCACACAATATATTGTAAAAACTGTTGTTGGAGTCAATATAACAGGATCAACCGCTAAAACAACGGAAACTGAAACGTATTACAAACTAAATGCTGAAGGCTTGAATGCTTCATCTATTGCTGAATCACCCCAGTATGTTGCTACAGTATACGATCTTGACAGTGATAATAAATTACAATTTGAAGAATCAAATATACCAAAAACAAAAACGGTAAATAGATACAGGATTGATCCAAATTATTTATCTGAAATATCATCAACAAATTCAGCAGAAGCTATTCAGTTTGTTAACCAGCGCAAGACTGTGACGGTTGATGGAACAAAACAATGGTTGAATGATGGCGATAAAGTCCACAATAATGCACAGGAGATTACGTTAACACTTAAACGGACTGCGAAGCCAGTGGCAGATGACTCTGTTTGGGAAGTGGTACGAGTAGCTTCTCCGATCCAGTTTGCATGGAATGATAATACGTACACCTATTCAAATCTGCCAAAGTACAATTCGGACGGAATTGAATACGAATACAGAGTCGAAGAAACTGCAGTTGAAGGATACGCAGCGCCTGCATATAACAACGGCGAAGGCAAGACAATAGAGTATGCATTAAGTGGCGGTACGATCACGAACACGATATTGACTGGTTCTCTGAAGTTCAAGAAGAATGTGACCGTGAACGGTACGACACCGAACACCAATGTTGAAAAGGCATTGGTGGCAGGGACATACACCTTCAAGATTGAGAGCACAACACTGACTGACAAGGTAGAAAAAACGATTCAGGTTGTGTTTAACAACGTAGGAACAGCAAGCCTGAACGGAACCGATTCGGATGTAAGCATTGCAAATGACGGTACGGTTACGGTTGCAAACCTGAAAGCCGATACTTACACGATCACCGAGACCGGACGTTCGAACGGTACGTCGCTGCTGAAGACTGAATTTACGACAGGAACAGGTACCATAGCAAACAATGTGGCGACGGTGACAGTCAGCAGGGGTGACACAGTTACTGTGCCGACAGCAAGGTTCACGAACAACATTGATACAGGTAACCTGAGCCTGAAGAAGACAGCGAGCGGCAAGCCGCAGACAGACACTACGACGGAGTTTGAATTTGAGATCATACTGACACCGCCGGCGAACGTCACGCTTGCGGACAGTTATCCGGCTGCAGTAGGCACCACTTCGAAGACACTTACCTATACAAAGAATACGACAGATGGTACGACAAAGATAACCGGAATCGACCTCAAGCATAATGAGACGCTGACGATCACAGGGCTGCCGGCGGGAACAGGATATTCAATTACAGAAGTGAATATTCCCACTGGCTATTCGCAGGGCGCGACATCCGGCCTGGGCGGAACGATCCCGGCAAACCAGGTGAATTCGGAAACGCAGGTGCGCACGGTGCAGACCGCGTCGGCGAATGTAAACAATACGTTTGCGGGAGCGGGAGACGTGAATTTTACCGCATCGAAGACGTTCATGGGCGGTGACCTGACGGGCAAGACACTCAAATTCAAGCTGACCCAGGTGGGTTCTGTGGACGGGACGGGAGAAATTCCGACAGGATATGTGAGACTATCTACGCCTGAAACAAAGGAACTGACCGGAGGTTCCGGAACAGCCGGGTCGGTGACATTCAGCACGCTCCATTTCGATCAGAACGACATCGGCAAGACGTTCTACTTCAAGATTGAAGAGACGGATATTCCGAATGATCTGGACAGCAACGGCGTAAGCGCTTCGAACCATATCAAGTATGACCAGAGCAAGCATTACTTTACAGTTGCGGTTACAGACACGAATGGATTCGCAGTGAACAAGACGGCGGCGACGAACACAGACGGCGAAACCGAAGCGAAGTTTACGAACGAGCAGAAGGGCAAGCTGGTTGTGACGAAGACGTTCGACGGAACGGCCGCGAGCGATCTGACGGATGCGCAGAAAGGCGCTGTGACGTTCACGATTACCGGACCGACAGGCTTCACAACAATCACAAACAAGGCACTCAACGACACAACGGAACCGAAGTTTGTGAAGGGAACGGACGGCGTATACACGCTGACGCTGAACAATGTTCCGCTTGGTGATTACACTGTGACGGAGTCAAACACTACGATCGGGAACTATGAGCATACGAGCTCGATCAAGGTGGATGGAACAACGGCAACTTCCGCGACAGCCACACTAAGTGCAACCAGTACAGAGAAAACCATCGAGATTACAAACACATACGAAAAATATCAGCTGGAGATCACGAAGAGCTTTACCGGTGCTACGATTGACGCGACTGAAAAGAACAAGATCACGTTCGCAGTAAGTGGAACTGGTTTGACGGGAACGCTGACCAAGACCTGGGCGGATATGACGGATGACAAGTGGATTCTGACGACGGCAGATAACAATGTAAAGCCTGGCGTGATATATACGGTCACCGAATCGAATGCGAACGTTGGCGGATACACCCGGACGACGACCATCACGGCAACACCTGCGGGAACAAAGACTGAGACAGGCGATACACCGAACACAACAATTCAACTGTCGAGTAAGAATCCGAACGGCACAGTCGACTTCACAAACAACTACACAGAGCAGGCTGGCAGCCTGAAGATCACGAAGGCCGTAACGCTGAATGGCAGTGATACGAACAAGAGTTCTGTCAATGGAGAGTTTATCTTTAGTGTAGTCGGGCCGACATCAGCAACAACGCAAGTAACGAAATATGTGCAGATCAAGGTCACGAACGGAACTGCGAGCGGATACAAAGTAGCAGACACTAAGGCGGGCCTGGCGGCAATAGAAAGCTACACAAATGGCACTGACGCGATTGTTTCCAATCTTGAGGCAGGAGACTATGTTGTAACAGAAGAAGCTGTTGCAGGATTTGTCCTGACGAATATTGCTGGTGGAAAGAGTGGAACATCGAATACCAGCAATCGCACAGTAACGCTAACAGTTGTTGCTGGGAACAATACGCCTACGGGAGCGGCGGCTGCAACGTACACAAACAACAAAGAAGAATATGACCTGGTTGTTGTAAAGACGCTGGAAGGCGACATGGCACCGGCGAGTGCAGAGTATGAGATCGTAGTAACATCTGCGACGGCGATGAACATTACGGCAGCTGACGTAGATGGAGAAGTTGACGGAACGTTCGAGGCAGTTACTAATGGAGTGAAATTCAAGGTAAGCGCAAGCAACGGAGCGAACGGCGATGGAACAGTCACGATACACAAACTGACCGCGGGCAGTTACACGGTCAGCGAAACAAGCGGGACCGGGTTTATTGCGACATACAAGTTGGGAGACGGATCGTACGGAACGACGGTGCCTACGGCAGTGTTAGGCAACAAGGTTAACAACACAGTCGTAACCAGCCAGACTGTAACAGTAAAGAACACATATGCAGACTATGGCAAGCTGAAGGTTACCAAGACCATCCAGGTGAACGGTGCTGCCCCGACCACTGCAAATGAAAGCCTTGTGGATAATACATATACTTTCAAGGTATATGCGATGTCGAACGGTGCTAAGGTTGAACCTGCGCTGCAGACTATTAGCATTGCTTTTAATGCTGGCGACAATGTTGCAAAGACTGAACTGTCTGATGAATTGGAGGCCGGAATATACTGGGTAGAAGAAGAAACGGCTGATTTACTTGTTGGCAATAACGGCCGTATTTTAACAGTTGTTGCAGGCAAGAAGCTTGAAAGTGAGATCGACGGAGCTGGCACCGCTGCGTTTACAAACAACTACATGATTGACTCCACACCGCTGAAGGCCCAGAAGACCATTACTGGACGTGATTTCAAGGCCGGAGACAAGTGGACCTTCTCAGTGACAGCTGCCAATGGTACGCCGATGCCTGAGAAGACGACAGAGACGATCGAACCTGCCAGTGGCAAGGCTATTGAAGTTGACTTCGGAAAGATCGAATTCACAAACAAGGATGTTAGCAAGACATACACCTACACCATTACCGAAACCGGTACAGTGGACGGTGTGACGAATGACGTCGCAAAGACAGTAACGGTGAAGATCACTGACAATGGTGACGGCACGCTTAAGATTGAGAACAGCAGCGTGACAACGCCTGTGGTCTTCACGAACACCTACAACGCTGACGGTGAGACCGCACTGAAGGGAACCAAGGTAATCGCCGGACGTGAGTTTAAGGAAAGGGACGAATGGACCTTTACGGTGACAGCGGATCCTGCGGATTCACCGATGCCTGAAAAGACATCCATCACTGTGAAACCGACATCCGGTGGCAGTGTAGATCTGGACTTCGGAACGATCCAATATGAACTGGCACATGCCGGAAAAGAATATGTGTATACCATTAAGGAGACCGGGAACATTCCGTATGTGCAGAACGATACGGACAAAGTTGTCCGGGTGCGGGTAACGGAAGAAGGCACCGGTAAGCTGAAGATCACCAACAGCACCAATAATGAACCGCTGAAGTTCACCAACAGGTATGACAACGGCAACCTGACCGTGAAGAAGACGGTGAGTGCCAAGAGTGTGGCTGAACCGGCGAAGGAATTTGTGTTTAAGGTCATGTTGGCGGATAACACGATCACCGGCGCATACGGCGAAATGACCTTTGAAAAGGGCGTGGCTGAATTTACCCTGAAGGACGGCGAAGAGAAGACTGCTCTGGGTCTGCCGAACGGACTGGGGTATACCGTGACGGAAGAAGCATACGACGGATATACCACGCAGGCTACCAATGCGAGCGGTACGATTGCCGGTAACTTCGAGAAACCGGAGACAAAGATCGTTGAGTTCGTGAACACTTATACCGCCGCAGGCCACTATGTGCCTGGTGCCGTGAAAGTTATGGAAGGACGTGACCTGACAGCGGACGAATTCAGCTTCGAACTGAAGGATGAGGATGGTAAGACGCTGCAGACCGTGAAGAACGCAGCAGACGGCACGATTGTATTCAGTGAGATTGCGTATACGCTGGATGACCTTGCAAACAGCCCGTTCACCTATACCATCTCTGAAGTTACGGGCGAAGATAAGACCGTAGTCTATGATACACATATCGAAACGATTGTCGTGACACTGATGGACAATGGCGACGGAACGATTATTGCGAAAGCAGATAAGGAACCGGAAGAACTGGTGTTTACGAACTATGCATTCTCAGTCGAAGTGCAGAAGGTGGATATTGATAACGGGGACGAACTGAACGGATGCAAGATTCAGATCCTGGACAAGGACGGAAATGTATTTGACGAATGGACCAGCGAAAGCGGCAAACTGCACAAACTGGAAGGACTGGTACCCGGGGAAACCTATACGCTGCATGAAGTGACAGCGCCGCATGGATACGACATTGCGACGGATACGACCTTCTCCATTGATGAAGAAGGTAGGATTACCGCGGCATCTACGGTTGCCATCCGGGAGGATGGAACCATTCTGCTGCGGGATGCGGTAAAGACAGTAACCGTCGCGGTGAAGAAGGTCTGGAAGGACGACAATAACCGGGACGGCATGCGTCCGCTAAGTATCCGGATGAACCTGCTGGCGAACGGCGAAAAGGTTAAAACGGTCACCCTGAGCGCAGATCACGGCTGGATGTGCGTACTGCGTGGTCTGCCGATGGTGGACAAGGACTTGAAGGACATTGTGTATACCTGGGAAGAGCCTGCGGCAGGTAACGGATACACGCTGAGTGGAACAGTGACCCGGGGCACGCTGACAACATTCACCAACGAGCATAAGACGGAAAAGACCAGCGTCAGCGTGCGGAAGGCCTGGGATGATTCGAACAGTAAAGACCGGCCGGCTGAAATTAAGGTGCAGCTATACGGCGATGGACGGGCTGTCGGAAAGCCGGTTGCACTGAACGCGGCGAACGGCTGGAAGTACGTATGGGAAGACCTGGACAAGAACATCAATAAGGCAGGTACAACGGGCACTGCAAAGGCAATCACATATACCGTGGAAGAGCTTGCTATTCCGGAAGGATACCAGGCGACCATCTCGGGTAATGCAGAAAACGGATATGTGATTACGAATACGCTGGAACGTGGCAAACTGGTCATTCAGAAAAAGTTCGATATCTATGAGCCGGAACCCGAAGAGGAGACGGAGCCTGAACTGATTGAGATCCAGGTGCGCAAGGTCTGGGTCGACAATGATAACCAGGATGGCATCCGCCCCGGCAGCATTACCGTACATCTCTGTGCCGGCGGTGAAGTGATTGAAACGGTGCAGCTGAATGAAGCCGGCGGATGGCAGCATATGTTTGCCGACCTGCCGAAGGAATTCAGGGGCAACCGGATCCGGTACTCCGTGACGGAAGATCCGGTACCCGGATATACCAGCCAGGTGAATGGCTATACCATCCGGAACACTCATAAGCCGGAGGAGACCAGTGTTGTTGTTCGGAAGGAATGGGATGACAACAATAATGCTGCGAATATCCGGCCGACCAGCATCCGGATGACGTTGAGCAATGGAACCAATGTGATGCTGAGCGCACAGAACGGATGGCAGGCAACGGTTACCGGACTGCCGAAGTATGCTGGCGGACAGGAAATTGAGTATACCTGGACGGAGCAGGAGATTATCGGTTACAAACTGAAAACGAAAGAGCAGAATGGGAATGTAACCACATTCACGAATGAACTGGTAGGCGTACCGAAACCTCCGGAAGGGTATAAGTATCCGAAGGTGCCTGGCGGAAGCTATGCGATATTTGATGAATACCCGACTGCACTGGGTGTTGAAGTGTATATCAATCATGTTGGAGATTGCTTTGACTAAAGAAGACTTATGATTATTTGGGGACCGGCTTGTAATGAGCTGGTCCCTGCTGCTTTTTGGACGAGATGTAACCAAATACGGGACTGGCACGTGAAAACGTTTGCTAACAAGAAAATAATGTAACTTTGCAATATAATCAAAAGAAGGCGGAAGTGCCAAAAAGCATGGAAAATACTAGCATTCAGCGAAAATGTGTGCAAAATATAGCTTTTACCAGTTTTTTAACAAAAACATGTAAGAATATCGAAATAAATGTATATGTAACCTTGTACATCACCTTGAATGAGTAGAATGGTTATCGTAAAGGTAGAATCCTTTACGAATATTGAGCAAAAACAACCGGACCAAAGATGGAGGAACCTGAAATGACGAAGAGAATCAAGAGGATCGCCGCGCTGATCTTGGCCGGCATTCTGCTGGTTTGCGTTTCGTTTGCTTCCTTTGCGGAAGAGGCGGAAGAAATCTTCGAAGATCATACGGAAGCAAACGTAACCGAGAACTTGGAAAATACGGAACTGGCTGAAGAAACAGTTTCGGTTGAGACTACCGAAATTGCTGAAGAAGCCAATGAGACAGCCGGCGATGATGTTGTCGTTGAAGAAACAGCCGAAAGAACTGAAACTGCTGAAGTAACCGAAACGAACGAAGAAACTGATGGGACCGAAGATACCGACAGTGCTAAAGTTGATGAGAACGCCGAAGAACAGGCAGAAACAGCGATTGAAGAAGTAACTGAAGAAACGACTGAAGATGCACAGGCGTTTGAATCTGAAGAGAGCCTTGAAACCGAAGGAACTGAGGAATCCGAAGAAGAATACGACGAGCTTGAAGGATACACGATTCCAGAAGACGAAGCAGAATATCAGGAACTGGATGACGACGCCGGATACATTGATCCGGAAGTTGTGGCCGGTTTCATTCCTGAGGTAACTGAAGAGCTGATTGAGGCCTCTGAAAGGATCAGTGAGGAAGACAAAGTAAAAACTGAAGTCGCTGAGGAAACCGAAGAGACTGAAGAAATCGAAAGCACTGAAGAGACCACGGAAACCGAAGAAGCTGAAGAAGCAGCAACAGTTCGGGCCAAGATCGTTCGGGAAGAAACAGAAGAAGCCTATATTGGCGATGTGATTATCCTGACGGCAAAGGTTGAATCTGAACTGAACGGTGAAGTTCGCTGGGAAATCCGGGATGAGCAGTGGGAAGAAGGCATCTGGCAGGAGATTGGCAAGGGCAAGAAGCTGGAGCTGACCATCACCGAAGAGAATGCTGACAACCTGATTCGCTTCCAGCTGGAAGACGGTATCATTTCCGAAGAATACCGGATGAACTGGACCGAGCGGTCGGCGGAAGAGACTGAAACAGAAACGGATACCGAAGAAGCAGCTGAAGAAGCAGCTGTGGAAGAAAACGAGGAAGTAGTTAAAGAAGCAACTGAAGAAGTAATAGCGGAAGCAACCGATGAAATAGTTGAAGAAGTAATCGAAGAAAATGTGGACAACGAAGAAACTGCTGAAGAAGTAGCTGCGGAAGAAACTGTTGAAGAAGTAACCGAAGCGATTGATGAAACAGCTGACGAAGCGGTTGAAGAGAAAGCAGACGATGAAGAAGTTGCTGAAGAAGTGACTGACGAAGCGACCGAAGAAGCGGCTGAAAAGGAAGCGGACGATGATGAAGTTGCTGAAGAAGTAACGGCTGGAAAAATCAAAGAAGAAGCCACAGATGCAGCTGATGAGGAGATCACTGAAGAGACTTCTGATGATGAAATCGCCGGCGAAGAAACTGTGGGAGAAGCGGCCGATGAAGCCACAACAACCTTCGCGTGGGTGACGGCTTCCGAAGAGAATGAAGGCATCGTAACGCTGAACGCCAACGCGGATCCAGAACAGACCGGTGTATGCACCTGGCAGGCGTTGAATGAAGAAGGCGAATGGAAAAAGATCGGTTATGGCGACAGTGTGATGGTCGAAGCCGGTGAAGGGGCATATCGCTTCGTGATGCAGGATGGCACGGTGTCTGAAACGTTTGAACTGAATGTTTCAACAGATTCGGAAGAAACGGCTGAAGAGGCTGCTGAAGAAACGACCAACGAAGAGACAACGGAAGCGGTTGTTGAAGAGGTCACTGAAGAGACTGCCGGAGAAGTCGAGGAAGAGATCATTCCCGAGCTGCCGGAAGATAGAGCCGTTAACGTTGTGCTGACATGGGATGATGAGAATCCTGGATTCGGATCTACAGCACATTTCACTGCCGAACTGAGCGGGTATGAAGGATTTGAATACACTCTGCAATGGATGGAAAGCGTTGACAACGTGAACTGGATTGAGGTTGAAGGCGCCACCGAGGAACAGATGGATATTGTGGTGGACGAGAGCAACTACCAACATTACTGGCGCGTTGAGGTACGCGTTGTAGGGGCAGAAACGAACATGTAATTCCAACCGGGTCAGCCTGAAACAGGACTGACCCTGGTTACGTTTCAATGGTTAGTGAATACGGAACAAAAAAGAGGGAAGAAAAGATGAAGAAGAGTTTTCGCAGACGGTTTGCAGTTCTGACAGCAGTCATCCTGGCTGTTAACACATTACCGTTCACATCACTGGCTACCGGAGCAAGCGGCGGTACGGTTGATTCTTCTGACTCTGTATCCGTACTCAATTCAGCGTTTCAGCCGGATAATATGATCTATGGCGGCATAGAGTATGCGCTGGAAAGCGACAATGCTATAGTTGTTGGATTTGCTGATGGGGAAACGGCTTCGCAGAGTATTTCTATTCCTGCAACTGTTGAGCTGACTATCAGCGGACAGAAAAAGAGCTATCCCGTTACAGCCATTAAGGAGAAAGCGTTTAAAGGGAAAAGTGGCCTGAACATTACGATTGCAGCAGACAATCTTGATGTGCGTGGCGTATGGGTATCTGATTCGGCTAACAGCGATTCCAACACAGGTGCGTTTTCGGATATCAGTAATTCTCATATAGTTTTTACAGGCAAGGATGTTGCAATCGGAAAAGGTGCCTTCTTTCGTGCTTCCAACATTACGGTTGAATCCAACTACTCCGGTTCAAACGGATCTTTTACATTGAAGCAAAAGGCGTTTGCGTTTGTCGATCATCTGACGCTGAAAGTTGGCTCCGGCCAGACTGTGAAGGCGGCCAATGATGAATATAATGTATTCCAGAGTACATCCGGAGACCTTGAATTCCTGGGTGGAGTCAATAATATCGGAGCATATTCATTTATCGATTGTTCCGGATTGGCGAGCATCACCACAACATCGAAAGACACTTATACCTGGAACGATTATGGATTATCCCAGGCAAACCAGACTACCGATCTGACCATTATTGCAGATTCGGGAATTGTTGCATGGAGTCAATGGAAATTCCTGAAATCATTGACAATCAACTTCAATACATTCGTGGACACGATTACCAAAATCGGGAGTTCCAAGAACAGTGGCAGCGCTTCGGTTGCTGTGAATGTTAAAGGCGGCACTGGCTCTATCGCATCCAATGCCTTCAGCTATTTGAACGGTGGCGGAACAGTTGAGATTAACATTGCGGATAACGATAATCATTCCATGACAGTTGCCGAAGACGCATTTCCTGACAGCGAGCATCTTACAGTAAACTTCGGTCTGAAATGGGAAAATGTTGAAGGACTGGACAGCGTCGATTCCCGTTTATCAAAAACAACCCTGAATTATCTGAGCAGCGGAGACTATTCTGAGGCCGGAAAGTATCAGATGCTGCTTTCAGATCTGATTACACTCCTGAATCTGCAGAACGACTCTGAACCTTTGAATGTTGCAGATGTGGTGAGCGTTTCTTTCCCGGCTGAACGCGGAATTACGGTCAGGCAGGTTGCCGGTGCTTTTACTTATAATAATGGTGAGACAAAAGTCGGCGCGAAGGATTTCCTCCTGACGAGCGAAACGGAATTCAATGATCAGGAAGAACCGGAGATTACAGTAACAGATGAAAAGAAACAAAGCGTAACACCTGGTCCGTTTGTTTATAATATTGACGGAGCGACATCACTGAAACTTTCAACAATCATCAATGCCTTTGATGAAGAAAAATCTCTTGAGACATATGGTAAAACGATTTACGGGCTGTATTACATTTATTGGAAACTGACAGATGAAGACGGTCAGATTCTTTGCGAGAATCAGTATTATTATGGTAATTACGGGGGATATTTTTATGACTTCGATGTTAATTGCCTGGATCAGATCCCTTACCAGGGATACGGTCGTTTGCAGATTTATGTTGCATGGTCAGAAAATAATACTACAGGGTGGGTGACATTCAGCAGCGGAGAAGAATGGATTTCCCTGTATCAGAATGTGGCACCGCCGGAAATTCCCAATGACGGTATATTTGAATATGAAATCAAGGACAACAAAGCGACCATTATTGGCCTGAGTGATGCGTATGATGGTGACGGAAATATTGTGATTCCGGATAAATATACAGATAAAGAGGGAGCGGAATATAAGGTTGTCGGGATTGCCGACAGCGCGTTTGACGGATCCAAAGAATATGGCGATCCTGAAAAGAACGGAAAAATCAAGACAGTTACTTTTAACAATACAGAACCGCTGAAAATTGAGAATTATGCTTTCTATGGGTGCCAGAATCTGACCGATGTTGGCGGTAATGGTCCTATTGCTTCCATTGGACAGGAAGTATTCAAAGTGATGCCAAAGCTGAAAACGGTCAATATTACAGGCAGTAATCTGACAATCGGAGGATACAACTTCTCATACGATTATGCGCTCGAAAGCTTCACGGTAAACGGTACGGTCAAGAGCATCGGCAGCAAGGCTTTCCAGCAATGCTCCGGCTTGAAAACCGTTACGATCAATGCTCCGCTTGATACCATAAACAATTATACATTTGATGGTTGCTCCAGCCTTGAGCAGGTAGTGATTGACCTTCCGGAAGATACAACGTTTACAGTCTTCCCGTTTGCGTTTAATGGGTGCAGCAAGCTGCAGACAACAATCAAGAATCCTCAAGTAATTTACTATAATGAGAAAGATTACACTCAGTATTATACCATTTCGGCGTCAGAAAAGGGGACTCCGCTGGGTGCTTTGCTGATGATTGATGATGCAGTTGTTTCTGATTCTGTTAGGGAAGTTACAGAACAGGCTGCACAAAGTGTTCTGGCACCGGAAGAGGTTGAGATCGGCTATATCCGGATCAGCCTTGTGTCTCCGGATGGCAGTGAATGTGATGATGGCAGCGTAACTATCAATGCATATCAATACCCGTTCTTTGGCTATGAGAATCTGCTGGATAATGCAGAATGGAAAACCTACCAGATTGTTGGTGAAACAGTTAACGACGCGTACCGGAATATTAAAGTAGTTACTGACAGCAACAAAATTAACATGATTACGCTGTCAGCAGCAGAACAGGGTCTCTATGCGGTTGCTTATCAAATCAATGCAACAACATATCATGACAGCATGTTCTATTATGATGTGACAGAAGCGAATGATGGAACAAAGACTGCTGTGATTACCGGTGTGTACAACAAGAGAGCCCAAATCGCAATGATCAGCAGCAAACCGGATAACGGTGATGATATTACTGTGACATCCATCAGCGCAGATGCAATGAAGGGGAATTCCAAAATTTCTGCGATTGTTTTTAACAACGAAGAGAGTTTTACAGTTCCGGCCAATGCGTTTGAAGGCATGAGCAATCTTAACAGTGTAGCAATGAACGGGGACGGTATGGTTACCTTCGGTGAGAAAGCGTTCTATAACTGCACGAAACTGACAGGCGTGACAGGCAACGAAAACAGCCATGTGACGTTTGAAGCGGGCTGGACATTCAACGGATGTACCGGCCTTACTCTCGTAAAGCTCGGCCATGTTGAGAAAATCGGTCTGAACACGTTCATGGACAACAAGGAATTGACGACATTTGAAGCAGAGACTATCGGTGAAATTGCCGGTCAGGGCTTCAATCGGGATACCATGCTGAAGTCTGTGATTGTTCATGGCGATGTTGGAACAATCAAAAGCTATGCATTTGATAATTGCTCCGCGATAGATACGGTTATCGTACTCGGTAAAGCAGGGACATTGGAAGGAAGAGCTGTTACAAGTGAAGTTGTGCGCGTTGCCATTTTCAATGATATCGGCACAATGGACAGCTATGCTTTCAATCAGAAAGCGTTCAGCCAGGATAACCAGATGATCTATATCGGTCATGCTGCGAAGCTTTCCAGCCAGCCTTTCGGTTCCAACAGCAAAGGAATCGTATGGTTCAATATGACGTTTAACGAATTATGGAGCGCCTTTGGCGGCAGTTTCTCTTCCAAGCTGAGCACAGCAGGTTACAAATATGCAAGCAAATATTATTCATCAGATATTTATATCAGTGTAGACGGTTATGGTGATGATGGTACGCTGAGATATCCATTCACCAGTTTTAAATACGCAATGGGTTGCTTGTACAATGCGACACTTCAGATTGAACCATTCCGGACAGCGTGCGAAGCGGCAGGTGTATCAGAGTATAATCTGATTTTCGATGGCGGAATGAAGTCGGTCACTGATGGGTTTACACTGCATGTATTGCCCGGAAAGACCGGCAGAAGCGGTTCAAAAGATCCGTCTGTTGATTTCCCGGCCAATATGTATGGCAGTTATGTGGCAAACCTATCCGATTCCTCCAATGCTTTAAGTAATTATCCATATCTGAAAGCGATTGTTTTTGAAGATGGCCTTACGGAAATTAATATTCCGGATGGCGCAATGAAGAAATTCCCGAACCTTGAAACCGTTGAAGTGAAAAACACGGATGCGGTGGTGACGATTGGCACAGATGCTTTTGCTGGCACTAAAGTCAATTCTGTTTGCAGTGCGAAACAGATCGTTTCCAGTAAGGCCGGTACCATTACGCTTGAGATGGGTGCAGAAGCGCCTATCGGAACAGCGCTAGTGATCAAAGAAACCAACGGAAGCCTCGATAAGGAGATTATCCGGGAAGCCAAAGCGAGCGGTATATTTGATGGTTCCGTTTATGAGGATATCAAGATCAAGTATTTCGACCTTTCTCTGACTGCGCCGAACGGTGCAAAGGTAGATAAACCTGCAAATGTTAAGATAACACAGAAGGTAGTGACTTATACCGGTGTAGATACGACTGCACCGAGTGAGTTTGCATTCTTCCATATCGCCGACGATGTGGTAAAAGTTACAGATGATTTTACTGCGAACCAGGCCACAGGAACGATGACGTTTGCTTTTGATGCTACAGGCTTCAGCCCGTATGCAGCAGCATATACCACTGATGTAAAAACGGTAGCAGGAATATACACCTACCTGGTGGACGGCGATGGCAATGCTTCCATTACCGGCTATGGTCCGGACTTTACCGGCAATGTACTGAATATTCCTGATGAAACAGAGGAAATCGACGGAAAAACCTATAAGGTGGTTGGCGTCGCTGACAATGCACTGAAATCTGTTCCTGAAGGCATTACGATCACGTCAGTTGTATTCAGCAACAACGATCCGATTATTGTTGGCAGCGAAGCATTTGCCGGTATTGAAACAATCGAACGCGTTGAATTTACCGGACAGGGCAAAGCGGAATTCAAGACCGGGTCTGCTTTCAATGGCTGCGGTGCGGCAACTGTGGATGTGGCAATGCCTTACGGATTGACTGTACAGACATCGGATGGAAAAATTGGTGATGTGTTCAGCGGTATTTCCGGCCAGTATACCCTGAATCTGGGCGAAAAGCTTGAAAAGCCGATTTTTATCCCTGCAGAAGCATTCAAAAACGATCAGAAACTGAAAGCAGTTACGATCGCTTCCGGCCTTGAAGACACTGCAGAGTTTGATTCAAGCTGGATAAATGCAGATCGCGGCGATTTCACCAACAGTGCGGTTGGCATGAGCGCTTTTGAAGGCTGTGTGTCACTGGTGAGTTTTATCGTTAACAAAGGCGTGGATGACTTCAGTATCGGAAATGAAGCATTCAAGGATTGCGTAAATCTGGCAGAACTGTCCTATACAGGGAACCTGCGCGGACTTGGTGATAATGCACTGAACAATACCGGATTTACCAGCCTGAAACTGAAAGGCTCAGATATGGAATTCGGCAAACAGGCGCTGGCATATTGCCCGAAACTGAAATATCTTGAAATTGACGGCAATATTGACAGCAGGGGCAGCTACTATCTGAGCGGTTTTGGCGCGAATGCCACCATGCTGGAAACGCTTGTGTTTGACGGATATGTTGTGCCTCAATTCTACGAGAACGAAATTCGCGGCGAAAAGCTGAAGGTCCTGGTGTTTAAAAACAGTTGCTCTGGTTTAACGGATGATGCTATCTTTGTTGAGGATAGTATTCAGGCTCCTTATCTGAACGTTTATATCCGGGGAACTGAAAAACATGATGATCCCGGCATCTTTGAAGATTCTTTCCCGAAAGAAAAGAAAATCAGAATTTACCTGGATCTGCCGATTCCCCGTGAAGAGGCGAGCGAAACCTATTGGCTGAGAAAAAATACAAAGAACATTGCTGATTTGGTCTACTCTATGGATACAGCTCCCACTGACCTGTACGTTGATACCAGCGTTAATGAGGATGCAGATCAGACCGGCAGCAAAGGGACGCCTTTCAACAGCTTTGCAAAAGCGCTGGAAGCGTCCCGTAAGGATTACAATCATGCGGCACGCTTCAGAGAGTACTTTAAAGCTGCCGGCTATGATCCGGATGCCAATGGCCTGACATTTGCTGAAGGCAACTATACAATGGATGGCTTTACGCTGCATGCGGTTGGTGGTACGCAGAAGATTGATGCATCTTTCAAGGGCAATGAATTAATCGGTGCCCTGGAAATCGCTGTTGATGGCAAAGCATCCATTGATAACCAGGCATTTTTGGGTTGCCGTAATTTGAAGACGGTGACGATTGATGATATGGACGGAGAAGTCCAGATCGGGGATTCAGCATTTGAAAGCTGCACGTCATTGGGAGAACTGACGATCGGTTACTACTATGGTTATTATGCCTATGACAAAGCGCCGAGCATTGTTGTTGGAGATGCTGCATTCAAGGGATGTACCGCGTTACCCGGACTTGTGATTGACAATGTAACAAACATGAGTATTGGCCCCAATGCTTTTGAAAACTGTACAAACCTTGATAAGGTTGATATTCCGCGTGCAAAGAATGTAACGATCAAGGCAAATGCTTTCAGCAATGCGAATGCCAGGACTGTGAATATCAGCACAAGTTGGAAAACATCTCTTGAAGCAGAAGCATTCAAAAAGACCAATATTTCCTCCCTGGTGATTGACGGCAAGAATGGCCAGGTTTTGATTGCCACCGATGCATTTGCTGAATGCAATATTGACCAGGTGCTGATCAAAGGGAGCAATGCACCGACCATTCAGAAGAATGCTTTTGCAGGGACTGATGTTGGCGTTCTCTGGATGCAAGGCGGTTTGTCCGCCACTGAAAAAGGTGGATTTGCCGGAGGAACAACTTACGTTGATACTACTCAAACATTTGAGGAATCCCTGGCTGCAAAGATTGGCTGCTTCAGGAATATTGCTCTGACAAACCCAAAGACAATCAGTACATCAGCACATGTATTCGGCGAAAATGAA
Organism: Clostridia bacterium; assembly: GCA_017429695.1. Taxonomy (GTDB): domain Bacteria; phylum Bacillota; class Clostridia; order Christensenellales; family Aristaeellaceae; genus Aristaeella. Next base: position 44,191 of record JAFROK010000033.1, on the reverse strand, counting down.
GATCTGGAACGGGTTTATCTGGGCACTTCAAGCGCTACATCTGGCGGAATTGGTGGTGAAATTTTCGAAGGTATGCCGGATACTGCGATTGCTTATGTCGCCCATAAACAGGATGAGTTTACCAATCAAGGAAAACCTGAACGAACCGGTGGAGTACTCCGGTTCCTGGATGAAGAAGAATTCCTGTATATTGATGGTACAAATAAGAACAACAACCCGGATGGAAGCAGAAGTAACGGCTTCAGATCTTTTGCCGAAGCAAAGGCATATGCAGACGCTAATCTGAATAACGGAAGCGGTAACGGGCAGAATAAGGATTACTTCTATGCCGATCTTGCGAATGTTCTTCGTGATGCTTTTGAAAAAACAGGCATTGAATATACAGAAAAAGAAATCAGGTTCCCGGTTCCTTCGGATGAAAGGAATTGCTCTGTATTCTATGTTGTGGGCACTTTGACAATTAAAGAAGATGAAACGTGGGATAAAGGTGATGGCAATACTATTATCCTGCTTCGCTACCCCGGTACGGAAAACGATCAGCACTTTACCGGTGCGTTCGTTAACCTGAAGGGTGCTAAGCTTATCCTGAATGATGTGATACTGGACGGCAACAGTACGGAAGCAGGCGAACCCCTGATTATCGGTGATAAGAAATCAACGATCGAAATACACGAAGGGGTTGAACTGCGCAACAATATCAATGTGGTTGAACAGTGGACAGACAATCAGTATTGCGGTGGAGGCGCAATCAGATCGAACGGTACAGTTATTATGGACGGCGGCCTGATTACAAATAACACGGCTGTCGGTGGTGGCGGTGTCAATATGCACGGCGGACGGTTTGATATGTCCGGCGGAAGCATATCAAATAATACTGCGAAAAAAGGAAACTCTGATAAAGGACACATACTGGGCGGTGGCGTGCTGCTGACCGGTAAGGCTGTGATGAATCTCAGCGATACAGGGTCTGTAAGAGGAAACAAATCGGTCGGCGGCAATGGCGGCGGTATTTGTGTCGGTTCAACCTTCTTCGGTAACGACTGTAATATTGCGACTTTCTATATGACAGGCGGCAGTATTGCGGACAACGAGTCCAGGTACGAAGGCGGCGGCCTGTATATCCAGATGGAGAGCAAAGGATATGTTTCCGGCGGCAGTATTACCGGAAACACAAGCCATGGCGGCAGATACACTCCGAACTATGGTGGAGGCGGTATCTATGTTAATGGTACTCATGGGTTCTATAAAGGGTATGCGGACGGCGAACTGTATCTGACCAGAGCCCTGATTACAGACAACAGCGCAGGAATTGCCGGCGGCGGTATTTCTGGCTGCCTGACATCCACTTCATATATCTACCTGCAAAATGGTTCCGCTATCTACAACAACCGCGCAGGCGATAATGCAGACATTACTTGTGAGTATTACAGCACTATGGATTGGGAAGGCTATGGTAAAATTCCAGGCACGATGAAAGTATCAATATCTCCATACATGTGGAATGGAACACCTTATAATTGGATTGACCTGGAAACAAAACGCCCTGCTTCCGATGAAGAACTGTCCCTGATTAATGACAGAGATGTTCGGTTAAAGGCGAATCCCGGTGAGGGAGCCCCAACTACAGGCAGTGTGGTAATAACCGGTAATCATTCAGACTCCAGAGGCGGAGGTATTGGTTCAAACGGTACAATTATCATTGGTGATGTTCCGCAAAACGGCAGTGCTGTTTGGACGCCTGATGTAAGCAAGATCCTTTATAATCGCGATATGCACGAGAATGAAACATTTACCTTTGATGTTTATCGTGAAGACAGTACCGCAGAAGGAACCGGCACATATCTTCTCGGAAGCGAGTGTTACAAATATACATATACGGATACCAAGATCGGTTCCGGTATTGTGAGAGATGCCAAGAACGGTATTCCCTCGAAGGTTGAGTTTACTCCCATTACGATGGATGACCTGACACGGAACGATTTGGGCAGAACGTTCACATACCTTGTACTCGAAACTACCGAATCACAGGAACAGCTTATTACCGATACAAAGAATTACTTTGCCTTCGATGTGCTTATTGGCATGACTGTGAAAGACGGCAAGGAATGCTATACGGCCCGGACAAAATATGTAGAAAAAGGCACATATCTTATTGATGATGACGGGAAGCTGCAATTCAATGCCGGAGATTTCTTCGGAGATTATGACCGCCGTATTCGTGACAGGGTTGATATAACCAGAGCAATCTTCAAGAACTTCTCCAAAGAGACAACTGTTTCGGCTGATAAGACCTGGCTGAACTATGATGGCAGTGAGAGTGCCATGGACGGGACCAAAGTGACACTTCATCTGCTGGCGGACGGCAATACCGCCAAGGATCTGGACGGGACTGATGTGACTGACATTGTTCTGGACGGAACAACAGATGAAGATGGTGAAACAAAAGCATGGACAGCGATGTGGACAAAGCTTCCTGTATACAGGACAGACACGGAAGGAAAACTGATCCAGACCAAGAAAACCGGCGATGACTATGAACGGATCGAGTATACTGTACAGGAAGTGAAAGTGGTTCTGCCGGAAGACAGTTATGCGCGCTTTACGCTGGATGAGAAAGAGTCAACCTTTACAACAACATCCATTGCATCCGCAAAACTGATCAATAAACAGGAAACCGGTGAACTGGAAGTCAGCAAGACGGTTGTTAGCAGCACGGCAGAAGATTTCAGCAATAAGACTTTTGAATTCATCGTGACACTGAGCGATTTAACCATTGGCCGGACAACGAGTGATCATCCTGAAGGCAGAATCTTTGGTGATATTACCTTTAAGGATGGCATTGCAACATTTACATTGAAAGATGGTGAAACCAAGATTGCGACCGGTCTGCCTGCCGGTGTTGCATACACGGTTGAAGAAATCGCCGATGAGAAATTTACAACAGCATTTACCGGAGAGACCGGAAGGATTTCCGAAACAAAGGCTGAAGCAAAGTTTACGAACACGCGCAAGACCGGTGATCTGGAAGTCAGCAAGATTGTTGTGAGTGAAACGAAAGAGCATCATGAACGGGCGTTCCGCTTCACGGTGAGACTGAGCGACACGACTGTGAACGGAACGTATGGCGATATGGAATTCGTGCGCGGCACAGCTGAATTTACGCTGAAGGATGGCGAAAAGGCTACGGCGAATGGCCTGCCGACAGGTGCTGTCTATGCGGTTGAAGAAACTCCGGAGGAACCGTTTGAAACGACTGCAACAGGTGAAAAGGGAACGATTACTGAAACGCTGAGCAAGGCGGAATTTGTAAACGCCTATACGCCTGAGCCGACATCTCCTCCCATGCCTCCGCCGACACCGACTCCTACGCTAACACCCACACCGACGCCTACACCGACACCTACACCGGAGTCCACACCGACACCGACACCTACACCAACATCGGAAGTGACGCCGACGCCTGCACCGACTCCGACACCCACGCCGGAAGTGACGCCGACACCTGAACCTACGCCGACTCCTACACCGGAAGTAAGGCCGACGCCTACTCCTACGCCGACTCCCACTCCTGAACCGACGCCTACACCCGAACCGACTTCGGAACCGGAACCTGAGGTTCAAACGCTGGAAGTGGCGAAGGTCTGGGAAGACCAGGATAATCAGGACGGCATCCGGCCGGAGACGATCAGCGTCAGATTGATGGCGGACGGAACCGAGGTTCAGACGGTTGTGCTGAGCGAAGAAAATGCTTGGGCCGTAGCAATTGACAATCTGCCGGTTGCACGTGAAGACGGTGGCATCATCGCCTATGAATGGACAGAGGAAGAGGTTGAGGGTTATACCCTGAGTGTTGCGCTGGAAGGCAGCCTGACGATCCTGACGAACATCCATATTCCGGAAACGACCGAAGTCAGTGTACGGAAGGTATGGGATGACCGGAGAAATGAACAGGGCATGAGGCCGGCACACATTTACGTGACGCTGAGCAATGGCCTGCGGGTTGAACTGAATGCGGCAAACGGCTGGAGTGCGACAATCAGTGACCTGCCGGCATATCAGAACGGGGAACCGGTGGCGTATACCTGGAGCGAACCGCGGGTAGCCGGATACCGGCAGACAGAAGTTACGATTGAAGGCAACCTGACGACATTCACGAACCGTGTGATTCCGGTGCCGGAGACGCCGCAGGAACATAAGCCGCCGAAAGTACCGAAAGCGAAGCTGACGGAATTTGATGAATATCCGACTGCGTTGGGTGTTGAAGTGATGATTAACCATGTTGGTGACTGCTTCGACTAACCAACGGAAACACAAGGATTGCGGGAGCCTTCGGGCTCCCGTTTTCCGTGGGGGAATCCTTGCAGGGGCAAATGATGCGGAAAAGGGACGGATTCCGTTATTTTTCAAGCGTTTTGGCAAAAAAATGATTGCCAGACCGGTTGAAATATGATATACTGCCGTGCGTATGGGTTTCCATACGAACTTGAACGGCAATGCGCCATGAAAGAAGGGTTTAACGTAAAGAGTGGAAAAGGCCTGAAGGTTTCCGCAGTACCGGCAGGAGTATATACTCTCCGGGCAGAAGCGGGGGCTGAAGAAGGGTCTGTTTTCCGCTCTTTTTGATTGCCCGGAGATTACGGCGGAGGAGATTCTTCGCTACGCTCAGAATGACGTACGAGAAAAGGAAACGGTAAATGGCGAAAGCGGAAACAACGGCGATTGAACCGCGCTGCGAAAAGATCGCGGCGGACATGGGGTTCGAACTGGTGGAGATTGCGCTGGAAAAGGAACCCACGGGCAAATACCTGCGGTTCTATATTGACCGGCCGGAAGGCATCTCACTGGATGACTGTGAAGCGTACCACAAGGCGGTCCGCGATCTTGCGGACAAGGTGGATTACGACTTCATGGAAGTATCGTCACCGGGGATTGACCGGCCGCTGAAGAAGGACCGGGATTTTGAACGGAACCTCGGGTCGGAGATTGAGATCAAACTGTTTAAGGCGATGGACGGCGTTAAGGTGATCACCGGAACGCTGGCCGGGCTGGAAGACGGGGAGATCGTGATCGATACACCGGACGGGGAGAAGAGAATTCCCAGGAAAGCGGCGGCGATCGTAAAACCTATCGTCGACATGAGCGGGGTTGAAGAAGTTGACCTTTAAGGGCAATGAATTGTGACGCGGCAACAGGAATAAGGACAAGAACACTGAAAGCGAGGCAGGAACCATGAAATCGGAAGTTATTGATGCCATCCGGATGCTGGCAAAAGAGAAGGAAATCAGCGAGGAATCGCTGTTCAATACCATTGAGGAGGCCCTGAAAGCCGCCTACAAGAAGAACCTTCCGAAGGGAGAAACGGCGCCGAATAACCTGGACGTGACAGTAAACCGGGACAACGGATCCATCTCCGTGTATGCCCGGAAACTGATCCTGGAGGATGAGGAAATCGAAGATCCCACGAACCAGATTTCCCTGAAGGAAGCTCAGAAGATCAACCCCACTTATGAGATGGGGGATATCGCGGAAGTCAATGTGACGCCGAACGGATTCCTGCGGGTGGCCGCACAGACGGCGAAACAGGTGATTATCCAGCACATCCGGGAAGCGGAGCGCGGCAAGATTTACGACGAGTACGTGGAAAAGGAAAGCGAGATTCTGACCGGTATTGTGGAACGGATTGAGCCGAAGGTTGTTTATGTTGACCTTGGCCGGACCGAGGGTGTGCTCGAGAAGGAAGAGATGATTCCCGGCGAAACGTTCCATGACGGAGACCATATCAAGGTCTACATCCTGGAGGTTCACAAGACCAGCCAGAACGCCGGATATACCCCCCAGGTATATGTGAGCCGGATTCATCCGAACCTGGTGAAGCGCCTGTTTGAAATGGAAGTGCCTGAAATTGCCGGCGGTATCGTGACGATCAAGGCGATTGCCCGTGAAGCTGGCAGCCGGACGAAGATTGCCGTTCACAGCGCAGATGTGCTGATCGATCCGGTCGGCGCCTGCGTCGGACAGCGGGGCGGCCGGGTGGACCGGGTTGTAACCGAGCTGAAGGGCGAGAAGATCGATATCATCAAGTGGAGCAGCAATCCTGCGGAGTTCGTGGCGAACGCTCTGAATCCGGCCCATGTGCTGAGTGTTTACCAGGCACGGGATGAGAAAGCGTTCCGCGTGATCGTTCCGGATAACCAGCTGAGCCTGGCCATCGGCAAGGAAGGGCAGAACGCACGGCTGGCCGCGAAGCTGACCGGATGGAAGATTGACATCAAGAGCCAGAGCCAGGCGGCCGAGATGACGGACATGGTGGATGAGAACGGCCAGGTGACGGAGTATATCCAGGTGGAAACTCCGACATATGACAGTTTTACAATGGACTTTGATTCCAGTGTCGTCGGGGATGACGATACTATGTAAGGAGAACGGATGAAGCCAAAGAAGATTCCGATGCGGATGTGCGTCGGGTGCCGGGAGATGAAGGAGAAAAAATCGCTGATCCGGGTGGTTCGAAGCCCGGAAGGCGATGTTTCCCTGGATCCCACGGGCAAGAAGTCCGGAAGGGGCGCCTATGTGTGCCGCGATCCTGAATGCCTGAAGCGGGCGATCAAACAGCGGCAGCTGGAACGCCAGCTGGATGCGGCACTGTCGCCGGAAACCGCGGAGGCCCTGCGGCAGGAGATGGAAACGCTCACCGGGGAGGGCACCGCGATTGGATGAAAAAAGGCTGCGCGGGCTGATGGGCCTGTGTGTGCGGGCCGGACAGGCAGTGTTCGGAGAGGACAGCTGCAGAAGGGCAATCGCAAACGGCGAGTGCGGGATTCTGCTGGCAGACGGGGACATGAGCATGAATACCCGGAAAAGGTATGAAAGCTGGTGCCAGGCGGCCGATGTCAGGATGGCAGAGCTGCCGGCAGGACTGCTGTTTGAGGCAACCGGGAAGCCGGGAGTCGCAATGGCTGTGAAGACAGGGACTTTTGACGCTCAGATTACTGAGTGTTTAAAGTAATAAAGGATTAATTGTCAGGACAAAACAAATTGCCGGAGAACGGCGGGGGGACAAACGTCGAATGGCGAAGGTAAACTTGAAAGACGCGACCAAAGGACTTGTGGAAGAGGCTGCTGAGCTGCTGGGAAGAGCGAACGGGATGCGCCGGGAGGCGGATGCCCTGCTTGACACGCTCAGGCAGATCGACATGGAAATGAACCGCCAGCGGGAGGAAGAGGAACATCGCCGGAAGCAGCAGGAGCAGCTGAAGGTGCAGTCCACTCATACCAAGGCGTTCACCATGCTGGACGAGGACGAGAAGCAGATGATGGAAGCTGCCATGCAGGAGCAGAATACTGCTGCACCGGCACAACCGGAAACTGCGGAAGAAAAGCCGAAGAAACAGGCCAAGCCCTCCAAGCCGGAAAAGCAAGAGGAAGCGGAGAAACCCGCTGAAGCGAAGGCAGAACCGGCAACAGAGCCTGCGAAGAAGGAAACGCAGGAAACAGCGGAAACACCCGCTGCAGTTGCTGCTGCACCGGCCGCTCCGGCCGCGCCTGCTGCACCCGCACGTCCGGCAAAACCGGCAGAACCGAAGAAACCGGTGATCGGACAGATTATCAGCCGGCCGGGAGAAATGGTACGCCAGCCGCAGAATAATGCGCGTCCGGCAGGACAGCAGGGTCCGTACGGCCGCCCGGCAGGGCAGCAGGGCCCGTATGGCCGTCCGGCGGGACAGCCCGGCCAATACGGCCGTCCGGCAGGACAACAGGGTCCGTATGGCCGTCCGGCGGGACAGCCCGGTCAGTATGGCCGTCCGGCAGGACAGCAGGGTCAGTATGGTCGTCCGGCGGGACAACAAGGCCCGTATGGCCGTCCGGCGGGACAACAGGGCCAGTACGGCCGTCCTGCAGGCGGCCCCCAGGGCGGCGGAAGGCCGCAACAGGGTGGCGGATTCAGCGGCCAGGGCCGCGGCGGCGCACGTGTCAGTCGGACCCCGGAGCTTGCTGTTCCCATGGAAAAGGAACGGGTTTCCAATTACGACCCGAACAAGAAAAACTATATCCGCCAGCACGATCCGGAACATGTGAGCCGGAACCGGAAGCAGGCGAGCAAGAATACCTTCAACGGATATGACGATGAAGTAATCCGCGGCGGCAAGCGGGCACGGGCCAAGAAGCCCAGTGCCCAGCAGATGATGGCGCCGATCAAAATCGAAACGGCATACATGGCCGGCGATACGATCACGGTGCGCGACCTGACTGAAAAGATCGGCAAGCCCGCCGGTGAGATTATCAAGAAGCTGTTTATGCTGGGCAACATGGCCACCATCAACAGCGAAATTGACTTTGATACTGCACAGCTGGTCTGCTCTGATTTCGAAATCACCCTGGAACGGAAGCAGGAACAGACGGCAGAAGCAGCGCTGGTTGCGGAAGATTTCGACGACGCGGAAGAAAACCTGGAATCCCGCCCGCCGGTTGTGACCATTATGGGCCATGTCGACCATGGCAAGACCAGCCTGCTGGACTATATCCGGAAGAGCCGCGTGACTGCCGGAGAAGCCGGCGGTATCACCCAGCATATCGGCGCGTATACCGTGAATGTGGACGGACGCCAGATTACTTTCCTCGATACTCCCGGCCACGAGGCATTTACGGCCATGCGTGCCCGCGGAACCCAGGCAACGGATATTGCCGTACTGGTTGTTGCGGCGGATGACTCCGTAATGCCGCAGACGGTTGAATCCATCAACCATGCCAAGGCGGCTGAAGTGCCGATCATTGTGGCAATTAACAAGATGGACAAGCCGGACGCGAATCCCGAAAAGGTCAAGCAGGACCTGACCCAGTATGGCCTGGTATGCGAAGACTGGGGCGGCGAAACGATCTGTGTGCCGGTTTCCGCCAAGACCGGTGACGGCGTGGACGAACTGCTGGAGATGATCCTGCTGCAGGCGGACGTACTGCAGCTGCAGGCCAACCCGAACCGGCTGGGCCGTGGCGTCATCATTGAAGCGAAGCTGGACAAAGCCCGGGGCCCGCTGGCCACCGTGCTGCTGCAGAACGGTACGCTGCATGTCGGCGACAACATCATCGCGGGCATGGCGGCCGGTAAGGTTCGCGCCCTGATCAACGACAAGGGAGAACGGGTGGATTCCGCCGGTCCCTCCATGCCGGTTGAAATCATGGGCTTTGACGATGTGCCGAGCGCCGGTGATGAGATGATTGCCGTCGGCGACGATCACCTGAGCCGTCAGGTTGCGGATGAGCGCCGTGAAAAACTGAAGGCCAGCCGCGAGGCAACCATGGCGAAGATGAGCATGGAAAACCTGTTTGCTTCCATCGAGGCGGGCAAGGTAACCACGCTGAACCTGATCATCAAGGCAGACGTACAGGGCTCCGTGGAAGCGGTCAAGCAGGCCATGGAAAAGCTGTCCAGCGACGAGGTAAAGATTCGTGTGCTGCACAGCGCAGCCGGCGCCATCACCAAGGACGATGTGAACCTGGCTTCCGCGTTCAACGCGATTATTATCGGATTCAATATCCGGCCGGATGCCTCCGCACGGGAAGCAGCCGAGAAGGCCAAGGTGGATGTACGGCTGTATACAGTTATCTACAAGGCCATCGAGGATATGGAAATGGCCATGAAGGGCCTGCTGGAGCCGGAGTACCGCGAGGTGCTGCTGGGCCACGCGGAGGTCCGCAATGTATTCAAGATTACCGGCGCGGGCATCATTGCCGGCTGCTATGTGACGGACGGCAAGGTGCAGCGGAATGCCAGCGTGCGCCTGCTGCGTGACAACGTGGTTGTGCATGAAGGCAAGCTGAGCAGCCTGCGGCATCTGAAGGATGACGTGAAGGAAATGGCGGCCGGGTATGAATGCGGCATGAGCCTGGAAGGGCATAATGATATTAAAGAGGGCGATGTAGTAGAATGCTACATCATGGAGGAAATTCCGCGGTAATGAACCAGAGGGCTTTCCGATCGCCCCCTGGACCCCTTCGGGTCGAATACTTTTATCACAGAGGAGAACCCTCGATACTATGAGCTATCAGAGAATTGACAGAATATCGGAAGAGGTGCGCCGGGAAGTGGACGCCATCATCCGGGAGGAATTGGGTGATCCCCGGATCGGGGGCACCTTTTCCATTACCCGGGCAGAAGTGACCGGCGATCTGCGGTACGCGAAGATCTATGTCAGCGTGCTGGAGGATGACCGCAGAGATGAACTGATGGAAGCGCTGAAGAGCGCCAAAGGCTTTATCCGCCGCGCCCTGGGCAAACGGATGATTATCCGCTATACCCCTGAGCTGATTTTTGTCAGCGACAGGAATATTGCGTACGGTGTGCATATTGCCAAGGTGCTTGCGGATACCATGCAGTCGGAGGATCATGAAGATGGACGGGATGAAGCAGAATCCTGAACAAGTAGCGGAAGCGATCCGGAATGCGCAGACCATTGCCGTGGTCAGCCATGTGAATCCGGACGGGGATACCATCGGATGCGCCACCGCCATGCGGCTCGTGCTGCTGGCACTGGGCAAGGACGTTACGCTTTTCTGTGACGGAAAAATCCCGGATACTATGCATTTTCTGCCCGGCGCGGATATGTTCCGCCGGCCGGAGGAAAACGAAGCTTCGTTCGACCTGATGCTTTCAGTGGACGTGAGTGACGTGAAGCGCCTCGGTGGTTGTGAAGCCCTGAAAAAGGCCAGTCGCATGACAGCCCAGATTGATCATCATCCGACCAACCCGCTATTTATGGAAATCAACTGGGTAAACGGGGAAGCGCCGGCTGCCTGCCTGATGATACTGGAGGAACTGAAAATACTGGGCGTTCCGCTGACGAAGGAAATTGCGGAATGCCTGTATACCGGGATCAGTACCGATACGGGCAATTTTGCTTTTGCTGCAACGAATGCAGAATGCTTCCGGGCCATGAGTGAACTGATGGGCGCCGGTCTTCCGCTGGCGGACCTGAACAGGATCCTGTTCCGCGTAAAGCCCAAGGAGCAGATGAAGCTGCTGGGCAAGGCACTGGAAAGCATGACGTTTGCCGGAAACGGGAAGATTGCCGTGATGAAGCTGACCCGGAAAGACTTTGAAGACTGCGGCGCATTGAGCGAGCATGCGGATACCGTGGTCAATTACGGACTGGACACAGTCGGAACTGAAATGGCACTGCTGGCGCGTGAAGCAGGGGACGGAAAGATCAAATTCAGCCTCCGGGCCAAAGAGCCGCAGCGGATTGATGACGTAGCGCAGGTTTTTGGCGGTGGCGGGCATCCCCAGGCATCGGGAATTACGATGGAAGGGACCCTCGACCAGGCAGTGGCGCTTGTGCTTGCCGAAATGGTCAAAAAGGTGACGGTGTGAGGAGGAGATCCTTCGCATTCGCTCAGGATGACAAGGAACCGGAACTGATAACGGGTTAAGCAGGCGGATAACTGGACGATGGGTATGATTGCATGAACGGGTTTTTTAATATCATGAAGCCTCCGGGCATGAGCAGCGCCGCTGTTGTGGCGGTGATGCGGCGGCTGACGGGGGAGAAGCGTGTCGGACACGCCGGTACACTGGATCCGGAAGCCGCGGGGGTACTGCCTGTGATGACAGGGAAGGCCGCGCGGCTTTTTGAATACCTGGTGGACAAGGAAAAGGAATATGAGGCCGTATGTGCATTCGGGAGCAGCACGGATACGCAGGATGCGACCGGCACCGTGCTGGAAACGGGCAGCAACTATCCGGATATTGAGACTGTGCGTGAAAAAGCGCAGGAGATGACCGGCGAGATTGTTCAGCGGCCGAGCATGTACAGTGCGATCAAGGTCGGCGGGAAACCACTGTATGCCCGGGCCCGCAAAGGGGAAACGGTGGAAGTTCCGGAACGGACGGTTGTTATATACAGCATTGATATCATCGGGGAAGAACCAGAGCACGGCGTGCGGATGAGGATCCGGTGTGGAAAGGGAACCTATATCCGGACAATCTGCGATGACCTGGGCAGGATGTGCGGGTGCCCCGCGCATATGCGGAGCCTTGTACGGACACAGAGCGGCGCCTTTACGATCGATACGGCGATCACGCTGGATGAAGCACGGGAACTGGCGGCGCAGGGAGAACTGGCAGGGAAAATGATTCCGCCGGACGCACCGCTGGGACATATTGCCCGTGCAGATGTGCCGGAAAAATACCGGAAGATGGTTGCGAACGGTGCGAAGATCCCAGTTGCCGGATGGGAAGGAGAGGCACTGCTTGACGGCGGAATTGTGCGGGTATACCTGAACGATGCGTTTTGGGGGATTGCACAAAAGCAGGATGGTATGCTGATATGGAAGGCGCAGATTGCACCGGAAGAATAGGATTTCGCGGCTGCGGCCCAAGGAATCGCGCGCGCACCGCGGCCGGTGTGCCGGCTCGCGCACCGCGCACGACAGGACCAGGGCTTTCCGATCACCCTGGACCTTCGGCTGGAATACGAACGGATTATACCAGAAGAGTGACAGACATATGAAAGTAATTTGGAATGGAAAAACGGATGGGGGCCGGGTGGTGGCCCTGGGGACCTTTGACGGGGTGCACCTTGGCCACCGGGAATTGCTGGAAACCGGAATCCGGTGTGCACGGGGGCACGGTGTTCCTTTGCGGGTATGCACCTTTGACCGGCATCCACTGGAAATTATCCGGCCGGAGATTGCTCCGAGAATCCTGACAACCATCACAGAGAAGGCTGCCCTGATGGCCAGAATCGGTGTGGATGAAATGCAGCTGATTCGATTCAGGAAAGAAACGGCTGATACGGAGCCTGAAGATTTCCTGAAAATGCTGCGGGAAATGACAGACCTGCGGGCAGTGATTGCGGGATGGAATTATTCATTCGGCCGGAAAGGCCGGGGAGACGCAGAAATGCTGCAGGAGGACGGCCGGCGGCATGGATATGAAACCGTGATTCTGCCCCCGGTTACTGCGCAGGACGGCACGATTCTTTCTTCCAGTGCAGTGCGGGAACGGATTGCTGCAGGCCGGATCCCGGAAGCGGAGGCAATGCTGGGACACGGGTATCAGCTGAGCGGCCGGGTACGGGACGGAAAGCATATCGGGCATACCATCGGAGCGCCGACAGCGAACGTAGCTGTCGATCCGCGGAAACAGCTTCCCGCGTTCGGCGTATATCCGTGCTTCCTGGAAACGGCGGAGGAACAGTACCGGGCTGTGGTCAATATCGGGGTGCAGCCGACAATTCCTTCCGGGCAGGTGACGGTGGAAGCCAATGTACTGGACGGGGAACCGGAACTGTATGGAAAGCGTGTACGGCTGACGATCGGGAAGATGATCCGGGCTGAGCGGAAGTTTGCGTCACCTGATGAACTGAGGGCCCAGATTGCGCGTGACCGGGAAAAGGCTGCCAAGTGGTTTATGTCAGGTGAATAGCGGACGGAGGAGATCCTTCACTGCGTTCAGGATGACAGGACATGGTGTAGATGGTCAGAAATCGGACATTTGGTTGCCTTGTCCGGCAGCCGAATGAATGGTATAATTATATGGTTAAAAGGCTTATGGTTTTTTGGATGGAGGAGGGACAATATGCCAGCGACAAAGTTTGACAAGGAATCCATCAAGAATACAATCGTCGGAAAAGTACAGCGGTATAACGGACTGACTATCAAGGAAGCGTCCAACGCACAGATTTACCGCGCGCTCGCGTCCACCGTACGGGACCAGATCATGCAGAAGGTGCTGACCTCCCGGGAAGAACGGAAACGCAGCAAGAGCAAGCGTCTTTATTACCTGAGCGTTGAATACCTGATGGGCCGCAGCATGTACTGCAATATGCTGAACCTGCTGAGCACCAAAGAATATACACAGGCCCTGAAGGAACTGGGCATTGACCTGAGGGAAATCCTGAAGGAAGAACCGGAACCCGGCCTGGGCAATGGCGGCCTCGGACGGCTGGCGGCTTGCTTCCTGGACAGCCTGAGCAGCCTGAACCTGCCGGCCATGGGATGCACGATCCGTTATGAATACGGCCTGTTCCGCCAGAAGATTGTTGACGGTCAGCAGGTGGAACTGCCGGACAGCTGGCTGGACAACGGCAACGCATGGGAAACTGCTGTGATGGAGGATACCTGTGAGGTCCATTTCGGCGGACATGTGGAAGAAATCGAAGTGAACGGCGTCAAGAAGTATATCACCCAGGACTGCTACACCGTTGAAGCTGTGCCGTACGACATGCCTGTGGTCGGATATGACGCGGTGACGGTGAACCCGCTGCGGATGTGGTCCGCCCGGAGCCCGAAAAAGATTGACCTGAACAGCTTCAGCGAAGGCCGTTACATCCAAGCCTCCGAAGAGATCGAGCTGGCGGAGACGATCAGCAGGGTGCTGTATCCGGAAGACCGGCATTACGAAGGCAAGATGCTCCGCCTGAAGCAGCACTACTTCTTTACGAGCGCTTCCCTGCAGTATATCCTGAAGGAATACAAGAAGACCTTCGGCAACGATATGTCCAAGCTGCCGGAGAAGGTTGTGATCCACATCAACGATACGCATCCCGGTATGGCGATTCCTGAACTGATGCGCCTGCTGATTGATGAGGAAGGCCTGGGCTGGGATGAAGCCTCTGCGATTGTGCAGAAAACCATTGCCTACACCAACCATACCATCATGGCGGAAGCGCTTGAAAAATGGCCGGTGAATATGGTTCAGCAGCTGTTGCCGCGCTGCTACCAGATTATCTGCGAAATGAACCGCCGCCTGTGTGAACGGCTGTGGAACTATTTCCCGGGAGACTGGGACCGCATTGCCCGGATGGCAATCGTCAGCTACGACAATATCCACATGGCGAATATGTGCGTGGCGATGAGCTATTCCGTAAACGGCGTGAGCAAACTGCACGGCGAGATCCTGAAGGAAGAAACATTCCACGATTACAACATCGTGATGCCTGAAAAGTTCAGCGCAATTACGAACGGTATTACCCATCGCCGCTGGCTGATGAGCTGCAACCCCGAACTGACCGACCTGATCTGTGAAAGCATCGGCAAGGACTGGATCCGGGAACCGGAGAAACTGAGCGACCTGCGGCCTTTCGCGGACGATGCGGCTTTCCGTGAAAAGTTTGCGAAGATCAAGCTGCACAATAAAGAGCGGCTGGCGAAAATGCTGAAGGAACGCCAGGGCGCTGAGCTGGATCCGACCTTTATCTTTGACGTCCAGGCGAAGCGGCTGCATGAATACAAGCGGCAGCTGCTGAATGCTCTGCATATCCTGGTGCTGTATAACCGGATTGTGAATGACGACAACTTCACCATGGAGCCCCGGGTGTTTATCTTCGGCGCGAAGGCCAGCCCCGGGTACTACCGGGCCAAGCAGATTATCCGCATGATCTGCGCGCTGAGTGATCTGATTGAAAAACATCCCCGGGCCCGCACAATGCTGAAGGTTGTGTTCCTGGAGAACTACGATGTGAGCAGTGCAGAAGTGCTGATTCCCGCGGCGGAAGTTTCTGAGCAGCTGTCGACCGCCAGCAAGGAAGCCAGCGGCACCGGCAACATGAAGTTCATGATGAACGGCGCGGTGACCATCGGCACCATGGACGGTGCGAACGTGGAAATCAGCGAACAGGTCGGCATGGACAATATCTACATCTTCGGTATGCGGAGCAACACCGTACGGGATATGTACCGGGAGCATACATATAACCCGATGAATATCTATGAGACGAACCACGAGATCCGTGAGGCCATGACCCAGATGATTGACGGTACGCTGATGCCCAACAATCCGGCGGCTTTGCAGGATCTGTACCACAGCCTGCTGCTGGGCAACTGGGGCAGCATGGGGGACAACTTCTTCGTCCTGAAGGATTTCGGCTCCTATACGATGGCCCAGAAGCGCCTGAATGCGGACTATGCGAACCAGGAGAAGTGGCAGAAGATGGCTGTTATCAATACCGCCATGTCCGGCATTTTCTCCTCTGACCGGACGATCAAGGAGTATAATGATACGATCTGGCATCTGACGCCCATGGGACAGAAGAAAAAGAAGTAATCAGCGGATCATTGACGAATTATAGAAGGCACTCTGCCGGGCGGCAGAGTGCCTTCTATGTCGGGGAAAAGAGGTCAGTTAATAATCGGGGCGACGAACTGTTTGGAAACCCAGCCGCGGATTTCCGAGGGCTCCCCTTCGTTGAAGGCCAGCAGTACATAATCGCCGGTGTCAGAATAGATCGTCCCAACAGTCCACCGTTTAACTGTCTGCGCCTGTGTCCAGGAATACTCATCCAGCAAAGCGGCATCCCATGTAACGATGTATTTTTGCTGATAACCGCTGTAATTTCCGACGTCGCTGGCGAGGACAAACCCTGTTCCGATCGATTTTTCCGAGGACATTGCCTGGACTGCGTACCAGTTGTATTGCTGTTCAATGATGAGCCAGACATAACCGGCGGGACGTTCACCATTCTTGAGCGAGGTGGACCAGGGTGTCGCATAGACGTTGGTCAGGTTTTTAGCGATGAGGCACTCCGGGTCAATTTTAATCAGACTGCTTTTCGCGTAGCCGATAGTAGCAGTGCCTGTATTCTGGAAACCACAGGAGACGAGATCCACCGCATAAAAATTTCCGTCTGCGGACCGGCCAAGGATTTTGACAGGCTGGCCGGTTGTGATATTGCCGTATGAGGAACCGTTGGTAGCCGGGCGGTCACGAACAGACATCTGCCGGCAGATTACGATACCGTAATGCGGTTCGTAGTACAGATAGGACTGGCTGGCATCGTCCCAGTATGAGGGAGCGTATGTATCAGCCATAGCGGGGACGAATAGAAGCAGCAGAACAATGGCAACAAGAATAATGAAAAGGCGCTTTTTCATGACGGATATCCTCCCTGTTGTATTAATGAAACCCCGGGCTGCCTGAATGCAGTCCGGGGTTTATGCACAGCGGATTACTTTTTGCCGAAAACAGACTTGATCTTATCGATGAAGCCTTTGCCTTCTTTCACTGCTTCGCCGCCCAGCTTGGAAGTGACGCCCTGCACCACTTCGTTCAGCATGCTGGGATCCAGATCAATACCCAACAGGTCTTTGATGACCTCCAAGGGCTTGGAGCTGAACTTGGAAATCAGGTCACTGTTGCCGGCCAGTTTTCCCACAAGGTCCGAGATAATCTTCTGAATATCCATGACAAAACCCTCCTCACAAAATCAGCCAAAACGGAGGAATCCGCTTTGTTCAAGAGCATTATACAAATATGGAACAAAACTGACAAGAGAAAAATGAAAAAACGACCGGTTTATATAGTATCCGGTGACTTTTTGATGAAAAAGGGGATTGCAACAGGCAAAGCAGCGGGGTAAAATAACGATAAACACAGGAATGAATCATCAAACAGGAGGACAAAGCCAATATGGCCACGAAAAAAGTCGGAGCATACGTCAAGGAAGCCCGGGCAGGCGCCAAACTGACGCAGGAGAAGCTGGGACAGGCGACCGGAATTCCGGCCGGGGATATCGGCAAATGTGAACGGGGCGAGATCGACCTGACTGCGGTCCAGCTGAAGAAGATTGCCGTTGCATGCGGCGTAACGCAGAGTTCGCTGGTGAACGCGCCGAAGAACCTGTCCGCTTCCGCTGCAAAGAAAGCCGCTGCAGAAAAGAAGGCCGAAACTGCGAAGAAGACGGCGGCTGCAAAGACATCCACCGCAAAAAAGACAGAGACTGCAAAGAAGACAACCGCGGCCAAGACGGCTGCAGCTAAGAAACCGGCTGCGACAACCGCTAAGAAGACCGCTGAAAAGAAAACAACGGCAGCGAAGAAAACCACTGCCGCAAAAAAGACAACCACTGCCAAGAAAACGGAAGCAAAGAAAAATACTGTTCCGGCCGGCGCGAACGTCTCCATGAAGGTGACGGCCAGCGAGAAAAAGCTGGTGGAAGCCTACCGGAGTGCTTCTTCCGATCTGAAGAAGATCAGCCTGAAGGTGCTGAAGGGCGAATACGGCGATACCGTTACGAGCATCCTGAACGTTGTCGGCGGCAATCCCACGGCAAACGTCGGCGATCAGATCGGGGAAACGCTTGGCAACCTGCTGGGCGGACTGATCGGGAAAAAATAAGAATAATTACCGGCTCAGGCGAATCTGTCGGCGCTGTTCGGCAGCCCGGAACTCTTGCTTTTCCTCGTCTGTTTCAGGCTCCAGCATCGGGATAGCGGTCGGCCGGTCCTCATCATCCAGTGCGACAAAAACCGCGTAGGCCCGGTTGATGAGTTCCCGGGTGCCGTCCAGGCGCTCCACCATACTGTCCACACGGACTTCCAGGGATGTGCGGCCGGTCCAGGTGACGACGGCTTCCTGCACAACGGTATCGTTCAGGTAAGCCGGTTTCAGGAAAGTCAGGTTATCGATACATACGGTGGTGACGGCCCGCTGGGTATACCGGCGGGCCGCAACTGCGCCGATCACATCGATCCAGGCCATGATCTGGCCGCCGAAGAGGCGGGGCTTTGCATAGCCGTTGCAGTGCTGCGGCATGACGATCTGGACGGTTGTTGTTTTATCCGGCATATTCAAACATCTCCTAAAGAAAGAGCGGCATGATGATCATACCGCTCTTTTGATTTTCATGAAGTTTACTTCTTTTCCCGGGACTCCTGGATCAGGCTGCGGATCAGCGAGAACAGGAAAACAGGGAATCCGATAATTCCGGCGGGAAGCCACCAGTTCCGGCAGAAGCTGACAAACTGGATTAATGAAAAATCGTAATAATTCTTCTGATAGAACGAATCCGGCCTGTCGGAAGCAATCAGTCCTACCGCGAAAATCACAATCAGCAGCGCACCAACAAAGATCGAGACGGCGCTGGTTGTGCGGGCTGAAGTCGATCTTGAAGGCTTCATTTCTGCAGGAATGCCTCCATCATATAACCGGTTGCGCCGTTATATTCGACCTTCACCCAGCCGCCATAGGTTTTGCCATTAATCTTGGCAACGCCGACTACCTTCACGGTCGTGCCGGGATCCAGGCGGAAAACGGCGGTGGCAGTCTTCCAGGGCTTGCTCCGGAAGTTGACCTTTTCGCCTTCTGTGCAGGTGGTTACGGCGTCGTAGGGATAAGTGACGACAACGGGGGTAGGCGGATCCGGCGGATTGACAACATCTTCCGGCTTATTCAGGGTCAGGAATTTGTTCATCATATAGCCGCCACGGCTGCCCCAGGTAATCTTATCCCAATCCTTTCCGTGTTCGACGACAGTTACCGAAGCGCCATAAGGAACTGTGAACTGATAGGTATATCCGGTGCCGGCGCCGTTGCGGACGTTGACGCCTTTTTTATTGTCACTGGTGACATACGCCGTATAGGGGGTGTATGTTTCCGGCGTGACAGAGGGCGTGACCGGAACCGGCGCGGGCGCGGTTGTGGTCAGGAAATTCGTCATCATATAGCCGTAGCTGGAGCCGATCTGGACTTCATCCCAGGTTTCCCCATGGTTAATGACGGTGACCTGGGTTCCGGTCGGATACTCCTGGACGATAGGCGCATTCGTGCTGGCAGCGGAACGGAGGTTGACTGACCTGGTTCCGTTGGAAATATAGGCGGTGTAGTTGGAGGCGGGCACAAAGGCAGGTGTGGAGGCGTTGCCGGAAGCCTTAACCTTTTTCCTGCTCAGGTATCCCTTATGCACATAGCCGTACCCGATGGAGCTCTTGACGTAGCAGTAGGTGCTGCCGCTGGTGAGCACGGTGACTTTCGCGCCTTTGGCCAGGGTGCCGACATTGGCGTAGTCGTATCCGGGACCCTTGCGGAGGTTGGTGCCGTCTGCATCCACCCAGGCAGAATAGCTGGAATTGCTGGTGACGTATTTTTTCTGGACGTAGCCTTCATTTCCGTTGGTGAATTTGACATACCACCAGTTGCCGACTTTTTTGACCACGGTCATGGCAAAATCCTTTTCACGGGAAGCGACGACCTGGGATTTTTCATCGTCAAACTGATGGACCTTCAGATGGGAAGTGTTGACGCGATAGTAGGTAGCAGCGGAAGCCGCGGCGACCGACAGCACCAGCGCCAGTGCCAGCAACAAGGCAGTAATCCGTTTCTTCATAAGATATACCTCCTGTCTATCCACGCCCCGATAATACCGGGGGATTTCAAGCCAACATATATTATAGCCAAAGAAGGCGGGTTTGAAAACCCTGATTTCAGACGGCTTTATTACAATTCTCGAACAGTTTTGATGCAAAACAGGACAAAAACATTGAAAAACAGTTGACTTCATTGTGGTAAAGTGCTACCATGCTGAAGTAATCCAAAGGGGAGGTCTCAGTTCTCAGGTATCAGGTGCAAGGAGATTCTTCGCTTCGCTCAGAATGACACTTAAGGTTGGTTGGAATGACATTTGAGCATGCACTGATATTGAAGATTATCAGAATATCGGGTAAGATATGAGCTGATTTTGGTCAGGGGGTACACGACGATGATGATTGAAGACCGGGTAATGGACGCACAGGAGCGGATCGGATTCCGGCTGCGCGCACTGTACAGCAGCTGCGGATACAACCGTTACCGGATGAGTAAATTCGAGGAATACGATCTATACAGCCGGAACAAGGATTTCCTGTTTTCGGAAGGCGTTATTACCTTTACGGATACAAATGGGCGCCTGATGGCCCTGAAACCGGATGTGACGCTGTCCATCGTGAAGAACGGGCGGGATACGCCCGGGCAGGTGCGCAAGGTTTACTATCACGAAAACGTCTACCGGGTTTCCAGCGCGGAAGACGGTTTCCGGGAGCAGACCCAGGTAGGCGTGGAATGCATGGGCAGCGTGGAAGGCGCATGTGTGGCGGAAGTGCTGAAGCTGGCAGCGGAAAGCCTGAAACTTTGCGCGGAAGACTTTGTACTGGAAGTCAGCCATCTGGATATCCTGAGCGCTTTGGTAGACCGGATTGCACCGGATGACCGTGTACGGGCACAGATCCTGGAATGCGCGGGGGAGAAGAATACCCACGGAATCCGGCAGATCTGCCGGGAAAACGGACTGGCCGAAGGCGCAGAGGAACCGCTGATTGAACTGCTGAGCCTGTATGGCGCACCGAAAGCAGTGCTACCGAAGATTCGGGCGCTGGCGGAGGAAAACGGGGTGGCGGATGCCGCGACGGACCTGAGCCGGGCACTGGCCGGATTTACCGGAACAGACATGGAAAACCGGATTCAGATTGATTTTTCCGCGACAAGCGATATGAAGTATTACAACGGCATTGCTTTCAAGGGATTCATCAGCGGGATACCGGGCAGTGTGCTGTCCGGAGGCCAGTATGATCACCTGATGCGCCGGATGGGCCGGCGGGACCGGGCCATTGGATTTGCTGTATTCCTGAATATGATGGAACGGCTGACAGAGGAGGCGGGGATCAATGCTTAATATCGCGCTGCCCAAGGGAAGACTGGGCGAAAAAGTATACGCCATGTTTGCCGGCGCGGGATTCGAGTGCCCCGAATTGCTGGAAAACAGCCGGAAGCTGATATTTGACAATCCCGAAGCCGGTGTGCGGTATTTCTGGGTCAAACCATCCGATGTGGCCATTTATGTGGCACGGGGTGCCGCGGATGTCGGTGTGGCCGGGAAAGATATCCTGCTTGAGTACCGCCCGGATGTTTATGAACTGCTGGACTTGAACGTCGGAAAATGCCGGATGTGCGTTGCCGCGCCGGAAGGCTTCCGGGACAATGCGGACCGGACGCTGCGGGTGGCAACGAAATTCAGCCGGATTGCCCGGGATTATTACAGTGCCATGGGACGGGATATCGATATCATCCATCTGAACGGTTCAATTGAAATTGCACCGATCCTGGGACTGAGCGATGTGATTGTGGATATTGTGGAAACCGGAACAACCCTGCGAGAAAACCACCTGGCCGTGATGGAAACGATTGTTCCGATCTCCGCACGGCTGATTGCCAATAAGGCGGGATTCAAATTCAAGACCGAACCGATTGAACGGCTGGTTCGGGAAATCAGAAAGGAAGTTGAGGCAAAATGATCCGGATTATGAAATATGGCGACGTGCCGAATTCAGAACTCTTTGCCCGCAACATGCCGACCATGAATGTTACGGATACCGTGGCGGATATCATCCGGAATGTGCGGGAACGGGGCGACGCGGCGCTGCGGGAATATACGGAAAAATTTGATCACGCGACAGTGGAAAGCCTGACAGTGACGGAGGCGGAGGCAGCGGAAGCACTGAAGCAGGTGGAGCCGACGTTTATGGTGGTGCTGGAAAAGGCAGCCGCTAATATCCGGAAATTCCACAGCCGGCAAGTTCGGAATTCTTTCATTATTAATGATGAAGACGGCATCGTGATGGGCCAGAAGGTGATTCCTGTGGACCGGGCCGGGCTCTATGTGCCGGGCGGAACGGCGACATATCCTTCCACGGTGCTGATGGATGTGATCCCGGCGAAGATTGCCGGCGTGAAGGAAGTCATCCTGACAACGCCTCCCGGACGGAACGGAAAGATTAACCCTGTGATTATTGCCGCTGCGAAGGTGGCCGGTGCGGACCGGATTGTGAAAGCCGGCGGGGCACAGGCGATTGCAGCGCTGGCATATGGTACGGAATCCGTACCGAAGGTGGATAAGATTGTCGGCCCCGGAAACGCGTTTGTGGCTGAAGCCAAGCGGCAGGTATACGGCATTGTGTCGATTGATATGATTGCCGGGCCGAGCGAGATTCTTGCCGTGGCGGACGGGAAGAGCAATCCGGCACACCTGGCGGCGGATCTGCTGAGCCAGGCGGAACACGACAAAGTGGCCAGCGCAGTACTGGTGACAGACAGCGCGGAACTGGCAGAGGCGGTCAGCGCAGAAATTGAAAAGCAGCTGCCGGAACTGGAACGGTATGAAATTGCCCGGGAATCGATTGACCGGAACGGAAAGATTATTGTGGCCGATGACCTGAAAAAGGCAATCGAAATTGCCAATGAGATTGCGCCGGAGCACCTGGAGCTGTGCGTGGACAACCCGTTTGATTACCTGGACAGCATCCGGCATGCCGGATCGGTGTTTATGGGCCGGAACTGCCCGGAAGCGCTGGGAGATTACCTGGCCGGGCCGAATCACACGCTGCCGACCCAGGGAACAGCCAAATTTTCCAGTCCGCTTTCAGTGGATGACTTTGTGAAGAAAACGCAGTATACTTATTTTACGAAGGACGCGCTGGCGCGGGTCGCAGAGGATGTGGCCATGTTTGCCGAAAAGGAAGGCCTTACGGGACATGCCAGGAGCGCGGTGATCCGGACAAGGAAGTAAGAGGAGCAGAAGATGAGCCGGTTTTTTTCAGATAAGTATGCGGAGCTGAAGGCATATGTGCCCGGTGAACAGCCGAAGAAGCAGCAGTATATCAAGCTGAATACCAATGAGAATCCTTTTCCGCCGCATCCGGCTGTTGTGAAGGCAGCCAGGGAAGCGGCCGGAAAGCTGGAACTGTATCCGGAACCGGAATGCACGGAGCTGCGGGAAACGCTGGCCGGACGGCTGGGCGTTTCACCGGACGAACTGATTATGACAAACGGTTCGGATGAGATCCTGAATTTTGCATTTATGGCTTTCTGCGACAGGCATATCCCGGCGGTGTTTGCAGACATTACCTACGGATTCTATCCAGTATACGGGCAGATCAACCTGGTACCATACCGGGAGATCCCGCTGCAGGAGGATCTGACAATCCGGATCAAAGATTATTTCCAGTCGGCCGGAACCATCTTTATTGCCAATCCGAACGCTCCGACCGGTATTGCTTTGCGGCGGGATGAAATTGCGGAAATCCTGCAGCAAAATCCCTATAATGTTGTGGTCGTTGATGAAGCATATGTGGACTTCGGCGCGGAAAGCTGTGTGCCGCTGATCCGGGAATACGACAACCTGCTGGTGACACAGACATTCTCCAAATCGCGCAGCATGGCAGGCGCACGGCTGGGATTTGGCGTTGCCAACCCGGAGATTATCCGGGACCTGAAGACGATCCAGTATTCCACGAATCCGTATAATATCGACCGGATGACCATGGCGACCGGAATCGCATGCCTGCAGAATGACGAATATAACATGGAGAACTGCCGGACGATCATGACGACCCGGGAACGGACACGGGATGCGCTGGAGAAGCTTGGATTTGAGGTGACTCCCTCGAAGACAAACTTCCTGTTTGCCCGGCATCCGGATATTTCCGGTGAGGAACTATACCTGAAGCTGAAAGAACGCGGTATCCTGATCCGCCATTTCAGCGTGGAGCGGATCAAGGACTACAACCGGATTACGATCGGCTCCCAGGAGGATATGGAAACGGTGGTCAGGGTAATCGGGGAGTTAGTGGCTAGTGATAAGTGATTAGTGGTTAGTGATTAGTTATCAGTTGTGTGTTTATCGTTTGCTGGAGGGAACTGATATGAGGGAGAGTTTGGTGGAGCGGAAGACGGGAGAGACGGACATCCGGGTGGAACTGGCGCTGGATGGAACCGGAAAATATGAGATTGATACAGGCGTCGGATTCCTGGACCATATGATGGAGTTGTTTGCCCGTCACGGGCGGTTTGACCTGAAGGTTCAGTGCAAAGGGGATACACGGGTGGATGATCATCACTCGACGGAAGATATCGGGATTGCCCTGGGCCAGGCTTTTGACAAGGCACTGGGCGACAAAAAGGGAATTATCCGCTACGGCAGCATGCTGCTGCCGATGGATGAGAGCCTGGTGCTGAGCGCCGTGGATCTTTCCGGCCGTGGATTCCTGGCTTATGAGCTGGCCATTCCCACGGAAAAGGTCGGCACATTCGATACCGAACTGACGGAAGAGTTCTTCCGGGCTTTTGCCACCAATGCCCGCTGTACGCTTCATATCCGGCAGATAGCCGGAAAGAACAGCCATCACATTATCGAGGCGGCGTTCAAGAGCCTGGCACGCAGTTTGCGGGCCGCGGTGAAAATTGACGCGGAGGCGGCAAATGAAGTTCCCTCCACGAAAGGAGTTCTCTGATGGTCGCAATTATCGACTACGGGGTAGGTAACCTGTTTTCCCTGCGCTCATCCTTTGCCGCCATCGGCGTTGAAGCGGCGGTGACTGCTGATCCGGAAACCATTCATAAAGCGGATCGAGTGATCCTGCCCGGAGTCGGCGCGTTTGAAGACGCCGCACGTAAACTGCGCGAAACCGGACTGGACCGGGTTGTCAGGGCGGAGGCTGCGGACGGGAAACCGCTGATGGGGATCTGCCTTGGTATGCAGATGCTGTTTGAACGAAGCTATGAGTATGGGGTCCATGAGGGACTGGGACTGCTGAAAGGCGAGATCCGTCCGATTGCCGAAAGGATCGGCGAAGGACTCAAGATTCCCCAGATGGGATGGAATGCGCTGAAAATCAGGCGGCAGTCACCGATCCTGAAATATACCCAGGAAGGGGAATATGTCTATTTTGTTCATTCCTACAGCGCCGTGAACTGCGATGAAAGCCTGCTGGCCACCGTAGAATACGGAGCGGACCTGACGGCTTGCGTTGGTCTTGGCAATGTGTTCGGTTGCCAGTTTCATCCGGAAAAGAGCGGCAGCGTCGGGCTGAAGATTCTGAAGGCTTTCTGTGAAGCCGGCGGTGAAACGGAGGGAGCGGTATGATCCTGTTTCCGGCCATTGACCTGTATGAAGGCAAAGCCGTCCGGCTCTTTAAGGGCGATTATGCGCAGATGACCGTATACAGCGACCATCCGGAAGAGATCGCCAGGGATTTTGCCGCCTGCGGGGCAACACACGTTCACCTGGTGGATCTGGAAGGCGCGAGAAGCGGGGAGACGCCGAATCTTGATACCGTGCTGAAACTCCGGGAAGCCTCCGGACTGTTCTGTGAGATTGGCGGTGGTATACGGAACATGGACGTGGTGGAACGGTATCTGAACGCAGGATTGGACCGGGTGATCCTGGGCACCGCAGCCGTGGAGGATGAAGCGTTCCTGCGGAAAGCTGTGGAGAAGTACGGCGCAAAGATTGCCGTAGGCGCGGATGTACGGGATGGCTTCATCGCCGTGAAGGGATGGACGGAGAAATCAGCCGTCGGACTGATGGACTTCTGTGAAAAAATGGAGCGCATTGGCGTCCGGACCCTGATCTGCACGGATATCTCCCGGGACGGAGCGATGCGCGGAACAAACCGGGAGATGTACCGGGAACTGTCCAAAAGGCTGGGACTGCAGATTACGGCATCCGGCGGCGTTTCGTCGATGGAGGATATTGAGAGCCTGCGGGAAATGAACCTGTACGGAGCGATTATCGGCAAGGCATACTATACGGACGATATCGACCTGAAGAAAGCAATCGAGGTATGTAAGTGATTACGAAGCGGATTATTCCCTGTCTTGATGTCAAGAACGGGCGCGTGGTGAAAGGCGTCAATTTCCTGAACCTGGGAGATGTGGCCTCGCCGGTCGAGCTGGCGAAGTACTACAGCGATCACGGCGCGGATGAACTGGTGTTTTATGATATTACCGCATCTGCGGAAGGCCGGGGACTGTTTACGGATATCCTGACAGAGACGGCGCGAACAGTGTTTATTCCGCTGACGGTCGGCGGCGGGATTAACACGACGGCGGATTTTGACCGCGTGCTGAAATGCGGTGCGGACAAGGTGTCTGTCAACTCCGGGGCCATCCGGGATCCGTCACTGGTGGGGAAGGCCGCACGGCTGTACGGCGATCAGTGCGTGGTGCTGAGCGTGGATGTGAAGCGTGTGGACGGTGTGTTCCGGATCTTTGCAAAAGGTGGCCGGGAAAACACCGGGATGGAAGCCATTGAATGGATCCGCCGGTGCGTCGGAGAAGGCGCGGGAGAAGTGGTGGTTAACTCCATGGACACCGACGGTGTGAAGCAGGGATTTGACCTGGAACTTCTGGAAAAAGTGTGCGATGTGGTCAAAGTGCCCGTAATTGCTTCCGGCGGCGCCGGAAAGATTGAAGATTTTATTACCCTGTTCAAAACACTGCCCGGCGTGGATGCCGGACTGGCTGCGTCAATTTTTCATTTCGGGGAAGTGGAAATATCTGCCCTGAAGGAGGAAATGCGGCGGAACGGAATCAGCGCGAGAATTGTGGACAGGGCTGAATAACCGGCGGAACGGAATTACCGGAAACAGAAAACATGATGAAAGGATGGAAGAACATATGGTGAACGTGGATGAACTGAAATTTGACGAGAAGGGCCTTATTCCTGCAATCGTGGTGGATGCAGAGAATGGAAAGGTGCTGATGCTGGCTTATATGAACCGGGAAAGCCTGAAAATTTCCATGGAGAAAGGACTGACCTGCTTCTGGAGCCGGAGCCGGCAGGAACTGTGGCTGAAGGGTGAAACCAGCGGCAACTATCAGCATATTGTGTCGATCACAGCCGACTGTGACCGGGATACGCTGCTGATCAAGGTGGAGAAGGACGGCCCGGCATGCCATACCGGCACGGAGACCTGCTTCAACGATGAAGTATGGGAAAGCGATGAACGGCATGAGTTTACCTACGAAGGCCTGATGAACCTGATTGCCGGACGTAAAACGGAAAAGAAGGAAGGATCATACACCACCTACCTGTTTGAAAAAGGCCTGGACAAGATTCTGAAGAAGGTCGGCGAGGAATCGACGGAGGTCATCATTGCCGCAAAAGACAAGGATAAGAAGGAAACCATCTATGAGATTGCAGACCTGACATACCATGTGATGGTACTGATGATTGAGGCAGGGATCTCCCTGGATGATATTCATAAGGAACTGGCATCAAGGCATGTGATTGATAAAAAGGTCAAGCAGGAGAAGATGACTTCGTAACGGGGATTTCGCTGCTGCGGCCAAGGAATCGCGCGCGCACCGCGGCCGGTGAATCCAACACACAATCGGCCTTCATCCGCCACTGGCGGCGGCCGTTATGTGCAGCTCGCGCACCGCGCACGGCAGGACCAAGGCTTAGCGGTGCATGTGAACCGTTAACCGGAACAAGTTCCGGACGGTTCATCATCCGATCGCCCTGGACCTTCGGTTGATAAATGCGCTTAAGCAAAAGAAAATGACTTTGAAACATGAAAGAAAAAAAGTTTTCGCCGATGCGGGAACTTTTTTTTATGCCCTGCGTCTGACAGGATGAGACCGGGAAAACCGGCATGATGAAAGGAGCAAGGTACCATGAAGAGGATTACAGCGATTCTGCTGGCAGCAATGCTTGTCATGATCAGCGCCGTGGCGGCGTTCGGAGAGGAAAACACCATCTGGCGGAAAGGCGATTCCGGGGAAAAAGTGACCTGGATCCAGAAGCGGCTGATTGAACTGGGATACATGGAAGGCGAAGCCAGCGGCACATTTGATGACGCGACAGAAGCTGCGCTGATGTGGTTCCAGCGGGAACACAGCCTGCTGGTAACCGGCATGGCGGACGGACTGACCATGGCGGAACTGGCCACTGCCGAGAAAAGGACAGCTTATCCGCTATACGATGAGGAGTGGGCGACAGAAACAGAAGTTTACTATGACGCAGCATACGCGCCGATGCCGCTGGGTACAATGGCCCCTGGATATGTGACCGGCTACGGCGCCAGTGCAAAAAGCTATGCGAACACATGGGAAATGCCGGAGTTCAATACCAACGAATATACTCGGATTGAGAGCAACCGGTTCCTGAGCGTAAAGAATTCTCCGCTGTCCACCTTTGCGGCGGATGTGGATACATCTTCCTATGCCCAGTTCCGGCGGAAGGTGCTGGATAAGCAGGCGATTCCCGCGGACAGCATCCGGATTGAAGAACTGATGAACTATTTCAAGTATGATTATAAACAGCCGACCGGCGACGATCCCTTCGGCGTAACGGTGGAATACGCGGACTGCCCATGGAACGCAAAAACGAAGCTGCTTCAGATCGGCATCCAGGCGAAGACGGTAACGGCTGACGAGCGGCCGGCCCATAACCTGGTATTCCTGATTGATACCTCCGGAAGTATGGACGGCGAAGACCGGCTGGACCTGGTGAAGCGCGCTTTCCTGATGCTGCTGGAAGAACTGGATCCGGAAGATACGGTATCCATTGTGGCTTATGCCAGCCAGGACCGTGTTGTGATCGAAGGCGTGCGGGCCGGAGACAAGACACTGATCATGGAAGCGATTTCCGAACTGGAGGCGCACGGTGCGACCAACGGGACGGCAGGTATCCTGCGGGCTTATGAAGTTGCCTCGAAGTACTACAAGGACGGCGGCGTGAACCGGATCCTGCTGGCGACGGACGGCGACCTGAACGTGGGCGTAACCAGCGAAGGTGAGCTGGCCCGCATGGTGGAAGAAAAGCGGAAGAGCGGCATCTGCCTGACCTGCATGGGGTTCGGCATGGGCAACTACAAGGACAACAAGATGGAAGCCCTGGCGGATTATGGCAACGGCAACTGCTGGTACATTGACACGATTCATGAAGCCCGGAAAGCCCTGGTGACCGAAGGCGGCGGCACTTTCATCACAGTGGCCAAGGATGTCAAAATCCAGGTGGACTTCAACCCGGCCCTGGTAAAGGGATACCGGCTGATCGGTTATGAAGACAGGCTGCTGGCCGCAGAAGACTTTGCGGATGACACCAAGGATGGCGGCGAGATCGGCAGCGGACACCGGATGACGGCACTGTATGAAATTGTTCCGATCGATTCTGACTTTGAATTTGGCGATGCTGAAAGCCGTTATACCGCTATGGATGCAGCGGAAAAAGCGGAAGGCGGCGAAATGCTGACGGTCAGCATCCGGGCCAAGGAACCGGATGGCGATGTGAGCAAGCTGTATGAATATCCCATGAGCACGGAAATCTACGCGGAAAACCTGAGCGATAATATGAAGTTCGCGGCCGCAGTGGCGGAAGTCGGGATGATCCTGCGGGACAGCGAATGGAAGGGAACCGCGACCTATGACACCGCGCTGGATCTGCTGCGGAGCTGCAGCGACCTGAACGGGGATGTATATAAAGAAGAATTCGTATACCTGGTGAACCAGCTCAACCGGGGCAATTAAGAAAAAACACTGCGCGTCCTGCTCAAGGGACGCGCAGCGCTTTTGAACAAACCAATATGTGTTGAGAAACTATTTGCTGACGACAGTCAGGACATCGGTTGCGACAACGGGTTCCGGCGCGCCGGGGGCGGTGCAGGTCACGGTGATCTGCGTTCCGACCGGCGTGCTTTTTTGTATGGTCAGCTTTCCGTCTTTTGAAATGACCGCGATATCGGAGGGAACATCCAGGGACCATGTGAGTTTCTTGTTCCCGGCTTCATTCGGTTCAACGGAGGCACTGTAACTGACTTTGCCGCCCGGGAACGCTTCCTTATCCCGGGAGAGGGTGACGGACTCCACGGGAACCAGGACGGAAATTTTCAGCTCCGCCCGACGTCCGCCGGGAGCGATGGCAGTTAGGGTCCCCTTTCCCTGCTGAACAGGGGTCAACACGGCAGCGCCGTCCTCTGTGACGGTCATTTCGGCCGCGGTACCGCTTAGCGTCCAGGAGATCAGGTTTGCGGGAATGGTATCCGGGTTGGTCAGTGCCCGGTAGGTGACAGGGGAATCATTCAGGTAGATCAGGTCGTTCGCCGGATCGATGGAAATCTGCTTGGCTGAAGGAACGGCGGTCACGCGCAGTGAGGCTGAAGTTCCGTAGGCTTCCGAGGATGCGGTGATTTCCACTTCTGCCGGCGCTTCCAGGGCCCGCCGCACGGTTACGAGACCGGTATTGCTGATCGTTACATTTTCAGGCGCCGTTCCGGTGACGGTATCCATGACGGACCAGGTGATCTGACTATGACCATCGGCACGGACGGAATCCGGATTGGCGAAGGCGGCGGAAAACTGGTAGGTTTCTCCTGCAACGAGATCAGAGATATCGTCTTTCACTGCAATGCTCAGGGCAGTGTCGGCCTGGCGGATTGGCGCGGATTCCTCGTTATAGTGGATTTCCGCGGCAAAGCGTTCCAGGTCGTTGAAACTGACGGGAACAACCCGGTCCGCCGGGGTATCCGCTTTGCTGGTATAGATCCGAAAACTCAGGCGGTAATCGTTGCGCACATAGTGGATTTCACCAAAATGCGTAGGTTGGCCGTCGCCCAGCAACGTATAGGTGATCATCCGGGCAGGATGGCCGTCGATCTCCAGATCCCGCTGCTGCAGGTTGGTGACATTGTTGCTGAAGGAAGTCTGGTCATAGTAGGACCGGGCGGCGTCCGGGTCTTCCCGGAATCCGGCAGGGATTTTTGCTACGTTGGAATCCACATAGACCAGGGCATTTTCAAATCCGAATGTACGGCAACGGGCGACCCAACCGCCTTCCCGCGTGGAGGAAATGACGCCTTCCCAGGTCTGGCTGGTGGGAACGGGGATCTGGAATCCTTTTTCCGATTCAATCTGCAGTTCAGGCATGTCTCCGACGGCACCTGCGGGAATCACGACGGCTGTTGTCAGAGGCGGATCGGATTCCGGGGTGATGGTCAGTGCCAGTGGCCGGCCCGGAACAGCGGAGGATGAAACCTGCAGTTCACCGGTCTGCGGATCAATCTCCGCTTCGTTGCCGGAAACGGCCCAGGTGAAGCGGCGGGAAGCGCCGGCATCTTCATCAATGATCCGGTAACGGGCGGAAGCGCCGGGCAGCAGGAAGGACGGCCCGGAAACGGAATAGGACAGGGCTTCAACTTCAAAGGGGAGAACCCATTCCAGATTGGACACATAGTAATGCAGTTCCAGAGGGTACAGGCCAAAATCCAATACCGATACGGTTCCCTGGCCGGCACTGGAGGACATGCCTTCCGGCACGGCGGAAACGAAGGCGCCGAAGTAAGGAACGGGCAGGCTATTGCTGAGACTGTACGCCTTGAAATCTTCTGAGAGGAGAGAGGAAACCAGGTCACTGACAGCCAGCGACTGGCCGGGACGGAGGTGGAACTGCGGCGTGCCGCCGACAGGAGTGACCGAAGGTACTTCATCAGCAGAGAAAACCCGCAGGGTGCAGTCTTTGACACAGCGGAAGGAGGAACTCTCCAGCGTAAGGCGGAACACAGCAGTGCCGGGAGACACAAGGGCGGCATTGTTGATCCGGATATCCACGGACAGATACCGCTCATCCGCCAATGTAACAGGATTGATGGTGCCTTTATGCTCAACGGCAAGCACTACAGCATTTTTCAGCGCCTCATCTCCGGAAAGGAAATCCAGGCTGCAGGCTGTGATGTTTTCCATGACGGGGGAAGCGGCCGTACTGCTTTTGCTGTACAGCGCGGTGAGATGGGTGCCGCTTTCACGCAGGGACGCGCCGGCCGGCAGGCTGTCGGCAGCATAGAACCAGGAAAACAGGCCGTCCAGGTCCCCGTAAAGCTCGCCGGATTTTTTCTGATCCGCCGCAGAGGCAGCGCCCAGGATCAGGCACAGCGTAAGGATCAGGAACAAAAGCAGTCGGAAAAAACGCATTTTCATATGGAATTCCTCCAATTCGATTTCGGGATTATCATAGAAGAAAAGAAAGAAGAAAGCAAGAAGATTTACTGAAAGTTGGCAGTGTTTGTCACCATTTGTCACTATTTGTCACCTTGATGACATGTCAATCATGTGATATTATTATACTGCCGGAAACGAATGGGACAGGGCTCCTGCGGAAATGCAGGAGCCTTTTTCGTGGTGTGAGCGGCGAGAATCAAAAAATGCCGGAAATGTCCGGGAATGTCCGGTTTTGCCGGGTTGATGGCGGCCCAGAAACGTGATAATGTTAAACTGTGGAAACGAATGGTATAGAAGTATGAAATAATCAATTTGGCAAAACACTAAAACACTAAACACTAAATGCACACTAAAAAGTGTCCATTTTCCGGGTCTCGGTTTACCGGAGATGCAAAACACTCAAACACTCGAACACTCGAACACTCGAATGGAGATCATACGTTCAGGATGACAATCTGGAAACAGGCTGAAGATGCTGCATATTGTATGGCTGAAAGCCAAAAGATTTAACAAAATTGTAATATCTGCAAATTGACCTGTGCGTCTTTGCGAGTTATACTATACTCACAGGTGGTATTTCTCATGTAACCTTATATTTATTGCAAGGAGGTCTTTTTATCGTGAATCAGAAGATCAGGAAACTGGTGGCCATTGTACTTACTTTGGCCATGACCGTATCCGCAGGCATTTCCGCCTACGCGGATGTGACAAACACGGTTTATGTAAACGATGAAACAAAAACGATCGATGACAACATTACTATTGTGCCGGCAGATGAGGATGAGTATGTGGCTCTGAGCGCTTATTCCTGGGAAGGCGATGAAACAAACGCCTCGGTAACCGGCAAAATTACTATCGAAAAGGAAAATGGCTCGGCCAGCGGTGTTGACGCTACCGCTCAGGGCGAAGGTAAAACAGAAGTCACGACAGGTGATGTATCCGCAACATCCGACATAAGTGCGACAGGTGTCTATGTCAGTTCCTACGACGGTGGCACCGCGATTGCTGTGGCCGGAAAAGTGGAAGCTGAAGGCGAAATGTACAACGGAACCGCTGCTGCGGTATACGCGCATGGCGAAGATTCCGTCACCGGATTTGGCGCGGAAAGCCTGAGCGCTGATAACGGTCTAAGTACCTATTCCAGCGAGCAAGGTATCGCCCAGACCACCATCACCGGGGATATCAATGCGAAAGAACAAGGAATATACGCCGGAGCTGCTATCGGCGGTCAGACTGAAGCAGAGGCCGAGGGAGACGTTAATGCTGGTGGGCAGGGCATATACGCATCCTCTGAAGGAACCGAACAGCCAATTACTGAGGAAGAATTCAAAGCGGTCCTGGATGACCTTGTTCTGATTGATCAGTGGCCCTACTATGATGAAGAAGGGAAATTAGTCCAGATAACCTACTGGTACCAGGACAAGGCAGGTAATGACTACTACGTTTATGAATATCCGGAAGATGAAGGTACAAGTTATTATTCCTATTCATGGATCAATCCGCAGGGCGGATCCGTCGTGGTGAAGGTCGGCGGAGACCTGAATGTGGAAGGTGAGAATGCTTCCCAGCTTCTCTATTCGTATGCAACCAGCACCGACGGCAGCTCAGAAGTGACTGTGGGCGGCAATGCAACGCTGGACAACGAAGCTGGTGATGTCTGGGAGGACGCGATTGAAGCCCATGCCAAAGAAGGCGGCCAGTCTGTAACCGTTATTGAGGGATCTGTTGTGGCCAACACAACTACCGGCATTTATGCCGAGTCGGACGGACAGGGATCGGAAACTTCCGTGGCCGTCATCGGCGACCTGAGCATCAGCAACGAAGACAGTGAATATGCGACTGCGATGTGCGTGGATTCGACTGGCGAAGCCTTCACATACGCTGCGGTGTATGGCGATGTTACTTCCACCAACGAGTATGGCAGTGCTACCGGCGTATACTTCCAAGAAGCGGTCAATGCTGATGTAACTGCAGTTGTCGGCGGCGACCTGACCGTTTCCGCTCCGGAAGGTTATGTCCAGGGCATTCAGCTGGAAGACATCGCGGAAGAAGGCAGCGCAATCGCGTCGGTTGGCGGGGACATTACGCTTTTCGGCGGCGAGGACGGCGGTCGTGCCATTTATGCCGATGTGGAGAACGCGGAAGCAACGATCAATGTTGGCGGAAACGTGACCATTGAAACAGAAGACGAATACACATTTGGTATCGACCTTGATATGTATGATAACGCGACCGTTACCGCGAACGTTGACGGCGATTTGACGGTGACCAGTCTGGAAGGCAGTGCATTCGGCGTATCAGCGGATTCTGGAAACTCCGACGGCACTGTGACAATCGGCGGCGATGTGGTTGTGAGCGGCGGCGAAGACGACAGAGCACAAGGCATTTACGGATGCGCCTATACCGATTCCTATGAAGAGGAAGCGAGCGACAACGAGGCGAGCCTGTACATCCAGACAGACGGCGACATGATGGTGGCAGGCGGTGAAGAAGCTTATGGCGTTGTGATGTATTCCAGTGGAGACGGAGCGATTGCCTATGCGTCTGTCGGCGGAGACGTGGCTGCGACTGCCGATTATTACGCGGTTGGCGTGACAGCTTCTGCTTATGATGAAGCTATTACCAACGTAGATATTTCCGGAGACATAGTGGCCACTGCTGATGAATATGCGACCGGCATTTCTGCCTGGAGCGGCTATGAAGGTTCCGCCAATGTATGGGTTGACGGAGGCGTGACGGCTGTTTCCGAGGATTATGGTACGACCGGCATCTATGCGGAAAGCTATGACGACGGCCTAACTTCGGTGTATGTCGGCGGCGATGTGTACGCGATCGGCTCCGAGGAGAACACCACCGGTGTTTACACCTACAACGACGGCGGCCTGGTTTCCGTGATTGTGGACGGCGATGTGGTTTCCGACGGTATCGGCCTGGATATGAACGCCCAGGGATACCAGCTTTCAGAATCTGAGACCAACCTGACCGAAGTGACCGTTATTGGCGATGTGATCGCTGCTGATACAGCGGCCTCCATTACGCTGGAAAACGACGCTGCCTCGATGGATCTGCTGGTGGACGGTACCCTGAGCGGTGAACATGCCATCGTGCTGAGCGAGCAGACCGTGACCGACAACCTGACCCTGACTGTTTGGGAAGTTGTTCCGAACGAAGACGGCAATCTCGTTGAACGGCTGAATGAGGACGGCACCTACGAGGCTGACAGGGAAACGGAGAAGAAGATCCAGTACATCATCCGCATGGATCAGAATGTGTCAACCGAAGGCACCACTGATTACGAAGGATACGACGTGGCCCATGAGGGCGATACCGTTGTGCTGAAGGTCAACGTTCCCGCGGGATATGTACTCGACGGCGCGTTCAACGGAACGGACACCAAGGTTACCCTGGAAAAGAATGAAAAGGGCGAGTACTTCCTGGTGGTTCCGAAGGGCGGCGCGGTGATGCTGTCCGTGACGATGTACAAGACCGAGAAGGCCAAGAAGCAGGATATTACCGACGCAGTGGAAAAGGCTGCTGGCGAGAATGCCTCTGTTTCCATTGAGATCGAGAAGGATCCCGAGACGAAGAAGTACATCGTTGAAGTCAAGCCGGAAGAAGGCGCGAAGGAAGCGGAACTGACGCTGGACAAAAAGGCTGTGAACAAGCTGCTGGAGAACGGTGCGTCCACGATCCGGATGGAGAACGCGGAAGGCACCACCCAGGCGGATATCTCCGTGAAGGAACTGAAAGCTGCCCTGGACAAGGCCCCCGGCTCCGAACTGATCATTGACATGAAAGAGGACACGGCCCCCGAAATGCCGGCCGACGCAGCCGAGAAATACGACGTTGTGGATGGCGGAATCGACGTGATCAAGATCGTGCTGAAGGATGCGGACGGCAACGAGACGGAAGTTCCGAACGCCAAGGTCACCCTGAAGATCCAGGTTGAATACCAGGAAGGCATGAAGATCATGTATATCGACGCGGCGGGGAACGCCACCGAAGCGGAGACTGAATGGATTGCCGCGACGGAAGACCAGCCCGGATACGCGAAGGTGGTATATGCCGGCTATGGCGCATACCTGCCGGTTATGCCGAAAAAGTAAAAACTGAAGATAAACCAGGAGACCAAAGCGGCCGGCGGGGCGAATGCTCCGCCGGCTTCTTTGGACAGATGATTCGCCTGTGCTTTTTGTATTGTGGAAAAAACCGGTTTGGAGTAGAATAAGCGGGTCAGAGATCGGAAAGGAGCCCGGGAATGTCTTTCTTATATGAAACGCACATGCATACATGCCTGGCCAGCAAGTGCGGCAGGAGCACCGGCAAGGAGCATGCACAGTATTATAAATCCATCGGCTTTACAGGGATTATTATGACAGACCACTTCTTCGGCGGAAACACGGCGGTGGACCGTGAACTGCCGTGGAAGGAGCGAATTGAACTGTTCTGGCGCGGATATGAGGATGCAAAGGAAGAAGGCGACCGGATCGGACTGGACGTTTTCTTTGGCCTGGAACAGCACTTTCACGGGGATGAATACCTGGTATACGGCCTGAGCAAGGAATACATGAAGGCCCATCCTGAAATGGAGCACTGGACCCGCCGCCAGCAGCTGGAGGAAGTACATAAAGCCGGCGGATGCGTGATTCAGGCGCATCCTTTCCGGATCCGTGGATATATGGAAAAAATTCGCCTGGGGCTGCGGTTCTGTGACGGCATTGAAGTGGCCAACGCAGGAAATGAACAGCTGGATGACGCCCGGGCGATCCGGCTCGGCAGGGAATACGGCCTGGTGATGACCGCCGGATCGGACAACCACTGGTCGAGACCGGAATCTCCCATATACGGCGTGGCACTGGAAAAAAGATTGACAAGCATAGCGGATTATGTCAAAATTATTCTGAATAAGGGTCCGATCGGGCTGCATGTACCGGAAGAACGGTTTGCAGTGCCGGAAGATGCTGTGATGGATGAAAGACATCTGGCCTGGATGCTGGATGAAAATGAGCAGGATGTGCTCACAGATAAAGAATGGGTTGAATAGATTGCGGATTGCTGCATATCTGAACAGGTATGTATGATACCGTACTAATGCCGCGAAAGGATGAACGGCGATGTTTCCACTGCTGATTCTCCGGGAGGAAATCGTCTGCCTGGTGATACTGGTTTTCCTGGCACTGATTTCACGCACCTACCGGATGGGAAAAGACGGGCGGATATTTAATCTGATCCTGACATTTGCTGTGGTCCATGTGGTGATGGACGGACTGACGATCTGGACAGTGAACCACATGGAATCCGTCAGTCCGCTGGTCAATGACATTGCCCACTGGCTGTTCTTCATTTCCGCCATTCTTTTCAGCACGGAAATGTTCCGCTATGTGCTGAATGCATGCTATCCCGGCCTGAAAAAAGAATGGCACTATACACTTCTGGCGCCGGCGGGGATCTACCTGCTTCTGCTGATTACCGGAATTCTGAAAACATCATACAATGAACACGATGGGACATGGCTGTCCGAAGGAGCCGGTCCGACAGTCGGATTTGTGATCTGCTTTGTTTTCTTTATTACAGCCGTTATCCTGATTCTGGCCAACTGGAAAAAGGTGGGCCGGCATTTTCATGCCATCCTGCTGCCGGTGCTG
Organism: Clostridia bacterium; assembly: GCA_017429695.1. GTDB lineage: Bacteria > Bacillota > Clostridia > Christensenellales > Aristaeellaceae > Aristaeella. The sequence goes on along the minus strand of JAFROK010000033.1, from coordinate 6,031 downwards.
ATGATCCTGATCCTGGCTGAGGCTATCCAGGTTGCTAAAAAAGAGTTCCTGTTTACCGGCGGAGCGATCACTGTGGTGACGGTGGCATTTTTCTTTACACTGGAGAATCCGGCAGCTGTTCTGGAACGCAAGGTCATGATGGATGTGATCAGCGGGCTGGGTACCCGGTCCGGCTATGAACGGGACATGGTTGAATATGAAAAGGAGTTTGAAAGAGACAAGTCCGTTCCGTTCACCCTCATGTTCATTGACATCAATAACCTGCGCTCCGTGAACGGCCTGTACGGCCATCAGGAAGGAGACTCCTACATCAGTGACATAGCCGTGCTGCTGATGAACAACCTGAAAAACGCTGCGAGAATCTACCGGATGGGCGGCGATGAGTTCCTGGCGGTTTACCGGAGAACGGACGAGAGGACGGTTGTTAAAGATGTTAAGCGGGTTCATGATGCCTGCCGGCTCGAAGGGCTGAAAAAGAGCTACGCGCCGGAACTGGCGATCGGATATGCGGTTTCGGATGAAAAATACAACAACCTGCGGGATGTGCTGCGGGTGGCGGACTATATGATGTACCGCAACAAGGCAGACCTGAAACAGGCGGCTGCAGCGGGCATTATGCATGAGACGGGGACGCGACTGAACCTTTCCGGACTGACAGACCGGGTGTATGACGCGATGTGCCTGACCAGCGACCGGTATTATCCGTATATTATGAATATGGAAACCGGCGTTACCCGGGTTTCTCCAGCTATGGTTGAATTCTTTGGACTGGACGATGAATTCATTATCGGCTTTGAGGATATCTGGAATGCAAGGATTCATCCGGATGACCTGGATGCCTATATCCTGGACCTTCACCAGGCAATCAAGGGTGCCCGGGAATACCATTACAGCCGTTACCGCGTAAGGGATAAAGAAGACAATTATGTCGAAGTTACCTGCCGCGGCGGCCTGTATCATGGCCGTGACGGCGAACCGGATATATTCTGTGGGTATATCGTGAACCACGGACTGCCGGAGGTGATTGACTCCGTAACCGGACTGAAAAACCATACCGTGATGAACGAACGGCTGGGTGAAGCGCTGAGCACCGGCTGCGAAGCAATCTTCATGAAGCTGGATACAATGAATACCAGCCGGATCCGTATGCTCTACGGCGGCGCTGCTGTCGGAATGGTGAGCCGGAGCCTGGCGGATATTTCCAGAAAAGCACTGCAGGGCAGGGGCGAGGTGTTCAGCCGCAACGGCGGATACTTCTTCTTCTACATGCCGGGATTTACCCGGGAAGAGGCCAATCAGGCCTATCAGAAGATTCGGGAACAGTGCAGTGCCGGGATTACAGTGGGCGAGACGGTTATCCCGGTCAGTGTTTCCGCCGGTGCGGTTGAGCTGCCGAACAAGCTGTTGACAAGCACAGACGAAATCCGCGGCGCGGCGATGTTTGCAGCGGAGGAAGCATGGGCTTCTCCACAGGATATGATCCTTTTCTATCACAAGGAAAAGGAAAACGCGCAGGACGAGGAAATGAGCCTGCTGCGGATTATCCACAAGGACTGCCTTGCGGAGCGTTCCGGCTTCTTCCTTCGCTTCCAGCCGATCATCCATTCCGGAACCGGCGAAGTGGCAGGGGCGGAGGCTTTGCTGCGCTGGCAGTCGCCGGAACACGGCGAGGTGGCGCCGGGAAGGTTTATATCTTTCCTCGAGAACGATCCGGCTTATACGATGTTGGGCTATGATATTATCCGGAATGCGGTACGGGAAGCCGTAAGAATCCGGGAGCACCTGCCGGAATTCAGGATTAACGTGAATATCACAGCCATGCAGCTGTATGCGGAAGATTTCATTTCCAATGTTGTCCGCATCCTGGATGAAGAACATTTTCCGCCGCAGCATCTGATTCTGGAACTGACTGAACGCTGTAAGGAAATGGAATTCGACTATCTGCGGGAACGCGTGGATGACCTGAAGAAGACCGGGATCCTGGTGGCGCTGGACGACATGGGAACCGGATTTTCCACGCTGGATCTACTGCTGCACCTGCCGGTGAACGAGATCAAGCTGGATATGACGTTTACCAATGAGCTGACTGCCAATGAAAACAACGAGATGTTTGCAAAGGTGCTTTGCAGGATTGCCGAACGGAATCAGATGGATGTATGCTTCGAAGGGATTGAGACGGAGCAGATGAGGGATTATCTGAATGAGTACGGGACTGTGCTGATGCAGGGGTATTATTTTGATAAACCGCTTAAGGCAGAGGAGTTTGAGCAGAAGTATTGCTGACCAGAGGGCTTTCCGATCGCCCCCTGGACCCCTTCGGGATAATACCTGTTTTCAGGCAGATGAGTTTTTAAACCGAAGTGTTACTGGCCAGGGAAATTTCAAAAAAGCCGGCGGCTTCAATCGAAGCGGCTGGCTTTTTCCATGATGCGGATCCCGTGGCGGGAGGGTTCTTTTCGGTTTGGGGTTTCCGGAAGGTCGAATTCCCATGAGGAGGAAGCGTTGATGACCGGGATTCCGTGATAATCCCGGGTGCGCTGGAAGAAGGCAGAGTAGGACTGGTGATTGTGTCCGTGAATCATGACCGCAGGATGATACCGGTCCAGCAGGGGACCGAAGCATTCGAAACCGCGGTGGGTCTGGTTGTCCTGATCTCCGACTCCGCGTATCGGCGCATGGGTCAGCAGGATATCGAAGCCGCCGGTGGCCCGGAGCTTTCTCCGCATGGATGCGATTCTGGAAGCCATTTCCGACTCTGAATACATATGCACACCGTCCGGCCGATAGCGATAGCTTCCGCCAAGGCCGAGAATACGGACACCTTTGATCTGAAGAATTTTACCGTCTGCACTCAGGCAGCCTTCCGGCGGCTTCTGGGCATAGTGATCATCATGGTTGCCATGGACAAAAATGATCGGCGCGCTCGTAAAGCATGTGAGGAAAGACAGATATGAGGCGGGCAGATCCCCGGCGGAGAGAACCAGGTCAATTCCGCGGAGAGCGTCCCTGCACCGTTCACTCCAGAGCTTTTCGGACGGTTCATCTGCTATGGCCAGAATTCGCATATCATTTGGCTCACTTTCTGTTCCAGCTGAAGGAGGACAGTTCAGGCGTCAGTTCGCCGCGAATTCCCTGCAGGCGAACCAGCGGACGGGCGGATTCAATCAGCTCCGACTCAGCAGGGAAAGAGCCGACAATGTTGTCCACCAGGTAATTCATACAGAGAATTTCGGCCGGGGTCAGCCGGCGGTCAGCTTCACAGCGGAGTGTACCGCTCTGATCCCGGATTTCGCCTTCAAAGGGGGAGAAAGAACCTTCTTTCAGTTCCTGGCGGAAATGATTGATAATGCGGGTCGCATACGGATCAAAACGGGTAGAAAACGCGACATCGATAATCCGGGATCCCAGGCCCCACCAATAATTGGTAACGGTCTGCCGGTTTTCAGAAGGATTAAAGGTGCCGTTCTGGAGCATTTCAATGATCGTCTGGTAGAAGAGGCCCCAATGCGGAATCAGGGTGGCCATATTGGTGATTTCATCGCCGTCCCGCAGGTACAGGCCGTAATCCCGGGCGGTATGATTCGGGGCGGTGATATCGCGGTTGCAGATGACGCGGATTTCAGGATCCTCAAAGGGATTCTTTGCATCGAACCATGAGGCGGAAAACCAGTTGAGATAAATTTTCGCCTTCGGGTTCACCATGCGGGCGCCTAACGCGAAGGCGTTGGCCGCGGAAGGCGTACCGTGGATCGGAAAATCTGCAATGTATCCGATTTTTCCGTTTTCCGACAGGATGCCTGCCGCCAGGCCGAGGAGAAATTTCGCTTCGTAGAAACGAATATAATAGGTGCGGATGTTTTTGTAATTCGAAAGTAGGGAGCAGCAGAGGAAATGAACATCCGGATGCTCCAGGGCAGGCTGGACAGAGCTGTTGAGCATCACCGGAGAAGTCGCAAATATGGCGGTATAGCCGTCACTGATGAGCTTGTCAATTTCAGCGGCGAAATCCGCGCGGGAGGGAATGATCCTGGCGGTGGTTTCCACTTTGCCCTTCAGCTTTTCCTCCACTTCCAGACGCCCCAGGTTATGCCAGTAATTCCAGGCAGAGTCATCGATAGTACGGTTGAAAAGGAATGCGGCCCGGATCTTTGAGGGGCGGAAAATAGTGTTCAGGATCGGGATAACCGGGGCGGAGGATTCTGAATTCATAACCAGGCGAACCTTGCCGTCCAGAGACTCAAATTCCCGGGACATCAGGCGGACACGGTCCTTTGTTTTCGCGAGATCATCGTCCCGGACAGTTTCATAGCCGAAAGCGGTCAGATAGGCCAGGAAGGCATCCCCGCACTGAATGGCGGGGCGGTCCTTCATGACAGCGATGTAGGACGTATGGAAATAGTGGTACAGTTTCCGGAGCGACATGATTTCGTCATCCGTCCACTTTTCACCGGCACACATTCCGGGCAGGGAAAGCAGCTTCTGAACGGATCCGGGACGGGTGAAAAGAATACTGTACAGCTTTGTTTCTTTTGCGAAGTCGCAGTATTCGTAATAGGCAATGTTCTCCGGATCATCCGTACGTTCCGGATAGACACGGGTCACATCCGCCTCGATATCTTCAGCTTCCATTGCTTTCATCACGGAAACGCGCTTGTTTCCTTCGATGATATAGTAGTATCCCATATACTCCAGGGCGGTGACCGGCTGATTGACGCCTTCCGCTTCGACGCTTTCATATAAGCGGTCCCATTTGGTGGCGAACTCGCTGCCGCCTTCCAGAATGGGCAGGAAATTCTCCGTGAAGGCAAAAGAACGCCCCTGGGAAACCGAACCGATCACCCGATCCAGCGGGATCGAAATGATTCCGAGGGACAGGCGGCTTAACTGGGAAAGATTCGGGACCTTCTTCTCCAGCACCGGGAGATAGGGGTCACTGTTTGACTGAATGGCGGCGGTATAAAGGCGGAGGCCTTCGCGCCGGGCTTTTCCGTAATGATCCATGATTCCTCCGTTGCGAGTGGTCAGTGATTAGTGGTCAGTGATAAAGCGCATGAAAAAAGCGGGTTTCAGCCCGCGCCCAGCATACGATGAAGCACTTCCTGATATGCTTCGGCTACATTATCCATGTCTCTCCTGAACCGGTCTTTATCGAGCGGTTCGTGGGTGTTGCTGTCCCAGAAACGGGCGGTATCCGGGGTGATTTCGTCCGCGACGATGATCCGTCCGTGGAACCGGCCGAACTGAAGCTTGAAATCGATGAGCTCGATGTTGATGTCCTTCAGGTATGCTTTCAGCAGATCGTTGATTTTCAGACTGAGACGGTCGATCTCGTCCATCTCTTCCGGTGTGGCGGCTTTCATGGCATAAATGTGGGTGTGGTTGATCACGGGATCCACATCCATTTCGGTATCGCGCATGACATATTCCACCACAGGCTGCTCCAGTTTCATTCCGACCGGCAGCCCGGTACGGATGGAAAGCTGCCCAGCCACCCGATTACGGATCCTGACAGAGAAGGGAAGCATTTCGCAGCGCTTGATCAGGCTGTGGCGGGCATCGATCCGGCGGATGAAATGGCTTTCGATTCCGTTTTCCGCCAGAAGGGAAAACAGATGCTCACAAATCTGGTTGTTTACTTCGCCCTTGCCGAGGATCCGGCCACGTTTCAGGCCGTGAAAAGACATGGCCTCGTCTTTAAAGAAAACGATCGCCTGGTCCGGGTCATCCGTTGCGTAGATTTTCTTGCCTTTTCCTTCCCGCAAAACCGTCCCGATTTCCGGCATTCCGTGCACCCTCCGAAATAAAGATTTACCTTTATTATTTTAGCATTGGAAGCGTTTTTTCTCAAGACGGAATAATTGTCACGGCAACGGGCCAGATTGGACATTTCGTTACTGTTCACGGAATGGGCGGACAAGAAAAATGATATGCCCAAGCCATAGAGCATATCAAATAAGCACACAGAGTCAGCAAAGCATTAATCAGGACGGGGCAAATCTTGAAGCGATTTCCTGATATAGATTCAGTTTTC
>JAFROK010000032.1 GCA_017429695.1 Clostridia bacterium | reverse complement strand
TCCTCGTGTACTTCATGTGGTAACCTCCTGTCCACAGTCCGGGGTAGTAGTGTCCATCTTCCTGATTCTGCCTGTTCAGCTTACTACAGGTCGGTGTCCAATTTCTACCCCCTCCGTGTCCAGTTTTATCTTACCACTTCAGTCTGCCCGTCAAGACGGTTTTCTCCGGGCAGCCCCGCGGCGGGTGTTTTTTCAGACCTTGACCGGGTCCTGCATATTTTTACAATCATGATAGTATCCGCTCGAACAGCCGAAATACTTCACAAAAAAATAATCACAGGCATCGTATAAAGTGCAATCCATATCTGTGAAATCATGTGCACAGCCCACTTCTCGAATGCCGACTCCGCCGCCCTGCCCTATGGGCCTAATATCGTAGTGCTCATAATAATACACTCCGCCGGCGACATCCTCCACATCATCGTCCGCCAGCTCAGCGATCTCCTCCTTCGCGGCTTCATACCGTCTGCTCCTTTCCGTCTCTTCCGCCTGAATCATGGAAAGGATTTCCGCCTGGCTTACCTCTATCCCGCAGCGGGCGGCAATGTCGGCGAGCACAGCCGCGCATTCCTCCGGGTTTTTGGTGTCTTTGGCGTTTTTCAAAAGTTCCTGTCCAACAGGATTTCTTTTCAGTTCTTCCATCAAATTGTCAATCGTCATCTGCATTTTCTCCCTTCAAAGATTTTTTTCGCTCGGTTCTTTGAGAGTATGATAAAAAAATGTCAGTCTATTTGTCAAGAAAAAAAACCCCGGAGCCGGAATCGCTTCCGGTCCGGAGAAGAGTCAGCGCCGAATCGTTTTCGCTCCCGTCCCGGGCGCGGTCTGTGAAGCCGATCATGCCCCGCGGCGGGGTTTTTTCAGACCTTGACCGGTTCCTGCTCATATGCACAGTCCTTATAGTATCCGCTCACACAGCCGTAATACTTCTCAGCAACATGATCACAGGCATCTTGTAAAATGCAATCCATATCTGTGAAATCATATGCACAGCCCTCTTCTCGAACGACGTATCCGCCGCCCTGCCCTAAGGGCCTTGTATGGTAGAACTGCATACGATACACTCCGCCGGCGACATCCTCCACATCATCGTCCGCCAGCTCAGCGATCTCCTCCTTCGCGGCTTCATACCGTCTGTTCCTTTCCGCCTCTTCCGCCTGAATCATGGAAAGGATTTCCGCCTGGCTTACCTCTATCCCGCAGCGAGCGGAAATGTCCGCGAGCACAGCCGCGCATTCCTCCGGGTTTTTGGTGCCTTTGGCGTTTTTCAAAAGTTCCTGACCAACAGGGTTTCGTTTCAGTTCTTCCATCAGACTGCCAATCGTCATATGCGTTTTTCTCCCTTCAAAGCTGTAAATGGTTCCGGCTCCTGCGGTTATTATAAAAAAGGACAGTCTGCCCGTCAAGACGGTTTTCTCCGGGATCGTGTAACACTTCATCCACTTTCTTCCCGCTCCAAGATCGTCTGCACCGCCGCAACCGCCATCTTGTACTTAATCTGCATCCAGCGCTTACCAAACCCCAGGTCCCTCCCGATATCCTTCAGGGACTGGAAAGCCAGGAAGTGCTTCTCCAGGATCAGCCTCAGCGTTACATCCTTCACCTGTGCGATTGTCCGGCTTATTTCCAGCTTCAAGTCCACCAGCTCATCGATCTGCGCGTTCAGTTCCTTTTCCGCCTCGATAATCTTCAGGATCGTATCCTCCATGGCGGATACATTCCGGGAATGTTTGACAATCGGTTCCCGGTTGCCGCAGCAGGAGGCGGCGGAGGTCGCCAGGGATTTCAGGGATTCCAGTTGGGAGAGCTTGGACTGGATCTGGTGATCCAGGAGTTTTGCCTGAGAGAGGTATTCGTATGCGTCCATGGAGGTTCTCCTTTCAGTCAAAAGTTATCAGTTGCAGGAAAAGTGGAACGTGGAGAACCGTCCCCTACGTTCCTGGAGAACCGTCCCCTACGTTCCATTTTGGCAGTTCGGCTTTCACCGCGTCGATCAGCGCCTGCTGGGTCGTGTTCTTGGCTTCCAGTGCTTTCAGCACCTTTTCGTCCATACTGTCTTTCATCACAATATGGTGGATCGTTACCACATTCTCCTGTCCCTGGCGCCACAGCCTGGCGTTGGTCTGCATGTACTGTTCCAGGGACCAGATCATCGAAAACCACACCAGGATATGCCCGCCCTTCTGAATGTTCAACCCGTGGCCGGCGGAGGCCGGGGAAATCAGGGCAACCGGGATCTTCCCGGCATTCCAATCCGCAATATCCTGGTCCTTTTTCAGCTCCCGGAGTTCATATCCCCGCTCCTTCAGCCGCTCCAGGATGCGCTCTTTATCGTGCCGGAACCAGTAAGCAACCAGCACATGCTGGCCGTTGGCCTGTTCGATCAAATCCTCCAGCATATCCAGCTTCCGGGAGTGGACAGTGATGAAACCAGGGGAAGGAAATCCTAGCTCTGCATGTGATCTGTTACCCGAAGCAGCAGCTTCGGACAGATCATCATCGCTTCGCTCAGGATGACATTGCTGAGGCTCCGGATCATGAGAAAAAGGGTCGGAATCTTTATCAATGTAAATTGCCCCGTTTGCCAGCTGCAGGAGTTTCCCGCCCAGCACGGCGGCGTTGGCGGCGTCAATGACTTCCCCGTCCAGTTCCAGGATCATTTCCTTCCGCATGGCATCGTAGGCTTCCCTTTCATCATCGGACATATCCACCAGGCGGTCCACCATGACGCATTCCGGCATATCCAGGTAATCCATGCTCTTCATGGACACCGTGATATCTGAAATCCGGCGGTAGATTTCCTCTTCCGCACCGGGACGCGGGACATACGAATAAACCTGTCCGGTATACGGGTTCTTGGATGCCGGGGCGAAGTAGATATCCCGATATCGGGTAATGAACCGGCCCAGCCGCTCCCCGCGGTCGATGAGGTACGTTTCCGCCCAGAGGTCCATGAGGCCGTTCCCTGCAGGAGTACCGGTCAAACCAACAATACGCTGTATTTTCTGCCGGACTTTCCGCAGCGCCTGCCACCGGCGGCTGTCCCGGTTCTTAAAGGAACTCAGCTCGTCAATGATCACCATATCAAAAGGCCAGGGACGCTTTACGGATTCCAGGTAGCCCACCAGCCAGGAAACATTCTCCCGGTTGATCACATACACATCCGCCGGGGTATTCAGGGCGGCAATGCGCTGTTTCGCGTCGCCCACCATGACGGACATCCGCAGGAATTCGAACCCGTCCCATTTCTTCAGCTCCTCCGGCCAGACAGAAGAACACACCCGGAGGGGACCGATCACCAGGACCTTACTCACCTCAAACCGGTCAAACATCAGCTGCATGACAGCCGTTAAGGAGATCACCGTTTTGCGAACCCAAGCCCATATCCAGCAGCAGCATGCTCTCCGGGTGGTCACAGATAAACCGGGTCGCGAATTCCTGGTACTTATGCGGTATGAACTTCATCGGGCATCACCTCCCTCGTCGCAAAGCTTCCTAAGCAGGGTCGGTCCGTCCACCCCGGTCAGGATGGCAAAATACCGGGAGCGGAAGAACTTTGACAATTCCCGGATAGACGCCGCCGCCTTTTTATCATCCGGCCTGTGCTTCAGCCGCTTGTGGGCCGCACGGAAATCCTTGACCGCCTGCAGGATGATCGCGTTATACAGGACTTCCACGGGGCTGGCCGGATGGTCATCCCCGACGCTGTACATGGTTTTAGGCTGGATCACGGTTCATCACCTCCCGGAGGATTCCCGGAACCTGGCCCGGGTCATCAAGGACATAAACATCAAAACCAAGGCGCCGCAGCTGCTCATGCCGCCGCAGCTGCAGCGGACGGGGTTTCTTCCCGGGAGCCTTAGCTTCCACAAAGGCAATTCGGCCCCCGGGCAGGAGCACCAGCCGGTCCGGCATACCATCCATACCCGGGGAAACAAACTTTGGACACAGGCCGCCGTCAGCCAGGACGGCTTTCCTCAAATCATTCTCAATGATCTTTTCTCGCATGACTTTTCCTTTCCGGGTGCATGTCGGTGAAGGCCCGGCAGGAACTTCCTATATAGGAAATTTTCATTTTCCCATATAGAACTCTTCCGGCAGGACATACACCGACATACACCCATGGCAGTAAACCTTACTGTATAAGCCTTACGGGGTTTCGCAAAATGCAGGTCGATGCAGGTCATTCCTCAAAAACAGACCGGAGTCTGATTCCATGGACGATGACGCCCTTCTTCGTGCGCTTCCGCAGGATATCCCGTTTGTTCAGTTCCGCATAAAAATCTGTCGTGCTGCGGGTGAATTCACCCATCCGCTCACAATAGGCCCGGTATTCCTGGTACAGTTCCCCGGACATGATGGTTCCCGACGGAGTAAGCTCGCAGCATTCCTGCAGGAACTCCGTCATCCAGTCATTCTGGTTCCGGTATTCGTCGATGGCCGCCTGGACCACCGGCGGGTTGGTTAGATGGAATTCTTTCCGGATAATCCGTTCCGCCCCCTCAATGATCCATTTCAGGATATAAGGACCGGCATGGGTAAACAGGTAGTCCGAATAGTTTTTGATGTCCCCTTTTCCCTTGAATACCGCCGTAAACGGGACGACGATCAGGCGGCGCCAGGTACCTTCATCCGACGCGCCGACCCTGGGCAGGTGGTTCGTATAAAGCACCAATGTATGGGACGGGAGGAACGCTGCCGGTTTGCAATACTTCTTTTCGCCCAGGATGGCATCCGTGCTGGTCAGCTGTTTGACCACACTGGTATTCAGCCGGGTATTCTCTTCCAGTTCCTTGGCAAGCGCCAGGCGGACGCCCTTCAGCTCCGCCATTTCCGGTTTTACGTTCCGTTTGCACCCGATTGTCAGCGTATCGGCGGATACGTCGCCGCCATATGTGCCGAGAACCCTTGAAACCGTATTCCAGAAAGTGCTTTTCCCGTTCCGCCCGCCTCCGTAGGCAATGATCATGGCTTCCATATACACTCTTCCGATGGCCGCCAGGCCCAGCACTTCCTGCACATAGGCAATCAGCTCCTGGTCGCCGCGGAAAGTATCGTTCAGGGCCTTTTCCCAAAGTTCCCTGCCCTCGTCACCGGGATCCACCGCGGTAACCTTCGTACAGAAATCCCCCGCGCTGTGTTCCCGCCTTCCCGCCAGCCCATGCCGTAGGTCATACGACGCGGAAGGCGTGTTCAGCAGCAGCGGATCCTTGTTCAGCTCATCGATATCAATCGAGACCATGGGCTTCAGGGCATTCATGGTCGGGACTGTATGCTTCATGTTCCGCCACTGCAGGACGAATTTTTCATAATCTTTCGCGGTAAGGTATTCCAGCAGGAGACGCAGCAGGTCCCCGGAAACACCAAACATCCCTTTTTTACCGCCGGCCAGCGCCTCCCGGCTGCCGCCTGCATTCAGGAACGCCTCCTTTGTGGTCATGGCCAGCAGCTGCGCGTCCGCCAGCTGGAGGTCCAGGAATTCCTCCACCGAACCCAAGGCCAGTTCCTTGTTCTCATTCCAGACAATACCGTCATACTGCAGGTAATCCGTGCCGGGATGGAACGCCAGCACGTCCCCGTATTCCCTGTAGACCATCTTCGCTTCCCCGATATCCGAATAATCCGCAGGTTTAAGGGAACCGACAGGACCATCCGGCAATGCGGCGTTGAACTGTTCCGGCGGGATATATCCCGGACTCTGGGAAACAACCTTCGCGAACCTTTTGCAGGACTGCCAGATCTTTTCCAGCTCTTCGTCCGACAGTGGCGGATCGCATTTATCCGCCTCCCGGAAAAAGATCTCCCGGGTGGTTTCGTTCCAGCCATACCGGATCGCCAGCTTGCCGCCGAAATGACTCATGGTTGCGTTCCGGCTTCCCTCCGGGATGACCCGGTCACCGTAAGTTCCCCGCGGTCGGCCCGCATCAAAGGGCGGTTCATCCGGGTCATCGGACAAGATATCCGCAAGCACATCCTCCAGCATCCTGTCCCCGGGATAGAACTCTACTTTCGGGTCCGGTGTTCCGTAAAAGAAATGCGCGCTGTCCAGCGCATTCGGATCGCACTGGGGAAAAACGGCGGCGGCCCGGCCCTTCAGCTTCCGGTATTCCCCCTGGTCCGTCACCGGACGGATCGCCAGCAAAGCGTGGAACTTGGGCCGGGGTGGTTTTCCGTTTTTCTCTTTCATATGGTTCCGGCTGTAATGGATGCCCACCGTGACACCGGCAAACGCCGCCATCACATCCCGGGGACGGATCCACTTGGCCGGATCCTCGCTGTGGTCGTTATCAAAATCCAGGGCAATGCAATCGGAAGAAACAAAATTCGCGTTCGCCCGGTGACTGCCCAGGTATTCGGCACAGACGTAATCCCGCCCGGCCGCCCGGGCCAGCGATTCCGCGTCTGTTACCTCCACCATGTCGGGATAATATGCGTTATCTTCCTTGCCCGTGCATTTCGCGCAATAAATTTTCATGCCTTTAACCTCCAAAAGGCAGGCCGGTACCCCCGGCCCGCCAAAGTCGTTCAGTCATCCACTTCATCCCGCCCGTCTTCCAGCGCCTTCAAAGCAAAAGAAAGCGCCTTCACCAAGGCGTCCAGCTCAGCATCCCCACAGCCGCAGATCTCCACGCCGATGATCCGGCCCTTGCTGTTTTTGACCGGCCTGAAAAGGAAATCGCCAAATCCGGAAGCCAACCGGATATACGTCCGGCCTCCAGCTTCCCGGCCCTTGCCCCGATACCCATTGGTACCGGCTTCGACCGTCAGCTGCGCGCCATCTTCCAGGACGCACCTGGAATAGGTATCCAGCATGACATCGTTAATCCCGATGCTTTTCCCTTGGATCGTATGCATATAAAAACCCCCTTTCCTTCGTTCTGAATATCTCTGTATTGGAAAGGGGTGGTTTTTATAATTTCAGGCAAAAAAATTTGCCGTCACCCGAAACGGGAGTGTCGGCATTTTTCAACAGAAGAGATCTTCCAGCGTAACTGTTCCGGTAAATATCCCGCTGTATTCGTTATAGTTCAGTCCAAAGGTTGTAATCAAAACATTCTGAATTGTTTTTCTGCGCGGAACAGTTTCACGTAAAAGCTCATGACGGTTCAGTAAAAGCCTGTAGTAGTCCTGATCGACTCTGAATTCCTTTGTCACGAATTTGATCTCGCAGGCATTAATGACATTATCTCCCCGATCCAGAAGAAGATCGATCTGTGCGCCGCCGTCTTCATTGCTTTTCAAAACCCATACAGATTCATTGGTTCGTATTCCGCTGATTCCGAGCTTTCTTTTGATTTGTTCAATATGCTGAAAGCAGACACGCTCAAAGGCCAGGCCATTCCATGCGTTTCCGCGAGGAGATCCCTGGAGGCTCTGCCAGAAATTCGCCTGACTGATCTTTGTGTCCGCCATAAAATGCAGCCAGAAGATACAGAACGGGTCTGACAGTCTGTAATGTACCTCTCTTCCGCTATGTCCAAAAGGCACATAGCGTGTGACAAAATCACCAGCCACCAACGCGCGAAGCGCGTCTGTCAGCCGGGTTCCTTCAGAAAAATCTTCCGATGACTCGATCATTTCCTTCCGTGTATAGCCGCGATTTCTCCGGGAAATCATTGCGACCAGCTTCTTCATATATTCCGGTGATTCAAAAACAGAAGTGAACAGACGGTTGTATTCATCTTTTAGTTTTGCCTGCTTTTCAAAGAAGAGCCTGTCAATATTCTGGGCAAGGCTCAGACCGGGTTCAAAATATCCGAAATAGTAAGGAATACCGCCAAGAATCATGTAACCGCAAGTCAGGTCATAACGGGACAGCCGCACGCCGTTTTCCTGAGTTAAAGCTTCACATTCCCGAAGTGTCAGCGGAGCCAGTTTGATCTCATGAGTAATTCTGCCATAGAGTCCGCCGTGGTTATTGATCAGTTTGTCCAGGATCCAGGAGCTGGCACTTCCACACACGATCAGCATCAGATTATGACGATGACAGCACCAGTTATTCCAGAAGCCTTCCAATGCGGTCACAAAACCGGAGCGGGGTGTGTCCAGCCATGGGAGTTCGTCCAAAAAAACAACCTGTCTGGAACCGTCATCCTTTTCCTGCAGCAACGTTTCCAACATATAGAAAGCTTCCAGCCAGTCCTTTGGCTGATGGCTGCGCCTCATCCCATGTTTCAGCAGGGAAAAATAAAATTGTTCCAATTGTGCTTTCATCCGGCCGGACCCATTTCCTTCCACGGGAGATAATCCCGCATGGCGGAATGTAATCCTATCCCGAAAAGTCTCATCAATTAAATAAGTCTTTCCAACACGGCGTCTTCCATACACCGCAATGAATTCTGCCCGGTTTCCGCGATACCGCCTGAGAAGTTCCTTTTGCTCTTTTTCCCGGCCGACCATCACAACACCCTCCTTTATTTTGTGACAATCATCGAATTTTACGTTTCGTCACAATTTAAAGCAGATTTATTTTAATTCAAAATGTCGCTAATGTCAATGAAACTCATGAAACAGAGGGACGGTCTTTTTCGAAAAAAGCAGGGAAGCAATTACACTTCCCCGCAAATCACTTATCTCCTGCTTCTCTTCCTGGTCACGGCCATTCCGCTAATCCCGATCAGCCCCAGCAGCATCAGTCCGATCCACAGCGCCGGATTCCCATTATCCCCGGTCTTCGGCACCGGCGGCGCTTCCTTGATTGTCACCGTCGCTTGCGCCTCGCCGTCCTCGAACTTCACGGTCACCGTGTGCTTTCCGGCCGACAGCGTATCCAGGTAAGTATTGTTCAGCGTCAGGATCAGGCTGCCTTCCTTCGTCGTATGGCTGCCCGCCGGCATCGCCTTGCCATCCATCAGCGCAGTCTTAAATTTCCCGTAAGTCTTCTCGTCGTCAATATTCCGCTTGAACGTAAATACCGCGTTCTTCCCGTCACCGATGGTATGCTCCGCATTCTCTGAGGCCACCATGGCATAGGTAGCCTTCACGCCATAGGTAAAGGTAAATACCGTATCCTGGGTGATCGGATCCCCGTATCCTTTACCGTCCATATAGAACGGCGGTTCTTTCGGCGACC
>JAFROK010000031.1 GCA_017429695.1 Clostridia bacterium | reverse complement strand
TGCTTAAAGTGACGATTGTCTATGGCGGGGAAGAGACCATCCTTTATTACATGAGAACCGCAGAAGAATATGCAGAGTAAGTGGAAGCTGTTTTGAACCAATATGGTAAATGAATGCCCAGGGTTGATCGGGGAGAATGGTGTTTTATGGAACTGAACATTGAAAGCCAGAAACAGGAATTTCTGACCATCTGCAGGGCTTCCATTCAGCGGGAAGGCCTGGAGGACATGCTGGAGTGGATGGGGAAGGCGGACTTCTTTACGGCGCCGGCCAGCACTCATTACCATGGGGCATATGCCGGCGGGCTGTGCCAGCATTCTATTGATGTGTATCAGTATGCGAAGAAGATGTCTTTTATCCTGGACAAGGAGCCGTCTGAGGAATCCCTGGCGATTGCCACGCTTTTCCATGATGTGTGCAAGGTGAATCTGTATAAGGTGGACAAACGGAACCAGAAGATCAACGGGGAATGGAAAGAGGTTCCGTATTATGTGATCGATGAGAAATTCCATTTCGGCGGGCATGGGTCAAAGTCTGTGTTCCTGATTCAGCAGTTCATGAAGCTGACCACGGAAGAAGCGGCGGCCATTAACTGCCATATGGGATTCTCAGATGGCAATCCGAACGCGGTGCGGGATGTGGGGAACGCATATCATCAATACCATCTGGCCTGGCTTGTGCACATGGCGGATGAAGCGGCGACGTTCCTGATGGAACGGTGAAAAAGTGAAGCATGCTGTATCCTGGTAAATATGGTTGTTTCCCTTGCACACTCAGCCATACTACTGGAGTATGTTTAATCCGATACGATGAATACAGGTGAGAGAAATGAAACAGTCGGAATATCCGATACCCGCAAAAATGCCGCATGTTGAAAAGGATGGTACGTTTGCCCGGCGTTGCAATTGGACAGCGGTTGCCAGGGAGTATGCACAAAGGATCAAACGCATTCTGAGAGAATCCGGATCGGATAATGAGTTTGATCTGTCGGATGCCATGATAAAACGCAGAATCCGGGCGGTGACAGATTATACTGACAGGATCATTGAGCGGTATCAGGCTGTTCCGGGATATGAGCCGGAACGAAAGGATGAGACCGGAGAATCCTGGATCTATCTGAATTTTATTCCATCCACTACATGCAATATCATTGAGAAGCATATGTATCTGCTGTTTGCCGCTTCTATCTGGATCCTGGATGAGATTCTTCTTCCGGGTGATCTGGATAAACGGAAAAAGCTTTTCAGGATCCTGCCGAAGGATGAACGCGAAATCGATGATCTGTTCAATATGCCGGATTGCTGGCATCCCTGTTATGAATATGAACTGATCTTGAGTGTGATGCATGTTCTGTATTACCGGAACAGGGATATTGCTGAAATGGAGACGGATGATGCCGATATCGACCGGGTAATGATGAGTTCCCTGCACGCGAAAGGGGAGCAGCATGCGGATACACCGAGCCGGCGTGCTTTTGATGAGCTGATGGCGCTGATTCCGGAAGAGTCGGTCCGGCGTGCAGCTGCGTATTTTGAAGAGCTGTTCTGGCTGTGGACAGATCGCTATTTTGACTGCATGATCCCGATAGATGAAGCTTTTCGCGCTTCCCGGGACCGGGTGAACGGAATCGCGGATCAATATAACAGCGTTCGCTCTGAAATGCGGGATGCGCTTGTGGATCTGACGGAAAATCGGAAACGGAAGAACCAGAAACCGAAAAGCCCGATATATAATCCCTTGCTTATGAACCCGGTTTCGGCAACCGGGAACCCATTTGAAATGTTCGCGACCGGCGCATCTCCACTGAGGGCAGGTATTCCGGGCATGCCTTTTCCGGATCCGGATCCGGATGACGCGTTTCAGCAAGTTCTGAATATGGCAGATCGCCTGGATGCGCTTGCTCGTCAGGTGGATGATGAAATGGAGTGCCTTCATGAAAACGAAACACGGAAAAGATCATTCGGGATGGATATCCAGCGGCTCGGCTATATTCAGCATGAGGAATGCCTGAGGGACTATGGGGAAGATGTCGCAGAACGGATGAAACCAATTCGGATCGTTCAGCCCTTTGAAGCATGCTTCGGTCTTTTGTGGCTGATTGAAAATGACAGCGATCTGCCCTGGCTGTACGGCAGCTGCTGCGGCCTGATGAGCGAAGTGGCGGAAAGCCTGCCATGGGGTGTGTTTGGCTATAAGGAGTGGCAGGACCCGGTGTGGGATCCGGAAGATGAGGGATATGAGGAAAACCTCAGGCTTACTGCTGAAAAGCCGTCTACCATTCCCGAATGGTATGAAAGAAGCTATGCTCCGAAAAAAGGAGAATTGTTTTCCTTTAACCGGAGTATGGGGCAGATTCTGTATGAAGAAACCGGATGCCTGATGCCGAGGGACATTCATAAGTATGATGGCCGGCAGAAGATGATCCGGAAATACGGCGTTCCGGCAAAGGATACGAATTCCTTACTGCTGCTTTTTACCGCATTGGCGCATGCGAGACGAGGCGACCGGGCACTCAATTTTGAAGAAGATATCCTGCAGTTCTGGGATGAAATGGATCAGGAAAATGCCGCCGGTGGAGAAAAGACCGGGAAGACGAAACCGGCTGATCGTCCGCCGACCAATCAGGAACTGACGGAACGGCTGAAGATCCTGCAGGAGGAGAACAAGAGACTCCGGATTTCGCTGCATGAAGCGGAGCGGGCTTCCCGGGAAGCCAGAAAAGATTTGGCTTCTGTTCGCGAGAATGCGGAGATGGACCATAGGGAACTCGCAGACCTGCGGGAACTGGTTTTCAATCTGGACAATGAAAAAGAAACAGAAGAAACGGGAGAGATTGATGAATCCTGCTTCCCGTATGAGGTCAGGAGGGAAACGGTTGTCTTTGGCGGCCATGATTCCTGGCTGAAGGCAATCCGCCAAATGTTGACAGGGAACATTCGATTCATAGATCGTGATCTTGTTTTTGATATTCATGTGGTTCGCAATGCAGACATCATCTGGATCCAACCTAATGCAATCTCCCATTCGCAGTATTACCGGATTGTGGATGCTGCCAGGCAGTACAGGAAACCAGTCAGGTATTTCAGTTGTGCGAGTGCGGCAAGAGGGGCTGCGCAGTTGATGGCGTCGGATAAATAAAAAAACTCCCTTGCGGGAGTAATTTGTACAGGAAGTTCATGATTTATATGTAACAGTGGGAGAAGCGCACCGGATTGCCGTCAAGTAAAAAGTTCTTGTATCCACATTCATACCCATCCACCCGCAGACAGATTCCCGGCAGCCAGTCGGGAGATCTGCCCATGGTGTTGCAGATTTCCTGTAGCGGGGTGCTTTGGTCGGCTTCGATGATCACTTCGTCATGGACGTGGCCGACGATGTGGTAGTCTCTGAGCCTTCTCATGGCTTCTGCAAGGATGTCCCTGCTGATAGCCTGGACGATGTTTTCGACGAACTTGGGGCCGTAGCTTTCAATGCGGCTCCATTTTTTATTGGCGTCCGTGCCGAGGTAGGTTACGGATTCGCCGCCGTACTGGTTTTCGCCGATCTGGGGTTTGGCGTAGGCAAGGCGGCGGCCGGAGGGAAGGTGGATCCAGAGGATTTTGCTTTTGTATTCGAAGCGGAGGGTGTCTACTGTGGTTGATTTGCGGAGGCGGATGGCGTCTTTTACCGCGGTGTCGATTTTCCACCAGTATTGCACGATGTTCTGGTTGGCTTCCCGCCACATGTTCACCAGGGGCTGGAGTTCTTCCTCCTTCAGCTTTTTGTCGATGTCCATGCTTTTGAGGGCGCCTTTGCTTCCGCCGTAGCCGAGGGCGAGCTCAGCGATCTTGCCCTTCTGGCGGAGGTGGGCGTTGATGCCTTCTTTCTGTACTGGGACTTTGAACATCTTCTCCGCGCTGGCGCAGTAGATATCGCCGCCGTTTTTGAATACTTCGGTGCGCCAGGTTTCCCCGGCAAGGTAGGAAAGGACACGTGCCTCAATGGCGGAGAAGTCGGCGACAATGAATTTCTTTCCGTCTTCCGGGATGAAGGCGGTGCGGATCAGTTCGCTCAGCAGGTTCGGGATATTGTCATACAGCATGTGCAGCATTTCGTAATCGCCCTGTTTTACCAGGCTCCTTGCCTGGTAGAGGTCCTTCATGTGGTTTTGCGGCAGGTTCTGCAGCTGGATGAGCCTCCCGGCCCAGCGGCCGGTGCGGCCCGCGCCGAGGAACTGGAACATGCCCCGGCACCTTCCGTCGGCGCATACGCAGTTGACCATTGCCCGGTATTTTTTCACACTGCTTTTCGCCAGCTGGAGGCGGAGGGAGAGGATTTCCTTCAGGTGATCCGGGGCGGCTGCCAGCATTTCCTTGACGTCCTTTTTACCGAGGGTTTCGGTTTCCAGGCCGTTGCCATTCAGGTATTCCTTCATCTGGATCACGGAATTGGGGTTTTTCAGCCCGGTCAGCTGCTTCAACCGGGCGGTAATGCCTGTTTTTGCCAGTTCGTCGATCCGCATCGCTTCTTCTACCAGCTGCCGGTCAATCCGGATCCCCCGGTCGTTGATTTCCTGGTCCAGGCGGTATTCGTCCCATATGCTGTCCGGAACCGGATATTTGCTGAGCCGGTTTTTGGATCTGCAGTT
The DNA here is from genome assembly GCA_017429695.1 of Clostridia bacterium. GTDB lineage: Bacteria > Bacillota > Clostridia > Christensenellales > Aristaeellaceae > Aristaeella. The sequence goes on along the minus strand of JAFROK010000031.1, from coordinate 215,656 downwards.
CCACTTCCACGTCCCGTTTGTTATATTCCTTAAAGAGCTCCCATTTATCCGGGGCATGTTCCGGCAGGTTCCAGCATCGTCCGCCGTTTGCCTTCGTCGGTTTGCAGGGACAGCAGAAATACCGGATCAGTTCTTTGCCTTACTTTGAGCGTGTTCGGACCGATTCTTGCAGCCCAATTCCTGATTCTCTCGTCATCCCATGGTTTAATCTTCCTGAATTCCGGCGGCATATCCTCTTCATGAGTGGAATAACGGTTGTTCACGTATTCCGGGAAGAGATTATGCGTTGTCAGACGCTCACCCTTGTAGTAAATCTCCATCGTCGATTCGGTAATTCGCAGGTCAACAGTTTTCTTTTCCGCATACTGATACGGGCAGGAGTACACGAACATGATTGGGAAAGCACGGATGACAATGAAAGCCGCGCTAACATTTATGTGCATAAATCTCAAAAAACTGGCAAAGATAAAGGGAGGAAACCCCTCTCTTTCTGGCTATCTTTGGCATTTTCTGCAGGTTCTGCAGTTGGTGAGGAGTTTGTTTGCATCTCAAAGCAAAATGGCTCCAGCAATGCTTGCTGAAACCACTTTGTCTACGATCTGACATATCCACCTGTGGTGGATATGTTTTAAAACGAAATCAGTATCAGATCATTCAGCCAGTCGTTTGCAAACCGTCATTTCAACGGTTCTTCCGCGGATGCTGATTTTCACGTTGTCCGCCAGTCTTCTAAGGATCGAGCGTTCATAGCCGTCCCATTCTTCTGTCTCGTAGAGGGTGTATGCTACGTCGCCTCGAAGCTCATAGGGAACTGCTTCGCCGGCGCGGTTGGGCTCGGATGCCATTGCCTGTTCGAAAACATCCCTGAGCTTTCCCAGAAATCCCTTCGCTGCTTCATTTCTCCTGGATGTGGCGGACATGATCAGCAGACCGCGCTTTTCCTTGTCCATGACCGTCTGCGTCGTCATATGGAACTCGATTTCTGTTCCGTTGCCCTCTATCCAGAAGGATGCCCGCATTTCACCTGTGATGCTTCGAACCAGGCTCAGCATCTCTTCGGAGATAAGTTGCAGCCGCAGAATTTCCTTGTCGCTCATTCCGTCGCACGATTCGCAAAAATGCCGTGTCTGTTCAACGGCTTCTGAGAAACCATTCCCATGATTGTCGATCATGATAACCTCTGATTTCATAGCCTTCCTCCTCATTAAATGCGCTTCTGCGTTGTCATCATATTATAACTATTCTTATGGCTGTATTCAAGCCTGTCCATGCTTTGCGCTCAAGAAAACGGCTGTGATCATCCATATACTGCGCGGCGTTGTCCAGCAGAAGATCAGTCAGCTGCTGAATATACTCTTTCCTGCCGCGCATTGTAATACTGTCGGGTATCTGAATGTCGGCAGCTGCGTGCTTCTGTTCGAACCTCGTGGCATAGGCTTGCCATTGTTCCCGGAGCAATTCCGAAAAATCAAAACAGACTGTCGGATCTCCGATTTCACTTTCTTCCAGCCGGGCCATCATGAACAGGCAGGGAGCGTATGCCCGAATGGTCAGGCTGCAGGCTTCGTAATTGCATGTTTCAGAGCTGCCGCAATATGCAGCGGCTCTGTTTTATTGGAATGCGATTGGCTGGTCCGGAACGGTGACGAAAGTCAATATCAAGCCAATTTTTGGAAAAAATGAAAACATTGTGCAGCTGCCTTAAATTGGCACTAAAAAACCCGCAAACGCTTTACTTTCAACGCTTGCGGGGTGTATGCCCGGCAGGATTCGAACCTGTGACCTTCAGAGTCGGAGTCTGACACTCTATCCAGCTGAGCTACGGGCACTCAACGGATGGTATGATATCACACCGGACGGTGAAAGTCAAATATAGATTACGGAGATTCTTCGCTGCGCTCAGAATGACACTCAAAAGGAGCGACGGATTGTCAATAAATACTCGAAATAACGATTACCAGAGCGGTTTTTTCAGGTCTTCCGGATTGGCAAAGGGGCCGGGGAGGGTATCTGTGCCGCGGGGTGCGCCGAAATAATCCCGGTTGAAGATGATTGGTGTTCCATCCGGATTTTCGAAATACTGTTCCGGTTCGAAGGCTTTGCCGAGGATTTCGGTGGTGATGATGCCATCGGCAAATTGCTTCAGATAGGTGTAGACATTGGTCTTCAGGAAACAGCTGCCGTTCTTTTCGGTAAGCTCCACTTTGATTTTGGCTTTCTGATCCTGGAGGAAATGGGATTCCTTGGCGTAGATATTGGCGCCGTTGAAATAGGCATTGCCGTTGACCCAGACCGGGAGATGGCCGAAATGCGCTTCCGCGAGGCCGCCCATATTCGGGAAACCTTCGGGGCTGAAGGGCTTGAACCATTCCTCATAGGTCGGGAAAATATCAAAGCAGGCGGTGCCGACTTCCTGATAGTCCGCGTCGGTGGGCTTCTTTTCGGGATTGGTGACCGGATGGGCCTGGACGAAGATGTTATTGTAAATCCGGTCGTCGCCGTGGAGGATGGTCATGAAGCCAGCGACTTCCGTGCGGTGGCGGATATGGTAGGGCGTATAGCGAGGTTCCCGCTGGCCGTTGACGATGCTGTCCACACCGCTGTTGATGAGGCTGAAAGCGCCGAGCATCAGATTATGGACGCAGGCGATGCCCTCGCTGGGTATAGTGACGGAGACGGGGCTCATGAGCACATTGTTATCAATCAGGGTCGGGCCATGGCCGACTTCGATAAAGACGTCCGTTGAGAACATGGCGCCGCGGGCCTGATCCATGCCTTCTGGCCGCCAGTTGTCATGCATGAGGTTCTGGGAAATGCGGGCGCCCTGAGCTTCCCAGTCCAGCCAGACGCCCATGATGCAGTTGTGGATATGATTCCGGCGGATGGTGACATCAATACCGGCGTGGAGCTTGATACCGGCGGTTTCTGCGCCGCCCAGCTGCTGGGAGGTGCAGATATCATGGATATGGCAGTCCTCAATGACGGAGAAAACTGCGCCCATGCGGCCGACGATACCGGTCTGTTCGCAATGGTGCACTTCGCAGCGGCGGACAATATGGCTGCCCACATTTTCCTTCAGCCAGCCATGGTACTGGCCGCGGCAGACCGCGTCGCGTTCCATCTGGGTGGGGCTCTTTACTTTTTTATAGAAGAAATACATATCATTTTCCGGATCCAGGTATTTGCCGAGGGAGATGCCGCAGCAGCGGCTGTTGCTGATTTCGCAGTCTTCAATGATCCAGCCCTTGGACCAGTGGGGGCCGATGAGGCCGTCCTGGTAAGCTGCGGGAGGCGCCCAGGTGGTAGCGGCCTTGGTGAGATTGAAACCGGAGACGGTGATATAGCCGATGCCGGTTTTGTCCGGCATGAAGACATTGCGGCGGACGCTGATTTCCACTTTTTCAGCATTCGGGTCTTTGCCGTGAAAATTGGCATAAAGAACGGTTTCGTTACCTTCCTGCTCCGTATACCAGAGGTACTTGGCGTCCTCCTGGTTCCAGGCGCAGGGATCGGGCTTGCCGGCTTTGCATTCCTTGAGGGAATCCGTTTCATACATGGCGCGGTCGTTGAGATAAACGGTACCGGTATGGCGGATTTTCGGAGAAAAGTACCAGTCGCCGCAGACCAGGGTGGTATAGGGATTATAGGAAGCGAAAATGCCGTTATCAACCCGGGTGGTCCAGGTCGTTCCGGAAACTTTTTTCCAGCCGGTGAGCAGTTCAGCGCCGGTGATGACCGCACCGAGCGGGGTTTCGCTGCGGTAAACAATACGGTTTTCCGGCGTACCGGCGTTGACGGGATTGACGTATTCGCGGTAGATGCCGGGGGCGACGATGATTTCATCGCCGGGCTTTGCAAGTTTAGCGGCGTCGTTGATATGGCGGAAAGGGGTTGCTTTCAGGCCGTTGCCTTCACGGCCGGCGTTGATGTTGACGTAGTATTGCATAGTGAACCTCCTTATTAGTGGTTAGTGATTAGTGGTTAGTGGTTAGTGGTCAGGAGATCCTTCGCTGGCGCTCAGGATGACATATCTGGGGGGCTGGTGCTTCGGAATAACAGGGCTTTTATCGACTAAATATAGACACGGTAATGGCCGGTGAGCATCAGGAGACAGAAGAAATACAGGCAGTTATCATAGTAGCGGCGGTTGCCTTTGCGGAGGGGCGTATCTGCAAAAAGACGCAGGAAATCAAGCCGATGGGTGCTTTTGCTGCAGACGGACGCGGCGCCGAGAATGGCTTTGATGGCGGTCGGATGCATGGCAGGTTCATCCTGGGGCGTTCCGTCCAGCTTATAGGCCTGCAGGTTGTCCATATCCTGGGTGGCAAAGAAATCCTGCAGGCGGGTACAGACATCGTCCTGTTCCGGATGGGGACCGAACCAGATATGGTCCAGCGCGATATTTTCAGCAACGCGGTATGCATCGGAATAGTATTCCCAGGGCTTACGGAAAAGAAGCTTGATTTCCCCGCTGTATTCGGCATATTCCGGGCTGAGGCCGGTGACGGGATGAGCCGATTTGACGATATACTTCCGGCTTTCTTCAGCGGCTTTTTTCCAGAAGGGACGGTCCGCTTCATCCGCCTTTTCAGCAAAAAGCTCATAAAAATGCGGCAGATGATAGCTGGGATCTGAAATCAGCATGCCGGGAACAAAACGGATCAGGTAGTTTTCGGGATCCCACATCGGCTGGCCGCCGGGGACGAGTTCATGCTGATGGACCACATGGCGCAGGATTTCCCGGGCCTGGGCGCTGTAAGCAAAAAGACCGTCCCGGTCGCCCCAGCGGGCGGAAGCCATGAAAAGCGCCATGGCGAAATATTCCTCGCCGTCGGGCGCAGGGCCTTCGGCATTATGGCGGCCTTCCAGGTTCACGGACCAGGCAAAATAGCCGGCGTTCGGACCGGAAGTGAGGCGCATATAGCGGTCGGAGAAGGTCCATAGCCTATCAAAGATATCCTGCCGGTCCATCTGGACGCACATCATCATGCCGTAGCTCATGCCTTCGGTGCGGGCGTCGATATTACCGGTATCGACCATACACCAGGCGTCCTCATCCGTGCGGTGGCAGAAGTTTTCTTCCGGTTCGAAAAAGATGGTGTTGAAGGCATTCTGGACCAGCTCGGCGGCTTTGGCATCTGTGATTCCGATTTCGGCGAGGTAGTTCGGGTATGTGGGCTGGAAAGCGTGATTCGTGTTCATTTTTCCTCCTGGCAAAGCGAAAATGGAACGGGGGAGGGGGTAATTGTACGTACCTTTAGATTTATTATACTTGGGAACATCAGACTGTCAAGCTTGAATTATTGGAAGAGAAACGGTATATTTTAGTGGTTAGTGCTTAGTGGCAGGAGGTAAATGATGCGAATATTGCTGATACGGCATGCGGAGCCGGATTATTCCATTGATTCCATTACGGAAAAGGGAAAGGTGGAAGCGGAACTTTTGAGCCGGCGGATGATCCGGTATGATATCCGCGACTTCTATGTCAGTCCGCTGGGACGGGCCCGGGATACCGCGGCCTACACGCTGGAGAAAATGGGCCGGGAGGCGACGGTACTTCCATGGCTGAAGGAATTCAGCGGACGGTATCCCGATCCGGAAACCGGGGAACTTCGGCTGGCATGGGACATTAAACCCAGGATATGGCCGGAATATCCGGGCGTATGGAACATCCATACTTTTCTGGAGAACGCGCTGTTTGACGAGGGGGATTTCAGGCAGGTTTGGCAGGAAACCGTGGACGGCGTGGATGAGTTGATGGCATATTACGGATATATCAAGGATGGGCCGGTATGGAAATGTGACCACAACACGGACGATACGATTGCGCTGTTCTGCCATTTCGGGATCAGCATGGCCATTGTGAGCCGGCTGACAGACATATCGCCGTTTGTACTGTGGCATACGATGCTGAGCCTTCCTTCCTCCGTAACAGAGGTGGTTACGGAGGAACGGATCCGCGGAGAGGTTGCTTTCCGGATGACCCGGATGGGGGACATTACCCACCTGGAGGGAAACGGAATCGAACGGTCCACGGCCGGGCTTTTTCCGGAATGCTATACCGGCATTGACACGACGGAAGCCGAAAACGATGGACTGAACGGAAAACGGAATCCATAAAGGAAAAAAAGGAGAACGCAATAAAATGGAAAAGAAAATCGGCGGGTTTGAATCCCTGGAGGCAGCGCGGGAGTTTTTCCGGGGAGACCGGTACGCGACGGAAAGCGGCATGGTGATTGATAAACTGGAAGAAGGCAGGTCGGTCTGTAGCTTTGAAATCAACGAGCATCACATGAATGCCGAAGGCGGGCTGATGGGCGGGGCGATATTTACCCTGGCCGATTTTGCATTTGCTTCGGCGGCTGCGACGCTGCACCGGCCAAATGTGGCCATGCAGGTGAGCATGAATTACCTGAATTCGGCCAACAAGGGAAAGAAGCTTATTGCCACCGCCGAATGCCTGAAAAACGGACGGACTACATGCGTATTTAACGTCATGGTACGGGATGAATTGGGACGGGAGATCGCGCAGGCGGTGATGACGGGTTTTAAGCTTTGAAAACGTTGACACGGAAAAGGATTTTTGATATCATTTCTGTTAATATTTTCGAAGGAGGATCAGGGCATGCTGCAAGACAGAATCAGGGAAGGACTTACGTTTGACGATGTACTGCTGGTTCCCGCGAAAAGCGAGGTGCTTCCCCGGGATGTGGATCTTTCCATTCAGCTGGCCAGGAACATTAAGCTGAATATTCCTATGATGTCCGCCGCGATGGACACCGTTACCGACAGCCGGATGGCGATTGCGATGGCCCGGGAAGGCGGCCTGGGAATTATTCACAAGAACATGACCATTGAAGAGCAGGCTGCCCAGGTGGATAAAGTCAAGCGCAGCGAGCATGGCGTGATTACCGATCCTTTCTACCTGAATCCGGAAAACCTGATCAGCGACGCGGAAGAACTGATGAGCCGGTACCGGATCAGCGGCGTGCCGATTACCCGGGACGGAAAGCTTGTCGGCATCCTGACCAACCGGGACCTGCGGTTTGAAACGGATTACAGCCGGCCGATCGGCGAGGTGATGACCAGCGAAAACCTGATTACCGCGCCGGAAGGGACCACGCTGGAAGACGCCAAACGGATTCTTGCTGCCCACCGGATTGAGAAACTGCCGATTGTGGATAAGGACGGATATCTCCGCGGACTGATTACCATTAAAGATATTGAGAAGACATCCAAATATCCTAACAGCGCCAAGGACGCCAACGGACGGCTGCTTTGCGGCGCCGCGGTCGGCGTGACGAATGACGTGTTTGAGCGGATTGACGCGCTGCTGGAAGCGAAGGTGGACGTGATCAACATTGACACGGCCCACGGGCACAGCATGGGCGTGCTGAGAGAAGTTGAAAAGATCCGGAACAAGTATCCGGACATTACACTGTTTGCCGGCAACGTGGCCACAGCGGCCGCGACACGGGACCTGATCAGCGCCGGCGTGGACTGCGTCAAGGTTGGCATCGGGCCCGGATCCATCTGTACCACCCGCGTTGTGGCGGGCATCGGCGTGCCGCAGATTACGGCGATTGCTGACTGCGCGGAGGAAGCGGATAAGCACGGAATCCGCGTGATTGCTGACGGCGGTATTAAGTATTCCGGCGATATTACGAAGGCACTGGCGGCCGGCGGAAGCTGCGTCATGCTGGGAAGCCTGCTGGCCGGGACGGAGGAATCCCCCGGGGCGATGGAAATTTACCAGGGGCGTTCTTTCAAGGTGTACCGCGGCATGGGCAGCCTGAGCGCGATGGCAGTGGGCTCCAAGGACCGGTATTTCCAGGAAGGGAACAAGAAGCTGGTGCCGGAAGGCGTGGAAGGCCGCGTGCCTTACAAGGGAACGCTGGCGGACACCATTTTCCAGATGGTCGGCGGACTGCGAGCCGGCATGGGATACTGCGGAGCGAAGTCCATTGACGACCTGCGGAAGGACAGCGAGTTTATCCGGATTACCGGCGCGGGACTGGCGGAGAGCCATCCGCATGATATTTCCATTACGAAGGAAGCCCCCAATTACACAAGGAGCAATTAATTGAATGGGCAGACGGTTTTATAAATGCGCGGCGGGTTTGATCCGGTTTTTTTCCCACCGGATGAAGACGGAATGGGAAGTGCCTTTTGAGGACGGGCCCTGCGTTTTTGTGGTGAACCACGTCGGGGCCATCGGGCCGGTGGATATGATGGCCAAATTTCCCCTGCGGGACAAGTGCCATCCATGGATCAACAACGGGATGATGGAGCCCAAGGAAGTGCCGGTCTACGTGCGGCAGGACTACTGGTGGAAACCAGGATGCTTCTTTGAACCTGTCCTGACCCGGACGGTGCCCTACATCGCGGCGGCAATTCTGCCGCCGATCCTGAAGAGCGTTCCGAACATTCCGGTGTACCATGACCAACGGATTATGCTGACGCTGAGACAGAGCGTACGGACGCTGCAGAAGGATGATTACCTGATTGTTTTTCCGGAACAGCCGAGCGGATGGCTGAGCCATCATAACCAGATCAATACCGCGTGGCTCCGGCTGGGAGAAATCTGGTACAGGAGCAGCGGAAGAGCCCTGAAGCTTTATCCGGTCCATATTGACACGAAAAAGCACCTGTTCAGGGTATCGGCGCCGGTATGGTATGATCCGGCCAGGCGGTTCACTGAGCAGGAAAAAGAGCTGGGGGAAAAGCTCGCAAAGGGAATCCGGGGAGGAGCATAAAAACAACCGGGGCGGCTGATGAAGCTGCTCCGGTTTTATGATGCCTGCAGGTAGTCTGATCAGGGGGTGGTTTTCATATCCCGGGCGAGGATATGGAGGAATTCGACGGCGTTGTCGAGATTTTTGCCGTAACGGAGGACGGCAAGGTAACCGTCGTTCAGCCAGAAGAACGAATTGAGGCCGGAGAGGTATTTGAGCGAGATGCCGTAGAGGTGTATATCGCGGGAATTGGCCTCCGTGCCCCAGGCAAAATCTTCCGGATTGAAAGCGGAAAGAATGGAAAGAAGTTCCTTGTCATTTTCCAGCGGGAGAAGGGCACCGTTGGAAGAGAGCGTATCGAAAAGTTTTTTCGGGAGGATATAGAGGTCGCCGCCCTGGGTACCGATGCGGACGGTGAGATACTGCAGGGCGGTTTCATCATCCGGGATCACGGTGACGTCGGTTTCCAGAATATCGGGCATTTCATTGGCGCAGACCTGCTCCATGTATACATTGAAATCCAGGTCGAGGGAGGAGCCGCAGACGATGACTTCGAGCTTTTGATTATCCGGAACGCGGGGCTCGGAAACGACATAAAGGAAATTGATGCCGAGGGTGCCGGCGATGAGCACGATGAGATATTTCCACCAGCTGTATATAAAATGATTCTTCAGCTTATCGGCATTCAGGACTGATTTCATAAGTTCCTCCGGGATTTTTCAGCATGGGTCAAACCTAACGAAGCATAACACGAAATGAACGGAAAAACAAGGATTTAACCGGACGGAGCAGGAAAGAAGGGAATGAAATGCGAATATAATATAATACAGAAGACAAACAGGACGGGATATCTGGCAGAAAGGACGTGAATTGCATGGGATTCAAGCCTATTATCACTGTCGGACGGCAATACGGTTCCGGCGGACGTTATGTTGCAAAACTGCTGGCTGAAAAACTGGAGATTCCTTTCTACGACAAGGAACTGCTGGTTGAAGCATCCAAAGACAGCGGCATCTGCCAGGAAGTGATGGAAAACTTTGACGAGAAACAGGAAAAGAAGAGCATCTTTTCAATGTTCGGCAACGTGCAGGGACGGGGAGACGCCGGCATGTACATTGATATGCCACTGAACCACCGGATATTCCTGGCCCAGTTTGACACGATCCGCCGGATTGCCGACGCGGGGCCCTGCGTCATTGTCGGCCGGTGCGCCGATTATGTGCTGCGCGACCACCGGAACCTGGTGAACGTATTTATCAAGGCGCCGGTGGAAGACAGGATCAAACGCATTGTGGAACTGTACGGCGTGGACCCGATTCACGCGGAGGAACATATCCGGAAAGCGGACAAGCAGCGGGCCAACTACTACAATTACTACGCGACCGGCACATGGGGCAACGTGGATAATTATCACCTGTGTGTGGATACAGCCGCTCTGGGGATTGAAGGTACGGTGGAGCTGATATGCAAATGTATTGAAATCCGGGGAAAGAAACTGGAAGAAGAAGGCATTGAATGGTGAAACGCGGTTTCCTGACGGCGGCAGTGATATGCGTGATGCTGCTGCAAGCGGCTTTCGGGGAGCTTGCATGGGTCACCGACACGCCGGGACAGCAGCGGCTGAAAACCTACATTGAAACAGCCAATGAATACCTGGAAAAGCAGGGCGAGATGCCGGTGAACCGGATTTTTGAGCTGTATCCGGGAATTGCGACGCTCGGCATTGTCCGGGACAGCAAAGCGGAGGCCCCGGAAGACGTTGAAATAACGGTTTCACTGCTGAACGACCGGATGAACATCCTGCAGCTGCGGGTTTGTGACTGTGACCGGTTTCCCGCGATAGCGGCATCGATGATTATGGCGCTGTACCGGGAAAACATAACGGAGGAAACGGCCATCGCCGTTCCGGCGGACCGGGCGGAACAGGCGAAGAAGGAACCGAAGAACTCTTTTGTGGAAGAATATGAGGAACTGAGCGGGAACATTCCGAGATTCTACTACGCCTATTATCCGGACCAGTATCACGACGGAAAAAACTGGCTGCAGATGACGATGGTTTTTCCGATGGATCCCGAATGGAAGGGAAGCGACATGATCATCGGCAATACCTACGTAAGGGGAATTGATCCGGAAAGCGGCGTGAGCGAAGACTACGAAGGGTATTATTCCGACGACGAATTCACCCATTTTGAAGTGTTTGCCACGGCGACCCCGGAACCGGATTCCGCGGCTGCAGAATATGATTTCAGGTAAAACACCGTTGTTTCTGTGTTGTTTTTCATGGGAACATATTGATAGGAAGGCACCTCACAGGGTAAAATCTGTGAGGTTTCTTTATTACGGATCATTTTCTTTTTGATTTCCAGTGACGGAGGCAGAAGACAAAAATGGCTAAGATCCAGATGAAAACACCGCTTGTTGAAATGGACGGGGACGAAATGACCCGGATTCTCTGGGGACAGATTAAGGAAATACTGATTTGCCCCTTTGTAGACCTGAAAACGGAATACTATGACCTGGGGTTGAAACACCGGGACGAAACGAACGACCAGGTGACGATTGACAGCGCCAACGCGGCGAAAAAATACGGCGTGGCCGTGAAATGCGCCACGATTACGCCGAACGCCCAGCGGGTTGAGGAATACAACCTGAAGGAAATGTGGAAGAGCCCCAACGGAACAATCCGGGCGATCCTGGACGGCACGGTATTCCGCGCGCCGATTCTGGTGAACGGTGTCCATCCGGCGGTCCGCTCCTGGAAAAAGCCGATTACCATTGCGCGCCACGCCTACGGCGACGTTTATAAAAATTCCGAAATCAGGATTCCGGGCGCGGGAAAAGCGGAACTGGTTTATACCGGGGAAGACGGGGAAAGCATCCGGCAGACGATATTTGATTTCAAAGGGCCGGGGATTATCCAGGGCATCCATAACCTGGACAAGTCCATTGAATCCTTTGCACACAGCTGTTTCCAGTACGCGCTGAGCGTGAAACAGGACCTGTGGTTTTCAACGAAGGATACCATCAGCAAGACATATGACCACCGGTTCAAGGATATCTTTGCGGAAATCTACGAAGCAGAATACAAAAAGCAGTTTGAAGAAGCCGGCATCACCTACTTCTATACGCTGATTGACGACGCGGTGGCCCGGGTGGTCCGGTCGGAAGGCGGGTTTATCTGGGCATGTAAAAACTATGACGGGGACGTGATGAGCGACATGATCGCCACGGCTTTTGGGTCGCTGGCGATGATGACCTCCGTGCTGGTGAGCCCGAACGGGCAGTTTGAATATGAAGCGGCGCACGGCACTGTGACCAGGCACTATTACCGGTATCTGAAGGGAGAGGAAACCAGCACAAACCCGGTGGCCACGATTTTCGCCTGGAGCGGCGCACTGCGGAAGCGCGGGGAACTGGACGGGCTGGACGACCTCACGAAATTCGCCGACACGCTGGAGAAAGCCACGATGGACACCATTAACGCTGGCATTATGACCAAAGACCTGGCGAACATGTATGACGGAGAGGCGAAAGCGGTGAATTCCACGGCGTTTATGAAAGAAATTGCCGCGAGAATCCAGGCCTGAAGCACAAATATCCGGAAGTCGAAAGACGGGTATTGACGATCTGGTCGGAAATCGATATAATTATGACAGTTCTCCTGGGGTTCGCGACAGCTTTCCGGTTTTCCCCACATTTCAAAAAATGGAGCCCGGGTCCAATGGCTGATATGCCACGCCCCCGTATTTATACGCCAGGGGACGGCAGAGTCAGCCGGCAGGGCACCAGCCTGCTTTACATAGCGGGTGAAAAAACGGGAGCATCGGTTCCCTGGGGTATCAAAAAACGCTCATGCATCGCACGGGCGTTTTTTTCATGGCACCGGGGCTTACGGCGTGAGGACCAGCTTTCCGTTTTTGCCGTTGGAGCCGGGGAAGGGAAAGCCGTCCAGATACCAGGTGATGGTGGCATTCCGGTTGTCTGTCCGGCCGAGGGCGGTTTGCTGATCCCTGGCGAGAACGATCATGCCGATTCTGATTTCTGCTGAGGTGCCGGCGGGGATGATATGTTCGACCGGCGTATCGGAGAGGACGGAATCCAGGTCGAACTGCAGGATGTCAAACTGATTGAAGGGAACCACCTGGAATTCCACTGCCCGGGCCGGCAGCATTGTATGGTTGTCCACGCGCACGGTCCAGAGGCAGACCTGGTATTTTTCGGAGGAAGACAGGAGATCATCCTCCGGCTGGAAGCAGATGCCGGTGAAAGTGCCGGATTCCAGCTGGGAGAGCAGGTGATTGCGCAGTTCAATATCATGATCCAGCCAGAAGACATCGCACCGGACGGAAGAGGCGCCCAGGTTGGAGGCGGTGAGCAGGTACACGCTGCCACCCAGGGCCAGGAGGCAGAGGACTATCAGAAAAATCGCGAAAGCTTTCATTTATTCATTCCCCAAATTCTGCTGTTTCAGAATCTGATTCATTTCATCAATCAGCTGGTCATCCTTCAGGCTGAACTTGAATTCCACGCGGCGAGAGGCATCCTTATCCTCCACACCGTTCACCAGGATCGGATCGGAATTGCTGCGGCCCTTGGCGGTCAGGATCTGCTTGAGCATATCCTTCTGCTGGACGGAAAGCGAATCCATATTCAGACAGTAGAGCGCAACCTGCAGGGCGCGTTCCTGGCTGAGCTTCAGGTTCTTTTCATAGGTGCCGGTTGAATCCGTATGTCCCTCAATGATGATTTCGCCGAGATAATCGGCATATTCATCGCGAAGCAGCACGCTGAGATACACAGGAATAAAACGATTCAGGAGCGCCTGGCCTTCCGCGCGGATGGTGGACTGGTTGACCTCAAAGAAGACGGAGCTGTTGAGGACGATATTGCCTTTATCATCCACATTGGCATCGATGCCGGCCTGGGCAAAGGTGGCGGAAAGATCCGAGATCATCGTGCGGCGAAGGCCGGCGAGGGAATCGATCCGGGCTGCCTGGAGCTGCATGGCCTGCTGCTGTTCCGCCAGGCGGAGCTGGGCCGCTTCCAGTTCGGAACGGGAGGACGCGAGCTCGCTTTCCTTTGCATTCAGGACATCCCGCATGACAATCAGCTGGTCCTGCTGTTCCAGGAGAAGCAGTTCCTTTTCTTCCAGGTCTGTTTTAGCCTGATCCAGCTCTTTGGTTTTCAGGTTCAGGTCCCTGGTTTTGAGATCCAGTTCCTGGGTGGCATGGCCCAGCTCGTGCATGCTCTGGCGGAGCTGCAGGTCCTTCGCTTCCAATTCTTCAAGACTCATGCTGAGGAGATGGTTTTTTTCCTCCAGCATGGAAAAATAATGGGAAAGGCTGTAGGTCAGGATGAGGACAAAAATCAATACCAGAGCAGCCATCATGTCCGAATAGCTGATCCAGCTTGCGCCTCCGCCGACAGAACCGCGGGCAGCGCGCCGATTATGGATTCGCTGACGCGCCATGGGATCAAACCTCCTTGGAAAGGGAAGAAACAGTATCGGAAATGACCTGAACACGGTCATTCAGGGAAGCCATGACCTTGCTGATTTCCGAAAGCGTGGTTTCAGCCGGGACGGAAATATCATTCAGGCTCTGGACGGTTTTGCTGAGGTCCGCCATGAGGACGGAAAGCTCTTTGTTATCCTGCTGCATTTTGGCCAGCAAGTCGGCAGTGCGCTTTTCATAGTTTTCATCCCGCTCGCGAACCATATTGATGGCAGAAAGATAGGCATCGAATTTATCCAGGATGCTGCCCGTCACTTCCTGCAGGGAACGTGCGTTTTTAACAATGCCGTCCGCCGCAGAAAGGGTTTCGCCGGTCTTCTGAGCGGCGGTGATCTGGCTCTGGGTGACCTGGTTCATTGCGCCGGCCATGGCGGAGAAATTGTTGCCAAGGCGCCGGTCCATTTCCTCCAGGAAGCGGGCGACAATATGGTTGACGCCTTCAATCTGGTTCCGGGTTGCGCCGACGATGAAGCGGTCCATGGTTTCGGTGACCGGGGTCATGGCATGAGTCATGGAGCGGCCGACGGAATCGGCCAGGCGGTCCACCAGGTTGTCGTTGATGCCCTGGAGCATAAAGTTCCGGTCCTGGTTCTGACAGATCAGCTGGACATCATTATCCAGGGGACGGGACATGGCCAGCTGGGTGAAGGAGGTGACGAAATCATCGATCGCCCGGTAGCTGGCGCCTTGCAGGATGCGGTTGAGCATATTGAAAACCAGGCTGCAGCTGATACCCGCAACCGAGGTTCCAAAGGCGAACTGCATGCCGGACAACAGGTTCGGGATGCCTTCGATCAGGCGGGCGGAATCTGCAAAATCCAGGGTGGACAGGCCCCTATAAAGGCCCATGAAGGTGCCGAGAATACCGAGGGAGGTGAGCAGATTCGGGATCAGCTCCGCGAGGGTGGCGTTTCCCGGCCCATGGGTGACGGTATCATCGTTGATATAATCTTCCACATTCGTCGGGAGGCCCCGGCGGTCCAGCTGTTCCGCATTCTGCAGGAAGCGCAGCCAGCTGCCCCGGAGGCGGTTGCCGACAAAACGGGATTCCTGCCAGACGGGATGGTCCGTAATCTGGCCGGCTTCCTGCTGGAGGCGGCTGATGGCCCGGCGCAGGGCGGATGAAGTTGTATACAGAGGAACCAGGCATTTGAAAACACCGATGAGCGTGACAACGGCAATCGCCGCGTAGACCAATATATCAGCCAGAGACAAATCAGGCATAACAGATCCTCCTGAAAAACAAAGGATAAAAAATTATATCATTTTATTTTTGAAATGTAAATGAAACAGATTGTACATATATTCATCAGAATTGTAAAAAAAGATGCTTCGGGAGAAGCATCGCATGGAAAAACAAAGCCTCGTAAGGGGAAAGGTTTAATGCAAGGAGGACAGCACCTGGCCGACTTTATCATGAATGACCAGGTCGCATTCACGGTCCATGGGGGTGGCGTCCCGGTTGATGAGGACGATATGCTTGCCGCGGAAATACCGGATGAGGCCGGCTGCCGGATAAACGGTGAGGCTTGTGCCGGCGACGATGAGGAGATCGGCATGGGAGATGGCGTCGATGGCGCCGGAAACGACATCGTTATCCAGGCCTTCCTCATAGAGCACCACATCCGGCTTGATCCGGCCGCCGCAGGGACACATGGGAACGGGATCCTGGCTGTCGCGGATATATTCCGGCGGGAAGAATTTGCGGCACTTCTGGCAGTAATTCCGGTGGACGCTGCCATGGAGCTCGTAGACGAGCTTGCTTCCGGCGGCCTGATGGAGTCCGTCGATATTCTGGGTGACGATGCCGATGAGCTTTCCCTGCTTTTCCCATTCGGCGAGCTTCAGGTGGGCTGCGTTAGGCTTTACATCCGGCACGAGCAGTTTATCCCGGTAAAAACGGAAAAACTCGGCCGGTTTGGAGACATAGAATGAATGGGAAAGGATTTCTTCCGGGGGATAGTCATATTTCTGGTGATACAGGCCGTCGACGCTTCGGAAATCAGGGATTCCGCTTTCCGTTGAGACGCCGGCCCCGCCGAAGAAGACAATGCGGCTGCTTTCATCCACATATTGCTGCAATTTCTCGTATGCCATGGCGATTTACCTCCACAATGGTTGCATTTACTCTTCGGGAGAAACCGGAGCGGGATCAGGCACGGGCGCCGGTGCGGGTTCAGGAACAGGAACAGGTGCCGGAGCCGGTGCGGGTTCGGGAGCAGGAGCGGGCGCCGGAGCCGCGGCAGGAGCAGCAGGCGCCGCAGCAGCTGCAGCCGGGACGGGATTTTCCTGGACCGGAATGGCCATGCCGCCGTTATAGACCGCCATTTTCTTTTTGGCGCGATTCATCAGGAAGAAGACAATGACATCGAGCACGGCTTCCAGAATGAGCATGATGCCGATGATCAGGTCCTGGTTATCGCCCAGGAAACCGGGACGGGTTAAAGCGGCGATGCCGATCAGCAGCGAGACCAGGGCGAAGATCAGCATGATCCACCATTTCTCCATTTTCAGGGTGTACTGGACGGAAGCATATTGTATTTTGATGAAGCCGCCGAAAAGCAGCGACAGGCCCCAGATGACCGGGAACAGCTGGTCCAGCGCGGTGGGGCGGAAGGCAAGGAGGATACCTGCCAGGAGGGAGACCAGGCCGATAGCCAGGCGTGGCTCCGTCAGTTTCCGCGTGACCGGGGCGCTGATAAAGGCAAAAACCTGATATCCGCCGAAGAGGATCAGCAGGGCGGCCAGGGCGTAGGCACAGATCTGGATGGCCTGGTCCTTGAGGAACATGAGAAGGAGACCGAAAATGAAATAAAAGATGATGGAGAGCATGATGGAATTGGCATTGGATTCTTCCGGATCGGTTTTTTCAGGATGGAACCAGGAAAAACGGGGCATAAAAAAACTCCTTTCATGGCGGGAAATGAGGGATGATCCTTTGCATACATCATTTTAAATTTTCTACATGGAGGGCTTCCATTCCTGCCGGGGACTGTTTTTTACAAGTTTCCAATTGATATATCGGTTGACACGGGATACCCTTCATGGTATCATGCAGCCACCGGAAGAGACTGTTTCCGGGCGTCGCCTGGGGCGGCTTTTTGCTTACATGGGAGGGATTGTTTTATGAATCAGTATCGGGTTGGTATCATCGGCGCAACCGGAATGGTCGGACAGCGCTTCATTTCCATTCTGAAGGACCATCCGTGGTTCCATGTGACGTGCCTGGCCGCATCTGCGCGGAGCGCGGGAAAAAAATATAAAGAAGCCGTCGGCGCCCGCTGGGCTTTTGACTGGCCGATTCCCGAGGAAGCCGCCGAAATGACAGTGACTGACGCCGCGGATATCGATGCCATTGCTCCGCTGGTGGACTTTGTTTTCTGCGCGGTGGACATGAAAAAGGACGAAGTGCGCGCGATGGAGGAAAACTATGCCCGGCATGAGATTCCCGTTGTGAGCAACAACAGCGCATGCCGCGGACTGGAAGATGTACCCATGGTGGTGCCGGAGATCAACGCTTCCCACCTGGAAGTGATCGATACGCAGCGGAAACGGCTGGGCAGCAAATACGGGTTTATTGCCGTGAAGCCGAACTGCTCCATCCAGAGCTATGTGCCCGCGCTGACGCCACTGCTGGATTTTCAGCCGGAGAAGGTGAGCGTATGCACCTACCAGGCGATCAGCGGCGCCGGGAAGACATTCAAAACCTGGCCGGAAATGATCGACAACGTGATTCCGTATATCGGCGGGGAAGATGAAAAGAGCGAGAATGAGCCGCTGAAACTGTGGGGACACCTGGAAGAGAAGGAAAACGGCAAGGTAATTGTGAACGCCGAACTGCCGGTGATCAGCGCCCAGTGCATCCGCGTGGCTGCAAGCGACGGGCATATGGCGGCTGTTTCCGTTTCCTTCGGAAAGAAGATTACGAAGGAAGAAATCCTGGAGCGCTGGGCCAATTATGAAACCGAAGCGCAGCGGCTGGAGCTGCCGAGCGCGCCGAAGCCCTTCCTGCAATACTTTGAAGATCCGAGCCGGCCGCAGACCCGGCTGGACCGCGATTTCCAGAACGGATTCGGCGTGAGCATCGGCCGGTTGCGGGAGGACAAGATTTTCGACTGGAAGTTTGTATGCCTGAGCCACAATACGATCCGGGGCGCTGCCGGCGGCGCGGTGCTGACTGCCGAACTGCTGTGCAGGAAAGGATACATTGTTGCGAAATAAGCAGGAATTCAGACGGTAACAGGTTTTTTAGAGACGATTCGTAAAGGCAGAGTAGCGTTTTTCGCGTTAAGTGTCCATGAACGGGGAGTTGTCATGGAACGAAACGGCGGGCAGCCGTGCGGTGGAAAATGCGCATCCCGCTGCTTTTCCGGCAGGAAAGCCTCTGCGGATCATGGAACGGGCGA
This sequence comes from Clostridia bacterium, assembly GCA_017429695.1. Taxonomy (GTDB): domain Bacteria; phylum Bacillota; class Clostridia; order Christensenellales; family Aristaeellaceae; genus Aristaeella. The sequence continues at coordinate 197,002 of JAFROK010000031.1, read as the reverse complement.
TGCCCGGTGATTTGAAAGGAGGCTTTTTTTGATGCCGTTTCAGAACTCATTGAGCAGGAACTACTGGCGCGCAGCCGCAAACGAACTGAAGAACACGAGGAGCCTTGTATTTGCCAGCTTTATCGTGGTGCTGCGGATTGTGGTGAAAGCATTCAAAATCCCGCTGGCGGCGGGACTGAGCATTACGTTCGACTGCTATATCAATTCCCTCGGCTCCATGATCTACGGGCCGGTGGTCGGTTTATGCGTCGGCGCGGTAAGCGATACGCTGGGGTATCTGATTTTCCCAAGCGGCATATACTTTTTCCCGTTCATTTTTGTGGAAATGCTGAGCTCGTTTATTTTCGGGCTGTTCTTCTGGAAAAGGCAGATTACCGTATCCAGGGTACTTGCGGCAAAGTTTACCGTGAACCTGGTATGCAACATTATCCTGACATCGCTTTTCACCAAGTGGATGTATACTTACTTCTCCGACCCCAAAGCAGCGACCTACAATATTATCAACCTGGTCCGGATCGTCAAGAACCTGGTGATGTTTCCGGTGGAATCCGTGCTGATCGTGCTGATTCTCGGGGCGTTTATTCCCGCGCTGAAGAGCATGAAACTGATTGCAGCCGGGCAGGAGGACCTGGTTTTCAGGAAAAAGCATATCATCCTCCTGGTCGTGACCGCGGTGGTGTCGGTAGGACTTGTGCTGTTCTATATCTTCTACTTGAAGGACTATGTATCCGCCCACAATATCAAGCTGTTTTAAAGGGAGCCGGTTTTCATGAAGCGTGAACAGAAGATGCAGATTCTCGCCAGGCTGGAGGAGATGTATCCCGAAGCGAAGGCGGAGCTGGTTTTCTCCAATCCGTATGAGATGATGGTGGCGACGATCCTGAGCGCCCAGTGTACGGACAAGCAGGTGAACAAGGTGACGCCAGCGGTTTTTGCCCGGTATCCGGACGCCGCCAGCATGGCGGAAGCCCGGGAAGAGGACCTGTATCCGATGGTGAAAAGCTGCGGATTCAGAACAAAAGCCGCGAACATTATCGCGGCATGCAGGCTGATCCGGGATGAATATGACAGGCAGGTTCCTGACACCATGGAAGCATTGACGAGGCTGCCGGGCGTCGGGCGAAAAACGGCCAACGTGGTGCTGTTTAACGCGTTCGGCATTCCCGCGTTCGCGGTGGATACCCATGTTTTCCGCGTCAGCAACCGGCTCGGGTTGTGCAAAGCCGATACGGTGGAAGAGACGGAGCGGCAGATGACGCGGCTGATTCCAAAGGAAAAATGGGGACAGGCGCATCACTGGCTGATCTGGCACGGGAGGCGGCTGTGCAAGGCGCAAAGGCCGCTGTGCAGTGAATGCGCACTGCGGGATTTATGCCCGTCGGCTGGCCATCAGGGATAAATGGTTCTTCCGTGGGCGTCTTCCACGCCGGAAAGCCGGTGGAAGAAGGTGTTGACAATATCGCACCATTCCTTCGCATCGTGAAGCTGCATTTCCGCCCGGCGGAGGATCACCGCCCGGTCGGGTTCCGGGAAAGGCAGGGCGGACAGGGTTTCCGCCAGGGACTGCGTTTCCGCATAGCCTTCAAAGTGGTCATCATATATTCGCTGGATCATCGTGCGGCCGTCCTTCATACGGAAGGAATAGGGCAGGCGATGGAAGAAGAGCAGGTACAGATCCGGACAAGTTTCCGGATCTTCGTATTTTTGGCGGAATTCCGGCGGATACTGGTCCAGGTAGCCGGTGCCGGCCGAGGTGCGGTCGATGCCGACCGCGTTGCGGTCCGCTTTATGATAGGTACCCCAAAGGTCGTATTCATAGCCGGAAGGATTCGGGCCGTAATGGTCGTGGGGGTTGACCATCCAGCACAGGCCCAGCGGGGCGGTGTATTTTTCATAGATCCGGCGGGAGGAAAGAAGCAGGCCGGTCAGTTTCTTTTCGTCCGCGGCGGCGAAACCATAGGTCAGCCGGGCCCATTCGGTGACGGCCTTTTCAGCATCCACGGAGGGATCCCATGCCAGGAGGCCGTAGGTATAGAGATTGACAGCAGCCAGGGGATGCCCGGTGTAGTTATCATCGCGGCCGAGATTGGAAACGGCGGCGAGGGACATGATCCGGTTTGCGGGCAGGTCGCTGAACAGCTCGCGCCACATCGGGATCATGGTAAACAGGTCGATCTGGTGGCCGGTGTATTCCTGGGCCAGCTGCAGTTCCATGGCCAGGTTGGTATGGTTCATGCCGAGGAGCAGGGGGGAAAGGGGTTCCCGGACCTGGAAATCGAAAGGGCCGTATTTGACCTGGAGAATGACATTGTCACTGAACTGCCCGTCCAGGAAGGCATAATGCTCCCAGGCGGCTTTCGGCCGGTCGGTTTTGGTATCGCGCCAGTCCTGCCGGCAGTTATATACAAAGCAGCGCCAGACGATCCAGCCGCCGAAGGGTTTGACAGCTTCCGCCAGCATATTCGCGCCGTCGGCGTGGTTCCGCCCGTAAGAGAAAGGGCCGGGACGGCCTTCGCTGTCCGCCTTGACCAGGAAACCGGCCAGGTCCGGGATGGCACTGTATACCCGGGCAGCTGTATCCCGCCACCAGGCGCGGACGGCGGGGTCAAAGGGATCGGCCGTGGGGACGCCGTGTTTCAGCGGACGGGAGAAATCGACAGAAAACATGAGCCGGATGCCGAACGGACGGAAGATAGCGGCCAAGGCGGCGGCTTCGGGCAGCAGGTCTTCCAGAAGGCGCTGGGCCGGCTCGTGCACATTGACATTGTTGATGCAGAGCACATTCAGGCCGCAGGAGGCCAGGAGCCGGGCCAGTTCCCGCATGCGGGCCGGGTCGTAATCGAAACAGCCGTTTTCAAAGAAAAGGCTGCGGCCGGAATAACCGCGCTCGATGGTTCCGTCCATATTATCCCAGCAGTTGATCATGCGGAGCGGATAATACGGAGCGGAAGCGAAATCGTCGGGAACGGCTTCTCCGGAGAGGGCTTTCAGGATCAGCGCATAGGCGCCGTAAAGCAGGCCGTTTTTTCCGCCCGAGATCTGCCAGCCGGAAGAAACGCGCTGGACGCTGTAACCATCGCCGAGATTATCATCCTGATTCAGGGAAATGGAAACACCGGGAAGGGCTCGGTTCAGTTCATAACGGGCCACATCCGCCGGGGAAGAAAGATCTTCCGGTATACGCCATGTGAGTTGACGAAGCCAAGCGTTCATCGTTTTCCACCTCAATCAGAAGGATGATTTCAAAACCTTTCATATTCTATCATAAGGAAGAAAGAAAGACAATTCCCAGGGTTTTTGAAAAAAAGATAAAAAAATACGCGAGATACATTGACAGGCGAGGTATATTGTGATATAACATGTTCCGGGAGGTGAGGATATGGTCATTTCATCGGACCTGCTGAGGGGATATACCGACGCGATTATTCTCCGGTGCCTCCGGAACGGAGACGGCTATGGGTATCAGATCAGCAAAGAAGTATCCGCGTTAAGCGACGGAAGGCTGGAGCTGAAAGAGGCCACCCTGTATACCGCTTTCCGGCGGATGGAATCATCCGGATACATCCGGTCCTACTGGGGAGACGAGAATATCGGCGCCAGGCGGCGGTATTACAGCCTGACGGATGAAGGCCGGAACAAACTGGAGGAAGAAACAAAAGCCTGGGCGGAAACAAGAAACGTGATGAACAAACTGCTGGAAGGAGATACGGAAAAATGAATGCGACCATCTGCGGAATGATCGACCTGCTCTTCAAGGACACAGTCGACACCATTGAAACCAGAACCATGCGCGAGGAACTACTCAACAATTGCCTGGAACACTATAACGACCTGATCAGCCGCGGCCTGAGCGAAACGGAAGCGATTGACGCGGTGGTTGAAAGCCTGAACGGCATGAAGGAAGTCATTGACGAATACCCCAAAAAACCGGGCACCGAAAAGAAAGAAGAACCGGTTGTGGATAACGGGGAGGAATTCAAATCCTTCTTTGACCAGCAGAAGGTTCCGGAAGAGGAAGAACCTACGGACCGGGTTTACAGCGCGGATGAAATCCGCTCCATCCGGACCAACCTGCGGAGCAACGATATTACGGTCGGCCGCTCGGCTGACGGTATGATCCATGTACGGTGCGAAGAACCGAAACAGCTGATCTGCACGGCAGAAGGCTCCCGGCTGACGATCCGGGTGGATTCCGAATGGAAAAAGATCACCCAGGATAAGGATATGAAAGCACAGGATATGTCGATGAAAGGCATCCTGAGCTTTGTGGGAAAAGTGCTGAACAGGGTCGCGACAGATATCTCGACAGCAGGCGCCCAGGTATTCATTGACATACCGGAACGGATCCAGGATGAACTGGACCTGAATTCCATGAGCGGCGACGTTGAAATCAGTGGATGCTGGGCGCCCCGGATGAACCTGCATTCCACCAGCGGCGATATTGAATTTACGGCGCCCGGGAATGCGGACATCGACCGGATTTCCGCTTCTTCCGCCAGCGGGGATATTGAAATCAGCTGCAATGCGGACCAGGCGGAAGCCAGCAGTATCAGCGGCGACGCTGAACTGAAGGGAAATTTCAGGACCGTCAAAATCAAAAGCACGAGCGGACATGCCGAGCTGACCGGATGCGCCAAGGAAGTGAACGCCCATACGGTGAGCGGGCGGAATACCGTGGTGTTGGAGAATACCGACGCATACCGCATTGAAGCGGCCTCCACCAGCGGCAGCGTGGAAATTGAGCTTCCGCAGGGAACGCCTTCCGTGCACGCCGAAATGAAGAGCGTTTCGGGCAGCACGAAATGCACTTTCCCCGATGCCGGCGCCGGCGCCATGCTGAAGATCCAGGCATCCACAGTGAGCGGAAGCGTACGGATTTCATAAACAGATATACGGGATCCTTTTCAGGGACCGGGCGGAATGGCCCGGTCCCTGATCATTTTTGACGCTTGATTCGGAATGGCTGATCCGGTATAATAGATGCATCAGGACGCTACAACCGAACACAAAGGAGACAGATGCATGCTGAGAGAATTTGAACGGAACAAACCGGAAGATAAGGAGTCCCTGAATATTGAGATCAAGGCCCTGCGGGAGGAACTGATCGGAAAACTTCAGGCGATGCGGGAAAGAAAACTGCCGGTGCTTGTGCTGCTGGAAGGTTGGGCGGCCGCCGGCAAGGGAAGCCTGATCAAGGAACTGATCACCTCCATCGATCCGCGCTTCTATAATGTGGTATCTCCCGCGGTGGTGCCGGAGAATGAAAGCCGTTATCCTTTCCTGTATCCGTATGCATGCGCCATACCGGAAAACGGGAAGATTATGTTTCTGGATTCGGGCTGGATGGAGAATGTGGTGCGCAAGTATATCCGGAGTGAAATTACCCGGGATGAAGCCAAGCGCAGGATCCGCTCCATCAACGAATTTGAACGCCAGCTGCGGGACGGCGGATATATTGTACTGAAGCTTTTCCTGCATATCAGCCAGGAGGAGCAGCTTGAACGGCTGGAAACGCTGTACGGCAGCATGGAAACCAGGTGGCGCGTGACGGATGACGACCTGTGGCAGAACCGGGAATATCACCAGTTCCTGAAAACATACGACGAGGTCATGGAAAAAACCAACGAACCGGTCAAGTGGCATATCCTGGACGCCAAGAAGAGAAAAACAGCCGTTCGGGACGCGCTGAAGCTGCTGACAAAAAAGATTGAAAAAGCGCTGGACAAGGGGAGATACGTCGGGGAACCTTTCGAAGAAAAATTCCCGCTGGTTGAAATGCCGCTTCTTCGGGACGTGGACCTGACGCCGGTGATTGAAGAGGAAGAATACAAGAAGGAACTGAAAAAGCTGCAGGCCCGGCTGAGCGAACTGCACAACAAGATCTATGAGCGGAAAATACCGGTGATCCTGTGCTATGAAGGATGGGACGCGGCCGGGAAGGGCGGAAACATCCGCCGCGTTGCGTATCCGCTGGACCCGCGGGGATTCGACGTCCATCCGATTGCGTCGCCGCTGCCCCATGAACTGAACCGCCAGTACCTGTGGCGTTTCTGGACGCGGCTGCCGCGGACCGGGCACATTGCCATTTTCGACCGGACATGGTACGGCCGGGTGATGGTAGAACGGCTGGAGGGATTCTGCAGCGAGAAGGACTGGAAACGGGCATACAACGAAATCAACGAATTTGAAAGGCAGCTGACGGACTGGGGCGCGGTGGTGCTCAAGTTCTGGATCCACATTGACCCCGATACCCAGCTGGCCCGGTTTACCGAACGGCAGAACACACCGGAAAAGCAATGGAAAATTACGGATGAAGACTGGCGGAACCGGGAAAAATGGCCGCAGTATGAAGAAGCCGTGGACGAAATGCTGAAAAAGACCAGCACGAAAAACGCACCCTGGTATATTATTGAATCCAACGACAAGAAATATGCCCGGATCCGGACGCTGAAAATTGTGATCGAGGCGCTGGAAAAGGCCTGCAAGGATCATTTTAAAGAAATGATGAGCTGAAAAACTGCTGTTTTCAACAGTCAGATAAATAACGGAGGAAAACAAAATGGAATGGAAAAACCTGGATACACTTGCCGCGTGGCAGAAACTGGAAAAGGACGGACACCGCGTTGACCTGACAGAGGCCATGAGCGGCGAAGAAGGCGCGGCGCGGGTCGGGAAATATGCGGTTTCCATGGGCGGTGGAATGACATACTACTATGCGGCCAAGCAGGTGGATGACGGGATCCTGAAATCGCTGTGCGAAGTGGCAGCTGAAGCCGGACTGGCGGAAAAATTTGCCGCGCTGTGTAACGGTGAAGTGATCAATACCGGTGAAAAGCGGCGCGTTCTCCATCAGCTGACCCGCGGCCAGCTGGGAAACGACGTGATTTCCGACGGCGTGAACAAGCGGACATTCTATACCGACCAGCAGAAGAAGATTGCCGATTTTGCCCGGAAAGTGCACAACGGGGAAATCGTCAACGAAAACGGGGAGCGCTTTACCACGGCGGTGCAGATCGGCATTGGCGGAAGTGACCTGGGACCGCGGGCCATGTACCTGGCGCTGGAAAACTGGGCGCGGAAGAATGGCTTCTTCAAAATGGACGCCCGGTTTATCAGCAACGTGGACCCGGACGATGCGGCTTCGGTGCTGCAGACCATTGATCCGGCGCACAGCATCTTTATTCTTGTTTCAAAATCGGGAACCACTCTGGAAACACTGACCAATGAAACATTCGTCAAGGAAGCGCTGAAGGATGCCGGACTGGATCCGAGCCGGCATATGATCGCCGTGACGAGCGAAACATCCCCGCTGGCCAAGAGCAGCGAATACCTGGCCGCGTTCTTTATGGACGATTATATCGGCGGGCGGTATTCATCCACTTCAGCCGTCGGCGGCGCGATTCTTTCGCTGGCTTTCGGACCGGAAATTTTTGCCCGGTTCCTGGACGGCGCCGCGGAAGAAGACCGGCTGAGCACATATGCGGATCCGATGAAAAACCCGGCCATGCTGGACGCGCTGATCGGCGTGTATGAACGGAATATCCTGGGCTATCCCTGCACCGCCGTACTGCCGTATTCCCAGGCGCTGAGCCGCTTCCCGGCACACCTGCAGCAGCTGGATATGGAATCGAACGGCAAATCCGTCAACCGCTTCGGCGAGCCCGTGAACTATGTGACGGGACCTGTGATTTTCGGCGAACCCGGCACCAACGGACAGCATTCCTTCTATCAGCTGCTGCACCAGGGAACCGATATCATTCCGCTGCAGTTTATCGGCTTCCGGAAAAACCAGGCTGATATGGATGTGGATATCCAGAATTCCACCAGCCAGCAGAAGCTGGGCGCCAATGTGGCAGCCCAGATTATGGCGTTTGCATGCGGCAAGCAGGATGACAACCGCAACAAGTATTTTGCGGGAAACCGCCCCTCCAGCATCATCATCGGCGAGCAGCTGACACCGGAAGCGCTGGGCGCCCTGCTGGCCCATTTTGAAAACAAGGTGATGTTCCAGGGATTCATCTGGAACCTGAACAGCTTTGACCAGGAAGGCGTACAGCTGGGCAAGGTGCTTGCGAAGCGGGTGCTGGCCCATGACACGGACGGCGCGCTGAAAGCGTTCAGCGACCTGCTCGGCATCTGAAATCCCCAATAACGAAAACCGGCGCCGCCGATCTGCTTGAGGCGGTGCCGGTTTTTTGATGCCTGTTATACCCGGATGGTGCGGAAGGCGGACGCCCGGCCCAGTCGGTTCATGACCGCCAGGCCGACGCCTTCCGGCGGGATGACTTCGGAATAGATCGTTTCCATGCCTTCCTGGTCGAGCCTGCGCAGGATATCGAAGAGGCGGTGGGCGATTTCCGAATAATCCTTTGAAAAACCCATATCATGGGGGCAGCAATCCGACAGGAAAGGCACGTGCTCCGAAAAGCAGAGGACGCAGGATTTACGGCCCTCGGCAATGTCTTTCAGGCAGAGCTCCTTCAGGAGGGCCACGACCTTTTCTTCTTCGCCCTCCACCAGGGTTACCGTTCCGGCCGGCGCATAATGCTTATAGCGCATGCCGGGAGAGAGCGCTTTTTCTCCGGGTTCAAGGGGCCGGAGAACGCTGCCGGCGACGGAGACTTCTTCGCCGAGCGCTTTTTCCAGCATTTCTTTTGTAATGCCGCCGGGTCTGAGAATGACGGGCCTGCCGTGGCAGAGATCGACAACGGTGGACTCCAGGCCCACTTCACAGGGACCGCCGTCCAGGATGAGCGGAATCCTTCCGTTCATATCCTGAAGCACGTGCTGCGCAGTGGTAGGGCTCGGCCTTCCGGAACGGTTGGCGGAAGGCGCGGCAACGGGCAGGTCACAGGCTTTCAGCATGGCGGCGGCAACGGGATGGGAAGGCATCCGGATGGCCACCGTTGGCAGGCCGGCCGTCACCTGATCGGGAATGGCGGGCTTCCGCGGGAAAAGCAGCGTCAGCGGTCCCGGCCAGAAGGCGTTCATCAGTACCGGCGCCCGGTCCGGAATATCACATAGGGGAGACAGCTGGGCCTGGTCATAAATATGGACAATCAGCGGGTTGTCGGCCGGGCGGCCTTTGGCGGCGAAAATGGACAGGACAGCTTCCGCGTCCAGCGCATTCGCCCCGAGGCCGTAGACGGTTTCAGTGGGGAAACCGACCAGGTTTCCGCTTTTCAGGAGATCGGCAGCCAGGGCCAGGGATTCGGGATCCGCAGTCATGAGCCGGGTGGTCAAGGAAAATCACTTCCTAATGAAGATGAATTAATGAAGATGAATTATGAAGACTGATTGAGCAGGCTGGTTTTTTCAGCCAGGCGAAGGGCGTCGATCAGCGGGGCCAGTTCGCCGTTCAGGAAATTGACGGTCCGATTCAGCGTCATATTGACCCGATGGTCCACCACATAATCATGATTGAAATAATAGGTGCGGATCCGTTCGCTGCGTTCACTCTGCTTGATCTGGGAACTGCGGCTGGACGCTGTTTCGGCTTCCCGGGCGGCCCGGGCTTCTTCGAGCAGGCGGGAACGCAGGACTTTAATCGCTTTGGCTTTGTTTTCCAGCTGGCTTCTTTCATCCTGGCAGGTGACGACCGTTCCGGTCGGCAGGTGGGTGATACGGACCGCGCTGTCCGTGGTGTTGACGCCCTGACCGCCATGGCCGGAGGCGTGGAAAACATCGATTCTGAGATCCGCCGGATTGATTGTCAGCTCCATGTCTTCCGCTTCGGGCAGAACGGCGACGGTTGCGGTGGAAGTATGGATCCTGCCGCTGCTTTCGGTCACAGGGACCCTTTTGACGCAGTGGATGCCGCTTTCGAATTTCAGGCGGGCATAGGCTTCATGGCCGGAAATCATCATCAGCGCTTCGTTGACGCCGCCCAGGTCTGTTTTGCTGAGGGAAAGCAGTTCCAGACGAAGGCCGGATTTATCCGCGTATTTCTGGTACATCCGGAGCAGGTCGCCGGCAAAGAGGGCGGCTTCCTCACCGCCAACACCGGCACGGATTTCCAGGATCACATTCCGGCTGTCCATCGGATCCGAAGGCACAAGGAGCATTTTCAGAGCGGAAAGAAGTTCCTCTTGCCGGGCGTGAAAAAGCGTCAGCTCGGCTTCCGCTTCATCCGCCAGGTCCGGATCATGAAGCAATTCTTCTGTATCATGGATTTTCTGCTCCAGGGACAAATATTGCTCATACTGATCCACAACGGGCTTCAGCTCGGTCATTTTCTTCAGGATCGACTGATAACGGGGATAATCCCGGATGATTTCCTCATGGGAAATCGATTCGGAAAGCTCCTGGTATTCATCATATATGGATGCGAGCTTATCGAACATAAAGCCTCCGTTCACGGAATCTTACCGCAGATCATGCGCTCAAGCGACTGGTAATCCTTCCGGACCGTGACGGAAACAAAGCCGGATGCTTCCATCAGCGACCGGACCCGGTCTGCCTGATTGTCGCCGAGTTCCATCAGCAGGAAACCGCCGGGTTTCAGGTGACGCGGCGCCTCTTGACAGATACGGCGGTAAAAACAAAGCCCGTCATCTCCGCCGTCCAGCGCGGAAAGCGGCTCCTGCATCACTTCTGCTTGGAGGGACGCACAATCCGGCGAGGGAATATACGGGGGATTGGATACAATGACATCAAACCGGTCAGCGGGCAGATCATTGAAAAGATCGCTGCGGCAGAGGAAAACATCAGCATTCAGGCGGGCCGCGTTGAGCGCGGCCACATCCAGGGCGTCCTTTGAAATATCGGAAAGGCAGACCGATGCTGCGGGACGCGATAGCTTCAGGGAAATGCCGATACAGCCGCTTCCGCAGCAGAGGTCCAGAATATCCGTTTTCCGGCCTGCAGGGATGAGCTCCAGCGCCCATTCGCAGAGGAGTTCTGTTTCAGGCCTCGGAATCAGCACCCGGGAATCCACATCAAACCGGAAGCCGTAGAATGAGGCTTCGCCGAGGATGTATTGCAGCGGCTCCCTTTTCAGCCTGCGGTCGCACAGCGATTTGAAACGGGAAATGGTTTCTTCATTGAGCTGCGTATCCGTATCCAGGCGGAGCATGAGCGGCGGACGGTCGCAAAGATGGGCAAGGAGCAGCGAACTGTCGTATTCCGGATCAGGCACACCGGCCGTACGGAATTGTTCTGCCGCGCTGCGGATCAGGTCGCGGGGCGTCATTTTTCTTCATCCCCGGCGGGTTCATCGGCCGGGACGTCATCAGCGGGCTTTTCCGGGGGAACATATCCGGGTTCCGATTCATAGTAGTTCCGGAAAACGCCCCAGCCTTCGGGCGTCTTTTCACAGCCTTCCGGGAAGCCGTTGAGCACCACATTCACGGAAATGATGGCACATTCCAGCATTTTTTCATCCGGCTCCCGGGTGGTCAGGCGCTGCATCTGCATACCGGGCCAGCGGAGCCGGCAGGCTGCCTTGCTTTTGGAATGGGCCAGGCCCATCAGCACTTCATAGCTGATGCCGGCGACAATGGGGAGCATCGCCAGATGGAAAAGGAAGCGGAGAATGAAATTGTTGATCGGAAGAATCACATTCAGGACCAGGAAGAGGAAAATACTGACAAGGAAAACGATCAGCAGGAACGCGGTGCCACAGCGCGGATGCAGCCGGGAAAAGGTCTGCGCGTTTTCGGGCGTCAGCGGTTTTCCGGATTCATGGCAGTGAACGGATTTGTGCTCGGCGCCATGGTACTGGAAAGTGCGGCGGACATCCGGCACCAGTCCGCAGAAGCACATATAGCCGACCAGGATCAGGATTTTGACCAGGCCGCCGACCAGCGTATAGGCGATGGGAGAGGCGCCGGCCGCTTTCATCCAGTTTTCAACGGCGGCGGGAATCGCCATAAACAGGCCGAGGGAAAGGACAATTGCCAGGACAATAGCCAGGCCCATGACAATTTTATCCACGCCCTTGCCCAGCTTTTTGGCGAGCCATTTTTCGAACTTGCTGGGTTCTTCATCGAGAATACCGAGCATTTTAGTGGAGTCTTCCAGGGTGTTCATGCCGTAATACATCATGGTGCCCATATTGATGATGCCGCGGATGAAGGGCTTTCCCATCCAGGGATGTTTTTCCTTCAGCGGAACAAAAGGCGTGAGTTTGGTGACCATGGTGCCGTCCGGCCGGCGGACAGTGACGGCGGTGGCATTCGGAGAGCGCATCATGACGCCTTCCATGACAGCCTGGCCGCCGACATCAAAGGTTTTTTGTTCTGCGGGTTTCTGAGCCATATCAGGTACAACCTCCTGAAAATCATCTTCATTAAAACGTATTAAATTTCGACGAAAACCTGCTGAAACCCTTTGATTCACATAATTTTCACAAAACCGGCAGGGAATCCGGAAAGTCTTAAAAAAATGATTGCAAAAGGCGCGCGATTATGATATTATACCTTTTGCGGTTTACCGCCATTGCATACGCGAAAGAGGTGAAACAGCAATGAAGGAAAACATTCATCCCCAGTACGGCAAATGTATCGTTCGCTGCGTATGCGGTGAAACATTTGAAACCGGCTCCACGAAGAAAGAGATGAAAGTGGATATCTGCTCCAAGTGCCATCCTTTCTATACCGGCAAACAGAAGCTGGTAGACACTGGCGGACGTGTTGATCGCTTCAAGAAGCGGTTCAATATTGAATGAAGTGAAAGAGCGCATGAAAATGCGCTCTTTTTCTGTATATATCCCTTGTGAAAACGGGCAATTTGCGATAAAATAATATGACATGAAAAATATGAGGAGGGAAGCAGCGTGAAAAAGATAATGGCTGTTTTATTTGCGCTGCTCCTGACTTGTTCCTTCTGCCTGAGCGTTTTGGCCGACCGGATTCCGGAAGAGCATAATTTCCGCTATATCGGTGCGATGAAAGTCGTCCGGTGCAAGGAATATGTGACGCTGCGGAATGTTCCGTACAAAACGGGCAAAGCACTGGCCAAGGTTCCGCTGGGCGCGATTGTTTACAACTGCCGCACCATCAAGGAAAAAAAGAGCTTTGTTTACGCCGAATACGAAGGGCTGCAGGGGTATATCCTGGTACAGTTCCTGGACAAGGCGCCGGAGTTTGAGCCGGCTGTTACCAGCGCCATCACGCAGAAAATGACGATGGATGAAGTGATCGGCGACGGCGAAGTGGTGCTGGACTGGAAAGATTTCAATATTTCCGTGGTGGCAGCCCATGAATATGAAAAGGGCAAAACGATCAACCGGGAAATCCTCCGGCTGGGCTGCTTTATTGACGGCGAACCGCTGTGGGGACATATTGAAACGCTGGAAACCTATAACGACCAGTTCCTGCTGAAAGCGTTTATCGGCGGAACGGAGGATGATCCCATGGTCGTCCTTTACGACGGGGGATACGGGCTGACCATGTTCGATCTCCTCAGCGGAAACGAAAAATGGACGATCATGAAGGGCAACTGTGACCTGGGAGACGGTGCCCTGACCGCGGTCAATGACGATGACGGGACGATGTACATTGCCGGAACAGACGGGCCGCACCCGGTGGCCATCACCCAGGAGGGACGGGTCCTGTGGAAATCCGAAATTGATGATCCCGAAATCACCCATCCTTTTGAAATGACGCTGAAGCGGGACGGCATTGAAGTCAAATACGGCGATGATCCGGAAAATTTCTATTATCTCGTGACCTTTGACAGCATGGGCGAGGTAGCGGAAATCAAAGAAATCGAACCATAAAGAGGCAACAGAAAACAGCCTCCGTTCATTGCGGAACGGAGACTGTTTTTTGTTGCGGATATTTATCCCCAGAGCTGGGAAAGGGCGGGGACAATCTGCTTTTTGCGGGACAGCACATGCGGCAGGAATACATGGTGGTCATGGACGCTGTCCGCGCCGAAAGCATTGTGGATCACCTCGGGATCCCCGGCAAAGAGGAGCTCCGTGCCTTCCTTGAGGACGTTCGTAATCATCACGATGGCAAGGTCATATTTCTTTTCGGAACGGACCTTTTCCAGTTCGGCAATGATCTCATCCCGGCGGGCCATAAAACGATCGGAATCCACGGTTGTAATCTGGGAGACGGCCAGGGAATGGCTGCCAAGATGGAATTCCTTCTGGTCGTTTTTGATCAGGTCGGCAGCGGGCTTGTCCGGAGAAGCGCCGCAGGAGAACATGGCTTTTCCGAGCTCTTCCGGGTCCACGCCGGCCTGGCGCGCAAGACGATCGGCCAGCACTCTGTCCCGCTGGGTGCAGGTGGGGCTCTTGAACATGACCGTATCCGAGATAATCGCGGCCGCCATCAGTCCGGCCAGGTTCGGCGACGGCATCAGGCCCCGTTCCTGATACATGGAAGCAACGATGGAGGTGGTTGAGCCGATGGGCTCGTTCCGGACGAATACCGGGTTTCCGGTCTGGATATCTGCCAGGCGGTGATGGTCAATGATTCCGATAATCTCAGCCTGCTCCAGGCCGGACACGGACTGGCCGATTTCGTTGTGGTCCACCAGGACGATTTTCTTTTTCCGGGGACTGATCAGGTGATACCGGGAAAGGGTGCCGATGACCTTTTCTTCTTCATCGAGCACGGGATAGGAACGGTAGCGGCTCTTGACCACGGTATCACGCACATCGTCCAGGTAATCGTTCAGATGGAACATGACCAGGTCTTTTTTCATGATCCGCCCGACGGGCACGGCCTGGAAGATCATTCTGGCTGCCCGGTACGGTTCGAACGGGGTGGTCATGATGCAGGTGCGGGATGAAACATTCCGGTACTGCTCGCTCAGGGCGGTCTGGCACAGGATCAGGCAGGCCGCGCCGGATTCGATGGCCCGGTCGGCAATCTCCTTCTGGTTGCCGCACAGGACAATGCTGCCGGATCCGATCGGGGAGGATTCGGAGAGGGGAATGGTGACTTCGCCGGATATCGTATCAAAGAAGTCCTGATCGTTATTGATAATCAGGCCTTCCAGCGCGCTGAGGAGATTATAGACCGGAATCTGCTCTACAACGGGCATGCTGAGGGATTCCATATCCCTTTCAGCAATTTTTCCCATGGTGATCATGCCGAGAATCGTTCCGTCCTCATTGGTGATCGGAAGGCCTGAAACCCGGTTGTCCTGGGTATGCAGCATATTCCAGGCATGGGATACGGGAACGCCTTCTCCCAACGTCGGCGGCGTATCAAAATCGATATCGCACACCTGGGTGCGGACGGAACGAAGATAGAGCGGCGGCTTGAAACCAAACCGCTCCAGCAGGAAAGCGGTTTCGTTGTTCAGATGACCGATCCGCGCCGCCACATAATGGTTTTCACCCAGCGCATTGTTGAGCGCTGCGTACGCAATGGCGGAAACGACAGAATCTGTATCCGGATTTTTGTGTCCGATGACATAGACAGAATCCATAAAAACCTCCAGACGCAGGTTAACGGTTCATGAGTGCAAACCAGTCTTTCATCTTCAGAAGAAGCATTTCGTTGGTATCGGTTTTATCCATCATGGAAAGCAGCTGCGGAATGGCGACGGCGGAGGATGTGCTGCCCAGCATCGTGCGGATGAGGCTCAGGCCTTCCTTCTGCCGGTCATTGATCAGCAGGTCCGCGTTTTTGGTGTAGCTGTTTTCCAGGTTGATGGCCGGGGAAACGCCGGCACGGGCTACATTCTGGTCCAGCGTCAGTTCCATGTTGGCCGTGCCCTTGAATTCTTCCACAACAGAATCATCCACCTTCGAACCAGTGAGGATATCCATCGCGGCGATTACGGTCAGGCTTCCGCCTTCCTTGCAGGAACGGGCCGCCCCGAACATGCGCTTGGCGCGGAACAGGCTGGCGGGGTTGATCATGCCCGGCAGGCTGCGTCCCTGCTGGGCCGCGGCGGTGGTGTAGATCTTGGCCAGGCGGGTCAGGCTGTCCACCAGCAGGACGACATCCTGCTTCTGCTCCACGAGGCGCATGGCGCGCTCCAGCACGATTTCGGACAGGCGGAGATGGGCTTCCGGGGGCTGGTCGAAGCTGGAAGCAAGCACCGGACAGGGAACCGCATCACGCATCAGGGTGGTATCTTCCGGGTTCACATCAATCAGGAGCATGAGGATTTTGACATCCGGATAATTGCTGCTGATGACTTTGGCAAAATTGGTCATCAGGTTGGTTTTGCCGGTGCCGGGTGGGCACAGCAGCAAAGCCCGCTGGCCGAAGCCGATGGGGGCGATCAGGTCAATGAGGCGCATATCCCGGAGGGATTTACCATCAAAGCATTCCAGGGACAGCCTTCTGTTCGGATAGACCGGCGTCAGCTCGTCAAAGGCGGGACGGGAAAAGGCTTCTTCTTCGGAAACGCCGTTGATTTTAGAAATATAAAGCAGCGCGGCATATTTATCGCCTTCCCGCTGGGGACGTATTTTTCCTTCGATCAGGTCGCCGGTGCGAAGCCCGAAGCGGCGGATCTGGGCCATGGAAACATAGACGTCTTTGGTGGAAGGAAGGAAACTAGGGGCACGGAGGAAACCGTATCCGTCCGGGTGCAGTTCCAGCACGCCGCTTCCGTCTTCACATTCGCCGGAAGCAAGGAGTTCCTCCAGCGTCGGTGTGCCGACAGAGGTTTCCGGAATAGGGGAAACCGAAGGCATTTCCGGATGATGAACCGGCGGAGCGGTGTATACGCCGGTATACGGAGCCGAAAAACGGGACGTATAGCCGGAAGATTCACCGAGCCTGCGCTCGGGCAGGGGCGAAGCCGGGGCTTCCGGTGCCGATGCGGGAGCAGGGGCGGCTGATTCAGCGGGAGAAATCGCCGACATGGAAGGAGCAGGACCGAAACGGGGTGTAAACGTGCCCGGACGGACCGGCTGCACACGCTGCTGCTCCCGGGTGACCTGCTGGCCGGAAGGGGTGGTATTCTGCCAGGCCGGGCGCTGGGGCGTCACAGGCGCCTGATAGGCGGGCCGGGATGCATAGCGGGGCGCGTCCACATTATGCCAGGCGGCCTGGAATTTGGGAGTGGATTCGGTTTCTTCGGCAGCAGGGGCAACCTCGCCGGAACCGGTATGCTCCAGGATTTTCTGAATGATGCCGGCTTTATCTATACCCGCGCCGAGCGTAATGCCAAGATCCTTGGCGGTTTTTCTCAGCTGGACAACAGTCATGGCTTTCATTTCATTTTCGGTCATTTTGATCGTTCCTCCTTAAGGGGTTTTTACTGCAAAGAGAACATCCCGTACAACGGCCTGTTCCACTTCATGGCGGAAATGGGAGAAGAGCTCGCCTTCACACAGCTGCAGGCCGGAATTCCGGATCAGGGTGGAGGCGGTATCAACGGGAAGGGTCAGCGTATTGAAACTGAGGGCCAGGGCGCCGCCGGGGGCGAGCGCTTTCTGCCAGACGGGGAGCGCCCGGGAGAGAAGGCCCGTGAAGGATTCCGGTTTGCGGCCAAACTGCGGCGCATGCTGGATCCCGTAGGGAAGATCCGCTATGATCAGGTGCGCCGGTTTCCGCCGCACAATGGCAGGGGACGATGCGGTATCGCCGCAGGCCAGCACCAGGGAACGGGTGTCATGCTGAAGATAATGCTCGCGCGTATTGGCAAAAGTGAAGCAGGTGAGGGGAACGGAATTTTTTTCGAAGGTTTCGGACCGTTGCTCGACGGAATGCTTGAGCTGGTGAAATTTCAGATACCGGGTGAAATAGTCGCCGGCTTCGCGGACCGCCTTATGGTCCTGGTCCAGTCCGATGGCGTTGAAACCGCGCTGCAGCGCGCAGAAGCAGGTGGTGCCTTTTCCGCAGAGCGGATCCAGCACGGTCAGCGGAACATCGGAATGAACAAAGGGCGTCAGGGACAGCGCGATGTTCAGCATCATGAAGGTAAAGGAGACAGATGTTTTTCCTTTATATTTCAGGACTTCCGGAAGATCCTCCGGAAGATAGGCCGAACTGAGCGGATTCAGCGGACGGAGCAGGGAATCGCCGGCCTTCTCCGCCATGAAGGAAATGCTGCTGTGGCGGAAAAGATAAGATATTTCATCGCCGGAAAGGGGACGGCTTTCAAAGGACAGGAAAACCGCGCCGCCGGCTTCTTCACACTGAACGTCACAGTCAATGGAAAGAGAGCGAAGTAAAGCAAGTAATTCATATCTGGCCAGCCGGCTGACAGATTCCCGATAACGTATGTTCGCATGCTTGATAAGCGCGAAAGAATATACCATGGCATCCTCATTTCATTAGATCGTATTGATATTATATTATCAGATTGCCCGTTCTTTTTCAAGATGCTATCGGCATGGTATACACATTTATTTATATATAGAAAAAACCCTCCCGGAAAGGGAGGGGATGGTATCGATTACCATTTGCGCTTGCGGGCGGCTTCAGCCTTCTTCTTGCGTTTTACGCTGGGCTTCTCGTAATGCTCACGCTTGCGAACTTCCTGGAGAACGCCGCTGCGGGCGCACTGCCGCTTAAACCGTTTGAGCGCACTTTCCAGGGACTCATTTTCGCGGATACGAACCTCGGACACTGTTATCCCTCCCCTCGCTCAATCAACGTCTTGCCAGCAGCCGGCCACACGGACGGACGGCAAAACCGTATTGATATTATACAGCCAAATGCAGCACGCGTCAACTTCTTTTCCAAATTTATGGGGAAGATTGACGGGAATATCCGGAATCAGGCCATCTGATCGGACATTTTGCGGCCGCCGAGGATGTGGAAATGAAGATGGGGAACGGACTGGCAGGCATCGGGGCCGCAGTTTGAAATGACCCGGTAGCCCTTTTCCAGGTTTTCATGTCTGGCGATCAGGCGGACGGCGCGCAGGCAGGCGGCAATTTCCCGGTCCTCCGCCCGGTCGATTTCATCAATAGATGCAAAATGTTTTTTCGGAATGACCAGTACATGGACGGGCGTCTGGGGGTTGATATCCCGGAACGCATAAACAAGATCATCCTCATACACTTTTGTGGAAGGGATCTCACCGCTGATAATTTTGCAGAACAGACAGTCACTCATGGCATTTTAACTTCCTTTCTTTTCTGGATTCACCGGATTAACAGGCGAATCCTATTCTGATATTTCACCGACAGCCGTCGGATGATCAACGGAGGAAATGCGGATCCGGACGGGCATACCGGCGCAGCAGCGGACATCCGGATTCAGTTTCACACGGATATATTCCGGCGTATAGCCTTCCCAGCAGCCGTCCACGATTTCTTCGGGAAGAAGTTCGGTTTCCTGGTTCAGCCAGGTATTCCGGTAGGCCCGGGCCGTTTCTTCCCCGATCGCAATCAGTTTCCGGGCACGTTCCTGGCGGACGGCATCCGGAAGCTGGCCCGGCATGACGGCAGCGTCGGTATGGGGCCGGGGAGAATAGGGGAACACATGAATCCTGGCAAAGCCGACACGGCGGATCATTTCCGCTGTTTCAAGAAATTCCGCTTCCGTTTCACCGGGAAAGCCAGTCAGGATATCCGTTGTCAGGGCGGCATCGGGTAAAAATTCCCGGATCAGGTCCACGGCCTTCAGGTACTGGGAAGTATTGTACCGGCGGCGCATCCGGCGAAGAACGGAATTACTGCCGGACTGCAGTGCCAGGTGGAACTGGGGGCAAAGCTTGCCCGCGTCCTGAACGGCGGCCATAAAATCACGCGTCACGATGGTCGGCTCCAGGGAACCGAGGCGGATTCTCAGGATCCCGTCCACCGCCTGAAGGCCGGAAATCACGTCCGCCAGGGAAATGCCGGAATCAAGGTCCCTGCCGTAAGAGGAAAGATGAATACCGGTCAGCACAATTTCTCGGAATCCGGCATCCGCCAGGCGGCGGGATTCTTCCAGGATATCGGGAAGGGGACGGGAACGGATCGGACCGCGGACAAGCGGAATCACGCAGTAGGAACAGCGGTTGGCGCAGCCCTCCTGGATTTTCAGTACGGCGCGGGTATGCCCCTCCTGGCGGGAAATCCGGAGCGGTTCAAAGGGCAGGCCGCTTTCAAGCGGACGGACCGCGCAGATCGGTTTTCCTTCCTCAATCACACGGGAAAGAAGCTGAACCACCTCATTCCGGAACTGGGTGCCGAGGATCAGGTCCGCGCCGGTATCCAGCAGTTCCGCGCCCCGCAGCTGGGCCAGGCATCCGCAGACAATCAGCTTGCTTTGGGGGTGTTCACGCCGCAGGCGGCGGATGGTCTGGAGGGATTTTTTATCGCCGGTTCCGGTGACGGTGCAGGTGTTCACCAGGTAAACATCCGCATCGGAAGGAAAAGGGACCGTTTCCCAGCCGGCCGACGAGAGCAGCTCTTCCATGGCCTGGGTGTCATACTGGTTGACCTTGCATCCGAGGGTGTGATAGGCAGCGGTTGGCATATCATGATTACTCCATTTCCCCGTAAAGTGCTGAAAAGGCGCTTAAAGCCGCAAGGCCGGCGGTTTCCGTGCGCAGGATCCGTTTCCCCAGGGTGACGGGTGTGACACCGAGGGAAGAAAGGAAGGCGATTTCTTCTTCGCTGATTCCGCCTTCCGGCCCGATTACGATGCCGAGGGAACGAAGGTCCGAATGCTCACCGGCAAAGGCGCGGGGACCGTATGATCGGCTCATTTCCCAGGGAACAACGGTCTGCTGCAGGGAACTGAGCAATCCGGAAATCCGGCTGAGCGGACAGGGGAGCGCGACCTCCGGGATGATACAGCGGCCGCTTTGTTTTCCGGCTTCGCGGGCAATCTTCTGCCAGCGTTCCGTTTTGCGGGCCGCATCCTTTTCATTCAGCTTCACGATGCAGCGGGCCATGACGACCGGTACGATCCGGGAAGCCCCCAGTTCAACCGCTTTCTGGACGATCAGGTCCATTTTGTCGCCTTTGGGAAGGCCTTGGAACAAGGTGAATGAAACGGCGGTTTCGGTCGAAGGAAGCAATTCCTCTTTCCGGAGAATGACCTCGCCGTTTTCCATGGATGCTACAGACGCCCGGAAACGAAGCCCCTGATCGATGACTTCAGCAGGATCTCCGGCGCGCATGCGCAGGACGTCCAGCGCATGATGAGCATCCTCCGGGGTCAGGTAAACGATCCCATCCGTTGAACGGCCGGGATCGGCATAAAAACGGTGCATCAGCTGTTCCTCCGGGACATAAAGGCGGTCCATTCTCCCCGGTATTCGGTCTTCAGGATTTCGTATCCGGCGTTTTCCAGAGCTGAACGGACTTCCTCCGAACGCTCTTTCACAATGCCGGAGCAGAGGAACAATCCGCCGGGAACGATATGCTTCATCAGGGGGGCGGCAAAAGCAATGATCACATCGGAAATGATATTGGCCACACAGATATCGCAGACCTGATCCACATGGTCCAGCAGATTACCCTGCTGCACATCGATGACCTGGTCCAGGTGATTATGCGAAACATTTTCAGCGGCGACGCGGACGGCATCCGGATCGATATCAATCGCCAGCACTTTTCCGGCGCCCAGCAGCCCGGCGGCAATCGCCAGGATCCCGCTTCCGGTGCCGACATCGATCACATGCTCTCCGCCATGAATGGCCTCTTCCAGCATGGAAATGCACATGCCGGTGGTTTCGTGGGTGCCGCTGCCGAAGGCCATTCCCGGATCGATTTCAATGATCCGGTCTCCCGGTGCCGGCGTGAACGATTCCCATGTGGGTTTGACTACCAGATGATCAGCAGCATAGAACGGTTTGTAGTACTTTTTCCATACTTCGTTCCACGCGTCATCCGAAACCGTGCGCCGGTCCATTTCCAGCGTGCCGAAACCGGGACGCTCCGGCAGGAGGCGGTCCAGTGCCTCACGGATATCCGAAAGCGCGGATGATCCGGCAGGAGAATCTTCCAGCCAGGCGTGCACCTCCACATCCGGCGGCATGGACTCCAGGAGCTTTGGGTCAATGATTTCCCAGTAGCCATGGGGCTGCCCCGGATCCGGGATGTCCGAACGGTCCACAATCATGGTGCCGGAAGCACCGTGTTCCATCAGGATTTCCGAGATTTCATCCGATCCGGCGGTAGTGGTATGGACAATGACTTCAATATAGTTCATGGACTTTCTTCCTTCCGATTTGTTGATGGGCTATTCTTTACTGGACAGCGTAGGATTCAATGCCCCGGAGCACTTCATATTCGCGGACATCGCGGCAGGTGGTATACATATTTCTTGTAATAACATTTCCCATCCGCCAGTAGAGGCAGACGAAGGGGCAGTCCTGGTAAATGCGCTCCTGAATCCGCATCAGGTCCTGGCGGAAACCGTCCTGGGTCACCTGGGTACGGAGGGATTTGCACAGTTCATCCATCCGGTCGTTGCGGTACCTGGAATAGTTGCCGACCCGGACGTTGTCCGACATGAGCATAAACCCGGGATCCGGGCAGACATCCATGGCAAAGGATGCCAGCGCAAGGTCGTAGGAACCGGCTTCCAGCTTGGATTTCATATTGGCCATCGTCATCGCCTCCACCCGGCAGGCGATCCCGACTTCCGCCAGCGACTCAACGATCTGGTTGACCGCTTCGGCCCGGACGTCATTGTCCGGCTCTTCGTAATAATAGAAACGGAGGCTCAGGTTCCGGAGCTCGCCTTTGCTGTTGATGCGGTCCAGGATGTTATTTTCATCCGAATCCTCCCACCCGGCTTCGGCAAGCAGGCGCTTCGCTTCATCCACATCCCGGTAGAACTGGTCATCCAGCGCGCTGTTGTACATCCAGGTGCCGGGATAGAAAGGGAAGTTGGTTTCCTTCGCCATGCCGGAGTAGACGTTTGTGATGATTTTATTCCGGTCAATCAGGAAGCGGATCGCTTTGCGGACTTCCGGGGTCAGCTCGGAGGAGGAATTGTTCATCAGGAGGCATTCCAGCTGGTTGGTGCGGAAGCTCATGGTAATGGACGAAGTGCCGGTTTTGTACTGGGCGCCGGCAATGGAACGCGTATAGGCCGCGTCGATCTGGGCGTATTCATAGCTTTCAACGAGGGACCTGGCTGTTGTATGGAAAAGGAAGCTGATATCCCGGACTTTCGGCTGCGCTTTCCACCATCGGGTATTGGCGGTCAGCCACATCTGCTGCCCGGCATGGAATTCGCCGATGAGATAGGGACCGGTGCCGAGGGGATTGTCCGCCTGGACCATGGATTCGGGAACCACCGGGAAGGTCATGGCATAAAGCAGGCCGTAATAACGGCGCGCGGCTTTGACGGTGACCGTACTGTCGTCCTTGGCGGAAATGGAAGAAATGAAATATTTCAGGTTGCTGTAAAAACCATGATCGGTGATGTTTTCATCCTTGGCTTTATCCAGGATATAGTTGGCGGAAGCCACCACATCCCGGGCGGTCAGCGGCGTGCCGTCCGAGAAGAAAACATCCGTGCGGAGGTGGAAGGTCCAGAGCTTTCCGTCGGAGGAGCATTCCCAGCTTTCCGCCAGGCACCCTCTCGGATTGTAGTCATCATCGATTGTAACCAGACTTTCATAGACCAGGTTGTATATGGGCAGTATATCGCGTTCCACCGGTTCGAAAGGACGAATCAACACGGTTTTCGTGCTTTGCATGCCGAAAACCATGTTTTCCGGGATGTCGGCGGCGAACACATGACTACATGGCAGGACGGTCACCAGAGGCAGCATCAGTATCAGGCAAAGCAACCGAATAGAACTCTTTCTGATATACGCCATAGTATTCTGTCACCTTTCTCACATAATCTCGTGTATCGTCATACGGGATACGGTCCGCGACGATGGTCCGGCCGTCGCTGCCGGCCGCGCTGCCGGCCAGCCAGCTTTTTACCGTGCCTTCCCCGGCGTTGTATGCGCTGATGACGGTCGGAAGGTAGTCGCCGAACCTTCGGATCAGGTATCGCAGATGGCAGCACCCGAGACGGATGTTCACCTCCGGATCATACACCATATCAAACGTGAAATCCTGAATTCCGAGATCCCGGGCCCGGTCGGACGCGGTGCCTTCCCGGAGCTGCATCAGCCCCCGGGCGGACGCGCCGGAACTGACGCCCGGCCTGAAAGAGCTTTCCGCCCGGATGACCGCGCAGACAAAGGCCGGATTGAGATTGAATTCCGCCGCATATTTTTCCACGATGGGGCGGTAGGTGGTTTCATAATCCGCAAAATGATAATACGCATTCACGGCGGCCTGCTCGTCCGCATGCTTTTTTTCCTGGCCGGCCAGGTATCCGGACATCATCCAGTAAGCCACAATACTGCAGGCAAGCAGCATGGATACGGCAATCAGGGAGATTTTCATCCACAGCGGGGTTTTCCATTCCGCTTTGCGGGAGGAAGGCTGACGACGCGCAGCGGCGGGCCTTTCCATGACCTCAGGCGCGGCAGGGGGAACATCCGGCTGCTGGGGAGGGGCAGGGACGGGAACAGGAGCGGAACGGCGGAGGGGTTCCTGTGCCTGTACGGGCTGTACGGGCGGGGGTTCGACAGCGATGGCGGGATTCAGTTCCGCTTCCAGCAGGCGGTCCACCGCATCCAGCGTGCTGCGGACAGAACCGGAATTATCTATGACGTGATCCGCCCGCCGGGCTTTTTCGTCCGAAGACATGACAGACCGGATCCGCCTTAAGGCATCCTCCTCGGAAAAACTGTCCCTGGCCATCAGCCGGGAAAGCTGTAAATCTTCGGGAAGCCATACCGTCCAGACCACATCACACAGGGCGTCATAGCCTTTTTCGAACAGCAGCGGCATATCCAGGAAGCAGAGCGCCGCGCCTTCGGAACGATAATGTTCGATCAGTTCGGTTGTGAGGCGTTTCAGGTGCGGCGCCATAACAGCATCCAGCCGGCTCCGGGCATGCTCATCCCGGAAAACCAGCTGCCCCAGGGCGCGCCGGTTCAGGTTGCCGTTTTCATTGATGTAGCGGTCCCCGAAGTTTTTCCGGATTTCTTCCAGCACGGGACTGCCGGGGGCGGTCAGGTCACGGGAAAGCTGATCCCCGTCCACCACCGGAAAGCCGCAGGAAACCAGATATGTGCTGATGGTTGATTTGCCGCAGGCGATGCTGCCGGTCAGACCAATCACGCGCATGAAACCACCTCAAAAATGAAAGTATCGGCCCGGCAGAATCCGTTGCCGGGCCGCGAAAAGGAACAGAATCAGAGACTGGTGGAGAGCAGCTTTTTCTTGAGCTCCGCTTCCATGTTGTACAGTTGCTTTTCAGCCTCCAAGCGCTTGGCGCGTCCCTGGGACTGGATATTCACCACTTCGTTGATGGTGTCGATCAGGTCCTGGTTGGTCTGCACCAGGGTTTCGATATCAATGATGCCGCGCTCCGCTTCGCGGGCGGTGGCGATGGTGCCGATTTTCAGGGCTTCGGCGTTCTTCTTCAGCAGCTCGTTGGTCATGTTGGTGACAGCGGTCTGCGCCTGAAGGGCCTGCTGGGAATGATGCATACCGAGGGCCAGGACCATCTGGCTTTTCCAGAGGGGGAGCGTATTGGACAGCGTGGACTGGATCCGTTCCACCAGGAGGCTGTCGTTGTTCTGGAGCAGCCGGATCTGGGGCGCCATCTGGATGGCGACCTGGCGGGTCAGCTTCAGGTCGTAGAGCTTTTTCTCGAAACGGTCACACTGGGCGGCAAGGTCGTTGGCCTTCTGGGCGTCCATCGCGTCTCCGCTCTGGGCTGCCTTTTCCTGCAGCGCTTTGAGCTCGGTGCTCCGGACCTGGGCCAGCTTCTTTTCGCCGGCGATAATGTAGAGCGTCAGCTGGTGGAAATAGTCGTTGTTCTGATCGTACAGGCGGTCAAACATGGCGACATCCTTGAGCAGCTGGGTCTGGTATGATTCGAGGGAGCCGGCAATGGAGTCCACATTGGTGGAGACTTTATTGTAACGGGCTTTCATTTTGGTGATCTTGTCTTCGCCCTTCGCAAAGAGCTTGGCCAGGCCCTTCGGCTCCTCAGTATCCCGCTGGAACCCCTTCAGCTCGGAAACAAGGCTGACCAGCATGTTGCCGACTTCGCCGGTATCCTGGGTTTTAACGGCGTCCAGCGCGGTCTGGGAAAAATCCGCAATCCGCTTCTGGGCATCCGCGCCGAAGAGGAGCACATGATCAGGATTGGTGACATCCACTTTTTCAATGAAATCGTCAATGGCTTTTTTCTCGGCTTCTGTCAGCTGGCTCTCATCGAGCATGGGGCCACCGGCGGCTTTTTCTTCTTCGGGGGCCTGCTGGATGCTGGAAGTCTCCGCCGCGGGAGCTTCGGGTTCGGGAGCAACAGGCGCAGTTGCAAGCTGAAGAATCGGTCCGGATTCAGACATTTGATTGATCCTCCTTGATAAGATTATTGATATTCATGCCGCGCGGAAGAGGAAGCAGACGAGGACGTTCCATCTTCCACAGGGAAGTCCATGACAGGGGCGGATGATGTGCGCATCTGGGCTTCCGCCGCCGTGCGGGCGGTTGTCATGCCTTTGTTGCCGGTGATCTCGTTTTCGGTGTAGCCGTCGCGCTTGAGCATCTGTTCCATGACATCGATATCGGTGGAGATATCCAGCATGTTTTCCTTATGCAGGTTGTCAATCTGCTTCTGGCAGGCGGTCAGCACCATGTTCATTCCCCGGACGGCGGTTTCGCGGGCCTGGTTCATTTCCTGGTAGGACACGCCGCGCTGCTGCATGGTGCGGTAATTGGCCAGCATTTTCAGCGTCGTCGGCAGGTAGTAGTTCATGAACTTACGCACCTGGGGCGCTTTGGACGGGGATTCGGAAACCGTCTGAAAAATCTGGGTGCATTTTTCGGCCAGCGTATCCATCTGGGCGGAAAGGGTCTGATCCGGGATCAGGGCGTTCTCCGTGCGGATGGTGTTGAGCATTTCCTGTCCCTTGATGATGACATTATCGGCGGTTTCATCCCCGGTCAGGGGAATGCGGGAAGCGGCTTCGCGGCGCTTTTTCTCTTCTTCCTGGCGGCGCTTTTCTTCTTCCTGCTTTTCGCGTTCCATGTCGCGCTTGTTATGTGTTGTGGTATCGAGCTTGCTGCCCATAATGCCGGTGACGGCGGCCACACCGGCGCCGATGACGACGCCGACCACAATGGCCGGAACACTCCGGAAAAGCAGAAACGCGATTCCCAGCGTTACGAGAAAGCCGGCGCCGCCGGACTTTCCGTTGTAATTCTTACCCTTCTTGCTCACAACCAGGTCTCCTCAAAACAAAAATCAATACATTATATCACACTGACGGTACAAAATAAAGGAAAAATGAAATAATGAAGACAGAAAAAGCAAGATCTGATGAAATTACAGATCCGGGTCCTGCCGATCCGGATCCGGATCGGTTGAAGCGCCTTTCTGCCAGAGGTCGTAGGGCTCATGTTGAAGCGCATGCAGAAACCGGTCCGGCGCATCCGGGAAGCGTTTTTTCATTTCGCGGATCATCTGTTCCATTTCCGCCCGGACGGTTTTTCCATTGACCGGACACGGCGAGGGAACGACCGGAAGCGAGAGGATCCGGTTCATATGCCGTACATGGCTTTCGGGCAGGTAGACCAGCGGACGGATGACGGTGATTCCGGTCCGGCTCATTTTGGTGACCGGATGGAAGGTATGAAAGCGTCCCTCATAAAAAAGGGACATCAGGAGGGTTTCGATGGCGTCTTCCCGGTGATGCCCGAGGGCCAGTTTGTTGCATCCTGTTTCCACACAAGTGTTGGCAAGCACCGCCCGGCGCATTTTGGAACACAAGGCACAGGGATTCTTTTCTTTACGGTACTCAAAAATAATCTCGCCGATCTGCGTGTCTTTTACAATATACGGAATTTCCAGTTCATCACAAAGGGCGCGGATTCCGCTCAGGTCAAACGGCTCAAGCCCCATGGTGACCGTGATGGCCCGGAGGTCAAACTGCTTATGGGTGAATTTGCGGTACAGGGACAGGGCATGGAGCAGCAGCAGGGAATCCTTTCCGCCGGAAACCCCCACTGCGATGGTGTCCCCATTTTGAATCATTCCGAAGTCAGTATCCGCTTTCCGGATACAACCGAGGGTCTTCTTCATCTGTTTCTATTCCTCCAGGATCCGAATGCTGTCCGACTGGGTATGGCAGACAAAGATGTTTTTCCAGCGGCGGGAAAGCGCGGCGGATGCCTTTTCGGCATCGGTGCGGGAACGGAAAAGGCCGAAAACGGCGCTGCCGCTTCCCGTCATGGACGCGGCCCGGGCGCCGGCAAGCATCAGGGAGTCCTTTGCCTCCTGAATCTCAGGGCAGCGGCGGGCCGAAACAGGCTCCAGTACGTTTCCGATGGATTCGCCCAGCAGGTCGGGATTGCCGGTTTCAAGCGCTTTCAGGACCCCGGGGGTATCCGGATGAACGGTTTCGGACATCAGCCAATCCGTGAAGATTTCCCGGGTGCTCAGGCCGCGGCAGGGCTGGAAAACAAGGAGCCAGTAATTGCTTTTGCAGAAGTGATTTTCCATGATTTCGCCGATGCCGGTGGTTCGCGTCAGGCCGCCGCGGAGGCAGAAGGGAACGTCCGCGCCAAGTGTGAGGCCGATTTTTTCGAGTTCCTGGGATGAAAACCCGGTGTTCCATAAATGGTTCAGGCCGTACAGTACGGCGGCGGCATCGGCGCTGCCTCCGCCCATGCCGGCGCCCATCGGGATGCGCTTGTGCACATGGACGGAAACGCAGGATGAAACGCCGGCGGCCTGCTGCAGTGCCCGGGCGGCGCGGATGGCCAGGTTGGTATCATCCGCGCGGGAACGCGGCGTTCCGCTGGTTGTGATTTTCATTTCGCGGGACGGGAGCAGTGTGATTTCGTCCGCAACGGAAACAGGCTGCATGACCAT
Source organism: Clostridia bacterium (assembly GCA_017429695.1). GTDB lineage: Bacteria > Bacillota > Clostridia > Christensenellales > Aristaeellaceae > Aristaeella. The sequence goes on along the minus strand of JAFROK010000031.1, from coordinate 168,227 downwards.
GTCCATCAGATGATATCCGTCCTCACGGATTCCCGTAATATCAAGGGACCAGTTGATTTTTGCAAATGCTTCCAGACGCATAGTAACCTCCGGATGAATGATCCGAGGCCATGATACCGCCGGGCCGGAAAAAAGGCAAGAGATTCTATTGCAAAGCCCGGGGAAGAGATGTAAACTGAAACGGGAAAACGAATGAAGGGAGAGGGCAAGATGGCAGATGAAAACAAGCCTGTACTGATCAATCTCCTGGCAACCGCCCGGTATGATCAGGCACCTGATTATCCCATCCAGTTTATGACGCGGGGCAATCTTTCCATGCTTCCGAACGGGGAAGCAGTTATCCGATATACCGAATCACTTCACGATGAGGAAAGCGGCGAAACCATGACCGCCCTGGTATCCCTGGAAATGGGCAAAAGCCGGGTGACCATGACGCGGCACGGCGACGTGACCAACACCATGGTGTTTGTTCCGCAGCAGCGGTATGAAGGCGTTTACCAGACGCCGTACGGGGAAATGAACATGGGCGTTTTCGCCCGGGATGTCAGCTGCATGATCGGGCCGGATAAAGGATCGGTCCACCTGAAATACCAGCTGGATTTCCAGGGCGCCTATGCTTCCACCAACGAGCTTCATCTTGAATACACAGCGGAGAGGAAAGGAAAAGCACAATGAGGATTGCAGTTCTTGGCGCCGGCACATGGGGAATCGCTTTGTCGCGGGTGCTGTCCATGAACGGGCACAGCCTGGTTGTCTGGAGCAAATTCGCCGAAGAATGCGACCGGCTGCGCGAAAGCCGGAAAGCGCCGAATCTTCCGGATGTGATGATTCCCGAAGAGATTGCTTTCACGGATGATCCTGAAGAGGCCATCCGGGAAGCGGAATTCATCCTGACCGTTGTGCCCTCCGTGTATATGCGGGAGACAATCCGCACCTTCGCGCCGGTTGTTCATCATGATCCCGTCTGGGTAAATGCGTCCAAGGGAATTGAACGCGACACGCTGATGACGATGACCGAGGTGATCACGGATGAGCTGGGCCGGGCGGGAATTCACAGTCCGCGCGTCACGGCGATCAGCGGACCGACCCACGCGGAAGAAGTGGCCGTGGATCTTCCGACGCTGATTGTCGCTGCGGGTCCTGAAGAGGATGCGGTCCGGGTTCAGAAGCTGTTTGAGGGAACGTGCATCCGTCCCTACACCAATCCGGATATCCGGGGCGTTCAGATCTGCGGCGCCCTGAAAAATGTTGAAGCGCTGGCTGTGGGCATTGCCAGGGGCCTGGGATACGGCGATAATACCCGGGCGGCCATGATTACGCGGGGAATGGAAGAAATCCGCAGGCTCGGCCTGGCCATGGGATGCGAGGAGCGGACTTTTTTCGGCCTGGCCGGTATCGGCGACCTGATTGTGACCGCGACCAGCAACCATTCCAGAAACAACCGCTGCGGCATCCTGATCGGCCAGGGGGTTCCGGCGGATGAAGCCGTCCGCCAGATCGGCATGGTGGTCGAAGGCATCAATGCGCTGCCGGCCGCTGTCAGCCTGTGCCGCAAATACCGGATGGATATGCCGCTGATCGACGCGGTCCGCCAGATCGTGGATGAAAAGGCCGATCCGGCTAAAATTGTCCGTGACCTGATGGGGCGCAGCCTGAAACGGGAAACCAGATAAAAATCATTTCCGGAGGAAAAAAGGATGGATCTTCTGATCAATGACGGCTGGATGTTCAAAAAAATGCAGCCAGGCAGCACATTTGACGCCATGAAGGATCCGTCCGGATGGCAGGCGGTGGATCTGCCCCATGACTGGCTGATCTGGCAGGAAAACGATCTTTATGAATCCGCCGACGCCTGGTACTGCCGGGAGCTTGAGATTCCGGAAAACCATGCGCCGGTCATGCTGCTGCAGTTTGACGGGGTGTATATGGACTGCGACGTATGGCTGAACGGCCATATGATCTGTTCCCATGCCTACGGATATACCGCGTTCACGGCGGACCTGAGCGGGAAAATCAAAGCGGGAACGAACCGGATTTATGTGCATATACGCCACCAGAGCCCGAATTCCAGGTGGTATTCCGGCAGCGGGATCTTCCGGGACGTGAAACTGGTATGCCTGCCGCAGGATTATATTGTGCCGTACAGCTTTGCCATTTCGGAAAAGAAAACCGGAGATGGCTGGAAAGTCAGCCTGAGCGCGGAAACACACGGAACAGACCGGGGTCTGTTTCAGTGCCGTATTACGGATGAACAAGGCACACAGCTGGCGGAAGGATCTGCTTCGGGGATCGAACACGCCATCCATACGGAATTCGAAATGGCTGCGCAGGCGTGGTCCATTGAAGACCCGAAGCTTTATCAGCTGCACTATACTTACGGGAAACAGACCGGAGTCCTGAAATTCGGCCTGCGGGAAACCACGTTTGATCCGGATCACGGATTCTTCCTGAACGGGAAGCCGGTCAAGCTCCATGGCGTATGCCTCCATCATGATCTCGGCGCCCTGGGCTCCGCGTTTCACGAAAAAGCGGCTCGCCGGCAGCTGAAGTTAATGAAGGATATGGGCGTCAACGCGATCCGGACCAGCCATAATCCGCCGGCTGAAAAGCTGCTGGATTTATGCGATGAAATGGGCATCCTGGTGGTTGATGAAGCCTTTGACATGTGGGAAAGGCCGAAAACGACCTACGATTACGCCCGCTTCTTTGATGAAAATGAAGCGGAAGACGTTGCTTCCTGGGTCCGGCGGGACAGGTGCCATCCTTCCGTCATCATGTGGTCCATCGGCAACGAAATTTACGATATGCATGCGGATATGCGCGGAACGGAAGTCACCCGCATGCTGAAGGAACAGGTGGAGAAACACGATCCAGGGCATCACGGGGCTGTGACTTTCGGCTGCAACTATATGCCGTGGGAAGGAGGACAGCGGTGCGCTGAGATCGTCAAAACAGCCGGATATAATTACGGCGAAAAATTATATGAGTCCCATCACCGGCAGCATCCGGACTGGGTGATCTATGGCAGCGAAACCGCCAGCGTGCTTGCAAGCCGCAATATCTATCATTTTCCGATTGAACAGAGCGTGATGAGCGAAGCGGATCAGCAGTGCTCCGCCCTCGGCAACAGCAACACCAGCTGGGGCGCGCTGGACCTGAAGTCCATGATTGTGGACGATCTGAAGTGCGGATACAGCATGGGGCAGTTTATCTGGAGCGGCATTGACTATATTGGCGAACCCACGCCATATCATACGCGTTCATGTTATTTCGGCCAGGCTGATACGGCCTGCTTTCCGAAAGACCCGTATTATCTTTTCAGGAGCCTGTGGAGCGACCGGCCGACGCTTCATATCGGCGTCTACTGGGACTGGAACCCCGGACAGCTGATTGATATCCCGGTGATGACCAACTGTGCGGAAGCCGAACTGCTGCTGAACGGAAAAACATGCGGCCGGAAGCGCGTTTCGGCGGATGATGCTGAAAAGTGCCTGCCGGTCTGGAAAATCCCGTATGAGCCCGGCACGCTGGAAGCAATCGGCTACAATGTGGACGGTCAGGAAATTATGCGGGATGTCCGGGTGACCCCGGAAGATACCGATCATTTTGTGCTGCAATGTGAGGATGAATATCTGCTGTCGGACGGATGGGATCTGTCGTTTGTCCGGATTTGCGCCGCCGACCGAAACGGCAATCCGGTGGACAACGCGCGGGACCGGGTTCACATCAGCGTTTCCGGCGGCGGATGCCTGATGGGAACGGACAACGGAGATTCCACGGATCCGGACGGATACAAGAGCAATGACCGGCGGCTCTTCGGCGGAAAACTCCTGGCAATCATCGGCTCCAGCGGGATCCGGGAAGACGTGAAGATCAGCGTGACCTCAGCAGACGGGAAATGCAGTGAACTGACAATCCCGGTTCAGGCTTCTGAGATCAGGCAGGGACAATCACGCGTCATGCGGATTCCGGACCACGCCCGGAACATCCGCAGGCCTATAAGGAAAATTGAAATTGCCGCGGTTCACGGAAATAAGATTACACCGGACAACCCTGAATGTGCCTTTGACTGGAAATATCTGCCTGAAAACGCGGACAGGCAGGATGTCACCTGGCAGGTTACCAATGCTGCCGGGATCGAAACGCCTTATGCGATGGTCCGGGAGGATCAGGGCCGGGTTTATGTGACAGCCTCAGGCGACGGTTATTTCTATCTGCGCGCAATGACCGGGGAAACGGAAAGCCACGCGGATCTGATCAGCCAGATCGAAATCAGCGCGGAAGGGGTCGGAAAACCTTCCCTGGATCCGTATCGCTTTGTTTCGGCCGGCCTGTTTGACCTGCATACGGGTGAAATCGGCACCGGAAACGAAAAGGGAATCGCCTTTGACCGGGAAAATGAAAGCATGGCCGGATTTTCCAGGCTGGATTTCGGAAAGGCCGGATCGGACAGGATCACCGTTTCGATTTTCGCACTGGATGACAAGCCCTACGAGATTGAACTGCTGGACGGCGATCCGGCTGAAGGGGGACGCCTGATCACAACCCTGCATTATGAAAAGCCCAGCATCTGGAACGTATACCAGGAGGAAACCTATCAGCTGCCGGAACGGCTGACAGGCATCCGGACCGTCTGCTTCCGCATGAAACAGAAGGTCCATATGAAGGGGTTTGTGTTTGAAAAGCAAAGCCGCGCGTTTCTGCCGCTTTCCGCGGGAGAGGCGGATCAGGTATACGGGGATTCATTTCGGAAAGACGGTTCCTCGGTATGCGAGATCGGCAACAACGTGACGCTCACATTCAACGGCATGGATTTCGGGAAAACCCGCAAAAACAGGCTCGAAATCAAAGGAAAAACGCCGCTGAACGTGAATGCCATTACCGTCCGGATTACCGGTGAGGCAGGAAACGGCGTGACGGAAATCGCCGATTTCAGCGGCAACGGCGGTTCCGTACAGTCCTTTGACATTCAGGTGCCCGGCGGGATGTGTTCCGTATCGTTTGTTTTCCTGCCCGGCAGCCAGTTCGATTTCGACGGATTCAGGTTCAAAAAGCTGGACACTTAAGCATAAATGCGGTAAAATATTCTTTGGATTATTTCCAAACGGCCCCTTTGTAGGATGAATGATTATATCAGCAGCTGAAATCAGGAGGAAGAAATGAAACCGAATCTCAAGAAAATTCTGAGCATTCTGTTTATCGTTCTTTCCATTTCAGCTGTAATTTTTCTTGCACTCAGAAATCAGGAGCTTTCAGATATCGGCACCGCGTTTTCCCAGATGAATCTCTGGTGGCTTACGTGCGTGTTTTTCTGCTGGCTGGCGTATACCGTGTTTGACGGGCTCAACTACTGGTGCTATCTGCGCAGGGCCGGCTTTAAAATCAGCATCGGCCGCGCCATCAATGTGGCCCTGATCGGTTTTTATTACAGCAATATCACGCCCAGCGCTGCCGGCGGGCAGCCGATGCAGGTCAACTCCATGCGGAAAGCCGGCATTCCGGTGGCCTACGGGACGATGGCGGTTACCATCCGTTTTATCACCAACCAGTTTATGATTTCGGCCATGAGCCTGGTGCTGTTCCTGCTGAACCGGGATTTTGTCTACAGGCAGCTGCAGGGCGCGATGTGGGTGGTCCGGTTCGGCTGGCTGCTCAATTTCGGCGCCGTTCCGCTGGTCCTCTTTGCGGCGTTCAAGCGGAAGTGGGTCCAGGGCATCCTGAACTGGATCATCCGGCTGCTGAACAAGATTCATCTGGTCAAGAAGCCGGACGCTACGATTGAGAAAGTATCCGGCATTCTCGATTCATATGACAAAGCCCTACACGATCTGATGCATATGCCCGGGCAGATCCTGCTGCAGTTTCTCTGCAGCTTCCTGAGCCTGCTCGGACTCACGGGTTCCATTGTATTTGTTTACTACGCCTTCGGCATGCAGGGGACGCACTGGTATGAAGTGCTCACGCTGAGCTGCCTGCTGTATGTCAGCGCCAGCGCTACGCCGCTTCCCGGCGCCAGCGGCGCGAATGAAGGCTTCTTCATGCTGTACTACACCAATGTGTTCACGGAGAAAATCAAAGGTCTGGCCCTGCTGGTATGGCGGTTCTTTACCTACTACCTGTTCCTGATCGTCGGCATCGGTACGGTGATCCTGGAGAAGATTATCCTGAAAAGGGAGAAAGAAAAAAGGGAGCAGGATGAAGTTCCTGCTCCGGATATCTGGAAATAAATCATACATGCCAGATTTCTTTGGCATATTGCCGGATGGTCCGGTCTGAGGAGAACTTGCCGGCGGAAGCCACATTCATCAGGCACTTACGGGCGAAAGCGATTTCGTCCGTTTTTGCGTCTTTGATCGCTTGGAGTTTCGTTTCGTAATATCCCGGGAAATCCTTCATTACGTAGTAATGATCCGGTTTATGCCAGGAAGCGCCTTCCAGGATCGCGTCATGGAGCTCCTTCAGGCGGCCGTCATCATCGGGGAAGGTACCGTCGACCAGCGTATCCAGCGCACGGCGCAGGAGCGCGTTTTTCTGGTAGATCTTTTTCGGGTCATAGGTATCTTTGATTTTTTCGAGTTCGTCGACCGTGGCGCCGAAGATATAATTGTTTTCCCGGCCGGCTTCTTCCACAATTTCCACGTTGGCGCCGTCGAAGGTGCCGAGGGTGACCGCACCGTTCAGCATCAGCTTCATATTGCCTGTTCCGGAAGCTTCGGTGCCGGCAGGGGAAATCTGTTCGGAAATATCGGCGGCCGGAATGATTTTCTCTGCCCAGGAACAGTTATAATTCTGCACGAAGACCACTTTCAGCCGGTCTTTTGTTTTCGGATCATTGTTGACTTTATCCGCGATCATATTGATCCAGTGGATAATGGCTTTGGCCCGTTCATACCCCGGAGCAGCCTTGGCCCCGAAGATAAAGGCCACCGGCGGCAGATCCTTCAGCTGGCCGCGCTTCAGCTGGTCATAGATAGCGAGAATGCTCAGCGCGTTCATAAACTGGCGCTTGTATTCATGGAGCCGTTTGACCTGGACGTCAAAGACCATGGACGGATCCAGGGAGATGCCTTCTTTTGCCTTGATTTCCGCGCAGAGCTGCTTTTTCTTCGTGTTCTTGACAGCGATGAATTTTTTGCAGTACGCGTTATTCAGCGAGGGAATCAGCTTTTTGAGCTGGTCCAGGTCCGTAATGAAATCCGGGCCGATTTTGCTCTCAATCAGGCTGCACAGCTCCGGATTGCACAGGCCGAGCCATCTGCGCTGGGTAATGCCGTTTGTCTTGTTCTGGAAGCGTTCCGGATAGATTCCGTACCAGTCGGCAAACACGTCGTTTTTGAGGATTTCGGAATGCAGCGCTGCCACACCGTTGACCGCATGGGAAGCGTACAGGGCCAGTTCCGCCATATGGACGCGGCCGTCCAGGATGATGCAAAGGGAAGGCGTAATCTCCTTGTTCAGGGCTTTCATTTCCTTCCGGAAACGGGCGTCAATTTTGCGGATGACGGATACAATCTGCGGGCATACGGAGTTCAGCAGGGAAAGATCCCATTTTTCGAGCGCTTCCTGCATGACGGTATGGTTGGTGTAGGCAAAAGCATCCCTGGCAATAAGGAAGGCTTCCTCAAAGGGAACACCGTCTTCCCCGAGGAGTCGGATCAGCTCCGGAATGGCCATGGTGGGATGGGTATCGTTCAGCTGGGCCGCGGTTTCCTTTGCGAAGAAGGAATAGTCATGGCCGTGGCGTTTGCGGTACCCGCGCAGGATATCCTGCATGGTGGCGGAAACGAGCACATACTGCTGCTTGACACGAAGCTGTTTTCCTTCCTTGCGGGTATCGTTCGGGTAGAGGAATTTCGTAATGTCCTCTGCCTTGTTTTTATTTTCCGCCGCTTTGGCATAATTCTGCTGATTGAACTGGTCAAAATCGATTTCATGGAGGCTTTCGGTCTGCCACAGCCGGAGCGTTCCGATATTCTTTGCGCCGTAGCCGATGACGGGCATATCATACGGAACGGCCAGCACATCGCCGGTTTTCATGGACACGACGACCGCTTCATCCACCCGGCGGATGGACCACGGGTCGCCGAAACGGGCCCAGTCATCGGGTTCTTCCACCTGGCGCCCGTCGACAAAGCGCTGCTTAAACAGACCGTAGCGAAAACGCAGACCATAGCCGGTGAGGGGTACTTTGCATGTGACGGCGCTGTCCAGGAAGCAGGCCGCAAGCCGTCCCAGGCCGCCATTGCCGAAAGCGTCATCCTCCACATCTTCCATCAGGGCAATATCCGTGCCCTTTTCGGCAAGCAGCTTTCTGACGTCATCCAGCAGGCCCATGCAGTAGAGATTGTTGTAAACCAGGCGGCCGACGAGATATTCCATGGACAGGTAGTATGCCTGCTTTTTCGGAAAACGTTCTTCTTCCTTTTTCTTCCACAGCGGGGCAATGGCATCCATTGCCGCGCCGGACACCGCGTTGTGAAGCTCGGACGCGGTGGCTTCCTTCAGGGATTTATGGCTTTCGGTCATCATGCGTTGTTCGGCATCACGGATCAGTTGACTGGCGTTCATCATGTTGGGTTTACCTCCTGTTTGTTTTTCGGTTCAGTTTGTAATACTTCAGGGACAAATCGGAAGTAATGTCGCCCGGCTTCATCCGCCAGAGCCAGTTGCCTCCGATTGTGCCGGGATAATTCATTCGCGCGCTTTCACCCAGGCCGAGAATGTCCTGCATCGGCACAATGACGGTGTCACATGGCGAGGCAAACAGCGCACGGATAAACGCTTCCGGTGCTTCCTCCGGGGTGTTGAAGCCAAGCTCTTTTCCAGCAAAAGCGAGCACTTCCGGAGCAGCGGCTTCAGCCCACCCACGGGTCGTGTTGTTATCGTGGGTGCCCGTATAGGCAACGGTGTTGGACCGGTAATTCCCGATATAGTGCGGATTGGTCTTATCGGAATCAAAACCGAAGGTCATCACTTTCATACCGGGATATCCGCACCAGTCCAGCAGCCGCTGAACCCGCGCGTTGACACATCCCAGGTCTTCCGCCACAATGTGAATATCCGGGAGGCTTTTCTGCAACGCCTGGAACAGCTTTTTCCCGGGGCCCACAATCCATCTGCCTTTACGGGCATTCGGCATGCCGTGGCGGACGGAATAGTAATTGGCAAATCCGATAAAATGGTCGATCCGGATAATATCATACAATTCCGACATGCCTTTCATCCGGCTGATCCACCAGTCGTAACCGGTCCGGCGAAGGTATCTCCACCGGTATAGCGGATTTCCCCAAAGCTGGCCGTCCGCGGAGAAATAATCCGGCGGAACGCCTGCCACGCGCTTGGGAATCCGGTTTTTGTCCAGCTGGAAAATTTCGGGATGCGTCCAGGCGTCCGCCGAATCTTCCGCAACGTAGATCGGCATATCCCCGAACAGCTGGACAGCATGCTCTCCCGCGTATTTTTTCAGGGCAAACCACTGGCGGCGGAAAAGATACTGGCAGAAAATATGGAAATCGATTTCATCCCGGAGCATTTCCGTATACTTCCGGACGGCTTCGGGTTTTCTCAGCAGGATATCCCTGTCGGGCCAGGCGGAAAACATGATGTTGCCGAAATGGGCTTTTACAGCCGTAAACAGGGCAAAATCACCGACCCAGGGATTATTTCGGCAGAAATCGGAAACCGCATTCCGGAGAGCGGACGCGGACTGGTCATAACAGCGGCGGAGCAGCATGGTTTTGTTTTCGCGCACCAGATCGTAATCCACCCGATCTTCTGAACCGGGGATGTATTCTTCCTGATCTTCATAGGAAAGCAGGCCTTCCTCCCGCAGCTTCCGGCAGGAAATCAGCAGGGGATTGCCGGCAAACACCGAAGAGGATTGGTACGGGCTTTCGCCGTATCCGGTCGGGCCGATCGGCAGCACCTGCCAGATGCTCATTCCGGAGGCATGCAGAAAGTCCACAAACTGAAATGCTTCCTGTCCCAGCGAACCGATTCCTCCGGGAGAGGGCAGGGAGGAAATATGCAATAATACACCGCTTGAACGCATGATCACGATACTCCTTTATTACTCGTTTCATCTGCTTTTACAGCCGCGACAGACTCCCGTTTCCTGAATTCAGCCGTCACGAGGATATGCCGCGGGGAAGCATCATTTTCCATCATATCCAGCAGCAGGTTGACGCTACGCCTGGCGATTTCATCCACCGGCTGTTCAATCGTTGTCAGGCGGGGAACCGTATAGCGGCTGATATCAATGCCGTCAAAACCGACGACGCTGATTTCCTCCGGGACTTTCCGTCCGAGATCGTTGAGGGCGCGGATGGCGCCGACGGCCACCGTATCGCTCATAGCGAACAGGGCGGTCGTTTCGGGATGCTCGGAGAAAAAGGCGCGGGCGGTTTCGTATCCGGCATCATAGGAAAACCGCGTTTCCCGGAAATAATCCTGCTCATACACAAGGCCGCGTTCACGATAGGCTTCGCAGAACCCCTGGAAGCGCATGGCCAGGGAATCACCGGCAACCGGATTGGAACCGAAAACGGCAATATGCCGGTGCCCCAGCGACAGGAGTTCTTCGCCGACGAGGCGCCCCATATTCCGGTCGTCCACCGCCACGGAGGAAGCATGCCGCAGGGCGGAGGATTCCGCGTTGACCGTGGTAAAAACAACCGGAATATCCAGATCGCGGATGGCATGCACACGCGCGTCAATCAGGCTGCCGACAAAAATCAGCCCCCGGACCGTGTTCTGCCGCGTAATCCGAAGCGCGGTCAGGAATTCATCATCTTTTTCATCGATATATTCCGTAATAAAGCTGTCCTGAAGGGAAGCGGCGCGGTTCAGGATGGATTCCGCCAGACTGCTTAAGAATGGATTGGCCTGCCCGCGGACCACCATCGCAATGACTTCGCTGTTCTGTTTCAGGCCACGGGCATTGGAATTGCCGACAAAATGGTTTTCCTGGATGATTTTTTCGACCTGGCGGCGCGTCTCTGGATTGACGTCCGGACGGTGGTTCAGCACCCGGCTGACGGTTGTGACCGAGACGCCGGCCATCCTGGCAATATCGCGGATCGTATATGCTTTCATGACGGCCCCTCCTTTCGGAGTATTTCCGGAAACGATAACGGAAACGATTCCATAACCAAAATATCACAGAAAATGCGATGAGTCAATCATAAAATATTCGCCCTCCAAATGGAATAAATTCGGACCCAAAATGAAATAAACCGGTTGATTTTTGAAGGATTTCCTTATATAATGTCAAGTGATGTATTTTATCTATTCCGAGGGAGGGAACAGGATGAAAAAGAGTATTCTGGCGCTGCTGATGGCGTTGGTTATTCTTGTTTCAGGGTCCTTTGCCCTGGCGGAAGAAGACTGGGACGACGATTTTGAGTTCCTTGATGATGAGGATTTCGAGGATTTCGACGATTTAGAAGATTTTGACGATGTCGGAACGGAAGAAGAATTCATCGAGGCCATTGAAGATCAGGACAAAGAAGAATATAAACAAAAAGTTCAGCAGATGAGCGACCTGTCCGGCTACAATAATCCGGATCTCATGGAAGACGGGGATTATTCCTATTTTGTTTCCGAAGATGGAACATACTGCATCACCAGCCTGTATAAAGGAACGAGCACGGATGTGATAGTCCCTTCAACGCTCGGCGGATATCCGGTGCGCGTCATCGGCGACCATACCTTCGAAAACAAGGGATTCATCAATACGATTGAAGTGCCCGAAGGCGTTGTGGCGATTGGAAAACAGGCGTTCTTCATGTGCATCAATCTCCAGACCGTGATTGTGCCGGAAGGCGTTGTCTATTTCGGCGATCAGTGCTTTGCGGCATGCTATATGCTGGATTATGTCCAGGTGCCGGATACCCTTGAGTCCGTCGGCGAGATGGCCTTCCTGGGCTGCTACGCCCTGAAGGAAATCGAATTCGGGCAGAACCTGAAATCCATCGGATCCTGTGCATTCCACACCTGCAAGGAGCTTGAAAAAGTGACCCTGCCGTCAGATGAAGTGACCGTTGACGCTACTGCATTCCTGCAGTGCCCGGAAAACGTTGAGATTATTTATTCAAACAAATCATAAAAAACTGATAAGAAAAGCCCTCCGGCGAGGAGGGCTTTTTCAGTATGCTGTTACTGGATAATCATCCGGCCGCAGGTTTCACATTCGACAAGGTTGCCGCCTTTGATCTTGGCGAGGGTGGCTGACGGGAGCGATGTGTTACAGCCGGAACACTGGCCGTAGGTCAGCCTGGCTACCGGGGGAGAAATCCTTCGTTTGATGGTGTTGTATTCCTCCAGAAGCGCGGGATCCACCGTGGATTCCAGTTCTTTTGCTTTGGCCCGCTGTGCGTCCAGATCCGTCTTCACGCTTTTCGACTCTTCTTCATAGTCGGCCTTTAACTGGTCGAACGCCTTTTTGGCATTGGCAGCTTCCAGCCGGACGCTGCGCTGGAGCTTATCGTTGGCCGCGGATTCCTTGGAGATCCGGCTGATTTCCATTTCATACTGGCGGATGGTATCCCGGCATCTGCTGACGTCGGAAATCATGGAACGGACATCGTCTGCAGATTGTGGCGGATTGGATTCGAAACGGCTTTTCAGCTGATCCAGCTGAACCCGGGCATGGTCCAGGGCCTGGACAATAATATCTTTCCGGTCTACCATCGCCGTGATGTCGTTTTCGATCTGCTTATACTGCTTCTGACGATCCAGAATCATATCCCTTGTTTTTTCAAGCTTCTGACGAGTCGGAGAACGGCGGAGTGCATTCGCAATCGAATCTGCCTTCATATCTTCGACCTGGTACTGCCATAACGCTTCAAATCTGTCCATCAGGTAGCCTCCTTCCGACAGGAAACCCGCCTGTCACGGTTGCTGCAAAAAAGCATATGCCGGGACCTTTGAAACAAAAATCCCTAAATTACATTCTAACTGATTCAGCTGGTTTTGTAAAGTTTCGGCCAGCGCCCGGATTCCCGGGAACTCTGTAGCAAAGTGGCCGCACTCCAGAACGACCAGGCCGGCATCGGCGGCAGCCAGGGCCAGGTGATGTTTCATTTCGCCCGTAATAAAGGCCTCACAGCCGTTCCCGACAGCCTCTGCCCAGGCATCCCCGCCGCCGCCTGAAGAAAGGCCGATGCGCTGAACCGGAACATTTTCCGGTCCCATGATCCGGACCGTACAGGCCAGATCCCGGGAGAGCTGCGCCGCATAAACGGATACGGGAAGGGAATGCGGCAGGTTTCCCGCGCGGAAGAATCCTTCTCCGGTGACGCCGGACAGACCGGAGGCGGCGGCCAGCGTGTCATTAATGCCTCCCGGCGCCCGGTCCAGGTTGGTATGGGCGGCAATCAATGAGATGCCGCTGCGGATCATCCTGGAAATCAGGCGGCCTTCATAATCCGCATCCGTGATCTGCCGGCGGGGGGAAATCATCACAGGATGATGGGTTACAATCAATGAAGTGCCTTTTTCGATGGCTTCATCGATGACGGGTTCGGACAGATCCAGCGCAAAAAGGATACCGGTGACATCCGCGGAAGGGCTGCCGACCAGGAGCCCTGAATTGTCCCATTCCTCCTGGGAATCAAAGGGAGCGATTCCGTCAATCATTGAAAGGATTTTTCCGACATTCACATGGATCCCTCCTTGTGCTGAAGCTGATGGATCTTCTGTTCCAGGTAAAGCATATCATCCCGGAGAAGCGCTGCTTTTTCCGGATCCGGTTCCGTGGAAGAAACCAGGCCGGATAACTGGACGGATAAAATTTCCCTGCGCCTTGCCAGAAAGGGAAGCAGGACAGGGGACTCCGACATAAAAAGCGGACCGCCCAGCCGCAATTCCCGTTCCGTCATTTTGCGGGTGCCGGGTCTTGCGCGAAGAACCAGGTAATATCTTCCCGCATGAAAACAGGGCTCTTCCCGGTCGGGCGTGTAGCCGATCTCATTCAGCGCCTGGCGGATCAGGTACCAGTCGGTATGCGCGGAAAGAATCAGGCCGGCGCCATGCAGTTTGCCGGTCCCGGAAAGCAGGATGTCCCGGATGGAACGTCCGCCCATGCCGGTGATCGATATCATATTGCAGCATTCATCATCACGGAGCGGCGCCAGTCCGTCGCCCAGCCGGAGATCCGCACGGTCGGACAGGCGGCACCGGATGATTTCGGAACGCGCATTGTTCAGCGCGTCCGGGCTGATATCTGTCAGGATCATATGCTGACAGCGGCCGCGCTGAAGAAGCGCGGCCGGTAAATGGGCATGATCTGTTCCGATATCTGCTGCGAGATCACATTCGTCGTATAAATCGTATACCAGGGACAGGCGGTGATCAAGCCTGACCGGGGCCGCCATCAGTCGAGATAATCCCGGAGCTTTTTGCTGCGGGAAGGATGGCGCAGTTTACGAAGCGCTTTGGCCTCGATCTGCCGGATCCGTTCACGGGTGACATTGAATTCCTTGCCGACTTCTTCCAGGGTTCTCTGGTGGCCGTCATCCAGCCCGAAGCGGAGGCGGAGCACTTTTTCCTCCCGGGGGGTGAGGGTGTCCAGCACGTCCATCAGCTGTTCCTTCATGAGGGTAAACGAAGCGGCTTCCGCAGGGGCGGGCGCATCGTCGTCCGGGATAAAGTCGCCAAGATGGGAGTCTTCTTCTTCGCCGATGGGCGTTTCGAGGGATACGGGCTCCTGGGCGATTTTGATGATCTCCCGGACTTTGGCTTCGGAAATGCCCATTTCCTTGGCGATTTCCTCCGGCGTGGGTTCGCGGCCGTATTCCTGGAGCAACTGGCGGGAAACACGGATCAGCTTGTTGATGGTTTCGACCATATGCACCGGAATCCGGATCGTACGTGCCTGGTCGGCAATAGCGCGGGTAATGGCCTGGCGGATCCACCAGGTGGCATAGGTGGAGAACTTGAAGCCTTTGCGGTAATCGAATTTTTCGACGGCTTTGATCAGGCCGAGATTTCCTTCCTGAATCAGGTCCAGGAACAGCATGCCGCGGCCGACATAGCGTTTCGCAATGGAAACAACCAGGCGAAGGTTTGCTTCGGCAAGCTTCTGCTTGGCGCTTTCGTCGCCTTCTTCCAGGCGCTTGGCAATTTCAATTTCTTCGTCCGCGGTTAACAGCGGCACTTTGCCGATTTCTTTTAAATACATCCGAACGGGATCGTCAACGCTGATTCCTTCCGGAACAGAAAGATCCAGTGCGTCCACAGCGGCATTATCTTCCATCGCAGCGGCTTCCGCGTCGGCGTTTTCAGCCGCGGCGTTTTCGGCATCGGGAAGCTCGTTAACCACAGAGACGCCATATGCTTCCAGCGTTTCCAGCACATGGTCCAGCTGATCCGGATCCATTTCAAGCTCCATCAGACGATCCATGATCTCTTTATAGGTCATGACACCTTTGGATTTTCCGTATTCATAAAGATCGTTCAGACGGGCTTGCTTGATTTCGGGTGAAAGAAGCGACAAGGGAAATCCTCTCCTTCCGGAAACAGGTCGGTAATCGGGGTACGTCAGAAAACAAAAGGGGGAAAATCACAGCGCTTTCAGTTTGGCCTGAATATCCTGGGCCTGAAGCAGACAGGATTTGATATCCGGATCTCCTGCAGGCAGAAGCGCGATTTTTTTCATCAGGTCGTCATACTGCTTCTGAAGGGACGAACGGTTGATCCGGTTCAGACATTGCTTGGCCATGACGATCAGCTGATCCGTGCTTTCAGCATAGGGCGTGAGAAGAATCCGGACATAGCGGGAACGGGATTCTTCATCCGGCGCGGTATCGATCAGAGCGGCCGGAGACATACCGGAAACCAGACCGCTGTATATAGATTTCAACTCCTCATCATCAAAATCCTTTTTACTGACCATATCTTTCGGTATTTGTCCGGTGGAAAGCAGTCCGAGGAGCATTTCCTGGGCGGTGAGTTCCGGTGCGGCCTCATCTTCGGGCTTTCTTGCGCGCGGAAGCTTTTTCGGCACTGCAGGGGCCGGTTCATTTTCTTTCTTCCCTGAAAGCTGATGCATTTCTTCCATAATAATTTCCGGGGAAAAACCGGTTTCGATGGAAAGATCGCGAATGCATGTATCCCGTTCCAGCGGGTCCAGGGGAAGAATGATTTTCGCACAATCCCGGGTATAGTTCAGCTTGCCGTCGCGGGTGGACAGGTCATAGCGGGATTTCAGGGAGGCCATCCGGTAAACGGCGGGCGACAGGGCAGGAAGTTTGCTGAAAGCCTCCGGACCGTCCCGGCGGATGAATTCATCCGGATCCAGGCCGTCCGGAAAAACCAGCACGCGGGCGGGAACATCCGCATTTTCCAGGATATCCAGTCCCCGGAGGATGGCATGCTGCCCGGCAGAATCTCCGTCATAGGCCAGATACACCACCGGTGCAAACCGGTGAAGCAGCCGGGCCTGTTCATCGGTCAGGGCGGTTCCGAGCGTTGCGCATACGCCGTTCACGCCGAACTGGGTCAGGCTGACCACATCCATATAGCCTTCCACCAGGATGACATGATCCAGATGGCGCTGGCTGCGGAGCAGGTTTGCGGCATAGACCCCTTTGCGCTTATTGAATACGGGCGTATCCGAAGTGTTCAGGTACTTGGGTTCCTGTTTGCCGAGCGACCGTCCGCCGAAGGCGATGACGTTTTTGTACATATCGATAATCGGAAAGATGGCGCGGTTCCTGAACATATCAAAGGCGTGCTTTTTGCCGGATCCGTCGGATGCTTTTTTCACGACGGTCAGTCCGACCGCGGACAGATCATCCAGGGAGAATCCGTCTCCCTGCAGGCGGTCGGTCAGCCAGGACCACTGATCAGGCGCCGCGCCCAAACCGAATTTGCGGATCATGCTGTCCGACAGCCCCCTGCGGCGCAGATAGGCAAGGGAAGCAGCCCCCTCCGGCTGGAAAAGCAGTTCATGATAATACCGGGCCGCCCGGCGGTTAATTTCCAGCAGCCTTTCGCGCCTGGAACGCCGCTGCTCATACTCGGGATCGTTCACCATCTCGGGCATGGGGATGTGCGCCCGTTCCGCCAGCAGCTCAACCGCTTCCTGAAAGCTGCACCGTTCGATTTCCATGATGAAACGAATCACATCGCCGCCGGCTTTGCAGCCGAAACAGTAAAAGAGCTGGTGCTCTTCATCCACCGAAAACGAAGCCGTTTTTTCTCCGTGGAACGGGCAGAGCCCCCAGTAATTCCGGCCGCTTTTTTTCAAGCCGACATAACCGGATATTACCTGCACAATATCCGATCTTGAACGAAGCTCATCAAGCCATCCGGCCGGATAACGGGAAGCCATGGAATCAGATCACCTCAAACAGGAAAAATCAGAAAGCGGGGAAGGAAGACGGGGCAAAAAGGGAAGTGAATTTGCGCGTGGCATAGCGGTCTGTCATGCAGGAAAGGTAGTCGCAGACGCTGCGCTCCGTCCCGTCCTGATAACCGATCATCACAAATTCTTCCGGCATTTCCCCGGGATGGGTGCAGTAGTATTCAAACAGATGGCGAAGGACATAGTCGCACCGGATTTCTTCCGGATCCCGCCAGGGGTTGCGATATACGCGTTCAAACATAAACTCGCGCAGGCCGTCCATGGCGCTCTGGATCCTGGGAGACATGGAAAGATGCGGCTGGTCCAGGCTGGAGGAAACAACGTCTTTAATCATCCGGTCGATCCTTTCCCCATGCGTCCGGCCGAGAACCGTCAGGAAATCAGGCGGGATATCCTCAAGCTGGATGATCCCGCCGCGCAGCGCGTCGTCCAGGTCGTGGTTCAGGTAGGCAATCCGGTCTGCCCGGCGGACGCATTCGCCCTCCAGCGTATCCGGCATCAGGCGCCCGGAATGGGTCAGGATCCCGTTGCGCACTTCTTTTGTCAGATTCAGGCCTTTTCCGTCGTTCTCCAGGCGTTCGACCACGCGGAGGCTTTGCTCGTTATGGCGGAATCCGCCGGAGATCAAAGTATCCAGCGTGCGTTCGCCGATATGCCCGTAAGGCGTATGCCCCAGATCATGTCCCAGCGCGATGGCCTCGGTCAGGTCTTCGTTCAGGCGCAGGGCGCGGGAAATGGTCCGGGCGACCTGGGAAACCTCCAGCGTATGGGTCAGGCGGGTGCGGTAATGATCGCCCTCAGGCGAAAGGAAAACCTGTGTTTTGAATTTCAGCCGCCTGAAAGATTTACAATGAATGATGCGGTCGCGGTCCCGCTGGAAATCGGTTCTCAGGTCACAGGCGGGAACCGGGGTATCCCTTCCGGCGGACTCTGCCGAATGAGAGGCATAGGGTGAGAGCAGGAGATATTCCTGCTGTTCAAGCCGTTCACGAACCGTCATGGCCGGAAACCTCCGTTTTCTTGCATCAGCCGATTACACGATATCATTCATGCCATTAAATAATACAACATGGTGAAAAGAAATTCCTGCCGGAACCGTTCTTGACAACGATCAATAATCCGATAAAATGATCTGGAATAACCTTCAAGGAAGACTTCACGATGGAACGGGACTACCAGGCAAATCAAATCATCCACGGCTTCCGGATCATATCCGTTCAGGAAGACAGCGAGCTGAATGGCCGGATTGTCCGGATGGTTCATGAAAGAACCAAAGCCGATCTTTTCTGGCTGGACAATCATGCTGAAAACATGACATTTTCGATTTCATTCCGTACGCTTCCGTCGGATTCGACGGGTGTTTTTCACATCCTGGAGCACAGCGTTTTATGCGGAAGTGCGCAATATCCGGTGCGGGAACCGTTTGTTGAGCTGCTGAAAAGCAGTATGAATACATTCCTGAACGCCATGACTTTTCCCGATATGACCATGTTTCCGGTTTCCAGCAGGAATTTCCGGGACCTGATGAACCTGACAAGGGTTTACCTGGACGCGGTGTTCCATCCGCTTGTGATGACGGACCGGAAGCGCTTCTGCCAGGAAGGGTGGCATGTTGACCGGGATGAAAACGGAAATCCTGAAATCAAAGGCGTTGTATATAACGAAATGAAAGGCGCCATGAGCGACACCGATACGCTGATTGACCGGCAGATCATCAGCCAGCTTTTTCCGGATACCAGTTACGGATATAACAGCGGCGGCGATCCGGAACGGATGACCGAGCTGACATGGGAAGTGTTCAAAGAACAATACCGGCAAACATATCATCCGTCCAATGCGTATATCTACCTGGATGGCAGGATTATCCCGGACGAAATGCTGGAGGCCATCGACTTAAGCTTTGAGGGCTTTGGCCAGCGGGAGGACCGGCCGGTATTTGCTTTCCAACAGCCCAAGCCATCCGAAAAAACAATCGAATATGAGATCAGCGATGAAGAAACGCTGCAGAACCACAGCCACCTGACGATCGCCAGGATTGCCGGGTCGTGGCAGGACCGCACGGAGAATTTTGCCAGAAGCATTGTGTGTGATGTCCTGACGGGCAGCAATGAATCCCTGCTGAAACGCAGGGCGCTGGAAAAAGGGCTCTGCCAGGACCTGAATCTGTCGGTGGATGATACCGGCCTGCAAAGCTGGACGGCCGTACATGCTGAAAACATCACCGAAGGAAAAGAGCAGGAAATTATCCGGCTGATTGAGGAAACCGGCCGGTACATTCAGGAAAACGGCCTGGACCGGGAATCGGTGCTGGCATCTTTCAACCGGTTGGTTTTCAATCTCCGGGAAGATGACGAGCCCCAGGGAATCAGCCGGTGTATCCGCTGCATGGGCACCTGGCTTTACGGCGGGGATCCGGCGGAATCCCTGCATACGCAGGATATGACAAATGAACTGCGGGAAATGCTCGGTGACGGCCGGCTTGACGCGATCGCGGCCGATATGTTGCTGAATCACCAGGCTGAAGTCATCCTGCATTCGCTGCCGTCGCATACCGTCGGGGAAAGAAAACGAAAAGAGGAAGCAGAACGCGTCCAGCGGATAACGGGCGCCTGGTCAGCAGCTGAAAAGAACGAAAATGACCGGCTGATTGAGGACCTGGAAAAATGGCAGAACACACGTGAACCGGGTGCCGCCATGAAGACGCTGCCGATACTTTGCCGGAAAGACGCGGATATTGCGCCCAGATGGACTGATACGGAACAATATCAGACGGACGGTATGCAGATCATGCGCCACCGGATTCCGTGCAACGGGGTTGTCTATATCCGGATCTATTTTCCGCTGACAGGGTTTCCGCTGGATGAACTGACTAAAACCGCCCTGTTTGCCGGCATGCTGGGCAGGCTGCCGACCCGGCAGCACGGGCCGCTCAACCTGGAACAGGAAATCCGGAAAACAACCGGGAGCTTCGGATTTGCGGTGATGGCCAGGAGCAAAAAAAATGAAGCATCCTCCTGCATCCCGTACCTGATTGCCTTTGCCAGCGCACTGGAGGAAAACGCGGATTACGCCTGCTGCCTGCTCAGCGAAGTGCTGACAGAAACCATCCTGGAGGGGCAGAACGAGCGGATCCGGGATATGATGATTCAGAATGAGATCAGCGCACGGCAGCGTACGGCCGGCGCCGGCCACCTGATTGCGGTGAAAAGCACGCTGAGCCCGTTCAGCGCGGAAGCCGCGATCCGGAACGCCCTCGATGGAGAACCGGCCATCCGGTATATCCACCGATTTGCGTCCAAACCAGATGAAGAAATGGATGCTTTCATCCAGACGGGCAGGCATATCCTGAACGATGCCGTCAGACGCCCGGGAATGATCATCAGCGTCACCGGAAACCGTGAGATCAACCTGAAACCCCTGATTGAATCCATCCCCGAAAAAACGGGGAATCCGGAGCCGGCAGAATACCATATTGATTATCCGAAAAAAACGGGCTTCCGGATTCCGTCCCAGGTTGGCTTCAGCGCCAGGGGATACCGCCTCAACCTGTGCGGAGCAGCGTTCTCGGGCAAAATATGGCTGACAGCCGGCATTCTCAGCCTGGAATATTTATGGAATGTGATCCGTGTTCAGGGCGGGTCTTACGGCGCCGGATTCCAGGCAGACCGGAACGGGAACGTCTTTTCCTATTCTTTCCGCGATCCGACACCGCAGAAATCGATTCAGGCGGATGACGGGGCGGCAGCGTTCCTGCGGAAATTTGCCAGGAACAAGAAGCAGGTCGAAAAATATATCATCTCTTCATTGAATGAACTGAATCCGCTGCTGTCCCCCAGGGAGGAAAGCGCGCTGGCGGATTCACGGATTATGACCGGCATGACCCGCGAAGAAACCGAAAAAATCCGGATGGAAATCCTGAATATCCACGCTTCGGACCTGGCGGAGGGCATTGAATGGCTGGACTGCTACGCGAAAGAGGGAAACGTCTGCATTGCCGGCCCCGGTGATATGCTGGACCGGCTGGACGGCTTTGAAATCAGGGAATTATAAAAGCCGTGAAATGATCGGCATTCCACGGCTGTGATAACCAACGGACCATCTTATTCCATAAACAGCAGATCGAAGGCGGGAGAGTTCTGGTTTCCCTCATCGGTCTGGATCACATACGGGCCGATACAGGTGCCGTACATCAGCATCTGGGAATCGGCTTCAACGGCAGGATCTTCACTGGTGACAAAATACATAAAGTTTTTGTAGCCGGAGCTGTTTTTCACCATGGCGGCTTTGATGATCCATTCATTTCCGTTCTGCATCACTTCTGCGATATACAGGTTGTAGCCCATGATTTTGCCGATGTAGGATTCAAGGTTCCGGCAGAGGGTGGAATACCCGGGCTTGATGGCCTCCTTTTTGATGGCAGCCTTGCGCTCTTCTTCATTCAGGTTTCTCGCGGCATTGCCGGTAAACCGTTTGGTATCATATCCCTTTTTGGAGAACACTACTGTAAAATGATAAGTGGCCTCAAGCTGGGTCGGAATTTTGAAATTGAATTTTCCGGTTCCGTTGGTTTTGATCGTCTTGTCAAAAGTGTTCGTGCCGTTTGTCACGATGCACTGGATGGTGACGCCTTTATCCGTCACGCCGGAGATGACCGTTTCATCCGCGGACAGCACTTCCGGAATGCCGGAGGAGAAAGTGATGGGGATCAGCGTTTTTTTGTAGGTGGTTGTTTCAAAAACCTGTTCGGCCACGATTTTATCGTTCATATCCACATTGATCGTCATCAGCCAGACGTTTTCTTCCGGCAGGGTGACTTTTAGTTTGAAGTCCCCGCTTCTGGCATTGGCGTCGGTATGGAAAAGAACGGGTTCGGCCGAGTTGATCCGCATCAGCACACCGATCAGGTGCGCTCCGGGCACCGTACGGCCTTCCACGGTGAATGTATCGGAGCTGGTTTCGGTGGGGGGCGGCGTGGTGATCTGCAGGGAAACGGAACCGGAATACCCCGTGTCGGCGGTTTCCGTGCCGCCTTCAAAGAACCGCAGGGTGTTGACGATCTTGTTCAGCGCGTTCAGGTCGCCGGTGCGGAGACCCCGGTCATATACCTGGTAATCCAGCACCACGGTATAGCCTTTGGCGACTGTTTTGAACGCATATCCCCAGTAGGTTTTGTCGTTCGTTGTCCGCTTGTATTTCAGCTGCAGCAGGAAATTGTGAAATTCAAGGTTTTTCTGTTTTTTTTCGACTTCCTTGATGTCATATCCGTCTGCCTTATATGCGTTATCTCCCTTATGGGACGCCAGGAAAGTTTTCCAGCCCGCATCGGAGGAGTGATTGACCAGATCGTAGTAATTCCGGGCGTCTTCATCCTGGCGGACAATTACCTCCAGGCAGGAGTCCAGCTGTTTGTTGTTGAACCAGGCCTGAAGGACAACCCCCCGGTCTTCCCAGTCGGACCTGACCTGATCCGATGTTCTGCCGATCCGGGTGAGCACTTCGGTATGTTCACCGAGATTGTCCGGCGTGAGGATGATAAATTTATCTTCGGAAATTGTAACGGATCCGGAGCACGGGGAAAGGGAATACTCTGTATCAGCCGCGGCATATGAAACAGCAGCCAGAAAAACAAGAACGATTAAAAGAAAGACAGCTTTACGCATGAAAGCACACCGCCCTTTCAGGAACTGTACGAACAAAGAAAATTATAACACAATGATTCAAAAATTAGCAAGTTCAGCCCGAATACCGTAAATGGCTGCATCCGGGGCACCGGTTCTTGAAATCAATTCCTTTTTCCGCTTGAGAAATGTGTCGCGGTCCATCATTACCAGCCGTCCGCAGCGATTGCATTTGATTTTGATATCCGCGCCCGTTCGCAGGACCGTCCATTCATCATTGCCGCACGGATGGGGCTTCCTGGTGCGGACAACATCTCCCGTTAAAATGGTTTCCGGCATATACTTCCTCCAGGTCATGCTTTATCCCATATAATATAAACCGAAACGGTCCCTTTTTCAACGAGGTTTACATCGGAAGATGAATTTGATAATATAGGATGGTTTGAACGGAGAGTTCATTTCACCAGGAAAGGAGGCGGAGCAGTGAATCGCCGGGAAGATCCTGTCGGGGTTTTTGACAGCGGAGTCGGCGGAATCAGCGCGCTGATTGCCATGAAACGCCTTCTTCCAAATGAAACATTTATCTACTACGGGGACACCCGAAACGCGCCGTACGGCACGAAGGACACGGATGAAGTGATCCGCTGCGTCCACGATGTGGTGGCCCGCCTGATGAAAGAGAAAATCAAGGCGCTGGTCATTGCCTGCAATACCGCGACCGGGGCCGCGGCGGCAACGCTCCGGAAAGAGCTGGACATCCCCGTGATCGGTATGGAACCGGCGCTGAAGCCTGCTTCCGAACTGCGCAAAGACGGATCGATTCTGGTGCTGGCGACCCCGCTGACCCTTCATCAGGATAAATTTGAAAGGCTGATGGAGAAATACGGGGAGGGCGCTATCCGCGTTCCGTGTACGGGCTTGATGGAACTGGTGGAACAAGAGGATTATGAACAGGCGGAAGCATACCTGAAACAGGTGTTTTCCTCATACGATATGAACACGGTGGACGCGATTGTGCTGGGATGTACGCATTATGTTTTCCTGAAAGACATGATCCGGGATATGATCCCCCCATCTGTTGCCATTACGGAGGGGAGCGACGGCACCGCGCGACAGCTGAAACGCATGCTCCAGCGAAACAACCTGATCAATGAATCCGGCAGGGGAAAGATTATCCTGGAAACCAGCGGTACGGAGAAAGACCTCCGGCTGATGCAGAAACTGCTGGAGAAAGACAATATTTTGGATTTCATGGTCAGAATTTAACACTTTTCAAACATTATTGAATATGATATAATATTCTTTGACTGGCAATTGATTTCCGCCGAAATGCGGAATGATTATGTAAAAAAACAAATTTGGAGGATGGAATTTATGGCTGAGTTCAAAACCGAAAACATTCGCAATATTGCCCTCATGGGTCATGGCAGCGAAGGCAAGACCACGCTGACCGAGGCCATGCTTTTCGCTGCCGGCATGATTGACCGTCAGGGCAAGGTGGAAGACGGTTCCACCGTATCTGACTTTGATCCGGAAGAGAAAAAACGCGGGTTTTCCATCAGCGCAAGCTATGCGCCGATTCCATGGGACAATAAAGTCATCAACGTCATCGACGTGCCCGGATACTTCGATTTTATCGGCGAACTGATGGGGCCGCTGCGCGTCATTGAAACAGCCGTGATCGTTGTCGGCGGAGTGAACGGCCTGAGCGTCGGCGCGGAAAAAGCCTGGGACTATGCGGGCGCACATAACCTGGGCCGTATGTTTGTTGTTAACCAGATGGACCGTGAACATGCGAACTTTGAAAAGGTGACTGCCCAGCTGCGTGAAAAGTACGGCTCCAGCGTTGTGCCGATCCTGATCCCGCTGGGACAGGGCACTTCTTTCAAGGGCGTTGTCAACGTGCTTGAAAAGAAAGCATACGAAGGCGCCTACAAGAAGAGCACCGAAGTCAAAATGCCCGCTGAGCTCGAAGCCGAAGTCAACGAAGCTTTCGAATACCTGACCGAGCAGGCCGCCGCCGCGGATGACGACCTGATGATGAAGTACCTCGAAGGCGAAGAACTGACCTACGACGAAATCATGGCCGGTTTCCGCAAGGGAATGAAGGACGGCAGCATTGTTCCGGTAGTTGCGTGCTCCGCCCTGACCGGCGTCGGTATTGCCCGCATGATGGACCTGATGGCCAAGTACCTGCCGTCTCCCGCCCATGAAGGCCTGAGCCAGAAGGGCAAGAACCCCAAGAACGGCGAAGATGTCGAACGGCTGTGCAAGGACGAAGAACCCTTCTCCGCCCTGGTCTTCAAAACCATCGCTGACCCGTTTGTCGGAAAACTGAGCCTGTTCCGCGTCTTCAGCGGCACGCTGACCAGTTCCACCCCTCTGTACAATGCCAACAAGGAAAAAGCCGAAAAGGCCGGCGGCCTCTTCAGCATGAAGGGCAACAAGCAGACCAACGTCGAAAAACTCCATGCCGGCGATCTGGGCGCCCTGGCCAAGCTCCAGATTACCTCCACCGGCGACACGCTGTGCGACGCCAACAATCCGATCCTTTATCCGCCGATCGAATTCCCGGCTCCCTGCATTTCCAAGGCGGTCTTCGCTGCCAAGCAGGGTGAAGAAGATAAGGTGTTCAGCGGCCTGAACCGTCTGGCCGAAGAAGATCCCTCCATCCGGATTGAAAAGAACACCGAAACGCTTGAAACCGAGCTGAGCGGCCAGGGCGAAATGCACCTGGATGTGATCCGGAACAAGCTGGCCTCCAAGTTCGGCGCCAATGCCGTGCTGCAGGATCCCAAGATTCCTTACCGTGAAACCATCCGCAAGACAGTCAAGGTCCAGGGACGCCACAAGAAGCAGACCGGCGGTCACGGACAGTTCGGCGATGTGTGGATTGAATTCAGCCCGATTACTGACAGCGATGCCGACTTCGAATTCGAAGACGCGGTTGTCGGCGGCGTGGTTCCGCGGAACTTTATTCCCAGCGTTGAAAAGGGACTTCGCGAAAACATCGTGAAGGGCGTCCTGGCCGGCTATCCGATGGTCCACCTCCATGCCAAGCTGTATGACGGATCCTATCACCCGGTCGACTCTTCCGAAATGGCGTTCAAGACGGCTGCGCGCATCGCCTACAAGAAAGGCTGTATGGATGCCAGCCCCGTGCTGTTGGAGCCGATCATGCATGTGGAAGTGCTTGTTCCCAATGAGTACATGGGCGACATCATGGGCGACATGAACAAGAGACGCGGCCGGATCATGGGCATGAACCAGGTCAACGGCATGCAGCAGCTGGACGCTGAAGCACCGCTGGCCGAAATGTTCAAATATGCCACCGACCTTCGCAGCATGACCCAGGCCAGAGGTTCCTTCACCATGAAGTTTGAACGGTATGAAGAAGTACCGCAGGCCGAAGCCCAGAAGATCATTGCGAATGCCAAGATCGAAGACGACGACGAAGAATAATACCGAAGCTCAAAATAAAACGATCTTCCCAAAACGGGGAGATCGTTTTTTTCTGGTATATCAGAGGATTATTCCGATAAAATATTCATGGCGGCGGTGATTCCGTCAATCGCCGATGAAACGATGCCGCCCGCATATCCAGCGCCTTCTCCGACCGGATACAGGCCGGCAAAGCTTTCCGATTCGCCCGAACGGATCCGGAGCATGCGCACCGGGGAAGAAGAACGGGTTTCCGGCGCGGTCAGCACAGCGTCCGGCATGGCAAAGCCGGGGAGCTGGGCGTTCATGGCCCGGATACCTTTTTTCAGATTCAGGCAGATAAAGCCGGGAAGGACGGTCCTGAGATCCGCGGGGGTGACACCGGGACGGTAGGAAGGGGCGACTTCACCGAACCGGGACGATGCCCGGTCCGACAGGAAATCCTCCACCCGCTGGGCAGGCGCCGTGTAGTTTCCGCCGCCGGCCGTATAGGCCGCCTTTTCAATGGTTCGCTGCATGATCATTCCCGAGAGCGGATGATCATCGCCGAAATCTTCCGTACGTACCCCGACGAGCAGTGCGGAATTGCTGTTCACGGCGTCCCTGGCATGGAAACTCATGCCGTTGACCACAACGCCCAGCGGCTGGGAAGCCGCAGGAATCACATATCCGCCCGGACACATACAGAACGTATATACGCCGCGCTGATCCGGGGTATGGCAGACCAGTTTATAGGATGCAGCGCCAAGGGCCGGATGGCCCGCAAAAGCACCATACTGGGCCCGGTCGATTATCCGGCGGGGGTGCTCAATCCGCACGCCGATGGCGAAGGGCTTCTGGGCCATCCGGACACCCTGGTTGAACAGATGCTGAACCGTATCCCGGGCGGAATGCCCGATACACAGCAGGACATGATCTGACAGGATTTCCTTTCTGACGCCGCCGGATGAAACAATAGCGCCACATATGCTGCCGCCACGCAGCAGCAGCTCTTCCAGACGGGTTTCAAACAGGACCGTACCGCCCAGGGAAATGATTTTTTTCCGGACGGAAACAATCACATTCCGCAGGCAGTCTGTGCCGACATGCGGTTTCTGGTCTGTCAGCACGGAAGAAGGCGCACCGTGTTCCACCAGGGCTTCAAGCACTGGACGCAGATACGGGGATTTGATGCCGCAGGTCAGTTTTCCGTCGGAAAAAGTGCCGGCGCCGCCTTCTCCGAACTGGTAGTTGGATTCGGGATCCAGTTCGCCCCGGCTTTCCATTATGCTGATATCTTCCCGGCGCTGTTCCACGGGCTTTCCACGCTCAATCAGGATCGGGCAGGCGCCCGCTTTGGCCAGCGTAAGCGCTGCAAAAAGACCGGAGGGACCGGCACCGACAACCAGGGGCGGAAGGGAAAAGGCACGGGAAGGCAAGCGAACAGGTGCCTGGAGATGAACAGGGGCCAGGTTTTTGTGCTTTTTCAGCAATTCCGGTTCGTGCTTCAGCTTCATGTCAGCGGAAATCACGAAATGGACATCTGTTTTATCCCGGGCATCCACAGAACGCCGGAAAACGGAAATGGATATCAGTTCTTCTTCCGATATGGAAAGCGTATGCACAATCAGGTGGCGAAGGGTTTCATCCGAATAGTCAAGCGGGACTTTCAGGTTGGATAATCTCAGCAAATTCAGCCCTCCTCATGCCAACGCAAGGATTCCGGAACAGAAAAGGCTTTTTCCGGATAAAAGACTTCCGTCAATTCCAGGCCGTGCGGCGGCGCGGTCATTCCGAGGTCCAGGCGGTTCAGGGAAACAAAGGCGCGGCTGAAGGCGTCGGCCGGACGTTTTTCCAGGCCGATTTCAGCCAGGGTGCCGGCGATAATCCGGACCATATTGTAAAGAAATGCATTTCCGGTAATCCGGAAGATGATTTCGGATCCGCTGACCGTCAGGTCCGCAGAGGAAATATGGCGGACGGTTGTCCGGGCCGTGCCCCCGGCTGCCTGGAAAGCGGCAAAATCATGGGCTCCGGAAAGATCGCCGATGGCTTTTTCCATCAGTTCCCGGCAAAGCGGTACCGGAATATGCCAGAACAGGTTGCGATGAAGCGCTGTGCCATGGCGGTTGTTCAGGATGCGGTAGGTATATGTTTTGCCGGAGGTCAGGAAACGCGCGTGAAAACCGGGCGGAACTTCACGCCCGGCCTGTACCCGGATATCCGGCGGAAGGATGTTGTTCAGCACAAAGGGGTATTTATCCGGCGGAATGGTCGCATCCGTATCAAAGTGGACCATCTGCATTCTGGCATGCACACCCGCATCCGTGCGGGAGGAACCGGTCACTGTCACCGGATGGGAACAGGCAACGGCAAGCGCTTCCTCCAGAACCTGCTGAACAGCCAGCCCGTTGATCTGCCGCTGCCAGCCGGCATAGGCGGTTCCGTCATATTCAACCGTCAGCAGGATGCGCTTCAAATTCATTTCCTCCGCTTTCAGAAAATTAATAGATCAGTCTGCTTTCCAGGATCATGAGGCCGATAAACAGGACCGTTACGGCACAGGCAATCCAGTCCTGGCGGGTAAGCTTCAATACACGAAGGCGGGTGCGGCCTTCTCCGCCGTGATAACAGCGGCTTTCCATTGCCATGGCGAGATCCCCGGCTCTCCGGAATGCGCTGACAAATAGCGGCACCAGGAGGGGTACCATGGCTTTGGCACGGGAAATCAGGTTGCCGCTTTCAAAGTCGGCGCCCCGCGCCATCTGCGCCTTCATGATTTTATCCGTTTCCTCCAACAGGGTTGGAATAAACCGAAGGGCGATGGTCATCATCATGGCCAGTTCGTGGGCAGGGAAGTGCAGCTTTTTCAAAGGAGTGAGCAGCAGTTCGATGCCATCTGAAAGGGCGATCGGCGATGTGGTCAGCGTCAGCAGGGAAGTTCCCGCAACGAGGAAAACAAGGCGCAGGGAATAGAACAGTGCCTGCAGGAAAGCTTCCTTTGTGATCCGGATAATCCAGAATTCCACCCAGACCGTATCGCCGGGGGTCATAAAGAGGTTCAGCAGGAAAGTCAGGATGATAATAATCCGGAGCGGTTTCAGGCCTTTCATCACCAGCCTGAAAGGCACATGGGAAAGGCCGGACACCAGGATAATCCAGCCGAGGAGCAGGGCATATCCGATAAAGGATTTTGCCAGGAAAACCGCCACAATGTATGCGATGGTCAGGATCAGTTTGATCCGGGGGTCAAGGCGGTGAATCGGACTGTCTACGGGATAATACTGTCCCAGCGTGATATTGTTCAGCATTTCGATCCCTCCTTTTTCAGGGACCAGAGCCTCAGAATATGCGCTTTCAGTTCACTTTCCCGGTAAAGGTCCGGCGGGAGGTCAAATCCTTTTTCGCGAAGGGCGTGGCACAGGTGGGCGGCAGCCGGAACATCCAGGCCGCAGGACGCCATCATCTCCTGCTGCGCGAAAATTTCGCGGGGAGATCCGGAAGCTTTCACCTTGCCGTCCGCCATCACAATCAGGCGGGTCGCCAGGCGTGCCATATCATCCATGCTGTGGGATACCATGACGATGGTCACTTTTTCCCGGGCGTGAAGGTCTTCCAGCATTGAAAGAATCCGGTCCCGGCCGCGGGGATCCAGGCCGGCGGTCGGCTCATCCAGGATCAGGACGGAGGGTTTCATCGCCAGTACGCCGGCAATGGCCACCCGCCTCATCTGGCCGCCGGAAAGTTCGAACGGGCTCTTTTCGGCGTATTTATCGTAGTCCAGGTGCACATTTTCCATTGCATAGCGCACTCTTTCGTTGATTTCATCCGAAGACAGCCCCTGGTTTTTCGGGCCAAAGGCGATATCCTTTGCAACGGTTTCCTCAAAAAGCTGATACTCGGGATACTGAAAAACAAGGCCGATCCGCTGCCGGAGTTTCCGCCGGTTGACATGTTCGCCGTTCAGGTCTTCACCGTCGATCAGGACCTGGCCTGACGTGGGTTTCAGCAAACCGTTCAGATGCTGGACGAGGGTGGATTTTCCTGATCCGGTATGGCCGATGATACCGACAAACTCGCCGTCTTCAATGGCCAGGGATACATCATCCAGCGCGACGGTGCTGATGGGACTTCCCGCAGAATAGCAGTGGGTCAGATGCCGGACTTCGATGGACATAGGATTTTTTCCACCTCCTCTGCAAGATCGTCAACCGTCAGGATCCCGGTGCGGAGCGGCATGCCGTTGCTTCGGAGCTCATCGGCAAGGGCGGTCATATGCGGCACGTCCAGGTGCATCTCTTTCATTTCGGCAACATGGTCAAAGACTTCGGACGGTGTGCCGGACAGGCTGATTTCCCCGTCCGTTATGACCAGGACACGATCCGCCTGGGCGGCTTCTTCCATAAAGTGGGTAATCCAAATGACCGTGATGTTTTTGGTTTGATTCAGGATTCGGATCGTATCCAGTACTTCTTTCCGGCCCGAGGGATCCAGCATTGCGGTGGCTTCGTCCGCGATAATCACAGACGGCTCCATAGCCAGGATTCCCGCAATGGCGACGCGTTGCTTCTGTCCGCCGGAAAGCGTATGGGGAGAGGATTCCGCATATTTGCTCATTCTTACGGATGAAAGGGCGGATTCGATCCGGGGAATCATTTCTTCCGTCGGAACGCCGAGGTTTTCAAGACCGAACGCTACATCTTCCTTCACAACGGTCGCCACAATCTGGTTGTCGGGATTCTGGAATATCATGCCGGCCCTGCGCCGGATTTCCCATACGAGCTTTTCCTCCCGGGTATCGTATCCGCAGACGACCACATTTCCCTCAGAAGGGAGATAAAGTGCGTTGATCAGTTTGGCCAGCGTTGATTTTCCGGATCCGTTGTGTCCGAGTACGGCGACAAATTCCCCCGGGCTGATTTCAAAACCGACATGGGAAAGGGCAGGGGAAGATGCGCCGTCATACATATACGAAACATCCTGAACCGATACCATAACATCTGGATTCATTATTCCAACACCTTTCGGATACTGAGCGTTCAGTCTGGATATATATCGATGCAGTGAACCTGCGGAAAACAGAACAGCCGGCAGGGAACAACGGATGTTCCGATTCCGCGGGAAACAAGCAGCCAGCTTCGGTTTTCGAAGATTTTCCCTTCCTGGTAGCGTTCGGGAACATCATCCGCGATTTCAAGGAGAGACGCAAATCCCCGCATCTGGCCGCCATGGGTATGCCCGAAAAGGCCCAGCTCAAACCAGTCAAACGTGCTGTTCCTGTCAATCTGCTTCTGGGCATAGGGAATTACCGTCGGATTATGGGAAACGAAAATGACATATTCGGATGAGCCGACGTCTGTAGAATAGGCCAGGGATTTCAGGTCCGAAGAGCCGCTGATATAGTCATCGGCCCCAACGATGCAGACCTTGCCGTTTTTGATGGTCTGGGTACTGTCCGCATTGGATGCCGGGATCAGGCTGATTGTATCGGTGGCATCCACAAGGGGGATGATATTGGCGTTTTTCATGGCGTCGGTGAGGCGGGTGATATCGATATCTTCGCCGATATAATCTGTTTCACCCAAAACGCCGTAAGATTTCAGCCGAACATTCAGGTGGTATTTCTGGAGTTGGCCGAAGAACTGAATGGCGGATTCAAAATCGGTTCCGTAGTCCCCGCCCAGAATCAGGATATGGGGATATAAATCGTTGATTTTTTTAACCAGCCTGTTCAGGTCCCAGGCGGAATACCAATGGCCGTAATGAATATCCGAAATATAAACGACCCGGAGGTACTCCATGTTATCAGGCAGATGCAGGCTGGATGTATTGATTTCAAAAGGATCGACCGTCAGGATCAGCCGGGGCTCCGCAAAGGGATACAGCACGACGAGCAGCAGAAGCACCAGGGCCACGATGAGCCAAACCCGGCGGCGACGGCTTTTTTTCTGGTGGCGTCCGCGGCGGGAAGGAACCGTAGCGGTGGAAGCAACAGGCCACGGATGGGAAGGCGCATGCTTTCCGCGATATTCATTC
The DNA here is from genome assembly GCA_017429695.1 of Clostridia bacterium. GTDB lineage: Bacteria > Bacillota > Clostridia > Christensenellales > Aristaeellaceae > Aristaeella. The sequence goes on along the minus strand of JAFROK010000031.1, from coordinate 135,785 downwards.
ATAAGCCGTCCCTCCCCACAAAAAAATCCCACCTATTATAACTGAATATAGCCAATTCTTCAAGCAAACAGATCAGTTCGCAAACTGCACAAGTGAAGAATAATGATTGTTTGTGTTTATCTGATTATAGTATAATCTGTCCTGAGGGTAATTCCTTTTTATGGATTGGCTGAAATGATGATCGGAGGGAAAATAATGAAAAGGTTTATGATCATTGCAGCGGTGCTGCTTTTGACAGTGATGGCCTGGAATACAGCGATCACGGAGGAAACGCTTCATCCGATGATTTTGATCAGCGAAGTGATGGCCAGCAATGATTCGGTCGTTACATATCCGAAAGCGGGATTTACCGACTGGGTCGAGATCTTCAATTCCGGAGATACTGCCGTGGATCTGAGCGGATGGAGGTTGAGCGACAATCCGGAAAAGCCGTCGAAATGGCAGTTTCCCGAAGAAACAACGATTCGCCCCGGGGAATACAAAGTCATTCTGTGCGACAAGGACACGGAAAAGAATCAAGACACGGAGCTGCACGCGTCCTTCACAATCGGCAAGAAGAGCGGGGAAGTAATTACCTTGTCTGAAGCGAACGGTATCGTGCATGACCGGATCACGCTTCCTGAAATGAAGACGGATATCTCCTTCGGACGGAATTTGGAGGATGGCGGCCTGTACTATTATGACCCGCCTACGCCTTTTGCGGCAAACGGCGATGGTTTCACGGGATATGCCGCGAAACCGTCATTCTCGGATGAGCCCGGTTTTTATGATTCAGCCCTGTATCTGCGGATCATCGTCCCGGAAGGCACCCAGGTGTTTTATACCCTGGACGGATCGGAGCCGACGCGGGAATCCACGCCTTATGGCGGGGAAACGCTGGAAATCACCGCTACGACCGTGATCCGGGCCCGGGCTTTCGCGGAAGGGACGATCCGGCCAGGCGATACGTTCACAGGTACATTCTTTATCCATGCGGATCACAGCCTGCCGGTGGTATCCGTGACGGTAGATCCGGACGACCTGTGGGATCCCAAACAGGGTATGCTGACCGTTGGAAAGGGCGTCAACAAAAAATCGGGCCTGCCCTTCAAAAACACGGTTTACCGGAAAGTGAAGAACTCCGGGGTCAAATATGAAAGCTATGTGGAAATGTACGACGACGGCGGAAATAGGATCGTCAACCAGGGCGCGGATATCTCCCTGAACGGCGACTATTCGCTGGACATGCCCCAGAAGAGTTTCAAATTCAAAGCGAAAAGCAAATACGGTGAGAAAACGTTCAAAGCAAAACTGTTTTCGGACCGGGAATATGAAGAATATAAAAGCTTCGTGCTGCGCAACAGCGGGAATGACTGCATGTGGACCCGGCTGCAGGACGGGTTCCAGAGCCGGCTGATGGATCTGTGCGGATGCAATGTGGCCCATCAGGCATGGAAGCCCTATGCGGTATATCTGAACGGGCAGTACTGGGGCCATATGAACCTGCGGGAACGGGTGGACGAATATATGGTCGCGCAGTTTGAGGGCCTGGACCTGGGGGACGCGGACCAGCTGGACCTGCTGCATGCAAACGGCAGCGTGAAGAGCGGATCCAATACGGAATACAAAGCCATGATCAAAAAGATCAAAGCCGGTAATCCAGCCAAAAAACAAGAGGATCTGCAGTACATCCTGGACAATGTCGATGTGGACAATTATTTCGAGTTCATGGCCTTCGAGATGTTCTTCGGCAACAGCGATATCGGCAATTTCCGCATCTACCGCCTGAACGCTCCCGGAAGCAAATGGAAATGGCTGATCAACGATCTGGACTACGGCCTGTGGAACTCCGGATTCGACAGTCCGAAGAGCTATACCAAAAAGAGCGGCATGGGCCAGCTGAATTTCGACAATTCGATCTTCCGGAAGCTGCTGACCGTTCCGGAATACAAGGACCGGTTCCTGACCATATACGGTGAAATCTATCAGAAACTGACAACGGATACGATGATGGAAGTGCTGGAAGAACTGGTGGCGCTGATCGAACCGGAGATGGAGCAGCACTGGAACCGCTGGGGTCCTGAAAACGATAAAAACGTCATTTCCGAAGTGCCGACGACGGCGGAAGGCGCCTATAAATACTGGCAGAAGCGGGTGGAACGCCTCCGGAACGTGATCCGGAAACGACCGACACGGCTGTGGGAGTTTACAAAAAAAGCCTTCGGCCTGAGCAATAAGGAAATGGAGAAATACTTTGGCCCGAAACCGCCGATGCCGCCTGAAGCCATCTGATCCGGACCGACAGACGCACCGGCCGGATCTTCTTCATCGGCGTATTTGGCTGTATTACAATTCAGATTTTAAAATGGCATACAACGCCACGTCAATAAATTCATTTTTATTCATTAACCTGTTTCTCAATATGCCTTCCATGCGCATTCCGCATTTTTCCATGACCCGTCCGCTGGAAGGATTGCGCACATCATGCTGGGCTTCAATTCGGTTCAGGCCGGGGATCTGTTCGAAGGCGGTCCGGATCACGGCGCCCAATGCCTGCGTTGCCAGGCCGCGGTTCCAGTATTCACGTGAAAAGCTGTATCCGACCTCGGCGGCATGATGCGTATCGGAGTATCCCATGAAGCCGATCGAGCCGATGACCGTTCCAGCGGGACGGTACTCTACCGCCCAGGATGACGGCAGGGCACGATGGTAAAGGCTGCGGACATAGCGGATATATGCACGCGTATCCGCGATGCTGCGGTGGGGATCCCAAAGCACATATTTCGCAACCTCAGGATCGGAAGCATAATGAAAAATATCGGAAGCATCAGACATTTTCATCGGACGGAGAACCAGGTCTTCTGTCCTGATCACCGGCGGCTTTGAAAAAAACGCAGCAATACTGCCGGCCCTTTCAGAATCCGGATGACAGACCGTCAGCTTTTCCAGCAGGGACATCATGGCAGCCTTTCTCCTTTCAGGGAACAAAAAACGAATGGCGTTCGTTAACATAAACGAAGTGATTTTTTTCGACGGCAACGGGATGAATTCCTTCCAACCGGTTCATGATTTGACACCCTCCCGGAATGGCAGTAAAATACCCCCGTTGCATGAAAGACTAAATCCGAAAGGATGGAAAATGCACATGAAAGCGAAGAAAACCGTAAAAAGAATCATTGCGCTGCTGACTGCCATTTTCATGACAGTCTGTATTCCGGTTGCCCTGGCAGCGCCTGAAGACTGGACGAATTTAACGGTTTCCCTGACATGGACATCATATGAGAACATTCCTGAGACTTACATAGCCTGGACGATTCAGGAACAGCCGGGCAGTTTCTGGGTACAGGTTCCGGCCGGGATTGCGCTGGAAGACCTGGTTTTCAATGCCGTGTATCCGGGTCATGAAACCATGGCGTTCACGCCGGCGAGCGGACAGTCATTGGCGGCTTTCTTCCCAGAAGCGGAAATGGTTCCCACCATTGAGCAGATGGATGCCGGTGAGACGCTGAACAACCTGACATTATATCTGCCGTTTATCGGCGTGGAAAATGATGTTTCCTATGAATTCAGGATTTATCTGTCCACAGCTGACAATCTGAATTCACCGCCTCCGCTGACTTATGTTAATCCGGATGAAAACGGGCTGAATCCCGATACCAATCCGGTCATCCCGGAAAACAACAAGCTGAATTCGGATGTCAATCCGGTCATTCCGGACAATAACGGGGAGAATCCGGATGTCATTCCGGTCATCCCGGATGACAACGAGCCGAATCCCGATAATAATCCGATCATTCCGGACAACAACGGGGCAAATCCGGATGTCAATCCGGTTATCCCGGATAACAACGAGCCGATTCCGGATGCCAATCCGGTCATTCCGGAAAACAACAATCCGCCGGTAAGCAATCCCACAGCTGCTGTTACGGCAGACACGATTCCTGTCGGCACGACGATTGGCCAGTTTGGTGTGATCAACCTGGACAGCGTCAATTTCCGGGAGGGCCCCGGAAGAGATACCACCAGCTTTGGATTTCTGAATCAGGGAGACTATGTTTACCTGATCCAGAACGTCATCAGCGCGGCTGACAACAAAGTGTGGACCAATATCTATGCCCAGGGACACGGAGGATATGTCCGCAGCGATTTCATCAACCTGATTTCCCCGGAAGAAAGCAACCTGTATGCCAGCGGGCATTCCGGACCAGAATATTTACCGACTGATGGAAATCCCCAGAATAACGGAAACGGTTCAGATGACACCCAGCTGAACGGCTTCAATCCGGACACGAATCTGACTAACAATGTAAATGGTATCAATCCGGAAGCAAATCTGAACAACGGTACAACGGAAATTCTTCCGGACGCCAATCTGAATAACAATCCGGATAATAACCTGCCGGTAATCAACAATGAGCCGAAGCAGGATCCGCTTCCTGTCGGAAACCCGCCGGATATGAACACAAACAACGGCCAGGAATCCAATACGGGATCCCAGCTTCTCGGACAGGTAATCGTCCAGACGGCGGAAAGCCTCCTGCCCGGCGAATATATCAATCAGTATGCCGTTATCAATAAAGACAATGTGTTTTTCCGCAGCGAACCGTCGACCAACTCCCAGGATTACGGCAGACATCCTGCCGGCACCTATGTCTATCTGATCATCAACGAATACGGAACAAACGACGGCAGGATATGGAGCCGTATCCTGCTGAACGGGCAGGAGGGGTATATCCGCAGCGACCTGATCAACCTGATCGGGCAGGAAGCCAGTGATATCTACCAGACCACCCTCACGACGCCCGCGCCGGTTTATCCGACACCGACGCCTACCCCCGAACCGACAGCGGAACCCACACCCGAACCCACACCGGAACCGACGCCTGAACCCACAGATGAGCCGACACCGGAACCCACGCCTGAACCGACGCCGGAACCCACGCCTGAACCCACTCCCACACCGGAACCGGTTTGCGCGGATACGATTCCGGCCGGCGTGTTTATCAATCAGTACGGCAAAACAAATGCCAATGTGTTTTTCCGCGGTGATCCGAGCAAGCAGAACAAGGAAATCGGCAATCTGGGCAGCGGCACCTATGTCTATCTGATTAAAAATGAAATCGGACCGGTTGACAATGATTTGTGGACCTGGGTCAACGTGAGCGGAACAGAGGGCTATGTCAAAAGCCAGTTCCTGAACCTGCTGAGTCCGGAGGAAAGCCAGGCATATGCTTCGGGCCTCCGATCCGTAATGCCTGTCTATACCGCCACGCCTGAACCGACGCCGGAACCGACACCCGAACCGACGCCGGAACCGACGCCTGAACCCACGCCGGAACCCACACCGACGCCGACGCCCACACCGGTTCCGACTCCTGAACCCGTGAATGCGGAAACCATCATGGTCGGGGAGTTTATCAACCGGTATGCCAGGACGAATGACAGCCAGGTCAAATTCCGTGAAGAACCTTCCAAAAACGGATCCATTAAGGTGACCCTGAAAAACGGTTCCTATGTTTATGCCATCCAGAACGTATCCGGCCCGAATGACGGGGATATGTGGACATGGGCAAATATCAACGGAAAAGAAGGATATATCAAGAGCGAATTCCTGGATGTACTGAGCCAGGAAGAGAGCGACGCATACGCTGCGGGTGTGGCGGATAAGATTCCCGCATATACAGCCACCCCGGAACCGACCGCGGAACCGACACCCGAGCCTACGCCGGAACCGACTCCGACTCCCACACCCGAACCCACACCGACCCCGACGCCTGAACCGACACCCACTCCGACGCCGGAACCGACGCCTACGCCAACTCCGGAACCGACAGCCACGCCGACTCCCACGCCGAAACCCACACCCGAACCGGTGGAATTCGGCGTGATCCAGAACCGGTTTGTGAAAACCGCCAAATCGGCTGTGAATGTGCGGTCCGAAAAGGATACCAAATCAGCCGGCCTCGGCCAGCTGAAAAAAGACACGCCGGTGTACCTGATCCGGCAGGAGCTGGATGATCAGGATAATCTCTGGGCACATGTCAATGTGAACGGGAAAGAAGGATATATCCTGTGGGAATACATCAGTGTGGATATGACGATTGCTGAAAGCGACGCATATAACCGGACGCTGCCGTCCCCGATGCCGGCGTATACGGAACAGGACCTGGCGCCTGTCAACAATGCGCCGACGCTTGAACCGACAGCAGAACCCTCTGTGCCGCCGACAGCGACGCCCGAACCCACACCCGAACCCACGCCTGAACCCACGCCGGAACCGACCCCGGAACCGACCCCGGAACCGACCCCGGAACCGACCCTGGAACCGACACCGACACCTACACCGACGCCCGAACCCACGCCGGAACCCACCGCTGAACCGACACCGGAACCCACACCCACGCCGGATCCCGTTCAGGGATACGCGTTTACGCTGGGCGACGGAACGATGGTCAGAAGGCTTCCGGACCAGGCCGGTGAAATCATTGATTCCCTTCCGAATCATAAATATGTATATATCTCCGGCCAGGAATACGCGGACAATACGATATGGCATATTATCCGGTATGACAACGGCAAATGGGGATATGTACGCTATGATATGCTCCATATGCTGAATGCCATGGAGGAACAGGCTTATCTGGAAGAGATGACCAACAGCGGCGACGGGAACACCCCGGAGGATATCGCGTCCCAGCCTGCTGTTACCGCGCCGCCTTATGAGCCGACTACCCTGAGCTGCTACGGCATGATCAACGCGGACAAAGTGAATCTCCGCCAGGGATCGGGCCAGGCCTACAAGCAGATTACCCAGCTGAACAAGGGTACGGTCGTTACCGTGATTGAAAAGACATCTGCCGACGACGGTTCCGCATGGTATAAGACACTTTACAACAACCAGGCCGGATATGTCCGGGAAGACTACCTGGATATGCTGACCATCGAAGCGGCAAACACATATTTCAGCTCGCCGGAATACCTGAAGAGCATCACCACCCAGACGAGCAACACCAGCAATGCGGGAAACCAGGGACCTGTAACCACCGGATCGCCGACCGGCATCGCGCCTGCGGCGGAAGACCAGCAGATCAATATCTGGACGAATCCGGACAGCGGCGTTGCAAACAATTACGGTGATTTTGAACCGTTTGCCACCGCGGAGCCGCTGGAAGAAAACATCCCGGTGAATAAGGAATTCCTGGACAGCATTGTGCGGCAGGTCGCCGGAGGAGAACTTGGCACGAGTGAAGAAGAAATCAGGGACCAGCTGAAGAAGGAATACGGAAACAATAATGTCGGAACTGATTCCGCTATGGAATATATCCGGCAGGAACTGACGAAACAGGGTGTCAATCTGGAACTGACGGAAACCGCAACGGCAACAGCGGAAGCCCCGAACGATGCTTCATCCGAAAGCAGCGTCCGGAATAACCCGCCGCAGACGGAGCCGGGAGCAGACTATACCGGATGGATCATCGGCGGTGTACTTGTGGCCGGTGCGGCAGGCGGCGGCTATGTCTGGTATGCGAACCGGAAAAAGAAGCAGCAGGCTGCCCAGCGGCTCGCGCAGAAAAAGGCCGCGCAGGTCCGCAGCCGGCAGGGGAACGGACCGGCCAGACCGCCCCAGAACCATCCCACCTCTGTGCAGCAGGCTGCCAGGGCAAGGACCGGCAGCTATACCGGAACCGGCGGAAAGACCGCGCCGGCCCCGAAAGGCGAGCAGACCGGCGGTGCGAACAGGGCGTATACGGGAAGCATGGACAATCCGTACGGAAGGTATGTTTCCGGAAAAAATGAGAACGGACAGTATACCTCTTCTTTCAAACCGGAGGGAAAAACGGAGGGAAAACCGGACGGAAAAACGGAGCAGGCTGAAACCCGGCCCAACCGCAGAAGCTCCCGTAACAATACGGATGCTCAGGGATAAAATACGACGGAGGAAACTTTTATGACCAGGAGCAATAAAGCAGACCGGAAAAAACAGTATATCCGGATTGGCGCCCTCGTGATTGCGGGCATTATGGTAATATCGGTCCTTGTGGCTGTGGTGATCCGATAATCCGGTTCCCTGAGGCGAAGGGTTCAGTTTGATGGGGGGAGGTGAGCCGGGGATGAAGCCGTCCGGCAGAAAAGTATCTGCAGGCACATGTATCATGCTGATTCTGACACTGATTGTGGTGATCGGATCCGTCATGGTATTTATCCGGCTCTCCTCCGGCAATCCCATTGATTTTTCCCGTCTTTCATCCAACGAAAGCAAGACCGGCCTTTCGGATTCCGGAAAAAAAGCGGCTTCCGAAGAAGAACTGCAGCGAAAGCGCCAGATGTCCGAACAGTATTATGCGATCAAGGATGAATCAACCAAACCATCATCCGGCGGAAGCGGGGGACGGTTTACGCTGACCGTGGCCGGCACAGCCGCTCTGGAAGGCGATATCCGGAAAAGTTGCTATCTGTCGGAACTCAAAAAATACGATGTGGAAGACATTATGATGCTGCTGCGCAGCAATGTGCAGTCGGATATCAATATCGTATTCCTGGAAAACCTTCTGATGGACAATGAAAAAGTCAGCGATATCATCGCGCCGTCCGCTGCCGCCGAAATGCTCAGCACAGCCGGATTCAATATGGCTGCCTGCGGATTCCAGGGCTCCTGGAACAAAAAGGCGGATGGTATTGCCGAAACGCGCAGCCACCTGTCCAAAGCCGGGATTACCCCTGTCGGGATATACGATCCGGGCGACCTGAACAGGATCAATATCATGAACTGCGGCGGGATCCCGACAGCTTTTCTTCAGTACACCGGCACCATTTCCCAGAATGACCGGAAAAAAATGGACAAGGAAAACATGTCCGGCGCCGTTCCCGCGGCGGACGCGGAGCTGATTTCGGCGGATATCGCGCAGGCCCGGTCACGGGGGGCGGACCTGGTGATCGTGCTGATGAACTGGGGAAGCCGGGCCAAGGCGCCGGATAAAAAACAGAAAGCGCTTGCCCAGCAGATTGCGGACGCCGGCGCTGATATCATCATCGGATCCGGAAGCAGGATTCCCCAGGCTGCTGAATACATTGAAGCAACCGGGAATAACGGAAAACAGGTGCTGTGCATCTGGAGCCTCGGCGTGACGATTACCAAGGACCGGAGCAGCGCGGGCCGGATGGCCGGCTACCTTTTCCAGGCCGAGTTTATGATGGACGACGCGCATCACGTGACCATTTCAGAACCATCATTTACGCCGGTATATACATGGATGTATACGCAGGATAAGCGGACGTATTACAGATGCCTGGCCGCTAATGGCACCATTCCCGACGGAATGGAAGTCAAACAGCAGAACGCGATGTCAAAGGCAGCGGATGTTACAAGAGAGGCTTTGAAGGATTCGCCGCTGGCCGAAAAATAAAACCAAAGGGGCAGAAGCGTTGAAGAAATGGCGGGAAGAGCTCCTGCAGCTCATGGCAGAATCGGGATATGACCGAACGCCGGCGCTGAGGCGGAGCCGGAAAAGCGATTATCTTTTTGCCACGGATTATCCGTGTGCGGCAGGCAGCAGCTGCGTGGCGCACTTCCTGAATACCGCCGGAAAAAACGGATGGCATGCGGCGATTGAGAAAGACTGGATCCATCTTGACAGGGAACCTGTATTTGAAGCGGCGGATGAACCGCCGGCACAGACGCCCGAAGCGGTATGCTGCCTGAGCCTGCTGCAGCGGGAAAGGGAAAAATCGTCCAGTGATGGCAGCGCGGAGCGGATGATCCTGAAAGCGCTGGAAGAGGGAACGGACGCATATGAAAAAACCTGCGCGACGCTTCATGCCAGGTGGGCTGCAATGCTCCGGCAGAAGCAGCCTCTGCCGGATGTTGACAAACGATTTTTGGGGGGAATAGAAAAATGATTATCCGACATACGGGCCATGCGGAATTCTATATCGAGACGGAAAGCGGATACAGGATCGTCACCGATCCATATGACGGTTCATGCGGATATCCGATGAGGGAGACCGAAGCCGACGCGGTGCTTGTTTCCCATGGCCACCATGATCATAACCATGTAGCAAAAATCAACGGCGCACCGACGGTGATTGACCGGGCGGGCCGCTTTACGCCGTGCCCCGGAATCAGCATTACCGCGGTACGCGGATTTCATGATGATGTGAATGGAACAAAGCGCGGGGAAACGCTGCTGTTCCTGATTGAAACCGAAAACCTCCGGCTGGTTCACCTGGGCGATCTCGGATGCATGCTGAATGACGAACAGAAAAGCGTCCTTCAGCATCCGGACATCCTGATGATTCCCGTCGGCGGATTCTATACCATTGATGGAAAACAGGCCAGGGAAACAGCGGACATGCTGCAGGCACGGACCGTACTGCCGATGCATTACAAAACAAAATATAACGCGGACTGGCCCATTACCGGCCCCGAAGTCTTCCTGGACGGATCTGCCGGCAGGAACATCCTCGAGGACGCTGAAATCCTGCGGGTGACCGCCGGCGATATGGAATGCCAGCCGGATGTGGTCCTGTTCAGGCAGTAAAACCGGGAACGTCCCCGCTGATCCGGATACAGACGGCAGCCGCCATCCCGCCGTCGTGGGTGATGGTCAGCAGGAAGCGGTCTCCGGCCGTCCGCTCTTTCATGGCGCCGTTCAGGTGGTAACAGGGGCAGCCGTTTTCGTCATGCAGGATTTCGGCTTCCCTCAGATCGAAATCGAGCCCGGTTCCCAGGGCTTTGCCGAAGGCTTCTTTCGCTGCGAAAATGCCGGCCATTGTCTGGGCCGCGGAAACCCCCTTTGAACGGATATACTGCGCCTCATCTTCCGAAAAAAAGCGTTTCAGAAAACGTTCGTCCCGGATGTTTTTCTCCATCCGGGATATTTCACATAAATCCAGGCCGATTCCGGCAATCATACCATCCACTCCCGCTTCTGCGCATTGAATTTCAGCAGATACCCAAATATTGATTTTCGGGCGTATTGATCATACCACATCTTGATGTTTTCGGCAAACCGGGATATAATCAATATTCGGATAAAAGATATGGACGGTCGCTGATGATGCGGATGAAGGCGCTGATCAGGAGGTACTGACGAAATGAACAATCCCGGACAGATGATATATATGCTCCAGCAAAACATCGGGAAAGCCGTTGTGGGAAAGGAAGAAGCGGTTGAATACGCGCTGATCGCGCTGCTGTGCAAGGGCCATGTATTGATTGAGGATGTTCCCGGCGTTGGAAAAACCACGCTGGCCAGCGCGCTGGCCAAATCCCTGGACTGCTCGTTCCGCCGGATTCAGTTTACGCCGGACCTGATGCCTTCGGATGTAACCGGCTATACGCTGGTGAATTTCAAAACCGGCGAAACGGAATTCAAGGAAGGCGCCGTGATGAGCCAGATCGTGCTCGCGGATGAAATCAACCGGACCAGCCCGAAAACCCAGTCTGCTTTGCTGGAAGTGATGGAAGAGCACCAGGTGACCGTGGATGGTGTTACGCATCCGCTGCCCCAGCCGTTTATTGTGCTGGCCACCCAGAACCCCGGGGATTTCGTCGGCACCTATCCTTTGCCGGAAGCCCAGGTGGACCGGTTCTTCCTGCGGATTTCCATCGGATATCCGACGGTGGAACAGGAAATGGAAGTACTGGAACGCTATTCGGGAACGGTGACGCCCATGGAAACCATTATGCCCGTATGCACCGCCCAGGATATCCTGGCATTGCAGCATGAAGTGACCCAGGTTTACTGCTCTCCCGAAGTCCGCTCCTATGTTGCGACGCTGGCCGCCGCAACCCGGAATGATTCATCTTTCATCCTGGGTGCGTCCACACGGGCCGCCATCGCGCTGATTCGCGGCGGCCAGGCCTGCGCGCTGCTGGACAACCGTGATTTTGTCCTGCCGGAGGATATTCAGCACATGTTCCTTCCGGTGCTGGCGCACCGCATGGTGCTGTCCCCGGAGGCCAAGATGAAAGGCCTCCAGGCGGAACAGATCCTGCTGTCTGTACTCAAGAATATAGCGGTTCCTGTAAAACTATGAAAACGCATCTGCTGTTTCCCGCAGCTTTGTTCTGTGCTCTGCTGATTGCCGCACTGGCAACCGGCAACAGCCTGCTGTTGTTTTTTGCATATATGACGGCTATCACCATCATTGTATGCCTTATCAGCGTGCTGTGGGCCGCCGGAACGGTGAAAGTATCCGTTCAGTATTCAGAATATATGGTCTGCAGAGGTGACGATACATCCCTGGTGCTGCAGGTTCGCCATCGGGGATGGATTCCGATTGCGCCCGTTCTGCTGAAAATTCCTTCCGCCAACGGACAGTATGAACGGGAAATCCGGCTGAAGGATATGCCTGGAAGGACGCAGGTCCTCCGGATGCCGATCCATGCGGCACATGTCGGCCTGTACCCCTCCGGCGTCCGGTCCTGTACGATTGAAGACCTGCTCGGCATTTTCAGCAAAACGGTTTATCCGGAAGAGACATCATTTGAACTGGCTGTGCTGCCCCAGGTGTTCCAGACGGAGCCGCTGACCATGGCGGCAGGCGATCCCGGAAGCGAAATCATGGCGCGGGCCACGGAAGACCTGAATGCGCCGTCCGATATCCGTTCCTACCAGCCCGGTGACGCCATGAAAAAAATCCACTGGAAGCTGTCGGCCAGGAAGCAGGAGCTGATTGTCCGCAAGTTCGACGAACCGCTGCTGCAGGATGTCCTGATTCTGACGGACTGTTCCGCGCCGGGGGCTTCGGAGGATCCTGAAAGGGAAGCGGATCTGAAAGACGCGGTGCTGGAAACAGCGGCTTCCCTGTATTCCGACCTGATGAAAACAGATCATCCGATCCGGCTGCTGCTTTCGGGAACCCATTCCGTTGAGGCGGACCGGACCACCGGCATTTCCGCTGCATTTGAAGATATTGCCCGGACGGCGTTTTCTGCCAACAACCGGTTTGAACGCATCCTGCAGAATGAGAGCAAAAACCTGCGCAAGGTCGGCTGCGTCTGCATTATTTCAATGCACTTGAATTATGCCATGGTGGATATGATCATCCGGATGCACCGCTGCGGGCCGAATGTCCGGTTCTATCTCGTTACACCGGCTCCGGATGATCCCGGCCATATCCCGCTGATTTCAAAACTGCGACAGTCCGGAGCGGAAGTATCCTATGTGGTTCCGGACGGGACTGAACAACCGGAAGAATAAATGATTTCAGCAGGCAGAATACTAGCCGGAAGGAGGGGACGCAGGTTGATACAGAAAATCAGGACACGGGCGATCCATGCCCTGCTTGCGCTCCTGCTTACAGCCGGCGTATTGATGCCCCTCCTTGCGGTAATGGACAGATCGTTCCTGAAGCCGGAAGTGCTCTTTTTATCCGCGGGGCTGATTGTCCTTTTTGAATGCCTGTCCCTGCATAAGATCGCCGCGCTGACCGGAGGCATTTTAGCGGCCGCCGGCGCGGCTGTATGGGGATTCACCGCCGGGGGAGCGCGGTGCGTTTCCGATGTGACCATTGCCATATCGCTCCGGATCCGGGGGATTGATACCGCCCTGCCGGTGGTTTCCGGGTCCGCTGTGATCATCGTGACGGTGCTGATCACCCTGCTGTGCTGTTTTGCATGCCTTAAAAAAGCGCCTTATGTTTTTCCGCTGCTGATTTGCTTCGCAGTCACCGTGCTCATCTGGCTGACGGACAGGACGGAACTGATTCCGTGGATGATTCCGGCCTTTGTATCGCTGCTGACCATCCTGCTGACCTCCGGTTTTCCGGAAACATCGCACATGCGTGTGCTTCCCTGGTCGGCGGCCATCATGGTGCTGGCATATTTCCTTGCCGGAAACGGGACGGCTGTGCTTCCGCTGAAAAACAAGGCGGACGAGCTGCGGCAGACCGTTCTGGACCACATGTTTTTTACCGAAGCCCGGGATGTTTTCTCCCTTTATACAGTCGGACTGTCTCCGCAGGGACCGAATCAGCTGGGCGGAAAACCGGAACCCACTGATGATCCGGTGATGACGGTGTATACGCCGAAGACGGCATACCTGCGCGGCACGGTTTACGATGCCTACGATGGCCACGGATGGCAGAACACGGCGGGCGGGAAGCGGTATCTCTGGCAGTCGGAAAGAATGGAAAAAGAACGGATCCGGCTGTTCGACCAGGATCTTCCACCGGATGACGGGCAGAATACATTCATGAAGGAATCGGCTGTTTCCGTGCGCATGCTCGGCGAAAGCACCTCCACATTGTTCGTGCCGCAGCGGATCCGACAGTTTGTTCCCGGCGGGAACATGGTGCCGTACTTTTCCAATTCTTCGGAACTGTTTATCACGCGGAATCTCCAGGCAGACGACAGCTATTCTGTCAGCGCCGTACTGATTACTTCGGATGAGCCCAACCTGGAAAACCTGATCCGGATCTGCGGACTGCATGCGGAAAACAGCGAACCCATGCCGGACCTGTATTACCAGCTGCCGTCCCACCTGGGTCCGTCCCTGTACCAGAAAGCGTTATCCATTACCCAGGATGCGGATACGCCCTTTGCAAAAGCGGCCGCCATCCGGGATTACCTGACTGCGACCTGCGAATATACGACGGACGTGGATCCCCATCCGGAAAACCAGGATTTTGTGACCGCGTTTGTGATGAATACCCGGAAAGGATACTGCACCTATTTTGCCTCGGCGATGACCGTGCTGTGCCGGATGAACGGCCTTCCGGCCCGCTATGTGGAAGGATACCTGGCCAGGCCGGATGAAAAGGGAGAAGCCCATGTGACCGGCATGGACGCGCATGCGTGGACCGAAGTCTATTTCGATGGCTTCGGCTGGCTGACTTTTGACGCCACCCCGGGAAGGGCTAAGCCCGATACCGGCAATGAACAGCCGGAGACCATCCTGATAAATGAAAAAACGGAAAACGATCCGGAAAACAAACCGAATGAAGACCAGCCGGAACCCACGCCGACGCCGACGCCCACACCGACGCCGACACCGCCTCCTGCCACTGGAGACACGGAAACAGACAAGCCGTCCGATCCGCCGGAGGCGACGCCTTCGCCTTCTCCCGAACCGTCTCCGTCTCCGCCACCGGAGAACAATCATCATCCGGACGGGGAGCAATCCGGGAACCCGCCCGCAACGGATCAGGGCACGGAAGGATTCCCGGAAGCAGATGGTTTTCCCTGGTACCTGATTCCGGCTGCAATCATCCTGCTGCTCATGATCCGGATTATGATGACCTCGCCGTCGGTACGCGCCCGGCATAGCCGCTCAGACAAAAAGGCGGCAAACATATGGATTCAGGAACTGTATGACCTGCTGAACGCTGAAAATCTCATACGGAACAAGGGCGAGACAATCCTGGCCTATACCGACCGGATTGACCAGACAGGCAGTTTTTCCACTACCCTGAGGCCGGCGGGAGAAGCTATATCGGTGATGTACTACTCCCGGAACGCGGCCCGGCAGGATAATACCGCGCTGATCCGCGATACGGCGATTATGCTGAGATCGGAAATCAGCAAACCCGGAAAAATCCGGTACTGGCTGCGCAGGATTTTCCTGCTGGTCAGGAAACGGGAATGGAACAGGCTATGAAAAAGTGCGGCTTGTAAAAAAACCCAAAAAATTTTATAATAAAGCAATCAGTATTACTTATGCAGAAAGGCGGCTGAAACAATGGATATTCATGAGAATTATGAACAGTGGCTTAAGGATTTTGCTGACGACGCTGAAACTGTAAAAGAACTGGAATCAATCCGGAACGACGAGAAAGAAATTGAAGACCGCTTTTATACCGAACTGAGCTTCGGAACGGCCGGAATGCGCGGCGTGCTTGGCGCCGGCATGAACAGGATGAACAAATACAATGTCCGCAGGGCTACCAAAGGCCTGGCCGGCTACCTGAAAGAAAATCCGGAACAGGCGAAACGCGGCGTTGTCATTGCCTATGACAGCCGCCGGTGCAGCGATTCCTTTGCGAAGGATACCGCGCTGGTGCTGTGCCAGGAAGGCGTTCCGGCGTATCTTTTTGACGCGCTTCGCCCGGTCCCGATCCTGAGCTTTGCGGTGCGGCACCTGAAAGCGATCGCAGGCATTGTCATCACGGCCAGCCATAACCCGCCGCAGTATAACGGCTACAAAGTATACGGGGAGGACGGCGCCCAGGTCGCTCCTGAAATCGCGGAAGGGATCACCCGCGTGATCCGGGCCACCAAGTATACCGACTGCAAGCTGATGGATGAAAAGGAAGCCCTGCAGAAAGGCCTGCTGAAATACATCGGCAACAAGGAAGTCGACGATGAATACATCGCGCGGATCAAGACCCTGAGCATCAATCCGGAACTGCTTGAGAAAGAGGGCAGCAAGCTGAACATCGTCTACACGCCCCTTCACGGCAGCGGCAATGTGCCGGTACGCCGCGTGCTGAAAGAAATCGGGCTGACCAACGTGGCGGTTGTCAAGGAACAGGAAATGCCGGATCCCAACTTCAGCACCATCAAGGTACCGAATCCAGAAGATCCGGGTGCTTATGACCTGGCTTTCAAAAAAGCTGCAGAAGTGGGCGCCAGCGTGATTTTCGCGACCGACCCGGACTGCGACCGCCTGGGCGTGGCCGTGAAGGACGGAAAAGGCGAGTGGCATCTGCTGAGCGGCAACCAGATCGGATGCGTCCTGCTGTACTATATCCTCTCCAGCAAAAAGAAAGCCGGCAAGCTGCCTGCCAACGGCGCGGCTGTCAAGAGCATTGTTTCCACCAGCCTGGCCAACAAAATCTGCGAAAGCTTCGGCGTGGCGATCTTTGAAACGCTGACGGGCTTCAAGTTTATCGGTGAGAAGATCCAGCAGTTTATGGACAGCGGAAAATACACCTTCCTGTTCGGATTTGAAGAAAGCTACGGATTCCTGAGCAGCACCTTTGTCCGCGATAAGGACGGCGTGAACGCCAGCCTGCTGATCAGTGAAGTGGCATGCGCATGCATGGCGGAAGGCATTACGCTGTATGACCGGGTCCAGCAGATTTTCAAGGAATACGGCTATTATATCGAAAACGTCGTGTCGACCACCCTGCCCGGAAAAGACGGCCTGAGCCGGATGAAGGAAATCATGACCGGACTGCGGAACAATCCGCCGGCCGAAATCGCGGGCCTGAAAGTGACGGCTGTGCGCGACTACCTGAAGGGCATCCGCAAAGAAGGAGACAAGGAAGAGCCGACCGGATTGCCGGTATCCGACGTGCTGTATTTTGAGCTGGAAAAAGGATGCTGGGTCTGCGTCCGCCCGAGCGGTACCGAACCGAAGATCAAGCTGTATGTGAATAGCAATGACAAGGATGAGTCCGAAGCCAGGGCGCTGAATGAACGCCTGTGCAGCGCAAGCAAGGAACTGATGAAGTAATTCTGATCCGCTGCTTTCACAGCAGGATCCTGATGGGGGAATAATCGGCATGTTCGGCAAGATGATGAACAACTACTATTACGGCAAAAGCGGAAAGGGGGATTTTCGCAGGGAAGATATGCCGGAAACAAGAATGCAGCTGTTTAAGGAGACCCTGCGGACCCGCTTTGCTTCGCTGATCCGGCTGAACCTGCTTTATGCCCTGATCTGGCTGCCGGCTATGTTTGTGATCTTCCGCTTCTGCAGCGTGGTTTATACCTCCATCAACGACATCAACCTTTATTGCGCCTCTTACCAGGAATATACGGACTGGGCAACAGCCAACAGCATTGACGCATACAACGAGCAGGAATTCAACCTGAGAAAAGGGGAAGCAGCGGTTATCCTGAGGGACTATGACCTGTATTTAAAGGTATATCCCGGCACGACCCAGGAGCAGTTTGCCGAGCTTTGTTCGTCTGAAACCAGTTTCTGGGATTCCGTCAGCGAGCTGGTATTTATCTATCTGCTCATATTGATTCCCTGTATCGCCATTACGGGCCCGTGTACAGCCGGACTGGCCTATGTGACCCGAAACTGGGCCCGGGACGAGCATGCGTTTATATGGGCGGATTATAAGGACGCGATCAAGGGCAACTGGAAGATTCCCCTGGTGATCAGTTCCATTACAGGCCTGGTTCCGCTGCTGGTATTCGAATGCTGGCGATTCTACGGCAACCTGGCAAACAGCAACGCCATTATGGCGATCCCACAGGTGATTGCCATTGTTTGCGGCGCATTCTGGTCCATCAGCGTGACATATATGTATCCGCTGACAGTAACCTATGATTACAAGCTGAAGGACGTCCTGGTGAACGGCATCAAGTTCGGGGAATTCAGGCTTCCGTTCAGCATCGGAATCCGCCTGCTGCACTGCGTTCCGCTGGTCATCTTCTTCCTGGCCCAGTATCTGTTCGGGATGGATATGATGATGGCGGTAATCATCCTGGGCGTATATTATATCCTGATCGGATTCAGCCTCAGCCGGTTTATTACGGCCAGTTATACAAACGCGGTGTTTGACCGTTTTCTGAACAGCCGGATTCAGGGGGCCAAGGTGAATCAGGGACTGAAGGAAACGGATGACGACGAAGACGACGAGGATGAGGAAGAAACCGACAGCACCGCAGATGAAGCATCGGAGACCGGAAAGGAATAAATATGTACCAGGCATTTGCCGAACTGTATGACGAACTGATGAATGACGTGGACTATGAAGGCTGGGCGGATTATTATACCCGCCTGCTTTCCATTTACGGCATTCATGACGGAAAAATATGTGAGTGCGCGTGCGGCACAGGATCCATCACGATTCCGCTGTATTACCGCGGATTTCAGATGACCGGCGTGGATATCAGCCGCGAAATGCTGTGGCAGGCCGCGCAGAAATCCCGCCGGCGGGGGATTGCGATTCCTTTTGTGCAGCAGGACATGAAAGCGCTGAACCTGCACCGGCCGATGGACGCGGTGCTGGCCACTTGCGACGGGGTGAATTACCTGCTGACAGAAGACGACCTGACCGGATTTTTCCGGGCGGCATACCGTGCCATCCGCCCGGACGGCGCGCTGATATTTGACGTGTCCACCCCGTACAAGCTGAAGAACATCCTCTGCAGCGGGCTGATGGGGGAAGACCGGGAAGACATTACCTATCTCTGGCACAACACGTGGCATGAACGGCAGCAGCTGGTGGACCTGGACCTGATCTTTTTTGTCCGGTCCGGCGACGGGACTTACCGGCGGATCGAAGAACACCAGCGGCAGCGCGCCTGGGATGAACAAACCCTCAAGGAAGCCTTATGGCAGTCCGGCTTCAGAACGGTCAGCATATATGGTGACTATACGCTGTCCGCACCGAAGGAAGAAAGCCAGCGGTGGCATATTGCCGCCGTCAGGACCGGCGAATAAACAAAGGATGATATCAGATGAGCGGACACGATGAAATGCTGCAGATTGACCTTTGCAACGGACAGGTGCGGGTCATGCTCTGCGAAACAACCCAAACGGTTCAGAAGTGCGCGGATATCCACGAATGCACGCCTGTGTGCACCGCGGCCCTGGGACGGCTGATGACCGGAACGATGATGCTGGGCATCATGATGAAAGGAAAAGATGAATCCGTCACGGTGACCCTGAAGGGCGACGGGCCCATGGGCACCCTGGTGGCTGTGGCCGATCACGGCGCGGTCCGGGCATGCGCCGATCATCCGCAGGTGGTGCTGCCGCTGAGGGAAGACGGAAAACTGGATGTCGGGACCGCTGTGGGCCATTCCGGCCGGATGAGCGTGATCAAGGATCTCGGCATGAAAAAGAACTATATCGGCCAGTGCGAACTGGTCAGCGGTGAAATTGCCATGGATTTTGCCAATTATTTCACCGTTTCCGAGCAGCAACCCAGCCTGGTGGCCCTGGGCGTGCTGGTAAGCGGCAATGCCGTTCTCAAGGCAGGCGGACTGCTCATTCAGCCGCTGCCAGGATGCCCGGATGAGATCATTGACCAGCTGGAGCTTCGCAGTCCGATGTTCGCCGATATCAGCCGGGAAATGACCTTTGCGCCTATTGAGCAGCTCTGCAGTGACTGGTTCCGGGGCATGGAGCCTCGCATCCTGGAACGCACGCCGCTGTGCTACAAGTGCACATGCAGCCGGAACCGGATGGAAAAAGCGCTGATTTCATTGGGCCGGAAAGAACTCAGGGACCTTCAGGCAGAAGATCACGGGGCGGAAATCGTATGCCATTTCTGCCGGAAAAAGTATTACTTCAACGCGGACGAACTGGAGGAACTGATCCGGAATTCCTGATACAGGGGGAGGCAATGGATATGAAAATGCCAATCGTCAATTTTGATGAACATTTTGCGGAATATATGTCCGCCTGGATGAAAGAACACGAGAACGACTATGAAACCTATGACGACATGGAAAACGACCTTCCGAAGATCTACATGTCGTTCCTGAACACCAGGGCATCCTGGCTCGGAAGCGTTACGCCGGGTTCCTATTTTACCCAGTTTGAAGATCCCAAAGTGCTGGTCGACTGGATGAATCAGTACTGTGAGGAACGCGTTCCGCTTCCGGAACCCCTGCTGGAGCAGATTGTTTTCGTTGGTAAACCGTGTGAAAAAAGGCTGCTGGCCCTGCTGCAGGATGAAGAATCCGACCAGGTGGCCGTTATGACTTCGATTGAACTCCTGCGGGAGATGAACAGTACGCTGCCCAAGATGCTTTATATCAACTGGCAGCTGAACCGGGATGAAAAGGACGAAGTCAAAGACAATGCCATTGAGAGCCTCAGCATCATGGGGGAAACGGTGGTGCAGTCCATTCTCCAGACGATCGGAAAAGCCAATGATGCGGGGCAGGAGGCGCTTCTTGAAGTGCTGACGCATTATCCGTTCAATGAACAGACCTTTCAGCTGGCCCTGCGCTTTTTCAAGGAGCGAAAAGAAAAGAGGGCCCTGTTTGCCGGATACCTGGCGAAGCTGGGCGATGACCGGGCGCTGGACGCGCTGATTGAAGCATCTGGGGATCCGGCGCTTCCGTACCTGACATTTATCGAAATCAGGAATGCCATTGAATACCTGGGTGGCACATGCCCGGAAAGAAATTATGATGATGATCCAGAATATGAAGCGCTGCGGCAGATGGATATGACATAATCCGCGTACCCAATCCTTTCGGCAGATCAGAAAAAAGGAGGTGACAGACCATGCTTTGCCCGAAATGCGGATATTATGACGAAAGCGAAGAGAACGTCTGTCCTTCCTGCGGCAATATTATCTCCCTCTTGGCCGGCAAACCCGTTCAGGGGGCCCAGTCCATCCGCCAGGGAAAACGGGCCCGGGAAATAGCCCGTTCCCGCCCCGCGCAGAAGGCCAGAACCGACGAGGAAATGAAGCGCCGCAGCGGCGCCAGCCACGCAACGATCGAAATGCCTTCGGTGAAGGATGAACGGTTTGCCGGAAATGATTATTTCGACGCCATGACCGTATCGGAAGACGACGGATACGGTCCTTCATTTGAACGGCGGAGAAGGACGTTTTACGATGAAGGAACCGACGCGGAACAGGCGGCACGGTATGCCGCTTTCCAGCAGAACGAACATTATATGCGCCGGCGGATGATCAACTGGATCAAGCTTGGCATGGTGATTGCCGGCGCATTTGTGCTGATTGTGCTCGGCATTGTCGCATACCTGAAATTTACGTCCTCCGGACAGATGATTGTCACGAGAACGGCATTCCGTTTTCCCAGCCTGCACCTGGAAGTGAATTCGTCATCCCTCTGGACGCTGGGTGAGGAGTTCTTTGACAAGGGAGAAATCCAGAAAGCCATTGAATGCTTTGAAAAAGCAAAGCAGATGAACGAAGAAGAAAAAGTCACCAATGTGGACGGACTCCTCCGCCTGGGCAGCGCCTATGAAGCCGCTGGCATGATTGACGAAGCAGCGGCTTTGTATGAAGCGATCTATACGGAAACGCCGACACGTTCGGAAGCATACAAGGCCCATATCCGGCTTCTGCAGAGCAGCCAGAAGGAAGGCGACCTGACGAAAGCCGGCAACCTGATGAAGCTGGCGTATGAAAACACCCATGAAACCGTATTCCAGAACCAGCGCAATGACTTTCTTCCGAAACCTCCGGAGGTCAACCTGACCGCCGCATATTACGAGAAAAAAGAGCATATTACCCTGACATCCTATCAGGGATTTGATATCTATTTTACATTCCAGGATGACGCGGTGCTGCCTCATGACGGCATGAAGTTCAAGGATCCGATCCTGCTGGATGAAGGAACGTATCATCTCCGGGCAGTATGCGTCAACGGCGAACTGGTATCCGATGAACTGACGGGTACCTACCGGATCAGCATGCCCCGGCCGATGATGCCGCAGTGCAACCTGGCGCCGAACACCTATAAATCGAAAAAGACCGTCAAACTGAAGCCGGGAAAAGACAACGTCAATGATGACGATATCCGGATTTACTATACGATTGACGGATCGCCGCCGGACCTGGACAGCCCGCTGTACAAGACCGGCGAACAGATCAAGCTGCCGACCGGCTGGGTGATCCTGCGGGCCATCGCCGTTAACCAGTACCAGAAGCTGTCCAATGAGCTGATTGTGAAATATTATATCGACGCCAATCCGAAACCGAATCAGGTCTTTACCAATGAAGACACACTGGACAGTATCAAATTCGGAACCATGACGCAGCTGGAGTTTTTCGAGACATACGGCGAAGGAACCCTTGCCGGCGTTGTGGAAACGGATGAATATGAAACAGAGTGCCGGAAATATGAATATTCCTGGGGCTACGCCATCATGAACCTTTCCCGGAAGACATGGGTGGTTGTGGAAGTCAGCTGTACAACCGGTAAATTCAACGCGCCGAGAAAGACAGCCATCGGGGATGAAGAGGAGTATGTGACCGGCCAGTTCCGCGACATGGGACAGGTGGAAAGCGCCAAAGGAAACCGCGGGCTGTATTTTAACGATAAAGGCAGCGGCAAAGTCTGGAAAATGGACGACAGCACCAAGATCATCCGGTATATTTATGCCACGGACAGCCATGAATGGCAGTTGGAATACCATCTGAAAAATAAATCGGTTGTGCGTATCGATATGAAATATGTTCCGTAATGCGGTTACCGGAATAAAGTACAGCCCATCTCTTTAAACTGGACGATTTTGTCCCGCAGGACTTCCTGCTGGACATTGAATTTACGCGCCAGGCATGCCAGGCACATAAACTCCCGGGCGCCGCGGTTGATCAGTTTCCTGGTCAGGGCGATTTCATCATGAGAGAGGGAACAGCCGCAGATGATACAGGCTTCCGGATGGTGATCCGCGGTCCTGCTGGTTTCCGGCAGCTGATTATCCATTTGCTTTTTCAAGCCGGCAGAGATACAGCTTCATATCATGCCCCGGTACTTTGGGATTGAAATAATCTGATTTTCTGCCGAGATCTTCGCTGGTAAAAACGTCTTTTACGCGGAGCGCAAATCCGGATGCGACCGGGAGGCCCAGGTCCACCATTTCAAGATGGATTACGGTTTCCGCTTCGGAGAAATTGATAAACGCCAGCGCAAATTCACCGCCGGAAAGATGGCGGAACAGGGTATAGGATGAATCGGGAATGGACCGCCAGGGCATTTCGCCTTCCTTCGGATCGGGATTTCCGGTGAAGACGGCGCCCATCCTGATTGGATAAGGCGGACGGCATTCTTCATCCTGGTTGATCCGCAGCAGATCCGGATGTTTCATGAGGGCTTCATATTCAGGAGCGAGATTCCGCAGGTCAGCGCCCATCATCAGCGGAACGCCGCACAGGCACCAGAGGGCAAACTGCATGCGGTATTCTTCGTATGTGCAAACTTTTCCGAAGCCGACATTTCCTTTTCCGCCCATGCCGACGGTCAGCATATCCATATCATTGAAACAGCCGTTGGCGCTCATGGACAGGTTCTTCAGCTGGGATTTGAATATATCAGTAAAGGAGACGTAGTTGTCCATAATATCCCCGGTGGAACGATACATATGGGCGCCGGCGCTCCGCATCCATGTCCAGGGATCTTTCTGTCCCCAGTTGCAGGCGGAGAAAAGGATATCCCTTCCGGTGGACTTGAGGGCCATGGACATGGTCTGGTAACGGGTCCGGCAGTCGCCTGTTTCCGGGAAATTGCAGAAATCGTATTTCAGGAAATCCACACCCCAGGAAGCGAAGGTTTCGGCATCCGTAAACTCATGGTCATAACTGGATGGATATCCGGCGCAGGTCATCACGCCGGCGCAGGAATACATGCCGAATTTCAGGCCTTTGGCATGGACATAATCCGCCAGGTCTTTCATGCCGTGGGGGAATTTTTCCGGATCCGGAACCAGCCGGCCGGCTGCGTCCCGGTCCCGCAGGGACCAGCAGTCGTCAATGACCAGGTATTCATATCCGGCATCCCGGTAACCATGGCTGACCATATAATCCGCCATTTCACGGATCAGCGCGTCACTGATCTTATCTCCGAACGTGTTCCAGGAATTCCAGCCGAGCGGGGGACGAAACGCCATCATCATAGGGATACCTCCATCTGAATTGAATCATTGAAAATAACAGCAACCGCGCAGGTGAACCGGCACTTTTAAAACGGCGGATCAATGGTGAATTCACGGCCATCCAGACCGGGCAGTTTTCCACCTGTTTGGATGGTCAGGGAAAAGGCGCAGAGCTTCAGGTGTCGTGATTTCTGCGAGCGGTTGAAAGCATGGTCTCCGTAAAGATCATCGCCCAGGATCGGATGCCCGAGGGCGGCCAGATGCGCCCGGATCTGGTGTGTTCTTCCGGTAATGAGATGCACCTTCAGCCGGGAAACCGGACCGCTGCTCAGCGTTTCATATCCGGTGGTGATCGGGAGCGCGCCGGGTACGGGATGATCCAGGATGGTCACTTTGGCCCGGTCGGCATCCTTCAGCAGGAATGCCTCGCAGATGCCGGACGGTGGCTTCATGATGCCCCGGACCAGGCAAACGTAGTATTTTTCGATCGTCCTTTGCTGAAAAGCTTCCAGGAGTATTTCCGAAGCCTGTTCATGCTTCGCAAAAAGGCATAAACCACAGGTGCGCACATCCAGCCTGTGGCAGGGAACCGGCGGTTGAAAATGACGGGCTTCGGCATATTGCCGGCACAGCTCCGTCAGGCTGAGCGCGCCGGATCCGTCCGGTTCAACGCTGATCCCGGCAGGCTTATTGACCAGCAGGATATCAGCGTCTTCGTAAACCACCCGGATTTCGGCTGCGGAACGGGCCTTTGGAAGATAGAGGGTGATTTCTTCCCCGGACTGGAGGACCGGGTTTCCGGCTGCCGGACGTCCGTTGATTTTCACATCCCGGGACGCAAACAGTTTCCGGACATCGCTTTCCTTCAGGCCCGGCTGCCAGGCGCGCAGAAAATCCCGGAGCCGTGTTCCGGCCGTATCGGAAGACACCAGTATGGTCTTTCTGATCATTTTACTGCACCCTGGAAGAAGAAAAATAAACCCACCGGGGAATCTGGCGCTGCAGGTTTTCGAGGCATTTCAGCATATCCGGCGTCGGAATGGAGACCAGCATGGACGTCAGGACTTCGGACATGTCCTTCAGGGAAACGCCCTGTTTGGCCAGGATAATCAGGTCCTCGACCGCATCCTCCGGGGTCAGTTCCGGACGGACAGATCCCATGATGGAAGAGAGCATCTGATCATACAGGGGAGATTCCAGGTCCATCACGCTGACGGAGGCACCGGACATCATATCCGGGCTGAAATCCCGGAAAGATTCGGAAACAGACGGCGCTGACATCATAGCAATCATTTTTTCAGGGTCTGCGAGGCCGGGGTGAATCAGCGTCAGGTTTCCGGAACGGTCATAGACATAATCAAAGGATGCGGACAAAAGGCGATGAACCAGGTCGGACCTTCCTTCCGCACAGGTGCCTTTGAGCAGGGAAAGGATGTGCCGGGCCGGGCCGGCTGCCTGCATCATCCCGTACAGGTACAGGGTGTTGTCAATGCTGTCGGTAACCTGTTCCACAATATCCCGGATTTTCTTGTGTTCTTCTCCGGCAAGGAGAATCAGCGCGGCGGCGCACAGTTGCTGCGGCATATGCAGGATCAGCGTATTTTCCTTCCACTCGCCGCGGCACCAGAGCCTGCGGATCATGCTGCGGGCCGGGATCAGTTCATTCCAGTCCTGCAATGCCATCCGACCGCCAAAAAGCACCAGGCGGACCAGCATGTCATGCTCTTCGGAAGGAATCAGCGCCGTTTCCGGCGCAAAAGAAGCCAGGACGCGGATACGGAGCTCGTTGACCGTATGCAGGGACGGAATGGCTCCGGACGACCTGTCTTCGGCCGCGTAATAGGAAAGATCATATATTTCTTCCGCGTGCTGATCCTGGCAGCCCGCGTCAAAAAGGCAAAAAGGAGGAAGGCCTGCGAGTTCTTTCTCGCAGGCTTCCAGCTGGTCGGCGCGCAAAACGCTCATGGTTTTGTCGGCCCAGTGAAAAGGACGTGTATTTCCGTGCCTGAGCATATAAATCCTTTCAGAATGAAATATTACAGCTTCAGGATCCAGCCGAACTTGTCTTCGAGGCGTCCGTACTGAATCCCGGTCAGGGTATCGTAGAGCGTCTGGGAAATCTTTCCGATTCCGCCGTCGCCGAGGGTGATTTTTTCATCCCGCATCGCCAGCACGCCGACAGGACTGATGACCGCGGCGGTGCCGGTGCCAAAGGCTTCCGTGAGCTTGCCGGATTTCGCGTCGGCAAAGATTTCGTTTACATCGAGGCGCTTTTCTTCGGCTTCGTAGCCCAGCTGCGTGGCCAGTTTCAGGACGCTGTCACGAGTGATGCCCGGCAGGATGGAGCCGTTCAGCTTCGGGGTCACGATATGATTTCCATAGGCGAACATCATATTCATGGAGCCGACTTCTTCGACATATTTCTGTTCCACACCATCCAGCCAGAGGACCTGGGAGAAGCCTTTCTTTTCGGCAATATCGCCGGCCAGAATCGATGCGGCATAGTTTCCGGCACACTTGGTGAAGCCGACGCCGCCCCGGACCGCGCGGACATATTCGTCTTCGACATAAATGCTGACGGGCTTGAGCCCTTCTTTATAGTATGCGCCGACGGGGCTGAGGATGATGAAGAAAAGATACTTTTTGGAAGCATGGACGCCCAGGCCCACATCGGTGGAAATCATGGTCGGCCGGATATACAGGGAGGTTCCTTCGCGATGCGGTACCCAGTCCGCTTCAATCCGGATCAGCTGCTTTAAGCCTTCCAGGGCCGTTTCTTCGTCCAGGGCAGGCATGCACATCCGTTCCGCGCTGCGGGACATTCTGGCCAGGTTATCCTTGGGCCGGAAAAGCTGCAGACCGCCGTCCGCGCGGCGGTAGCACTTGCAGCCTTCAAAAATGGCCTGGCCGTAGTGGAGGACCATGGCAGCCGGATCAATCGGAAAATCGGCATAGGGAACAATCCGCGCGTCGTGCCAGCCGACACCGGCTTCGTAATCCATCAGGAACATATGATCTGTAAAAATACGGCCAAAACCAAGGGCAGATTCATCCTCGGGCTTCTGTTTCAGGTTTTGGGAAAGTGTCACTTTGATATCCAGCATGAGATACGCCTTCTTTCGTCAAATATTAACTCATATTATACTGCGGGCAGCCCATAGTGCAATGTCTTTTTTGTGTATATTACAGTTCATCCAGAATGTCCTGCAGCGGTATCGGGAAAACCATATATCCTTCCGCTTCATCCGCCACCGTTCCGGGAGCGGCAAAGAACACGGGATTCCCGGTTTCATCCAGATAGAAGTCTTCCTGGGGATACACGTAATTCATCAGCGTATCAAAGGTAATATCGTAATGGTAGGGAAGATCATCCGGATTATCCAGGATCATTTCCATGATCAGCTCCACAACAACGTCCGCCGCTTTATCGGCCTGCCGTTCGATCAGGAATTCATCCTGTTCGGATTCGCTGAGAAGGCCGAGAAGGCGCGGAAGGTCATATGTTGAACCGACTTCGCCGCTGCGGCGGGAAAACGTGTTTCCGCTCCAGATGAGACGGTCGTTATCGTCTGTTTGCAGATGCTGAACGGTCAGGACGGAAAAGAAATCGTCATTATTGCAGGTGATCCGGTAGGATATTTCCTTGACGACAGGGATGCCTGACGCGGCATAGCCATCCGCAAAAAAACGCATATTGGTTTCATCCATGTCCATCTGTTCCCGGTAAAAGCTGTTGACAATATTCGCGTCCGGTTCGGATTCATCAATACAGGGATAACAGTAAATGAACGTAAATGCCCCGGCTTCCGGATTGCCTTCATCGTAGGGGATGACGATGGAACCGGAAAAATCCCCGGCCTGTTTCATGGGCGCTGCCATCGAAACAGAAGTAACAAGGAGCAGAACCAGGGCCAGAAAGGATGTCAGGCGGATCCTCATCAGTTTTCGATGCCTCCGTTTCATGGTGTGCTGTCAGGTTCGCAAATCCGGCAATTAACAATCCGGATTAATTGTTTTTGTCATATGAAAAACGCGCGATCAGGTAGGGCATGCCGTTATAGGTGGAATAGGCGTCCGCATACACCCGGTAATACTGGCCGACCACCCATTTCATCTTGGTCTTGTTCTCCAGCAGTACCGGCTGCGATTTCCCGTCGTCGCTGGAGTTGATGACCACCATCTGGGGCTTTTCGGAAATGGAATACTGCACAACTCCCTTGACCACATATACCTGGTTTTTGGACGCGCGGAGCGCGATGGTGTTCAGCAGGTCGCTGTAGTTGGCCGCATCCAGGGCCCAGGCCTTCCGGGTGTAGATATCCACGGACGGAACATAATAGACGGTGTGGTCCACCCGGGACGGTTTATTGCCGGGGTAGGACGCAATGATGGAAATCGTGTTGTCCCCGATATGGTCAAAAACGGCGTTGAAGGAGAACTTGCCGGTGGTACCCAGCTCGGTAATATTCAGGTCGGTATAAGGGGTTACCACTTCGATGAAAGCGCCGGGACGCGTCGTGGCGTTGACTTTCATGACGGAGTTGTTGGTGGTTCCGTAGGTGCCGGCGGCCAGGTCCAGCGGGATTTCCTGGGGTTCGCGGTACATGATCACCTTCAGGGAATTTTCGCGGCAGTACTGGGAGCGTACCACGATGTTGTATTCGTTATCACCGATGGCCTTGACGTCCGCATTGTAGGTCATTTCGCCGGTCTGGGAATTGACGGTATCGCTGTAATCATCCCCGTTGACGGTCACCCGGGAACCGGGCCGGACAACGATCTTGATCGCGGACATGGTGGTGGATACAACCGAGCGGAGATTCTCCGGCGTCTCCAGGGTAATCGGACTCGGAGGGATATCGATTGTATAGGTAATGGTTGAAAGGGGTTTCTGCGTGTCAGAGGATGTCTTCAGGAAGGGCGTCAGCGTGACTTCCATGCTTTCGCCGGGATCGCCCTCCAGGTTGTCGTACCAGGTGTGATCCGCCACTTCAACCGTTGCGTATCCGTTTTCCACCGGATAGCTTGCGTGCATTTCGCTGATATAGATGCTGGATCCGTCTTCTCCGGGAATCTGGATCCTGTGGGCCGCCAGGTCTTCCAGGACGCTGGCTTCAATAATGGCCCCGCCGTTGTCTCCGGAATCTTTGTCGGGAGAGAAGAAAATCTTATAAGCCGCAAATCCGCCTCCGGAAAGCAGCGCAACCACAATGAAAATAATCAGCACCCGACGGAAGATGATGCGCTTATCCGTTTTATTATTGTTGAAATAAGGATCCGCGGAACGATACTGCTTCTGTTCCCGCCGGTGATCCCCGGGATAATCCGGAACCAGCGGATCATATGTTCTGGCTTCCACAAAGGAGCCGGTTTCGTCCATAAAGCGGACGCGGTGACGGGTTTCAGCTTCCAGGCGCGCGTCGTAACCGGAAGGCGCATCGCGACGGGCTGAAAACGGGCGGGAAGGCCCGGAACCGTTTGCTTTTTCAGGCGCAGCAAAGCCAGACCCGGCATCATCCGGATCAATCTTCCGCATCCTATCCTGGAGCTCTGCCCCTTTCCGTTTGCGGACTTTGAGTTTCTTCATTTCTTTGGCAAGGGTATCCCGCGCGTCCGGCGTATTGTCTGTCTGGCCGTATTCATCCGCCCGGAGGTATGCCGTGGGCGTAACGCCGTCCCGGAGGGAATCCTTCCAGGCAATACGGGAAGCCTCGTCAATATTGAGCGGCGTGCCGCAGCGAATACAGTGAGGCATGGAGGCGCGGTTCCATTGACCGCATTCAGGACATTTCATCGATTCATCCCTCAGTCATCATCTTCATCATCGATGACCAGAAAACTGTTCTGCAGGAAATCCTGCATTTTTTCTCGGGCCGAAGTCCAGTTGATTTCTTTCGCTGCCATCGCCGCGAAAGTGATGGGGCGTACATCCTCATCCGCCGGGATCCGCAGTTCTTCGATAATGCAGTTTCTCAGCTGGAAGGCATATCCGGCGGCTTCGGCAATTTCTGCGGAAGACATATTGGTTTTATTGTTGTGCTCTGCAAGGTTGTTGGCAAGCGTCAGCGCGTCTTCCCAGGTAAAGGTGCGGCATTTGTCGGCCAGCGCGCTGAGCACGTCCCTGGCGCGCTGGGTGCGCATCAGGTCGCCCTGGCGGTTGTTTTTCCGGATGCGCATATACAGCACGGCGGCCCAGGGCTGCAGACGGTATATGCCCTCGGGCGATCTTTTATTCCTGGCGATATCGTATTGGCCGTCCGTGGAGACGACCCACCCGGGTTCGACGCCGTATGCATCCCGCAGGTAATCGATATCCTGCTTTTTCAGGTACACATCGACGCTGCCGCCCAGGATCGGAAGCCCGATAATATCCCGGACCTGGAAAAAAGTAAACATGATGTACTTTTCAATCCGGAATCCGAGATGTTCGCTGATTACCTTGCAGAGCTCCTCGGGGCCTGAATCGTTGTAGACATAATTGATCCGGCCGAATTTCTGCTTATCATCCGGCGTGTTGCGCTTGCGGATAATCGCGTCCCGGATGATGGATGTCAGCATAATGCGCTTGGCCCGGGTATCCAGCGTCAGGATCACGATGCCGTCGGTGTTTCCGTAAACATCCTTGCGGCTGACCCCGTCCCGCTGCTTAGGCGCTTCGGCGTCATCTTCCCGGGCATCCCGGTTTTTCTGGTCGATACACAGCAGGAGATAATGATGCTGGTCCGGGTTGACTGGGGGAAGCTCATCCCACGGAACGATTTCAATCGGAACAGGCAGCCTGTCGCTTGGCAGATCTTCACTGGCCCATGTGGTTTCAGCCAGAACGGAGGAACCCGTTCCGGCCAGGATGATCAGGCACAATAAAACGCATAACAGTTTGCGCAGCATTTCACGGCACTCCCTTTACAAAAGGAATATACATAATAATTATACTATAGATTTGAAAATGTGTAAATTTGCTTTTCGGCATAAGAATGGTATAATAAACAAAATTACTTTACAAGGAGCACCTGGACGGATGAACTATGATGTCATGATTATCGGGGCCGGCCCCGGCGGCATTTTTACGGCATATGAGCTGACGCGGGAAAAGGCGCCGAAAGTAGCGGTTTTTGAAATGGGGAACCCCCTGGACAAACGGAAATGCCCGATTGACGGCGATAAAATCAAAAGCTGCATCCGGTGCAAATCCTGCTCGATCATGAGCGGATTCGGCGGCGCCGGCGCCTTTTCGGACGGAAAATACAATATTACGAATGACTTCGGCGGAAGCCTTCATGAACACGTGGGCAAGAAAAAGGCGCTGGACCTGATGCGCTATGTGGATGAGATCAATCTCAAATACGGCGGTGAAGGCACGCGGCTTTATTCCACAGCCAACAGTGCCATTAAACAGATGTGCCTTCAGCACGGGCTGCACCTACTCGACGCGCAGGTGCGCCATCTCGGAACGGATATCAATTATGTGGTACTGGAAAACCTGTATAACGAACTGAAGGAAAAGGTTGACTTTTATTTCAATACCGCTGTTGCTGCCATCCGGAAAACCGAAGACGGATATGAAGCGGTGCTTGAAAACGGAAAGACCGTGACCGCGTCCCGGTGCGTGATTTCCGTCGGACGGAGCGGCAGCAAATGGATGGAAGGCGTATGCCGGGAGATGGGCATTCCCACGCGGAGCAACCGGGTGGATATCGGCGTGCGGGTTGAGCTCCCGTATGAAATATTCCGGCACCTGACGGATGAGCTGTATGAGAGCAAAATTGTATACCGGACGGAGAAATTCGAGGACCTTGTGCGGACATTCTGCATGAATCCGCGGGGCGCCGTGGTAAGTGAAAATACCAACGGGATTGTGACCGTCAACGGCCACAGCTACGAAGATCCGGCGAAGCATACGGACAACACGAATTTCGCACTGCTGGTCAGCAAACGCTTTTCCGAACCCTTTAAGGATTCCAACGGCTACGGTGAATCCATTGCACGGCTCAGCAATATGCTGGGCGGGGGCGTGATTGTGCAGCGCTTCGGCGATCTGGTACGCGGAAGAAGAAGCACGCCCGGACGGATTGCCGAATCATTTGTCACGCCGACGCTTTCTGCTACCCCCGGGGATCTCAGCCTGGTGATTCCGAAACGCATCCTGGACGGTATTATTGAAATGATCTACGCGCTGGACAAGATCGCGCCCGGAACAGCGAATGATGACACGCTGCTGTATGGCGTGGAAGTCAAGTTTTACAATATGGAAGCCCAGCTGGATGAAAACCTGCAGACCCAGTATCCGGGGCTGTATATGATCGGCGACGGAAGCGGCGTGACCCACAGCCTATCCCATGCCAGTGCCAGCGGAATCCATGTGGCCCAGAAAATCCTGGAAGGCCTTTATTCAGTATAAATCCGCTCCGTAAACGGAAGCGTATCAACCATCCTGCAGCAGGACGCCCAAAGCCGCCAGGCGGCCAGGTCCTCCGGATCGGCGATATCCCGCCATTGGGAAGCTGAAACTGCAATGTGTACCGGCAGATTTTTCCACGTATCTGTCGGTACATTTTTTTTGCGCAGCGAAAGCAGGAGGGTAGCGGCAGGAAGCGGCAAAGCCCGGATGCGCTCATTTGTCACGGAAAGCACGGCATAGGCGAAAAGGCGACGGATCCGCGAAGCGGTATACCTTCTGGAAGAAAGCTGTTCTACCAGCTCCTCGGACGAAGTAGCCTGAACTGCTGCTTTTTTCAGGGCATCGTCGAGCCCTTCCGAAATATCGGGAAGGGAAGACAAATCAGAAGTACGCAGTTTTTCCAGCAGCAGGGTATCCCATACAGTCAAATCCGGGATCCGGGAAGATAAAAAAGCATGGCGGATGACAGATGCCGTAAAATCAGGCACCGCGGAAAACGCGCCTGCATAATCCCCGCGGACCAGCGCGCTCCGCAGGGAAGAAGCAGAGGGCGCTTCGGGCCGGATGACGGATTCATGGTAACCATTCCGCCTGGGAATGATCACCGGGATGACAGCGGTATTCAGCTTTCTGAGGGCACGCAGATAGCATATAGCCAGGATGTTGTTCGGAGAGGAAAGAATCTCACCTTCAGCAGGCAGAAAACGGCTGACCGCCCCGGATAATGCGGCAGGGTATCCCATACCGGAAGAAAGCAAAGCATGCAGCTCATCCGGAAAACCGGAAGACGGATTTTCCAGGAAATCAGCAACCCGCTTCACTTTTTCGATATCCGGCGTTTCCGCGCCGAAGGCGATATGTGTAATTCCAAGGCCGCACAGCAGGGAAACGGCGCCGAGAGCATAATGTTCGGCGTCCCGGACGGTCCACAATACGGGCAGGGAGAAGACGGCATCGGCCCCTGCGCGCAGCGCACAGCATGCGCGGTCATAAGGGGAAAGCATAGCCGGCTCTCCCCGCTGCTTCAGGCAGGAAGACAAAACCACGTAAACCGAATCGGGCTGAACAGCCTTTCGGGCCTGGGACAGATGCCAGGCATGACCATTATGAAAGGGATCGTATTCTGCCACGATGCCCAGGATCACAGGAGCGGATTTCATCGGACTGCCTCCCGGGATTTCTGATGCATGGCGCGGTTTTCTTCCAGAATTTTATAATACAGCATGGACACTGTCCAGTGGATATTGGTCGGTGTGGTGACCGCTTTCAGCGGCACCGTGTTTCCCGTCCGGGCCATCTCATTCAGGAGGAAATCCAGATTTTCATTACCAAATCCGTCCATAATGATCATTTCATCCCGGAAGGGCTTTCCGGAAGGCTTTGCCGAAGCGGAACCGGAAAGCAGGTCGCCGATGACGCAGGACTGTTGCTGCGGGGAAATCTCCACGCAGGCAAAGCTCAGCCGGAAGGAAAGGACCTGAAGCAGATTTTTCTTTTCAGGCGCCAGATTCATCATGAAAACGGAAGCCACAGACAAAACCTCCTGAAAAAACGGATTTATTAAGCAAAACCCGCAGATACCAGATCTGCGGGTATATGGCGGAGAGTTAGGGATTTGAACCCTAGGTGAGGTATCACCCCACACACGATTTCCAGTCGTGCGCCTTAGACCACTCAGCCAACTCTCCAGGTAAGCTTTGTGCTCACGAAAAAGTATTATATCGGGTTTCAATAATTTGTCAAGTATGGTATTTCAGGAATCAGCCTTTCAGAATTCAGAAAACCGCCTTTCAGATCTCTTTCAGTTTTCTGATTTCACTTTCCGTCAGGTGCCGCCACTGGCCGCAGGGCAGGCTGCCGAGGGAAACGGGACCAAATTCAACTCGTTTCAGGCTGACCACTTGGTGGCCGACGGCGTCGACCATCTTCCGGACCTGGCGGTTCCTTCCTTCATGAATGGAGATCAGCAGGACGGTATCAAATGATTCCCTGCGGATGAGGCGGACCGACGCGGGTGAAGTGATTTTTCCTTCGATCATGACGCCCCTGCGAAGCTGGCGGATTTCATCATCGGTCACCTGGTTGGATACTTTGGTCAGGTAAACCTTGGAAACCTCCCTGGAAGGATGAAGCACATGATTCATCATATCCCCGTCATTGGTCAGCAAAAGCAGTCCTTCGCTGTCATAATCCAGCCGGCCCACAGGATATAGACGAACGGGATAATCCCGGAATTTGTCCATGACAGTGGCGCGGCTTTCCGGGTCAGAAACGGTGGTCACTTCACCCAGCGGCTTGTTGTAGGCAATATAGTGCTTTTCTTCCTGGATCGAAACCGGATTGCCATCCACTTCAATGACGTCGGCATTTTCATCCACCTGGACGCCCATTTCCGTGACGATGCAATGGTTTACGGACACGCGGCCGTCAGCGATCATTTTTTCAGCATTCCGGCGTGACGCCACACCGCTGAGCGCAAGATACTTCTGCAGTCTCATCATTTTTTTATCCTCGCCTGAAAAGGAAATCGTTTATTCGGAAAGAGGAAGTTTCCGATGGGTATACTGGCGGACTCCGGATTTCATTTCCGCCATGGTCTGGCCTTTTCCGAAGAGCTTATATTTATAGGTGGTCAGGCCGTCGAGACCCATCGGGCCGCGGGCATGCAGCTTACCGGTGGCAATGCCGACTTCCGCGCCGAAGCCATAAACAAACCCGTCGGAGAACCGGGTGGAAACATTCCAGTAAACCCCGGCACTGTCCACACGGTTCATGAATTCATTGGCTGCTTCGGGATCCGTGGTCACAATACAGTCTGTATGGTGGGAACCGTAGTGGTTGATGTGGTCGATGGCTTCCCGCAGGGAGTCTACGATTTTCACGGAAATCACATAATCCAGATATTCCTTTGACCAGTCTTCATCCGTGGCAGGAATGCACTGAATCAGCTCCGCAGTTTTCTGATCGCCCCGGATTTCCACATGCTTCTCCGTAAGCGCTTCCGCCATGGCAGGCAGAACCCGGGAGGCGATATCCCGATGTACCAACAGCGTTTCGGCGGCGTTGCAGACAGAAACATTCTGCGTTTTGCTGTCAACAGCGATGCGGACAGCCATATCCGGATCCGCGTCTTTATCCAGGTACACATGGCAGATGCCGTCTGCGTGACCGAGGACCGGAATGCGGCTGTTGTCCATGATATAGCGGACAAAGGCATTACTGCCGCGGGGGATGATCAGGTCGATCAGTTCATCCTCTTTCAGCATGGCCGCCACATCTTCCCGGGTTTCAAGCAGCTGCGCGCAGTCCGGGGAGAGATTCGTATCTGAAAGCGCCTGGCGGATGACTTGGGCCAGCGCCTGATTGGTGCGGAGCGCTTCACGGCCGCCCTTGAGGAGAACGGCATTTCCGCTTTTGATGCACAGCGAAGCGATCTGCACCAGCGCATCCGGCCGGCTTTCAAAAATGACACCGATGACGCCGATAGGACAAACCACACGATACAGGTTCAGGTCTTCCGTAATCTCCATGGCATAGGTGGTCTGACCGATCGGATCGGGAAGGGAAGCAAGGGCCTTCAGGCCGGAACAAACCTGCTGCAGCTTTTCGGGGCCAAACTTCAGCCGGTGCAGAAGCGGCGCGGCGAGCCCCTCTTCCTCAGCAAGGCGGAGGTCTTCTGTATTGGCCGCAAAGATGGATTCCGCATTCCCGGTCAGATATTCCGCCATGCGAAGAAGGGCAGCATTTCTTTGGTCAACTGATGTGACGGAAAGATCGGTAAACGCCGCGCGGGCTTTACCGGAGATTTCATGGAGGTCGTTCATACCAGTCACTTCCATTCCGAATTAATATCAGCATAGTAACATATAAAAGTTGAATTGAAAAGGGCAGGCGCCTATGTTATAATGAGCAGCGGGAGGGAATGCTGGTATGCCGCATCAGAAGGGAATTAAAGTCATTGCGCAGAACCGCAAAGCGTATCATGACTATTTTGTGGAAGACAAACTGGAATGCGGCATTGCCCTTTTCGGAACGGAAGTCAAAAGCGTGCGCCTGGGAAAAGTGAACCTGAAGGAAAGCTGGGCCCAGGTCCGCAAGGGCGAGGTATGGGTGGAAGGCATGCATATCAGCCCCTATGAGCAGGGAAACATTTTTAACCGGGATCCGCTTCGGGGGAAAAAGTTGCTGCTTCACAAAAGTGAAATACGCAAGCTGGATTCCCAGGTGATGCGCCAGGGATACACGCTGGTTCCTCTGGAACTGTACCTGAAGGACGGACGGGTGAAGATGGAGCTCGGCGTATGCCGGGGCAAACAGCTGCACGACAAACGGGACGCTATGGCCAAACGCGATTCCGACCGGGAAATCCACAGAGCCCTCCGGGAAAGGCAAAAGTAAAACGCTGTTGATCAGTACGTGGGGATGATCCGGTTTCGACGGGGATGTCGGATGTCGGATAAGCGAGCCGCAGACCCTGTACTGCGTAAAAACGGGGAAAAACAATAACTGACAATAGCAATTACGCTTTCGCGGCTTAATGCCGTGCGTCGACCCTGACCGCCTGCGGATCAGGTCATCGGCGTCAAGATCGCAGGGAACGAGCCTCGCCTAAGCTTTGCAGCGAAGCCCGTATTGATGAAGCTACCCGGCATACAGTCTTTCCGCGGACGGTATGACCGGGGAAACCAAATCACGGAATGCGCTCGGAGAAAATCCCTCGGATGAATCTTCGGACAGGGGTTCAACTCCCCTCATCTCCACTTTTTGAGCTTAAACAAACCCATGAGGGTTTGTTTAAGCTTTTTTCATCTCCACCACAGGGTTTTTACAGTGAAATATCATCGGAATATCGTTTTGGAAAACCAGTAATAATGCCATATCGATGCTTCGAACAGCATCGATGAATTTTCAATAAAGATGGATTTATCTGGCGCTCCGTCTGTCATACCCGCCGAATTCGGGGAAATGGGTGCGCTTCTTAACGACATACAGTGCTTTGTCGGCTTGGGAGATCAGATCAAAGAAACCCTGGTAGTCGGCGGGACTGCCTTGGGCATTACCGATGGAGAGCAGCACTTTTGCGCCATACTGCTCCTGGGTGAATTCGAAGGTATCAGCATTGTAAACATCTTCAGCCGGCTGATAAACAATCACCAGGAATTCATCACCGCCATACCGGTAATGCTGTCCTCCCGGAAACATCTGTTTCAGCCTTTCGCTTGTTTCCCTCAGAATTTCATCGCCGGCCACATGCCCGTACTGATCGTTGATCTCTTTAAAGTAATTGATGTCGATCATGTAAACGGTCATTTCGCGGCCGTCTGATTTATGCGCGAAGCTTAAGCTGTCAAAAGTAATCTGTGATTCTGATACCCAAACATTCTCGGTGCCAATCCCCGTCATCGAAATATCACTCAACAAAACCTCTGCCACCGTTAACGTAGGCGAGAATACAACCCTGACAGCGACCGTCTCGCCTTCAGATGCGACGAATAAAAACGTCAAGTGGAGTTTGAGTGGAACAGCGGTAAAGCTGTATTCGGATACAAACTGGATAAATGAGGTTAGCACGGATGCAACCGACACGCTAACCGTTTATGCAAAAGGAGAATCTGCAGGCTCAACCACGGTCCCCGTCACAAGTGATATGGTGAGTACTGTATCCAAGACCTGTAGCGTGCATGTCCATAATTTCACCTATAGTGCCGACAGTGCGATCATCACAGCGACTTGCTTTGTTGCTGGTTGCACTGATCCGGCAACTTCAGCCACGCTGACCATCAATAAGCCCACACTTGAAACCTACGGCCAGACCGGCGAGAGCATCAGTGCCTCAGCAACCCTGGATGGACTGACAAATTTCAACACTACCACCGGGCTGTACGTTTCAGAGGATAACATAAAATAAAGTTGTCATACTTTGAGATGCTTTGGGACTCTTTGGGACTTGATGATATGGGCTGTTTCTGATATTATTATGATGACGGAAACGTGTGGAGAGGGAAGTTGGTACAGCGCCGGAAAGGCAAAACACTAAAACACTAAACACTGGACACTAAACGCGCCGAAAAGTGAAAACACTCGAACACTCGAACACTCGAACACTCGATGGGAAATTTGACGTACTGCGACGGAACGCAGGGGACAGCCCTTTTTGTTTCAGCCGAACATGAAACAAAAAGAAGCCTATCCGCAACCTCAATCGGCGCGGCTCCCCACTGGGGAGACCGCATGTTTCGGTTGACCTCAGAACCGATGAAATTTCCGCCACTGGCGGTCATCGGTTCTTCGCCCCCCGGTTCCTGATACTTGTCCGGTGGCTAACCAAAGTGTGGTTGACCGGCTTGCTTTTATGGATTGAAAAACAAGATAAAAATGTTATAATCAGATGTCAATATATTGTATTGGAGGGATTTTTCTTGGTGAAAAAGTTTTTGCTTTGCCTTTTGCTGGTTATTGCGCTTACGGCAATACTTGCAGTTGCAGCCATGGCTGAGCCGCTGCCGGCGGATATTCAGAACTATTTCAATGACA
Source organism: Clostridia bacterium (assembly GCA_017429695.1). Lineage (GTDB taxonomy): Bacteria > Bacillota > Clostridia > Christensenellales > Aristaeellaceae > Aristaeella. The sequence goes on along the minus strand of JAFROK010000031.1, from coordinate 96,383 downwards.
AATCCGGATCCCAGATCCTGGCCAACATGAATGTCACCGGGGATACCTACATGGTGCTTGTGAGAAACGGGAACACCAACACCGTTTACTGTTTCAAGCTGAAAAATGGCACGTGGCAACACAGCTTCCACGCGACGAAGGCCGTTCCCCAGGGAAATAATAATATGGATATGCAGGTTTTCTCCGAACATTATGAACCGTCCAACGGAAAAACCTACAATGGCCCGCTGGTGATGTTTGCCAAATTCAACAGTTCCAACAATTACTATGACCAGGCTGCTTTCTATCAGCTTTCCAACTCCGGCGTATGGAATCTCTGCCTGATTATCGACAACACGAAAAAAGCCGATAGTATTGATGTCGGAAAGGATTACCTGGATTTCTTCTTCTATGACGGAACCAATATGGACCATACCAAGGTACGGGGTTCTTTCAAGCGCGACATGCGCTATGTGAGCCTGGAATCCTTCCCGATGACCGTTCAGGACGCCAAGAAGGGCCTGACGTTTGCCCCTGACATGCCGGTGAACTCCGAGCTCCAGGCGACAGAAATTGAATTTACCGGCGGGAAAAAGTATCCCGTATATTCCGGGCCCAGCGATAAGTCCATCCGCGGCGCCAACAACAAAGCTTCTGTTTCCACCAACAGCTGGATTCAGGTTTTCGGCCGTGAAAACGGATGGATCCTGATTCAGTATTCCATTGATAATTCCCACTACCGGTTTGGCTATATCGATGAAAACTCCCTGCCGAAAAACGCCAATGTGGGCAATCTCGGCTTCAACAGAAGAGACGCTGTGATCCAGAGCAATGTTAACGTGACAGACGATCCGCTGTACAGCCAGAGCGTGCTGGCGACGGTTTCCGCCGGAGAAAACGTTGTATGGCTGGCCAACATGGGAAGCTGGGCCTATATTGAAGGCGCCAATTACCGGGGATTCGTTCCTGCCAGCGCCATTGCCGCTGCCAATGAGATTCCCGTTGCTGACAACAGCGCATTCTTCACCTATACGGACGCGGCCGGCGTGAATTATAACCTGTTTGAAATCCGGAAGCTACAGTATGACGCTGCCCATCATGTATACGCGGTGACCGGCAGCTTTGAGCGCGTTGTTGAAGATGAGTATCCCACCGACGAAAAAGCAGACAACGGCAAGCTGTTCACCTACAACCTGGCGGATAACTTTACGGCGCTGGTGCCTGACAGTTTATCGGCTGAGAACATCAACCTTATTACGGTTAACGACCTGTACAAGTGGTATATTGACTGCTACATGGACGGGGAAGAACCCGAAGGCCAGATGGTATTCATGTGTGACTATCCGGAAGACCAGTGGTCGGAAATCGATGCCGATTTCTGGTTTGTGACCACCCGGATCCAGCTGAATCAGCAGAACGAAATTGAGTACCTGGAATATGTATATGTTCCGTGGGGCTGAGTTAATTCACCCTGTGAAAGCAAGCAAAACCCCTGTGAGCCAGGCTCACAGGGGTTATATCGTGCGGTCGACGGGACTTGAACCCGTACCCATTGCTGGACACGCCCCTCAAACGTGCGCGTATGCCGATTCCGCCACGACCGCAGAACATATGCGATTATAAGATCTGACGGTTCATTTGTCAAGCGTTGACGCATGAACAAATTCCTGATAATCTGAAAACATCCATCCGGAAAGGAAGGAAAGACGGGATGAAACTGCTCCGGCATCAAATTGCAGCAGCATGGCTGCTAGTGATATTCAGCTTTTTCATTCGTTTTCCGTCTGTTTCCGGTGAAGCTGCGTTTTCTGTTGAACGAATCGGACAAATAATCTGCTACAGCGACAATACTTTTCAGGTGAACGCGCCTGAAAACGGCGCGCTGACTATATCGATTAGCGCATATTCATTTATGTTCAGGACCATCCGGGCAGAGGTTCAACAGGGCGAAAACCGGATTGAATGGGACGGCCTGGGACATAACGGCGAAAAACTTTCGCAGATGGTATATCATTTTGACGCCGATCTGACGGGGGAGTCCGGCACGGTGTATCATATTGCGTTTGATTCTCCTGTTGAAAAATTCGCACAGGCGCTTGTTCTTGCGCTGCCATCATCGGATACGGTATATCTGGACCGGACAAAGGAATGGTTTCTGGAGTGCAAAGTGACGATGAGCGGTACGCTGGTGGTTGAAATGATTCCGGAGGGGGAAGAACAGCCCCGATACACTTTCCGTAAAGCGATTGAACCCGTGAGGATCAACCATTTTCTGTTTTCCGAGATATGCGGGAAAACAGAAATTTCCCCGGGGCGCTACCAGGTAAAGGTTTATGAAATATCCAATCCCGCATATCACAATATTTTTTCGCTGGAAGTTGAAAACGGCTGCCCGGAAGCAATACCGGTGGGTGTGACCGGACAGATTATGCCGGAGGAAAATGATCCGGATGAAAAAATATGGGAACTGATGATGCAGCCGGCGGTTGTTGTTAACATCGGGAACACAAGCCATCAGAACGTATATGAAAAGCCGGATGAAACATCGGCCTCCCTGGGGACGCTCCACGGGCAGACGCAGAGCCTGTGCGTTCTTGAGATCAGTGAAGGCTGGGCACTGATTGAAGCCTGGAACCATGAAGAAGGGGAAAAGATTACGGGCTGGGTTCCGGCCGGAAAACTGAAAACGATAACTCCATCCAAAGAATACGGGCTGCTGCTGGACAAAAAAACACAGACGATGACGGTGTTCCGGAACGGAAAGCGGATTGATACATTCCTGGTGTGCACCGGAAGAATGGAAAAGAACGAGCTGTACCAGGAAACGGCCGCCGGCAGCTTCCTGACCGGCGAACACCGGGTCGACTACAGCATGAACGGGAAAAAATATGATTTTGTGATTCAGTATGACGGCGGAAACCTGATTCACCAGATTCCATATGCATTCGGAGACGGGAAAAAGGATTTTACCGAAGGAAGGGCCCTGCTGGGAGCCAAAGGATCCCATGCCTGCATCCGGCTGCCTTCGGAACCGGGACCTGAAAGCGGCGTGAACGCCTACTGGATATGGACGCATATTCCATACTGTACCCGGCTGATTATCCTGGATGATCCGGATGAACGGCACGCGATGAAATCCATCCTGGAAGGGACAGCGGGAAAGGAACAGCATGACCGGAGCGCTTATGCCGTTGAAAACGAATATGATGACACCATTGTGATGACTTTCGGCGGAGACGCGGTACTGGGCGGGCGGGAATCATATTATTCCCGGGACGACAGCCTGATGGCTTATATTCAAAAAAACGGGATGGGGTATCCGTTTTCGGGACTGCAGGAATATTTTGCTACAGACGACCTGACCAGCATTAACCTGGAATGTGTGCTGAAGGCCAACAAAAGCGGCGAAAGCCAGGATAAAACATGGCGGTTCCGCGGGCTTCCCGAATACAGCCAGGTGCTGACGGAAGGCTCGGTTGAGTTGGTGAACCTGGCGAACAATCACACCATGGATTATGGGGAAGCGGGGTATGAATCGACTATCGAAGCAATCCGGGATGTTGCAGCCTGGTGCGGGAATGAGCATCCGGTTGCTGTTGATATCAAGGGGCACCGGTTCGGATTCGGCGGATGCAGGGAAACCACATACAAACGCGATCCAGGCATCATTGCGCGTGATATCCAGGCATTGAAAGACATGGGATGCGAATGCATCATTTACCAGTGCCACTGGGGGCTGGAATACAGCGAACACTTCAATGCACTGCAGCAGGCCATGGCGCACACATGCGTACGGGCCGGGGCGGACCTGGTGATCGGCCATCATCCCCATGTGGTACAGGGGATGGATTATATAGAAGGCGTACCGGTTGTTTACAGCCTGGGAAATCTTTGCTTCGGCGGAACCATTATGTTAAGCGGATATGACGCCGCGCTGGCAAGGGTGATTTTTTCATTCGACGAAACGGAGAAGCCGGAGATATCCATTAAGATGATTCCGATATTAACCAGTTCGCGGGCGAATGAGCACATCAATGACTATCATCCCGTTGCCGCAACGGTGGAGGATTACCGCAGGATATACAGCCAGATTCAGAACGATTCGGGATTCCTTCTGCCATAATAAATATAATAGGTGCATTCCAGGCGTCCGTTATACAGGCGCCTTTTTTTATGGGCCTTCATGCCGTATGCCTTTTCAAAGGCCGGATCGGAGGAGATGGCGCAGAGGCTCCATCCCGGATGGCGGTCGGCCAGATGGTGCAACTCCCGATACAGCTGACGGGAAGCAGCCTGGTCGGACAACCTTTCCCCATAAGGCGGATTGCAGACAAAGACGCCGTTTTGCCGGTCGAGACATACCTCCTGAAGGGGTATCACAGAAAGGGAAACATGATTTTCAAGGCCGGCCTGACGTATATGGCGTTTGGCCAGGCTGATGGCTTCCGGATTGATATCCGAACCGTAAATTTCTGTAATATTGGCATAATCCACCGCATTTTCCGCTTCACGGCGGATGGCATTCAGATCAAAACCGCGGGTGAAATAAAACTGTTCCATGGCAAAGGAGCGGGTCAGGCCCGGAAGGCGGTTGGCAGCCATAAAAGCGGCTTCCGCGAGAATGGTACCCGTTCCGCAGCAGGGGTCACAGAGGGGCATTCCCGGCTTCCAGGGGCTCAGACTGACGAGGGCCGCGGCCAGCGTCTCCCGGATCGGGGCTTCTCCGTTCCAGGTGCGGTAGCCCCTGCGGGACAAAGCATCGCCCGATGTGTTGAGCATGATGCGGACACAATCGGAATGGACCGCCACCAGGACAGGGAAGGGCACTCCGGTTTCCGGAAAGACCCGAAGGCCGGCACGGGCTTTCAGCCGTTCGATGATTGCTTTTTTTGTGATGGACTGGCAGTCCCGAGGGCTCATGATCTTGCTTCTTGCACAATGGGCGGAAACGTTGATTGCTTCGTCTTTATGAATATATTTTTCCCAGGGAACAGAGGAAACCAGCTGAAAAAGATCCTCAAAAGACAGGCATTTGCCTTCCGCCAGGATGATCATGACGCGATCGCAAAAGCGCAGGGAAAGATTGCAGCGGAAGATTTCGGGTATGGCGGAATCGAACCGGACCAGCCCGTTTTCCGTGCTGATATTCTGAAGACCAAGACTGCGAAGCTCGCCCGCTACCAGGCTTTCAAGGCCAAAGGCTGCTGAGCAGCAGCACCGGAAAACATCTCCAGACATCATATCACACCCCTTTATCACCAGTTTAAACGGAAGCGGAATGTTTGTAAAGAACGGCGGCACTTTTTCATTCCGAAGCGGCATTAAACTTGATTTTCAATCCTATGTACGGTATACTGAATCGATATATTTGTCTGGGGAGGTTCATAATGAAACTGATTATTGCAATCGTTCAGGATGAAGACTCATCAAAGCTGCTGTCTAAGCTGATGCAGGGCGGATTCGGCGTGACCAAACTGGCCACAACCGGCGGATTCCTGAAAGCAGGCAATACGACCCTGCTTCTCGGCGTTGAAGAGGAACGGGTTGAAGAAGCGGTTCATATTATTGAATCTGTATGCAAGAGCCGCAAGCAGATTACGCCGGCCACCACCACCGTGAGCGGCCTGACCCATGGTGAATTTGCCGCATTTCCGGTTGAGGTTACCATCGGCGGGGCGACTTTGTTCGTTCTGACAGTAGACCAGTTCCTGAAAGTATAAGCCACGGATTTGTGTTATGATGCCGGATTTATCATTTTACGCGCAGCAGGGTGAAGAAACCAGCAGCCTGATTGGCCAACTTGAAAACGGGACATTTGTCCATGCCAGCCTGATTACCGGTGAAAAGGGAGCCGGAAAGCGGACATTCGCAAAACTGATTGCGTCCACACTTCTTTGCCGCGCAGAAGGTGAAAAACGCCCCTGCGGAAAATGCAAAGACTGCCTCATGGCGGCCGGGAATGAACATCCTGATATGATTCTGATCCGGAACGGCATGCCCATTGCTCCGGATGTGAAGAAAGACCGAACCACCATTCCGGTGAACGATATACGGGAAATGATCCGCATATGCAGCACCCATACGATGGACGGAAGATGCCGCGTCGTACTGCTGTTTGACGCGGACAGGATGACGCCGCAGGCCCAGAACTGCCTGCTGAAGACGCTTGAAGAGCCGCCGGAGAATACATACTTTATTCTGGTGACCGAGCATCCGGACGTCCTTCTTACGACCGTGTTGAGCAGGGTCAGAACAATCCGGCTGCATCCATGGCCCGATGATGTGATCCGCCGGATTCTTGATGAACGTGGAACAGAACGGAACAGGGCGGACGAATGTGTTCAGGAAGCGCGGGGTTCCATCGGAAAGGCACTTGAATTGGCCGAAGATGAAGCATACTGGAAAACGCGGAACGAAATTATCCAGGACTTTTTCGGCACCCTGAAAAGGAGCGACATCCTTCGCATTTCCGGCAAATGGAAGGACCGGCGGGACCAGGCGGAACAACTGACGGAAGTGCTTGAATCGATTGTTCACAACATGCTTGAATACCGGTTTCATTTCCCGAATGCAGGACCGGTTTCCGCGCTTCCCAAACCATGGCAGCTTTTTGCGGATAAAGCCGGGATGGACCGATTCAGCATGCTGGCGGACGCCATATGCGATGTCCGCCGCCAGATTGCGTCCAATGTGAACTTTCAGGCCGTAATCGAACAACTTCTTTTTGTAATAATGGGGGAAGGAAATAAATGGTCAGCGTAGTAGGAATTCAACTGCAGGAAAACGGAAAAATCTATTATTTTGATGTGAACGGGCTGGAACTGAAGCCCGGCGATTATGTGATTGCCGATACAGCAAGAGGCATCGATCTGGGAGAAGTGATTATCGGGACCCGGACCGTTGAAGAAAACGCTGTGCCGGCAACGCTGAAGAAAATCATCCGTGTTGCCACCTCACAGGATATCCAGAAAGCGACGGAAAACCGGGCCAAGGAAAAGGAAGCCTACAAGGTTTGCCAGAAGAAGATTGCGGAACACCAGCTGGATATGAAGCTTGTTTCGGTTGAATATGCTTTTGACAACAGCAAAATCCTGTTTTATTTTACGGCCAACGGACGGGTGGACTTCCGCAGCCTGGTGAAAGACCTGGCCTCCGTGTTTAAAATGCGCATTGAGCTTCGCCAGATCGGCGTGCGGGATGAGGCCAGAATGCTGGGCGGACTCGGCGCCTGCGGACGCCCGATCTGCTGCGGCACATTCCTGGAAGAATTCCAGCCCGTTTCCATCAAAATGGCCAAGGAGCAGAATCTTTCCCTGAATCCGACGAAAATCAGCGGCGTGTGCGGCAGGCTGATGTGCTGCCTGAAATATGAACAGGACCATTATGAGCAGACGAGGAAAAAAATGCCCCGGGTCGGGCGGGAAGTAACCACTCCGGACGGTAACGGCACCGTGACAGAGCTGAATATCGTAAAAGAAACCGTCCGGGTACGGATTGTCAACGGTGACAGCAGCGAAATCAAAGAATATCCCCTTGAATCCATCACCCGCACCCAGGATAACGGCAACGGACGCAAAGCGGAAATGCCGGCAGCCGAACCGGTGAAAGAAGAGCCGGATGTAACGGATGAAGACACGGCTTCGGAAGAAGAAATCAGCATCCTGGCATCCGAAGAAGTGATCATCGAAGACGAAGAACAAAAACCGGGAACCAGGGAAGCGGCTGAACCAAAGGAAAACGCACCTTCCCGGAACAAACCCAGGGATAAAGGCCGCCGGAATAACGGCGGGCATCCGCTGGGGCAGCCGGTACGCCGGGAGAACCCCAACAAGCAGCGAAATGAACCCACTCCGAAACAACCGGAGGCTGCCGAACCTGAAAAAGAGAAAAAGCCCGATGAAACCAAAAAGGAGAACTGGGCGGAAGCGCTGAAAAAAGCGATGGACGCAATGAACTGAGGATCGCTGGCGGCTGTAAAATCCGACTATTGCAAAAGCCATCCCAAGGTGATATATTATAAAAGAATCAAGCGTTCATATCAGAACGTAATAACGGAGGTAAAACCATGGCTTACAAAATTTCCGATGAATGCATCAGCTGCGGTGCCTGCGCAGCGGAATGTCCCGTCAGCGCGATCGCTGAAGGCGACGGAAAGTACGAAATCAATGCTGACGCCTGCATCGAATGCGGCGCTTGCGCGGAAACCTGCCCGGTCGGCGCTCCTGCCCAGGCATAAGTTTTCGCTGAATGAAAGCGGTTCGTTTCGCAACGAACCGCTTTTAAGTTACAAAAAAACCTGCGGATTTGAATCCGCAGGCCTTGTACACCATTAGGGACTCGAACCCTAGACACCCTGATTAAGAGTCAGGTGCTCTACCAACTGAGCTAATGGTGCTCACGCAACAAACGTTATTATATCGGCTTTTTTGATTTTGTCAAGTGCTTATTTCGTGAAAAATGGGCAAAATATATGGATATGCCTATTATTTTTTTGATAAATTATGATATAATTAGAAACTGATGATATGGGGGGATGTTTGATTGAGCCTGCGCCTGTTCGGGACGATGACGGACCGGGAAGCCGGAATGCTGAATGCCCTGCAGCTTGCTTATATCGGCGACGTGGTATGGGAAATCATCATCCGGGATACGCTGATTCACAGGGGACTGAATCTTCACCATATGCACGAGGAATGTGTACGGTATGTGAACGCCCACGCACAGGCCGGGTTTCTGGCCATCATTCAGGAACTGCTGACAGAAGACGAAAGCGAAGTTGTGAGACGGGGCAGAAACGCCCATGCACGCCATCCCGCCCCAAAGAACCAGGATCCGGGAGAATATTCCGCCGCGACGGGTTTTGAAGCGCTGATCGGGTATCTTTACCTGACCGGACAGGATGAGCGGATTTCCAGTATAGCTGAAAAAATCATCGGAGGAAAATAAAAATGGCCGAAAGAAAGAAACTGCACGTTGCACTGATCCGATACACGCCTGCGCCGGAAGAAGCCGTTGCGCTTGCCGCCAAACTTTGCTATTCCGGATCCACCATTTCCGGCCTGGAGGAAAAAGTATCTTCCAAAGACCAGTCCGCATTTATCAGCCGCCTGATGAACATGGGGCATGAATCGGTGATTGAGCACACCAGTTTTACCTTCGGCGTTGAAGGAGTGAGCCGCGTACTGCTGGCGCAGCTGACACGGCACCGGATTGCCAGTTTTTCCGTTCAGAGCCAGCGTTATGTTTCCTATGAAAACGGCTTCGGATACATCCTGCCGCCGAAAATTGAAGCGCTGGGACCGGAAGCGGTTGCAAAATTCCGGGAGCAGATGGACCAGATTGAAGGCTGGTATGTGGAATGGCAGAAAGCGCTTGGCGGAAGCGGGGAGAAAAGCAACGAGGACGCCCGTTTTGTGCTGCCCAACGCATGCGAAACGCGCCTGGTGATGACCATGAACGCGCGGGAACTGCGCCATTTCTTCAGCCTGCGGATGTGCACAAGGGCCCAGTGGGAAATCCGTTCCATGGCAGAACAGATGCACCGGCTCTGCATGGAAAAGGCGCCTGAACTTTTTGCCGACGCCGGTCCTGCATGCCTGCGCGGGAAATGCCCGGAAGGGGAAAAATCCTGCGGACAGCAGGAGCAGAAACGGGCGGCACGCCGGGAACTGCTTGAAAGCATCAAGAAGGGGGAATAAGGCATGGCATACTATAAAGAACTGAAGGACCCGAAAAAGGCAAAGAAACGTTATACATACGGAGCGGAAGAAGGAACCAAATACACTAAAAAAGACGGGCAAAAAAAATACGGTCCCAGAAAGGACGCTGGGGAATCCCGTTCAGCGCGGAATACCCGCCCCGCCGGCGGAACCAGGAAGCCTGCTTCCCGGAAAACGAACGAAATACAGGATGAACCGGAACGCCGCCCGGCCAGGTCCTACACGGATTTTGAATATACGGATATTCCCCAAGAGCCCCAGCGTGAAGTGCGCAGCCACGAGGATGAAAAATATATCCTGACAGGCCGGAATCCGATCCGTGAAGCGCTCAAAAATCACCGGGATCTTGAAAAACTGCTGGTGCAGAAAGGCGAACTGAGTGGATCTGCGATGGAAATTGTGCAGAAAGCCAAAGAACAGCGGGTGATGATCCAGGTTGTTGAAAAGAAACGCCTGGACGATATTGCACCCCAGCACCAGGGCCTGATTGCTTTCGCGTCCGCATACCAGTACGCCACCGTGGATGACATCCTGGCATATGCCAAAGAAAAAGGGGAGGATCCGTTTATTATTATCCTGGACGGAATCACCGATCCGCACAACCTGGGGGCTATTATCCGGACGGCGGACTGCTCCGGAGCGCACGGCGTGATCGTTCCCCAGCACAGGAGCGCCGGGCTTACACCGGCGGCTGTGAAAGCTTCCGCGGGTGCGGTTGAATATGTGAAAGTCGCACGGGTAACCAACCTGAACCGGACCATTGAAGAACTGCAGAAAAAGAACATATGGGTTTATGCCCTGGATATGAACGGGAACGACTACTCAGAAGTCAATTTTGAAGGCGGCACCGCGCTGGTGATTGGTGCGGAGGGCGAGGGAATCAGCCGGATGACCGGCATCAAAGCCGACATGAAGGTGGCCCTGCCCATGAAGGGGCACATTGACAGCCTGAACGCATCCGTTGCGGCCGGGATTATGATGTACCGTGTGATGAATTGCCGCAAACAGAAATAAGGAACGGGACTGATTTCATGCATACAGAGAATAACTTCCCTGACGAATCTTCCGAAAACATCAGGAATCCGGAACAGGAAAACGACGATATGAATCTTTTCGGCGACCGGTATACCCAGATGAGCGATGAAGAGATTGTTGACCTGTGCCATAACGGAGATTCCGATGCAGAAGAATACCTGCTGAACAAATACAAAAATTTTGTCCGCTCCAAGGCAAGAAGTTATTTTCTGATCGGCGCCGATCATGAAGATATTGTTCAGGAAGGTATGATCGGCCTGTACAAATCAATCCGAGACTTTAAGCGGGACAAGCTCAGTTCTTTCCGCGCATTTGCTGAACTTTGCATTACGCGGCAGATTATTACGGCGATTAAAACCGCCACGCGCCAGAAACATATTCCCCTGAACAGTTATGTATCCCTGAATAAACCGCTTTATGACGAGGAAAGCGACAGGACGCTGCTGGACGTTATTATGGAAGGCCGGATTGCCGATCCGGAAGAAATGATTATTAACCGCGAAAACCTCGGGAATATTCACAACCGGATCAATGAAGTACTTTCCGGCCTGGAACAGGAAGTGCTGCGCGCGTACCTGGACGGGAAAAGCTATCAGGAAATAGCAGAAACGCTGGGGCGGCATGTGAAATCAATCGACAATGCGCTCCAGCGTGTAAAGCGGAAACTGGAAAAATATCTGGAAGAAAACGGGAACGGCCACTCATAAAAGGGCGTGTTTTTTACGGCATGGCAGATGGTTCCGTGATTTCCTCTTCTTGGGCAGGATCTTCGTTTTCCTCTTCTTCGGAAGAGGATTCTTTTTCTTCCTCCGGGGTTACCGGGGACTGATCGAGCTCGGACCCGGCCTGAATGGTCTGGATCTGAGTGGCTGGGGTGCTTTCGGATTTGGTGACCGCATCCGGTGAAGCTGTATTCCGGCCCATGAGCGGGCCCATCAGCATGAACACAGCAATCATAACAGCAGAAATCGCACAAAGAGCAGCTGCGAGCGGCTTCCGGGACGCCTTCACAGAAGAAGAGGACGGTTTGGCCGCTTTTTGATAAATATGGTATTTCAGGGAATCATCCGCACGAAGGCCGGAAAGCACATGATCTGTGATTTCGGGCAGTTGATCCAGTTTGCTCATATTACGTCATCTCCTTTCAGGTCATTTTGAAGGCGGGAACGTGCCCGGCTGAGCCGGGAAGAAACGGTGCCTTCGGAAATATCGAGCATGAGGGCGATTTCCGAAACGCCGTATCCCTGATAGTAATGCAGGAGGACCACTTCCTTGAAGCCGGCTGGGAGCCGGTTGACGGCTTCGGCCAGGGCGGTATTTTCTGCCAGGCGGCCGATTTCGTCATCCGCGGGGAACAATTCGAACGCCGGATGCCCCAGGACGACTTTTTTCAGCCAGGCGCCGCGCCACAGATCCCTGCACCGGTTGAGCGCCACCTTCAGGAGCCAGGCTTTTTCCCGGCCGGGAACCAGCTGCGGACAGGTTGTGATCAGCCGGACAAAAACATCCTGCGTCACATCTTCCGCGCGCTGACGGTCTCCAAGATAATAGTAGGATACGCGGAGAACATCGGTAGCATATCGTTCGTAAAGCTCATCAAAGGACAGCGCGGAAACGGAAGATTCCCCGGAAGCCATTTCCGGATGATCGGTACTTCCCAATGATAATAACGAGCCAATCATTCGTTTCATTCCTCCGTTTCAACAAAAAATCAAAAAATATTTCCAGATGATTATAAACATAACTGTTCAAAAGGGCAACACAGTTCCGTATTTTCCTTTTTTTCACTTGACGAAAAGACACGGCATCGGTAAAATGAATATCAGAAACAATACTAATTGTCCTCTTCGGTCAATCATGTATTTGTATATGCGTATCAACATCAACAAAGGAGCGTGTTATTAAGTGTTAAGAAAAAAGACTTGTGTTGCAATGCTTCTTGCCGGAGGACAGGGCAGCCGGCTTGGAATCCTGACCAAAGATGTGGCGAAGCCTGCTGTGCCTTACGGCGGCAAATACAGGATTATCGATTTTCCGCTGAGCAACTGCACCAACAGCGGCATTGATACGGTTGGCGTTCTGACCCAGTATCAGCCGCTGGAGCTGAACTCCTATATCGGAAGCGGCGCTCCCTGGGACCTGGATATTTCCAACGGAGGCGTATTTGTGCTTCCGCCGTACCAGAAAGCCAAGAGCGGTGAATGGTACCGCGGCACGGCGAACGCGATTTACCAGAACATCGCGTTTATCCAGCAGTACAATCCGGATTATGTGCTGATTCTCAGCGGCGACCACATCTACAAAATGGATTACAACGCCATGCTGAACTTCCATATCCGTCACGGAGCGGACGCGACCATCGCCGTACGTCCTGTGCCGTGGGAAGAAGCCAGCCGTTTCGGCATCATGAATACCGATTCGGAAGACCGGATTATCGAATTTGAGGAAAAGCCGAAGAACCCGAAGAGCAACAAGGCTTCCATGGGCGTCTACATCTTCACATGGGAAAAACTGTACAAGTACCTGACCGAAGATGAAGCGGACAAGAAGAGCTCTAACGACTTCGGCAAAAACATCATTCCGAACATGCTGAATGACAAGCAGGTGATGATGGCCTACAACTTCACCGGGTACTGGAAGGACGTCGGAACGATTGAGAGCCTCTGGGAAGCGAACATGGACCTGCTCGAAAACCCGATGCCCATCGATATGCACGACAAGAAATGGCGCATTTTTGCGAAAAATCCGGGCATGCCGCCGCATTTCATCGCAAAGGGAGCCACTGTTTCCGATACGCTGATTACAGAAGGCTGCGAAGTATACGGAAATGTCAATCATTCCATACTTTTCGCCGGCGTGATTATTGAAAAGGGCGCCCAGGTTGAATCCAGCGTGATTATGCCGGGCAGCGTGATCAAACGGGGAGCTGTTGTACGCCGTGCGATTGTTGCGGAAAGGGCCGTTGTCAGCGCCGGCGCGGTTGTTGGCGAGGATGAAGGCAACATTGCCGTAATCGGACAGGGAATTACTGTTCCTGCCGGAGCCAGCGTGCCGGCCGGCCAGCAGGTTGACGAAAGCTATACTTTCTGAGAAAGCGAGGAATGAATATAAAATGAAGGATGTAATGGGAGTTGTATATACCGGGGAAAACGACGCGAGGCTTCGCGAACTGACGATTACCCGGGCGATTGCAGCCATGCCGGTGGCAGGCAGATTCCGCGTGATTGACTTCCTCGTTTCCAGCATGGTGAACGGCGGAATGAAAAACATCGGCGTGATTATGCAGAAAAACTATCACAGCCTGATGGACCATCTCGGATCCGGCAAGGAATGGGACCTTCACGGAAAAAACGACGGCCTGCATATCCTGCCGCCTTTCCTGACGAGGGAAAATGTAGGCCTGTATCCCGGACTGCTGGACGCGCTGCGTTCCAACAACAATTACCTGATCCGCAGCAAGCAGGAAACACTGGTGCTCAGCAACAGCAACATCATTTACAACGCACACCTGGATGAACTTGTGAATTTCTATAAGGATACCAATGCGGACATCACGCTGATGTACACCAAAGACCCGACGATGAAGCGCGATGAATACGGCACATATATCGCGGTCGATAAATCCGGCAACGTAACGGACATTGAGGTTCAGCCGACGCATCCGACCTATGACAATACCTACATGCAGGTGTTTGTGATTAAGCGGGAGCTGTTGATTGAGCTGGTTGACAAGGCCGTTGCACATGGCATGCACTCCATGGATAAGGATGTGCTGCTCCGCCTGGTGCAGGACAAGAGCGCCAAGATCAACGCCTACGAATACAAGGGAAAGTGCTGGCAGATTGATTCTGTGCAGAGCTATTTCAGCTTCAGCATGGAAATCCTGGATCCCAAACTGCGCAAAGGCCTTTTCCGCGACGATCTTCCCGTATATACCAAAGTACGCGATGAAATGCCTTCCTATTACGGTGACCAGGCGGTTGCCATCAATTCCCTGATGGCGGACGGCTGCCAGATTGAAGGCACCGTGGAAAACAGCATCCTGTTCCGCGGTGTCAAAATCGCACCGAACGCCCACGTGAAAAACTGCATTATCATGCAGGACGGACAGGTGCATGAAGGCGCATATATCGAGAACTGTATACTCGACAAGCAGGCCATTATCAAACGGAACGCCCGCCTGATCGGTCCCTCTGCATATCCGATTGTGATCGGAAAAGATGTTGTCATTTAAGGAGGAAAAACACTGTGAAAATCCTGTTTGCCGCGAGCGAATCCGTACCTTTTGTCAAAACCGGCGGACTGGCCGATGTCGTCGGCGCCCTTGCACCCGTTCTGGCCGCTGAAGGACATGACGTTCGTGTGATTATTCCGGATTTCGGCGCGATTCCGCAGGAATACACAAACCAGATGGTTCATGTTTGCGATTTTGAGGTGCAGCTTGGCTGGCGCAGGCAGTACTGCGGAATCGAGAAGCTGATCAAGAACGGCGTTACCTGGTATTTTATGGATAACAAGTTCTATTTCGGACGGCCGTATATTTACGGAATGGGCGGCGACGAATACGAACGGTTCGGCTTCTTCTGCCGCGGCGTACTGAATATGCTGCCGCTGATCGATTTCCAGCCGGATGTGATCCATGCCCACGACTGGCAGAGCGGCATGATCCCGGCCCTGCTGAAAATCCAGTATGCCCATCTTCCGTTCTATGCCAACATCAAAACGGTTTTTACCATCCACAACCTCCAGTATCAGGGTATTTTCGGAATCAGAGAGGTTCAGGACGTACTCGGACTCGGAGACAGCCTGTGGACAGATGACAAACTGGAATGCTTCGGATGCGCCAATTTTATGAAAGCCGCGCTGGTATACAGCGACTGCATTACCACGGTCAGTCCATCCTATTCCGAAGAAATCCAGACGGCATATTACGGAGAACGGCTGGATGGCCTGCTGCGGGCCCGCAAACATGACCTGCACGGCGTGCTGAACGGCATCGATATGGCGGAATACAATCCCGCAACGGACAATCACATTGCCAAGGTATTTTCTGTGGACAATAAAGCCGGAAAAGCTGCATGCAAAGCCGCCCTGCAGGAAGAACTTGGACTGGATATCAAGCCGGATGTTCCCGTGATCGGCATGGTCGGTCGGCTGAGCAACCAGAAAGGACTGGACCTGGTTGATTATGTGATTGCGGACATGATGCGGCTGGACATTCAGCTGGTTGTTCTCGGCATGGGCGAAGGCCGGTATTTCAACCTCTTCAGCTGGGCCGAAACAGAATACAAAGGCCGTGTGGCCGCCCGGTTTACGATGGATCACGCGCTGGCCCACCGGATTTATGCCGGAACGGATATGTTCCTGATGCCCAGCCAGTTTGAACCCTGCGGCTTAAGCCAGATGATTGCCATGCGGTACGGAACGGTGCCCATTGTGCGTGAAACAGGCGGATTGCGGGATACCGTGCTGAGCTACAATGATTTTACCGGAGAGGGTAACGGGTTTACATTCTTCAACTACAATGCGCATGACATGCTTCACACCATTGAACGCGCGGTCGATTTTTACCGGAACCAGCCGGACATCTGGGTAAAACTCCAGAACCGCGGAATGGAAGGCGATTACAGCTGGACGCATTCTGCCGGAGAATATATGAAGCTTTACCAGGCGGCGCTGGAAGGAAAGAAAGAAACGGAACCCGCGCCGGAACCGGAAAAAAATCCGGTGGTTATGGATGTCTGACATCGATTGAATACACTGGTTTAATATCAGGGATGCGCACAGCCGGCGTATCCCTTTTTGTTGAAAGGATGATACGGATTGATGGCGGAAAAACTGCAGCGGGAAGATGAAACGCTGGAAGACCTGCAACTCGGAGGGCTGAAGCTGCTGCAGAAAAAAAACGGTTTCCGCTTTGGTATGGATTCCGTTCTGCTGGCTGATTTTGCTTTGATCCGTCCGAATGATCTGGTGGTTGATTTCGGCACCGGCGGCGGCATCCTTCTGCTTC
Source organism: Clostridia bacterium (assembly GCA_017429695.1). Taxonomy (GTDB): domain Bacteria; phylum Bacillota; class Clostridia; order Christensenellales; family Aristaeellaceae; genus Aristaeella. The sequence goes on along the minus strand of JAFROK010000031.1, from coordinate 79,637 downwards.
TCCTGATCGGAAGAGGAAAAGGGGAAAGATTTTTTGGCATTGAAATTCAGCCGGATTACTGCGAAATGGCTGAAAGGACGATGAAAATCAATCATCTTGAAAGCCAGGTGACCATCTGCTGCGAAGACGCCGGAAACGCGGACCGCTTATTCCAACCCTGCAGCGTTGACGCGATTATCTGCAACCCGCCCTACGGAGAACCCGGCACGGGACTTGAAAGCCCTTTTTCCGACCGCGCCGTTGCACGAAACCAGTCAGAAAACACCCTGATATCTTTTATGAAAGCTGCATTCCGCATTCTGAAAGGGAAAGGGAAAATCCATGTCATTTATCCGGCAGCGCAGATGTTCCAGATGATGACCGCGATGAAAGCATGCCATATTGAGCCTAAACATTTCCGGTTGATTTATCCCCGGATGACCAGTCCGGCCAACTTGGTGATGATTGAAGGCGTTAAAGACGCAAAGCCAGGACTGCATCCGATGAAACCGCTGATCATTTTCGAGGAAAATCAGGACTTGACAAACGAACTGAAGTCTATTTATCATATACAGGAACAGAACCTGGTCTAAAAAGAGGTGATTCCGTTGTGCTATGACCTTGCAGTAATCGGCGGCGGCGCTGCCGGGCTTGCTTCAGCCATCACAGCATCGCGGAACAAAGAATCGGTTATTGTTATTGAAGCGGGAAACGCTATCGGGAAGAAAATCATTGCATCCGGCAACGGGCGTTGCAACCTGATGAACACCGGAAACCTTCGCTATTACGGGGACGAAGCATTTGCCAGGCAAGTGCTCAGTCAATGCTCCGCAGCGGATCAGCAGCAATTCTGGAACGATATCGGCCTGGTGACGGTTACCGAAAGTGAAAACCGGGTATATCCATGTACGTTTCAGTCTGCATCCGTTATGAACGTACTGAAGACAGCGCTCCGGCTGTATGGCGCCGAAATTTTGCTGAACGCGCCCGTTCATGCATGCCGGAAGACAGACGGGCAGGTATTCAGAATTGACGCCGGGGATCGTGCCATCACGGCCCGCCGGGTGCTGATTGCAACCGGGGGACCGGCAGGATTGAAGCATTGTGGCAAGGAGACCGGATACAGCCTGCTGGAGAAATTCGGCCACCACATCATTCCGGTGCGGCCATCCCTTGTTCCGATCCGGACAGAAGGGAAAAGCATATCCGGCCTGAGCGGTATCCGCGCAAGATGCGGTATCAGCCTCAAGGACAATGCCGGCAATGTTCTTCACCATGAAAACGGAGAAATCCTGTTTACCGATTATGGGGTCAGCGGGATATGCGCGATGCAGTGCAGCCGGTTTGTTGATGAAAAACCCTGCTATCTGGAAATTGATTTTGCCGGACATTTATTTTCGGACGAAGAGGCACTGATCAGCGAACTGCGATCCAGAAAGAAAATGTTCGGAACGATGCCTCCGGAAACGCTTCTCCTGGGCTTGCTGAATGCCAGAATTGCCTATGCGGTGATGAAACAGGCCGGCGTTCCCATGAAAGGTGAAACGCTGGATGAAACCGATGATTCCATCCTCAGATGCGTTGTACGGGCACTGCGGCATTACCGGATCGGCGTCACCGGCATCCGCGACATGGAGGACGCCCAGGTGACTGCCGGCGGCGCAGACTGCAGGGAATTTTATGCGGATAATATGGAATCCCGCATCATGCCTGGACTGTACGCGGCGGGCGAGGTGCTGAATGTGGACGGGGACTGTGGGGGATACAACCTGATGTTTGCTTTCGGGAGCGGAATTCTGGCCGGAAGGAACAGAAGAAAAAAAGCAGATTCCTCAGCTGAAGGAGATGAAGCAGGGTGAAAAAGGGCGAAATAAAAAAACAGGAAATACTGCGAACCGCAGAAACGCTGTTTTGCAAAAACGGATATGAAACAACCAGTATCCAGGATATCCTGGATGTGCTGCATACCAGCAAGGGCAGTTTCTACCACCATTATGCCAGCAAGGAGCTGCTGCTGGAAGAAATATGCAGGCAGCGGGCGGCCACCCTTGCCGAAAAAGCTGCTTCAGTTCTTAAAGAGGAAGGAGATCCGGTTGAAAACCTGAATCTCCTGTTTTCCGGCATGATGCCGCTGAGCGGTGAAAAGCTCTCATTCCTAGTGATGATCCTGCCGGTATTTGACATTCCAGAAGGAAGGCAGATCCGCTTCAGCTATTCTGAATCGATTACCGCTTTTTTCCGGGACATGATGATTCATGAAATCCAGCGGGGCAACAGCCGGGACGAAATATACTGCCCCGCGGCTGAACACAGCGCGGAGATGATATCCCTGATCCTGAACGAACTATGGTATCAAATCTGCCTGCAGACTATCCGGAAGGAAAAGGAAAACGCAGAAACGGATCTTTCCGAACTGCTGAACATGATCGTTTCCTATCGCGGAACGATTGAAAGGCTGCTGAACGCACCGATCGGATCCATCAGGCTTCTGGACCTGGATGATCTAAAATTTCTGACAGAACGGATTCATTATCACTGGAAACTGCAAAAATATTCAGAATAAAGGAGGAAAACAAAATGAGCAGTAACATTCCGACCCCTCACATCAGCGCAAAGGAAGGAGAATTTGCCCGGACGGTACTGATGCCCGGCGATCCGCTGCGCGCCAAATTCATTGCTGAAACATTCCTGGAAGACGCAAATCTGATCAACAATGTGCGCGGGATCCAGGGATATACCGGAACATGGCAGGGGAAAAAGGTTTCCGTAATGGCCAGCGGTATGGGCTGTCCGTCCATTGGGATCTATTCCTATGAATTGTTTAAGTTCTACAATGTTGAAAACATTATTCGGATCGGCAGCGCCGGGGCGATATCTCCCAACCTGAAGCTGCGGGACATCGTGGTTGGCATGAGCGCATATACGGATTCCGGATATGTGAAATCCCTGGGCATTGATGTGAATATGGCGCCGTGCTGCAGCTGGGACCTGCTGCAGAAAGCGATGGAGACAGCCCAAAAAATGAATCTTCGTGCATTTGCAGGGCCGCTCTTTTCAAGCGACGCTTTTTACAGCGAGGTCGAGACAAGCGCCAAGCTGGGCAAACTCGGCGTGCTGGCGGTTGAAATGGAAACGGCGGCGCTCTACCTGAACGCCGCACGCTGCGGGAAAAACGCTTTAACCATCTGCACCATATCGGACAGCCTGGTGACAGGAGAAGTGACCACATCCGAGGAACGGCAGGAAGGCTTTACCAACATGATGAAGCTGGCGCTGGATATTGCGTAAAACTATACTTCCCAGGGTTCAAAGGTTTCATCCGACTGGATGTAATCCAGTTTCCTGGAAGTGACCGAAGATAACGTATCCAGGATACTTTCCGCATCATGCGCTCTGACGGCCAGCGTGAAAGAAACCGATACCGCAAATTCCGGATTCAGGACATGAACCGGAAGGCTTTCAGCTGCATGAAGAAAAGAATCCCAGACAGAATAGGGAACATCGCACAGATAATGCAGCGTTTTCTCCATGCGTACAACCGATGCTGCCTGAAGGGCGATCTTGCAGCCCTGTGTATAAGCGCGTACCAGCCCGCCGGTGCCGAGAAGAATACCGCCGAAATATCTGACAACAACCACGCAGCAGTTCACAATCTGCTGCGAACGCATAACTTCCAAAATGGGGAGCCCGGCAGTACCGCCGGGCTCTCCGTCATCACTGTAACGCATGATTCCGCTGTTCTGTCCGATAATATACGCATAGCAGTGATGCTTTGCATCCCGATGCATTTCACGGATTTCGTGGATGAAGGAAACCGCGTCGTTTTCACTGGCGCAGGGACAGGCATAGCCGATAAACCGGCTTTTAGAGACCGTGAATTCGTCTGTGCCGCGAGCTTTGACGGTGATATACTGATCCGTCATTTGAGCACCACGCGGCAGAATCCCTTCTTGCCCTTTTTCAGCAGGAGGCCTTCGCCGGAAAGATCGTCTTTTTCGACCGTGGCAGACGGATCGGTGACTTTCTGGTCATTGGCGGAGACGGCATTCTGCTCAATCTGCTTCCGGGCGTCACTCTGGCTTTTGCAAAGGCCAGAGCGGACCAGCAGGGAGGAAATGCGGCTATCGGCGCTCAGTTCATCCGCTGTGATTTCCAGCGTGGGTACATTGGCCATGGACACGCCTCCGCCGAAAAGGGACATGGAAGCATCGGCGGCTTTTTTCGCTTCCTCTTCACCATGAACCAGCTTGGTGACTTCATAGGCCAGGACCTTTTTGGCTTCGTTGATTTCGGAATCGCGAAGGGCCCCGAGCCTGCGTACTTCATCCATCGGCAGGAACGTAAGCAGGGCCAGGCATTTTTCAACGTCCTTATCGTCCACATTGCGCCAGTACTGATAGAACTGGTAGGGCGTTGTCTTCTGCGGATCCAGCCAGAGGGCGCCGGCTTCCGTTTTTCCCATTTTCCTTCCGTCGTGGGTCAGAAGAAGCTGGAAGGTGCAGGCATACGCTTTTTCGCCGTCTTTCCTGCGGACCAGGTCCGCACCGCCGAGCATGTTGCTCCACTGATCGTTGCCGCCCATTTCCAGCCGGCATCCGTAACGATGGAAAAGCTCCAGGAAGTCATAGCTCTGCATCAGCATATAGGTAAATTCGAGGAAGCTCAAACCGTTTTCGGTGGCCATGCGCGCCTTATAGCATTCCGCGGTCAGCATTTTGTTGACAGAAAACAGCGATCCGATATCCCGCATGAAATCAATGAAATTCAGATTCCGGAGCCAATCGCCGTTATTGACGATGATCGCTTTTCCATCGCTGAAATCCAGGAAACGGGACATCTGCTTTTTGATGCATTCAACGTTCTGGTCGATGGTTTCGGTCGTCATCATTTTGCGCATGTCTGTTTTTCCGGAGGGATCGCCGATCATGGCCGTGCCGCCGCCCATCAGCGCGATGGGACGATGGCCGGCGCGCTGCATATGGGCCATGGCCATAATCGGGATATAATGGCCGATATGAAGGCTGTCCGCCGTTGGGTCAAAACCGACATAAAAAGTGGTCGGTTTTTTTAACAGTTCATAGAGTTCGTCTTCAAAAGTAATCTGGGCCAGGAAACCGCGTTCTTTCAGAATATCCAGAATATGTTCCATGGGATAAATCCTCCTTATAACTGTTTTTTTATAGTGCTGCTGAGATGATTTCCCTCAGCACGGACATACCGGTTCTGATCTGCTCTTCCGTGCTGTTGGAAAAATTCAGCCTGATCGTGTTCAGATTCCCGCCGTCCACACAGAAGTGCGTACCGGGAACATAGGCCACTTTACGGTCAATCGCGCTTTGCAGCAATTTGACCGCATCCAGATGATCCGGCAGTTCCGCCCAGATGAACAGACCGCCTTCCGGCCGTGTAAAGCGGACGCCGGCAGGGAAAGATTCCAGCTCATCGAGCATCATCCGCATTTTGGCGCCATACTCGGCGCAGATGGAGCGGATGTGATCCGGCAGGAGATTCCTGCGCAGGAACTGATCCACAATCGCTTGGTTCAGATTCGCGGTATGGACATCCGTTGACTGTTTGCCGACGGTGCATTTCCGGATGATGCCGTGATCACCGGCAATATATCCTACGCGCAGGCCGGGAGAAATAATCTTGCTGAAGCTGCCGAGGAACATGACCCAGCCGTCCGTATCGAAGGACTTGATTGCCGGAAGCGGGCTGCCGCAATATCGGAGATCCCGGTACGGATCATCTTCAGCAACCACCATGTGATACTGATTGGCCAGTTCGGCCACTTTCCTGCGGCGGTCCGCCGACAGGGTGCGTCCGGAAGGATTCTGGAACGTCGGGATGGTATAGAGCATTTTCGGATGGTACTGAAGGATTTTGGCTTCCAGGTCATCCATCAGCATGCCGTTATCATCACTGTTTACGGGAACCAGATTGGCCTGGTACAGCTTCATGCACTGCAGATTGCCGAGGAAAGACGGATTTTCAACCAGGATTGTGTCTCCCGGATCGATCAGCGCTTTGCAGAGCAAATCCATGGCCTGTGTCGAACCGGTGACGGGAAGAACGGCGCTTACGGGGCAGTTCAGCTGCTCCTGGACGAAGGCTTTCAGGCTTTCCACAAAGGGAGGATACCCTTCGGTGGCGCCATACTGAAGAAGCTGTTTTCCGTTCTGTTTTAAAACATAGGAAGCCATCTCGGACACAAGCTCATCCGGCAGGGCATTCGGCGACGGGTTTCCGCCGGCAAAGGAAATCATTCCAGGCTGGGCAATGACTTTGAAAATTTCACGGATTGCGCTGCCGGAAACCTGGTCAAAGCGGTGGGCAAAACGGATCTCTTCGGACTTCATAGGGTATACCTCCTTCACATAAAAAAGCGATTCTCCGGAAGGCGAAGAACCGCTGTACCACTTCCATTCGATGCTCAAACCAATAAGCACCCTCTGACCGCTGTAACCGGCGGACCGGGAAAACCCTACACACGCGGACGCTTCAGGCAACAGCTCAGGAATGTATTTCTCTGCCGGACGGACGCTTCCTTGCAGCATACGGAAGCTCTCTGCGGACCTGTTCACGGCGATACTCTTTCCGTCATCGCGATTACTCATATTATCTTCACCGGATGTTAAAATGTCAAGGGGTTCAAAGCCAATAAATTCAGCAGACGGTCTTATCCAATTTTAAAAAGCTTGAAAGAAAGATATGAATCCTGTATAATAAAGTGTCATATGCGGATTTTTCATTTCCGCTGTAATGTTGATTCAAGGATCGTAAAAGTTCTGCCGGATCAATGGCAGAGCCTTGTTCCAAACAGGATTCCGCAAGATTCATGGAGGTGTGCTGCATGGAGTGCAAAGTTAAGAACGATCTCGGCACCGTCTACATTTCTGAAGATGTGATGATGAAAATCGTCGGATATGCCGCGCTGGAGTGCTACGGCATTGTGGCTATGTCCGGTAAACGGGCAACGGACGGAATTTCCGAATGGCTCGGACGGGAAAACCTGTCCAAGGGCGTACAGATCCGTTCCGTCGGGGAAATGCTGGATATTGATCTTTTCATTATCGTCGAATATGGCATTTCCATTTCTGAAGTTTGCAAGACAATCGTTGAGACCGTACGGTACAAGCTTGAAAGCATGACCGGCGTGAAAGTCAGAAAAGTCAGCATTTCCGTTGAAGGAATCCGTATCTGATATCCTTCAGTATCTGATAATTGTTATTGACGGAGGAAATTCCCGTGATTCAGTTCAAAACGATTGACGGTTTACTGCTGCGCGATATGGTCATGGCCGGAACAGCCCTGCTGGAGAAAAACCGCGAAGCAGTTGACGCGCTCAATGTTTTCCCCGTACCGGACGGCGATACCGGTACCAATATGTCACTTACCATGCAGTCCGCCACCCGTGAAATCAACAGCAAGGAATTCCTGCGTGCGGACGAAGCGGCCAACGCACTGGCGAAAGGCGCGCTAAAAGGTGCCCGCGGAAATTCCGGCGTTATTACCAGCCAGCTGCTGCGCGGTTTTGCCAAGTCAGTCAACGGGATCGAAAAAATTACGCCTGTGCAGTTTGCCGAAGCGCTCAGCAAAGGCGCCGAAATGGCATACAAAGCCGTGATGAAGCCCAAAGAGGGAACGATTCTGACTGTGGCGCGCGTTGTAGCTGAAGACGCCATGAAGCAGGCCAAAAAAGATCCCGAAGATTATGATCAGCTGTTTAATGTGATCCTGAAAAGCGGGGAAGCGATTCTGAAAAAGACACCGGATATGCTTCCCGCATTAAAACAGGCCGGCGTGGTCGATTCCGGCGGACGCGGCCTCCTGCTGATTTACCAGGGATACGCGGCGGTGCTCCGGGGAGAGGATATCAACCTGACCGAAACCGGCATGGAAAATGACATTTCCGCCGAGTCGGACGACTGCCATGACCTGACCAAGGAACTGACCCATTCATACTGCGTCAATTTCTCCCTGGTTCATTTCCGGGAAGACTGCGACGAGCATGACCTGGATTCTTTCCGCCGCCGGCTGAACAGAATCGGCGACAATGTGACGGTGAGCGGTGACTTGCACCAGGCCAACGTGCATATCCATACGGACAGCCCCGGATCCGTGCTTGAGTATGGCATTGAACTTGCCGAAATCGTTGATATCAAGATTGATAACCTGGCCGAAATGAAACGGAAACTGGAAGCAGAAGCGGCGGATGAAGAAGCCGAAGAAGCATCCGATATTCCTGCTGAGCCTGAAAAGAAATACGGTTTTGTTGCTGTTTCGCTCGGAAACGGGTTCTCCCAGTTCTTCAAGGACCTGAATGTGGACAGGATTGTCGAAGGCGGACAGACCATGAATCCTTCGGTTGACGACCTGCTGAACGCCGTTAACCAGGTACCGGCCCAGTGCGTATTTATCCTGCCGAACAACGGAAACGTGATTTTTGCGGCCAACCAGGCGGCTGAACTGAGCAAAAAGGAAGTACGGGTTATTCCCACGAAAAATGTAGCCATGGGCATCGCCGCGGCCATCGCATTCCAGAACGATCTGGAGATCGATGAAAATGTGAGCCGGATGGACGAGGCTGCCCAGCACGTGAAAACCGGTATGGTGACTTATGCCATCCGGGACAGCGAATATAACGGGATCGCGATTAAACAGGGCGATATCATCGGCCTTCACAACGGAAAAATTGAATTCTCCGGCTCATCGATCCGGGAAGTTGTGATGCAGATGATGAAAAACATCGTTACCGAAGATGATGAACTGATTACCGTTTATTACGGCGCCGATGTCAAGGAAGAAGACGCCCAGAAGATCGCCGACGAAATCGAAGCGGAATATGACGCATGCGATGTTGAATGCCACAACGGCGGACAGCCGCTGTATTACTACCTGATTTCGGTGGAATAAAGAATGAAGCTTACGGATTTGGAAGGCGTCGGCCCGGTACGGGCTGAATCATTACGCGCAGTGGGTATTTGCTCATTGCGCGATTTATTGTATACGCTTCCTGTACGCTATGAGGACCATGCGACAGTATATCTGTGTGCCCACAAATCCGCAGGGAATATTATGGTTCACGGCGTATTCCAGGAATCCCTGAAGCTGAACTATTTCCATGGGCTCAGCCGGGTGACCGGAACCATCAGGGATGAAAGCGGCAAGCTTTCTGTATGCTGGTTCAACGAACCATGGATGGCGAAGAACATAACGGCAGGCCAGGAAATATCCCTTTACGGCCGGCTGAACATCAAGGATGGCCGGAGAATACTGCAAAATCCAGTGATCGTTACAGAACTGGGATGGATTCCTGTATACAGGCCAGTTCACGGATTTCCGGCCAAATCTTTCCGAAAACTGATCACCTCCGCGCTGGAAAACGTCGATGAATGCTGTCCGGAAACACTGCCGACTTCCTTTCGCACCCGGCACCGGCTGTGCGAACTGAATTTTGCGATCCGCCAGGCTCATTTTCCGTCCAGCCTGGTCAATCTTGAAATTGCCAGGCGCCGGCTTTCATTTGAACGGATGCTGATCTACCTGACCTATGTTTCATCCAAGGGAACACACAGAAGACCGGCCCCTGCGGTTGACGCCACAGAAGAAAAAACGAAAACCTTCTGGAAATCCCTGCCATTCAGCCCGACGGGCGCCCAAAGCCGCGTTCTGGCGGAAATCGCATCGGACATGAAAAAGACTACTGCCATGGCCAGAATGATCCAGGGGGATGTGGGCTGCGGGAAAACGGCCGTGGCCTTCGGGGCAATCTATCTGGCCTGCTGTTCCGGATTCCAGGCCTGCCTGATGGCGCCGACGGAAATCCTGGCCATTCAGCACTATGAAAACGCTAAGGCAATGCTGGAGCCGCTGGGCATCAGCTGCAGGCTGCTGACAGGAAGCACCCGGGCCAAAGAGCGAAAAAAGATCCTGAATGAAATTGCAACGGGCGAGTGCCAGGCTGTGATCGGAACCCATGCACTGATCAGTAAAGATGTTGTTTATCACAACATCGGACTGGTGATCACGGATGAACAGCATCGGTTCGGCGTGCGGCAGCGGACGGGACTGCAGGACAAAGGCGAATCGGCAGACGGTCTGTCGCCCCATGTGCTGGTGATGTCTGCAACGCCGATTCCCAGGTCCCTTGCGCTGATTCTTTACGGCGACCTGGACCTTTCCGTGATCGATGAACTTCCCGCGGGAAGAATGGCGGTTCATACCAGGATGGTACCCGAAAACAAAAGAGCGGCCATGTACGGATTCCTGCGGAATGAAATTGAAAAAGGGCGTCAGGCCTATGTTGTCTGTCCGCTGGTTGAAGATAGTGAACAAGCCGATGATATCCGCAGCGCAAAAGCGGTGTTTGAGCAGCTGAAAAATAACGAACTGAAAGGACTCAAAATTGCGCTGACATGGGGCGGACAGCCGGCGGATGAAAAAAACGATGTGCTGCGGGAGTTTATGGCGGGGACGCATCCCGTGCTGGTTTCCACGACGGTGATTGAAGTCGGCGTTAACAATCCGAACGCGACCATCATGATTATTGAAAACGCGGAGCGGTTCGGGCTCAGCCAGCTGCATCAGCTACGGGGACGCGTTGGACGGGGAAATGCCGAAAGCTGGTGTTTCCTGCTGTCGGATGCCAGTGAAAAGCTGGATATCCTATGCAGCACCAATGACGGATTTAAGATTGCCCAGCGGGACCTGGAAATGCGCGGGCCGGGAGACCTGACCGGGACACGGCAATCCGGCGACATGGTCAATTCCATGATCAGCGGAGACGTCCGCCTGCTGGATGAAGTATCGCAGACCGTAAGGGAACTCTGCCGGGATTCCGCGCAAAAGGAAGTACTTGAAACACTGGAGGCGCTTTCCAGGGCTTATTTTGAAAAGGAAGGGCACGAGATTGCTCTGAGCTGAGGTTTTTGAGGATTAATTCATAAATTCAACAAGCACGCTGTTCTGGAGATCCATTCCCCGGCGCGTCAGGCGCCAGCTGTCGTCCCGCAGTTCCAGCAAGCCCTGGCCTTTCAGCCGGTATAGTATTTCGCCGTACCATTTTTCGGGATATTCTCCGTGCAACTGGAGAAAATCCCCGCGGTGCATGCCGGATGTCATTCGCAGGGAAAGCATGACCGTTTCAAAACGGGCTTCTTCCGGGAAAATGGATTCTTTGATTTCTTCCGGTATTCCATCCTGCTCAAGCATTGCATAATAACCGTCAAAGGATGACGGATTGGTCCAGCGGTTTGAAAAGGGATCTGTCTGATTATCCCGGTCCGGGCAGCGGATCATGGAAGCAGCGGAGAGGCCAAGGCCGAGATACGGCACCTGGGTCCAGTATCCGATGTTATGACGGCATTCTTTTCCGGGACTGGCAAAATTGGATATTTCATACTGATAAAGGCCTGCCGCATGGAGCGTGGAAATGGCACAGTCATACATATTCCGTTCCAGATCCGGATCCGGCAGGGAAAGCGTACCGTTTTCCAGGGCCTGAAAAAGGGGCGTTCCTTCTTCCGGGATCAGGCCATAAGCGCTGATATGATCGGGAGAAAGGGACAGGACATCATTCAAAGTCTGTTTCCAGTCATCAGCGGTCTGAGTCGGAAGGCCGAATATCAGATCAATGTTGATATTTTTGATTCCGAATTGACGGGCCATATGAACGGACTGAACCACATCGCCGAAGCGATGAATGCGGCCAAGGAGATTCAGCAGGCGGTCCTGGGATGCCTGAACGCCGAAAGAAAGCCGGTTAGCGCCGAAGGGAAGAATGGCTTCGAGCCATTCTGGCGTGACTGTGCCCGGATTTGCCTCCACCGTAAATTCCTTTACGGATGAAAAATCCATTTCGGATTTAAGGCATTTCAGCAGCATAAAGACAAGATCGGGTGGAAGCAGGGAAGGCGTTCCGCCGCCGATGTAGACCGTTTCGATCTTTTCCTTCAGGAATGACCTGCGCAGGGACGCTTCCCGGATGAGCGCACAGACATAACGCTCCATTTCCTTCCGGTTGCAAGACGGAAAGGAAGCAAAGGAACAGTAAGCGCATTTGCGGACACAAAAGGGAATGTGAATGTAGAGTTCCATGACGGCTCCTTGAGTGGGACTGAATCCGGCAGGCAAAGATTAACGACGCGGCGATTGCAGGCGAGAGCATAACGCACGGTAAAGCCGGTTCCGCCGGTAAAGTTGCGGAGATAGCAGATACAAAGGGAGGAATGCTGCACCATGTACTGATTGCGCATATGCATGCAGCCGCTGTAATAATGATCTGACAGGATGATTTTTTCATCTGCTGAATCCAGGATTTCCCGGTACACTGCCTGTTCCTGCTTTTGCCATTGCCGGGCCTGATCCCCGCAGGGAACTGCCAAAAACAGGCCGATTTGGTTGTTCTGTCTTTTTTCTTCAAGGACGGCTGTTGCGGCCAGCGTATCAAAACCAAGTGCGCCGCCGCAGATAAACCAACGGTATCCCGCCGAAAAGCATTCACGGATCATTTGGCGCAGGCGTTCTCTGACAATGGCGATTTCTTCCGGATCCAAATTCCGGTGGCCGGTAAAACAAACCGCGTTCTGTTCCGTGCGCGGCAAAAGACAGACGGCATTCATCATACTTCAGTCCATTTTCAGCACGGCAAGGAATGCCTCGCTGGGAACCTGAACCGTGCCGAACTGGCGCATACGCTTTTTACCTTCTTTCTGCTTTTCAAGCAGTTTCTTTTTACGGGTAATATCGCCACCATAGCACTTGGCCAGCACGTCCTTTCGCATGGCCTTTACGGTTTCCCGGGCAATGACTTTTCCGCCGATGGCCGCCTGGATCGGAATTTCAAACATCTGGCGCGGAATGACATCTTTCAGCTTTTCGGCAATGGAACGACCGCGGGCATATGCTTTGTCCCTGTGCACGATGATGGAGAAGGCGTCACAAAGTTCTCCGTTCAGGAGGATATCCAGTTTCACCAGATCACTTTCACGGTAATCCTTAAGTTCATAATCGAAGGAAGCATACCCACGGCTGCGGCTTTTGACCTGATCGAAGAAGTCAAAGATGATTTCGTTCAGCGGCATGTCGTAGTTCAGTTTGACGCGGTTGCCTTCGTACTGCATATCAATAAAAATGCCGCGTTTATCCTGGCAGAGTTCCATGAGGGTACCGACGCTTTCCTGCGGGGTATAGATCACCGCATGGACAAAGGGCTCTTCCATGGAGGCAATTTCCCCGATGGGCGGCAGGTTTGTCGGATTGTCAATCATCAGTTCCTGGCCGTTGGTCTTTTTCACTTTATAAATTACGCTCGGAGCGGTTGTGACCAGATTCAGGTCAAATTCCCGCTCCAGACGGGAGGTCATGATATCCATATGCAGCAGGCCGAGAAATCCGCATCTGAATCCATAGCCAAGCGCCACGGAAGTTTCCGGTTCAAAAGAAAGGGAAGCATCGTTCATGCGCAGCTTTTCCAGCGCATCCTTCAGCGCCGGATAGTCCGCCCCGTCCGCCGGATAAATACCACAGTAAACCATCGGCGTTACGTGGCGGTATCCGGGCAGCGGTTCATCCGCGGGACGGGACGCATCTGTAATGGTATCGCCCACGCGCGTATCGCGGACATCTTTGATGGACGCGGAAACATAGCCGACATCCCCAGCGTCCAGGCTGTCGCAGGGGGTATATCCGGGGGTGAAATGGCCGACTTCAACCACGTCGAATTCACTGCCGGTAGCCATCAGCCGCATTTTCATGCCGGCGCGGATGGATCCTTCCTTTACGCGGATAAAGCAGATAGCCCCGCGGTAATTATCGTAGAAGGCATCAAAGATCAGCGCCTGGAGCGGAGCGGCTGAATTTCCTTCGGGAGCCGGAATATAACGGACAATGGCTTCCAGCACATCATCCACATTCAGGCCTGTTTTGGCGGAGATACAGGGGGCAAAACTGGCGTCAAGTCCGATGACATCTTCAATTTCACGCCTTACGGTTTCCGGGTCAGCAGACGGCAGGTCAATTTTATTGATCACGGGAATGGTTTCCAGATTATGCTCCAATGCCATATACACATTGGCCAGCGTCTGGGCTTCAATTCCCTGGGTGGCATCCACCACCAGAAGCGCGCCTTCGCAGGCGGCCAGCGCCCGGCTGACTTCATAGGTGAAATCCACATGGCCGGGGGTATCGATCAGATTCAGCGTATATGTTTTACCATCTTTGGCTTTGTAATTCATATGAACCGCTTTGCTCTTGATCGTAATGCCGCGTTCGCGCTCCAGCTCCATACTGTCCAGGATCTGTTCCACCATTTCACGCTGCTCAAAAACGCCGGTCCTCTCCAGGATCCGGTCAGCCAGCGTGCTTTTTCCGTGGTCAATATGCGCGACAATACAGAAGTTGCGGATCATACGCATTTCTTCCGACATTGATTCAATCCTCCGAAATCATTTGGCCTTTTTTCCAAGTTTGTTTTCCGTTCCGTGGATCAGTCGCCCGATGTTGGCATGATGCCGCAAAATGCAGATGACAGCCAGCAGCGCAGCCCAGCAGATTACAAAGGGTTTCCATTCTCCCTGATAAGTTACGGATACCAGGACTGCATAGGACGTGAGCAGAAACATACTTCCGAGAGAAATATACCTGGTGGCGGCAATCAGGGCGATAGTCAGGACAAAGCAGATGAGCGCCGGAACGGGAAAGCAGTAAAGCAGCACACCGCAACTGGCGGCAACGCCTTTACCGCCATGGAAGCCATAATAAACAGGCCAGTTATGGCCGATGATAGCAAACAGGCCGGCTGCCAGGCAGGCCATATGATCGCCGGTCAGCAGCCATGCGATGAAGCAGGCGGCGACCCCTTTCAGCGAATCTCCGGCAAAGGTGATCAGCCCGTATTTCCAGCCCATGGTCCGCTGGACATTGCTTGCACCGGTGTTGCCGCTGCCGACGGAGCGAAGGTCAGGCCCGTGGGCAGCGCGGGCAACAATGAGTCCGAAGGAAAGGGAACCCAGCAAATATGCAATTACGCAGGCCAGTGCGCAAAGAAGCGGCTTTTCTGAAAAAACAGTTGGAATCATGGATGATCACTCCTTCTTTTTTTCCCGGAGAATAAAACGGATCGGCGTTCCGGAGAAATCGAATGTCTTGCGGAAATAGTTTTCCAGGTATCTTTCGTAGGAAAACTGCATCAGGTTTTCATCATTGACAAACAGGACAAACGTAGGCGGCTGCACAGCGCACTGCGTTCCGTAATAGATCTTCAGGCGCCGGGTTCCCTGAATCGGCGGTTGAAGGCTGTTTGTTGCATCGTTCAGCACATCGTTCAGGACGCCTGTTGTAATGCGCCTGCAGGCAGAAGCGTATACTTCCTTCACAACATCGAAAACGGTATGGACGCGCTGGCCGGATTTGGCAGAAATGAAAATGACCGGCGCATAATCCATAAATTTCAGGGAAGATAACACTTCCTTGCGGTATTTTTCAAGCGTGCCCGTTTCCTTTTCAAGCAGATCCCATTTATTGACAACGATGACAACTGCCTTGCCTTCGTCATGGATCAGGCCGGCAATTTTTGTATCCTGCTCCGTGACGCTGTCCTCTGCATTAATAAGCAGGAGGGCCACATCGCAGCGGCGGATGGCCGCAATGGAACGAACCACGCTGTAGCGTTCCAGGGTTTCATCCTCGACGGAACGCTTGCGGCGAATTCCCGCTGTGTCAATAATATTGAACCGGCAGCCGTCCGCATCGGTAAACAGTGTATCAATGGCATCCCGCGTTGTGCCGGGAATATCGGAAACCATCGTGCGGTTCTGGCCCAGAAGCCGGTTTGTGAGGGAGCTTTTGCCGACATTCGGCCTTCCGACAACAGCGAGGTTGATCGGGGAGGATTCCTCAGGATCCGGTTCTTCATCCGGAGGGAAATACTGAATAATCTGATCCAGCAGATCTCCGAAGCCCAGCATGTTGACGCTGCTGATACCAATCGGATCTCCGAGGCCAAGCTCATAGAATTCGTACAGCTGGTCATTCAGGCCCATATAATCGATTTTGTTGACAACGAGGAGCACGGGTTTCCCCGTTTTTCTGAGCAGGTTGGCAACATCCCGATCGTCATCCGTCAGACCGTCACGGGCATCCGTAAAAAAGCAGATGACATCCGCAAGGTCCATGGCAATCCGGGCCTGTTCCCGCATCTGGCTGAGCAGCTCATCTTCGCTGCGGGGATCAATACCGCCGGTATCAATCAACGTAAATTCGTGTCCGAGCCATTCGGCATCGGCGTGCACCCGGTCACGCGTCACACCGGGGACATCCTCAACGATGCTGATCCTTCTGCCGGCCAGCTTATTGAAAAAAGTCGATTTTCCGACATTGGGCCTTCCGACAATCGCCACAAGTGGTTTTTTCTTCATGGATTTTCCTCCGTTTCACGGAGAGCCCGGATAAAGGCGTCTCCACTGTTGCCGACAACTGTAATCGGCTTGCCGACGGCAGAGCGTATTTCTTCAAGCGTCATATCGTCCAGGAAGCTGTCGGTATTTTCGCGAAGCATCGTTTCGGAAATCAGCAGCCTGTCAAACGTATGGCCTTTTAATGCTTCCAGCAGATCACGCCCGACAATCAGGCCGGTTACCGTAATGCTTTCACCGAAAAAGTGATTGTGGACGGCGATCACTTCCACCTCTGTTCCCGGAGGCGCATATTTTTCCGCCAGCTGACGGATGTACGGCTGGGCTGAAACGCCGGTCGGAATCAGGAGCCGGACATGTTTTGCATCCGGAATCGGTACATTTTCATAATCGGCTGAAGCTTCTTCACATTCTTTTTCAAGGAGACGGAGCATACCGACGCCGTTTTCGATCTGCGGATAGTCTTCATATGCTTCGTCATCCGGCAGGGTGATTCCGCTTTTGCAATAGAATTCATCGGAAGCATAGACAAAACGGCAACCGAACTCATGAATGAAACGTTTCTGATAACCTTCGACGATACGGATTACTTCGCCGGCAAGTTCAGGCGTAACCGGATTCATCGGCGCCAGCTTATCGCGATAGCATGTCATTCCGATGGGAACGATGGCCAGGGAACAGGCGGAAGGGAAAAGGAAAGCGGTATCCTCGATGGTGCGCTTCAGCACATCGCCGTCATTGATCCCGGGACACAGAACAATCTGGCCATGAAACTGAATGCCGTTTTCATGCAGCAGTTTCATTCGACTCAGGATATTGCCGGCATTGGGATTGCGGAGCATACGGACGCGCACATCCGGATCTGTCGCCTGAATGGAAATATAAATCGGGGAAGCCTTCCGTTTTAGGATGCGGTTAAATTCCGCATCATCCACATTCGTCAGGGTTACATAATTGCCCATCATCAGGCTCAGGCGCCAGTCGTCATCCTTGACATACAAAGTGTCCCGCATGCCGTCCGGAAGCTGGTCAATAAAGCAGAAAAGGCAATGATTGCGGCAATGGCGGGGTTTCATGGCCGTCGTTTCGTCCAGGCTCAGGCCCAGCGGTTCTCCCAGGGATTTGTAGATAAACACATCCCGGTTTTTTCCGTCGGTTCCGGCAATCACGAGCGAAAGGCGGGAAGAGACGGACAGGGCCTGGTAATCGATTTCGTCAACAACCGATTCTCCGTTAATCAGAATGACCGTTTCTCCGCTGCGGATTCCAGCCTTATCGGCCGGAGAATGAGGGGTGACCGAAAGAATCCTGACAGACAAAACCGTCGCCCTCCCATCCACAAAAATCCAGAATATATTATGCGGAATTCACTGCGCATTGTCAAGAATGACGGGATGTTGTAATTTTCCGGATATCATGATAATATTCATCTGCTGTACGGTTTCACCGGACAGGATTGACTGAATTGAAAGGTGTTTCACCATGCCACAACCATCTGGGGATATCGGTATTGACCTGGGCACATCCAATGTCGTTATATTCATGAAAGGACATGGCGTTGTTTTCCGTGAACCGGCCGTTGTGGCAGTGGAACGGGATACACAGCATATTATTGCATTCGGCGCTGAAGCCTGGAGAATGATCGGCAGAACGCCTTCCAGCATCAATATTATCCGTCCGCTGGCACAGGGCGAAATGATCGATTTTGACCTGACCAGCGCCATGCTTCGCTTTTTTATCACCAATGTGATCGGCAAACATATCCTGGCCCGGCCGCGGGCGATTCTGGCTGTTCCTTCCGGCGTCAAGGACATGGAGAAGAAAGCGCTTGTTACATCACTGTTTGACGCGGGCCTCCGCAGAACGCAGATCCTGGATCGGACAATTGCCGCCGCGCTCGGTGCACAGCTGAATTTTCTGGGCTCATACGGCAGCATGGTGGCCGATATCAGCGCCGGATGCACCGACATGGCCGTACTGAGCAACAGTACGGTATCCGTTGTATCCTCCATCCACGTCGGAGGAGACCATTTTGATGACGCGGTGATCCGTTACCTGCGCAGGAAATACAACCTGCTGATCGGCGAAAGGACGGCGGAACAGGTGAAAATTACCCTGGGCGGCGCCATGCGCAGGAATCCGCGCGTTGTAATGGATGTTACGGGACGGAACCTGATTTCAGGCCTTCCGAAAACGCTCAGTATCGACTCGGATGAAATCTATGAAGCGCTGGTTGAAAATGTAAACGATCTGATCGAAGGAGTTCAGGCAGTGATTGAACGGACACTGCCGCAGCTGGCTTCTGACATATTTGAAGGAGGCGTAACCCTTACAGGCGGCGCTTCCATGCTGTACGGCTTGGCCGAAGCAATCAGCAACGTACTCCAGATTCCTTGCCATGTTGCGCCTGACGCGAAAGACTGTGTTGTGCTCGGATGTGCGAAAGTACTGGTGAATCCGTCCGGGATGCGCCATCTGCTGGAAAAGTCCTGATCAAACTGACTTTTCCGGAACCGTTATTTCTTCAGGCCGCCAGCCGTATCGATACCGGCAGCGCCTACCAGTCCGAGGCGCTCTGCTGCTTCCTCGCGCATTTTGTATTTCAGTACTTTTCCGGCTGCGTTCATCGGGAAAGTATCCATAAATTCAATATACTGAGGCACTTTATGCCGGGCCATATGGCTCCGGATATATTCCGTCATTTCCTCGGCTGTTACTTTTGCGCCTTCCTTGCGGATAATGCAGGCCATGACAGCTTCTCCGTAGCGGGCATCCGGTACGCCGATGACCTGAACATCCGCCACATCCGGATGGGTATAGATAAACTCTTCGATTTCCTTGGGATAGATGTTTTCACCGCCGCGGATAATCATGTCCTTCAGGCGTCCTGTGATCAGGAATGTACCGTCCGGATTCCTGCGGGCCAGGTCGCCTGAATGCAGCCATCCGTCGGAATCAATGGCGGCGGCAGTCGCATCGGGCATTTTATAATATCCTTTCATGATATTATATCCGCGGGAACAGAATTCGCCGTCCTGGCCGTCCGGAAGCTCTTCGCCGGTTTCCGGGTCGATAATTTTACACTGCACATGCGGGAAGGCATAGCCGACGGTTTCCGTTCTCAGCTCAAGGGAATCCGTCCAGGCGGACATGGTGCTGCCGGGAGAAGATTCCGTCTGTCCGTACACGCTGACGATTCCCCGCATGTTCATTTCATTCGGGTCAGCCGCTCTTTTCATCAGTTCAGGCGGGCAGCCCGAACCGGCCATGATGCCGGTTCGCATGTATGAAAAATCGGTTTTACGGTAATCCTCATGATTAAACATCGCAATAAACATGGTAGGAACACCATGGAAACAGGTGATCCGTTCCTGATTGATACATGCCAGGGAATTTTTCGCGGAGAAATAGGGAAGCGGGCAGAGCGTGGCACCATGGGTCATGGACGCCGTCATGGCCAGCACCATGCCGAAGCAGTGGAACATCGGGACCTGAATCATCATCCGGTCCGCCGTGGACAGTCCCATCCGGTCTCCGATACATTTTCCGTCATTGACCACATTGTAATGGGTGAGCATAACGCCTTTGGGGAATCCGGTGGTGCCTGAGGTATATTGCATATTGCAGACATCATCAGGACGGACGCGTTCCGCCATGGCATGCAGTGTTTCTGCCGGCACGGAATCCGCCCGGCGCATGGCTTCTTCAAAGGTCAGGCAGCCGCTCTGCGTATATCCGACTGTAATCACGTTGCGCAGGAAGGGGAGACGCTTGCAGTGAAGCGGTTCCCCGGGCGTGGCAGAAGCAATTTCCGGGCACAGTTCGTTGATAATAGCCCGGTAGTTACTGTCGAGCGCGCTTTCGATCATGACCAGCGTGTGGGTGTCACTCTGGCGCAGCAGATAATCCGCCTCATGAATTTTATAGGCTGTATTGACTGTTACAAGAACGGCGCCGATCCGGGTGGCCGCCCAGAAAGTAAGGTACCACGCCGGTACGTTTGTGGCCCAGATCGCCACTTTTGATCCGGCACGGACACCGAGGGAAATCAGCGCTCTTGCAAAGCGGTCCACATCATCGCGGAATTCCGAATAGGTTCTGATATAGTCCAGCGTTGTGTATTTGAACGCATACTGATCCGGGAATTCCTCCGCCATTCGGTCGAGTACCTGACCGAATGTCAGGTCAATCAGTTCGTCCTTCTTCCAGACATATTTTCCGGTGCCGTCATAATTGAAATAAAGCGACTTTTTCTTTCCCTTCGGATTATCAAACCGGTTCATATAATTCAGGAAATGGGAAAAAATGATTTCCCGGTCCGGAATGTCGCTGATCCATTCAGGCTTCCATTCAAGCGATATAAAGCCGCTGTAATCGATTGAATAAAGCGCGTTCATCATATCCTGAACAGGGATCGTTCCTTCGCCGATGAGGTTGTAATTCATGTCGTCGTCCGAGTCCCTGAGATGGACATGACGCACATAGCCCCCCAGGTTCCGGATGGTTGTATCGGGCGTTTCATGATAATCACGGTAAGGATGATGCATATCCCACAACGCGGCAAGATTGTCACAGGCATAATCATCCATGAGTTTCCGGAGACGTTCGGTATTGGCATAAATGCCGACTGTTTTAATCAGTATGCAGACAGATTTTCCGGACGCATCGGGTAGCATGCTGCTAATCCGCTCCCGGATGAGCGATTCTTCATCCTGCAAGGCGCAGAAAGCGACATAAGGAATATGCATGGCAGACGCCGTTTCAAAAAGACCGGAGGCAGCGGTGATATCTTCATCCGGATCGCCGAGGTCGATGCATGTGTCAAGGCAGGGAATCACAAGATCATGGCCCCGGAGTTCACGCAGTGTTTCATTCCTGGTAAATTTATGAAAAGCGCCGCCGCGGTCAGTCAGGGATGTACAGCGATGCAGGTTGTATACTTCAATTCCCTGGAAGTGCAGTTCAACCGCGTCCCGTACCTGCTCCGCCCAGGGCAGTTCCCGCCATCCGCGGGTTGAAAAAGACAACTTCATGCCTCTTCCTCCTCATACACGATTTTATTCAGCGCGTTCAGATAAGCCAGAATACCCGAGCCGACGATATCGGTTGAGATTCCGCGGCCTGAATAGAGTTTTCCTTCGTGGCGGAGTTTGACGATGGTTTCGCCGACGGCTTCCCGGCCTTCCGTAATGGCCTGGATCTGGAAATCATCCAGTTCAAAGTGGCGGCCGGTTGCTTTTTCGATGGAATTGAAGGCAGCATCAATGGAGCCGTCCCCAGCGGCAATGCCTTCGATTTCCTTATCGTGATACTTGAGCTTCATATGGGCCATGGCGGAAATCGTATTGCCTGTATTGATGACATACTGAATATCATGATAAACAGGGGGCACCTGCATGGCCTCAGCGGCAACGATGGCATCCAGTTCACGCAGGGAAATCAGGTCTTTCTTTTCGGCAATTTCGGAAAAACAGGTCCACACTTTTTCCATATCATCCGCCGTCAGGTCGTATCCGAGTTTTTCAACTGCTTTCCGAACGGAGTCGATGGAGTCGTGCGTACTGAGCATGAAGCCTGATTCCCTGTCTTCATCCGGGTATGAACCGGCAATGGAACGGCTGAGCCCTGTACGGCAAAGGGTTTCAATCATTCCGGTCAGGCTGCGGATCCGTTCGGTGGATACATTGCAGGAAATACCAAAAGCGGAAGATTTCAGATCAAGTATCCGGGCAATATTCATCAGGGAAATGGCATCCGTCTGATAGGATGCTGCCTTGATTTCCCTTGTTCCGTTCTGAACGGCAGATATGGCGCATGCGTCGGCCAGTTTGATCTGATCAATACAGGAAAAACCGAAAACGATATTTTCAAGATCAGGGATATCTTTTACCAGGGAAGAAATAAATGCGCCTGTCTCTTCCGGAAGCATGGATCCGGCTGAATCACATACCGTAATGGTTGAAGCGCCGGCTGCAATTGCTGCGGAAATCATTTCCCGCAGGAAAGCGCCATCGCTTCTTGTTGCGTCTTCCGCAATAAACTCAACATCTTCGGTATATTCACGGCATGTACGGATGGTATCGGAAACAGCGGCAACCATGGCCTTGGGTTTCATATGATAAAGATATTCCATCTGCACGGAACTGACAGGAGCGGGAACCTGAAGACGCGGATGCGAAGCAGTCTTCAGTGCATCCCAGGTCATACGGACGCTTTCGGAATTCAGCGCAACCGGAACCGCAATTCCCGCATGACGGACAGCAGTACAGACGGACTTGATCAGCAGGGAATCGATTTTAACCTGCCGGATTTCTTCCATTTCGATCATATCAACATTTAGTTTATCCATCAGCCGGCATAATTCGAGCTTTTCCCTGAAACTTAAGACCGGAAAATGGTTTTTCTGCCTGAGCGTGCAGTCACTGATCCGAACGATTTTCTGATTCATTGCGATTTCCTCCAGAAAAAATGATAACCCTGAAGCCAATGTGTGCTTCAGGGACGAATTTCTCCGCGGTACCACCCTTGTTACTGCTGTTTTAAAACAGTCACTCTCGGGCTCTGACAAGCCCAAAGCCGATTACGGGGCATCCGTGTTCCATTACTGAAGCAATTATGCCTGTTCACAGAACCAACTCGGGAAGCAGCGATTTTCCGACTTTGTACCGCCTCGCAGCAACCGGCGGCTCTCTGAAATCATTGCGGAAAACTTGATTTCCTTCATCGTCTTTCCTATTTAATTCAGGGCGAATCCTACCATAAATTAACGAGCATGTCAACTGACTGTCCTTTGATATGCAGTGTTTTTTCAATGTATCCGGAAGAATGAACCGGATCCGGTCTTTCGTCTGTCTTTTAAATTGACAAACCATATAAATTCAGTATCATATATATTGAATAATTATAGGAAGGAAGTCATTTGACTTGACCTTTAGCCGAGAAATTGCCTTGAATGCAGATTCCATGGATACATATGTTTCCCTGTTTGGAATGAATGACCAGAATATTGCACTGATTGAACAGGAATGTAACGTATCCGTTGCACTGAGAGGAAACAGGCTGACGATTCAGGGAGATGAAAACCATCTGAACCTGGCCGAAAAAACGATTCATACCCTGTTTTCCATGATTCAGCGCAACGAATATGTGGATCGTGTCAGGATCCGTTATGTCATCGCCATGATCAAAGAGGGAAAAGGGGAACAGATCGAAGAATCCCTGAAAAACGTGATAGCGATTACGCATCGCGGAAAGCAGATTACCTGCAAAACCATCGGACAGCAGAATTATGTGAACGCGATCCATCAGAATATGCTGACGTTCGCCATCGGGCCGGCCGGTACCGGAAAGACATATCTTGCCATGGCACTGGCAGTTATGGCGCTGAAGAACAAAGAAGCAGAACGTATTATCCTGACACGGCCGGCTGTTGAAGCCGGAGAAAAACTGGGCTTTCTTCCCGGCGACCTGACGCAGAAAGTGGATCCTTACCTGCGTCCCCTATATGATGCAATGTATGACTTTATGGGAGCGGATTCCTATTCACGCCTCCTTGAACGCGGCACCGTTGAAGTTGCTCCGCTGGCTTATATGCGCGGGCGAACCTTATCAGATGCTTTTATTATTCTTGATGAGGCCCAGAATACGACTTCCGAGCAGATGAAAATGTTCCTTACCCGGATGGGATTTCATTCCAAGGTGATTGTGACCGGAGACATTACGCAGACGGACCTTCCCCCGGGAAAACAATCCGGCCTTTCAGAAGCCATTTCTCTTCTGAAAGGGATTCCGGGCATTGGCATCGTCGAGCTGACAGGGAAGGATATTGTTCGCCATGAACTTGTTCAGAAAATCGTGGAAGCATACGAAAAAAAGGCATAATATCTTCTGACAGGCTAAAATATTCAACCGGAAAGATATTTCATTCTTTTGCAGAACTTGCAGAAAGGGAAATGCAAAATGACAGATACAATCGAACGGAATCTGCCCGAAACAGACGCCAGGCCCGAACAGGCCAGCCTGTTTTCCCGCTTCGCCAAATGGCTCCATTCTGATGCCTTCAAATGTGTCCTGATGGATATTGCTGCATATCTGATCATTCTTGTTGTATTTTTCTTTATCTGTGTTCCTAAGAAATACGATCTGACTGTTGATTCCATCGCACCGGAAACCATTAAGGCCACCAAGGACGTAACAGATGAGGTGACCACACAGAGCCGCAGGGACGCTGCGGCATCCCAGGCCAAGAAGGTATTTAATGAAATCAGCAATGATGAACTGATCGAGTCGCTCAGAATGGCGATCAGCGACCTGCAGGCCGTTCATGATTACGCACAGTCTCTTTACGTCACAAATGAACCGGAAACAGCTTCATCTGAAGAAGATGACAACCAGGCTTCAGCTGAAGAGAATCCGATAAGCGTTCAGAATAATGAGGAACCGCCTGCTCCACATGAATTTTCCCAGGAAGAAATCGCTGAGGGTGCTTCAAAACTGACCGTCCTGAAGCTTACACCGGATGAGCAGACTGCCTTTATTCAGTTTGTCATGGAATTAAACCCTTCAGAATTTGATTATATGGTATCTGAAATCAAAGGAGCCATTGAATCTGAAATCAACAGCAAGAATTTTAAGAACGAATCGGAAGTTGAGGAAGCCATCTTCAGTCTCCTGGGCAACGAGGCGCTTGAACCTTACAGCATTGTGCTTCAGAAAATGATCGAAATCAGCATTAAACCAACGCTGATATACGATGAGGAGAAAACGGAAGAAGAGCGTCAGAAAGCAATGGACGCTGTTGATCCCGTGATTTATCTGCAGGGGCGTACGATCATCCGAGAAGGGGAGCCGGTATATGAATATCAGCTTTCCATGCTTCGTTCCTTGGGCCTTCTGAATGATCAGGGTGTTGACTATTCTGTTTACGGCGGTTCTGCGATTGCTGTACTGATCGCCATGATCTGCCTGTTTATGAGCCTGAAACTGCTTCGCGCGGATATTCTTTCCGATGTCCGGAAAATGGCGGTTGTTTTGATTATCCTCATTCTGTCCGTTGCCGTTGCGGCTGTGGCCCATTTGCTGCCGAGCCAGTATGTAATTCCTGCAGCGTTAGGCGCCATTCTCGGAACGGTATTAATTGGCTACAGAGCAGGCATATGCCTCACTTTTGCGCTTTCGCTGCTGTTTGCATCCCTTACTTCCGGGAATGCCAGTTCAACATTTTTCGATGTTGTTCTGATCATGATGATGACCATTGCACAGAGCATTATTTCCATCTGGATTCTGAAAGGAAAACCACAGCGCGTCCGGCTGCTACTTGCCGGCCTTTTGTCATCCGTCACCAGCCTGGTCATGATTATCGGAACAAAATGGCTGACTTCTTCTGAATCACTCGATGTTTTGTCTTTCGGCGCATGGGCTTTTGCCGGCGGAATTCTCAGCGGCGCGCTGGCTGTTGCCTTCCAGCCGCTGCTGGAACAGCTTTTCCGCCTGGCCACACCCAGCCGCCTGCTGGAACTGACAAATCCGAACCAGCCCCTGATGAAGCGGTTGATGATTGAAGCGCCCGGCACATATCATCATTCCATTATTGTTGCCAATCTTGCTGAAGCCGCTGCCGATAAAATTCAGGCCAATCCGTATCTTGCCCGGGCGGGTGCCTATTATCATGATATCGGAAAACTGAAACGTCCCGGATATTTCAAAGAAAACCAAAATAATGACAATCCGCACGAAAGAACGGATCCCTATGTTTCTGCCGCGATCCTGATCAGTCACACCATGGACGGTGTGCTTCTTGCCCAGAAAGAGCACATGCCCCGTGAGATACAGGATATTATTCTGCAGCATCACGGCGTGACGCCCGTTATGTTTTTCTATCACAAGGCATTGCAGATGTCTGACGGAAGCCATGTGGATATTGACGAATTCCGCTATTCCGGCCCGAAACCGAAGACAAAGGAAGCAGCGATTGTTATGCTGGCCGACACGATTGAGGCGGCTGTACGGTCCATGAAAGATCCGACGCCGAAAGGAATTGACCAGTTTATCGAGCGCCTTGTCCGCGGAAAACTGGAAGACGGCCAGCTGAGCGACAGCCCGCTTTCCCTTTCAGATATCGATCAGATCTGCGAAGCATTTTCCGGCATTCTGAAAGGTGTTTATCATGAACGCATTGAATATCCCAATGTGCCGCATTATGCCGGGAAAGCCGTTCCTGTTCCGGAAACTGATGAAAACAAATCCGGATCCGCGCAGACCAATGAACGCCAGAGTGCCACTCCGGAAAACAGTCAGAAGCAATCCGCAGACAGCCAGGACAAACCGGCGCCGGAACAAACGACCGAAAAGGGGAAAGATGAGACTTCAAATGAAGCTTGAATGGATTACGGATATTCCGTTGAATGATGCTGTAAAAGAAAAGATGCAGGCAGCAGCAGATCAATGTATCAGAACCGAAGGTATCTCCGTTCCGTGCGCCATTTCCGTGCGGCTTTGTGATGATGACGAGATTGCCCGGATCAATGCATTTAATCGTGGAATTAATCGCTCCACAGATGTGCTGTCTTTTCCGACGGTATCTTATCCTGCAGGGCTGACTGCCGGCAGCTGCACAGCGCTTCTGCGCAGGGAATACGATGATGATTTGGACGCCTGCTTTCTCGGAGATATTGTGATCTCTGTTCCGCATATGAAGATGCAGGCGCACGAATATGGCCATTCAGAGGATCGGGAGGCTTCCTTTCTTTTGGTACACGGCATATGCCATCTGATGGGATACGATCATATTGAAGAGGAGGACCGCGTCAAAATGCGTGCCATGGAAGAAAAAGTATTATCCTCTGTTAACGCAACACGCGAAAGTTCATTTTCAGAATCTGATATTGAACTTGTCCGGAAAGCCGTTGACGCAATGAGGTTCAGCTATTCGCCATATTCCCGGTTTCCTGTAGGCGCCGCATTGCACTGCACTGACGGACGTGTTTTTACCGGATGCAATATTGAAAATGTTTCCTTCGGAATGACAAACTGTGCGGAACGTACGGCTGTTTTCAAAGCAGTCAGCGAAGGCGCAAGGGAATTTGATGTGATCGCCATTGCGGCCTACGGCCAGACGCCCTGGCCCTGCGGCGCATGTCGCCAGGTACTGGCCGAATTTTCACCTGATATCCGGATACTGCTGGCTCATGACAACGTCATTCTGGAAAAACAGCTGTCCGAATTGCTGCCACACAGCATCGACCTGAATTCAAAGGAGAATGAGTAATGAATTCTTCCGGTAAAGAACCGTTCCGCTCCGGGTTTATCACGATTGTCGGACTTCCGAATGTCGGCAAATCTTCTTTAATGAATGCGATGATCGGTGAAAAAGTTGCGATTGTATCCAATCGTCCGCAAACCACAAGGAATCGGATTATGGGTGTCATTACCCATGAACATGATCAGATGGTTTTCCTTGATACGCCCGGTATTCACCAGCCAAGGACGCGCCTTGGTGAATATATGATGCAGTCGGTTCATCATGCCATGGAGGGAATGGACTGTATTCTGATGATTGTAGACGCATCCCATATCACCGATAAGGATTATTCTGTGGCGGCTGATCTGGCGCCATATAAAGTGCCGAAAATTCTTGCGCTGAACAAAATTGACCTGATTCGTCCTGATGCGGTGCTGTCCGCCACAGCCGGATTTTCTGAATATGGATTTGATGATATTGTTCCCGTCAGTGCAAAAACGGGGAACGGACTCGACGTACTGAACCAAATCATCCGGAATCATCTTCCGGAAGGTCCGCAGTATTTTTCCCCGGATATGATGACTGACCAGCCGGAACGCATTCTCTGCGCGGAAATTATCCGTGAGAAAGCACTTCACAACCTTCGGGATGAAGTTCCGCACGGAATCGGCGTAGAGATTCTCGGCATTGAAAAGTTTCATGATGGGCTTACTGAAATCAATGCGACAATTTACTGCGAACGGGATGCACATAAAGGGATCATTATCGGTAAACACGGCGCCATGCTGCAGACAATCGGTTCAGAAGCCCGGCAGGACATCGAGAACCTGTTGGATACGCATATCAATCTGAAACTGTGGGTGAAAATCCGTCCCGGCTGGCGCGATAACGCGGCAGACCTCCGGACGCTCGGATATGAAGAAAAATAAGGCCGGATTGCCGGCCTAATTTTATAATGGAAATACCTGGTATATACCGCACTTCAGATATTCTGTTTCAGGCGCGGCCGGAAGAATCGGATGGTCGCGGCCCTGGGTGCGGAATTCAACCTGCCGCAGGAGAACTTTTGCATCACGTGCGGCATCGGATACCATCTTTTTGAAAAGATCCGGCGTCACATGCTGGCTGCAGGAACAGGTGACGAGATATCCACCGGCTTCCACCATTTTCATCGCGCGCAGATTGATTTCCTTATATCCACGCAGGGCGCTTTCAATCTGGGAGCGTGTTTTTGTAAAAGCAGGCGGATCGAGGATGATCACATCGTATTTTGTGCCTTTGCGGCTTTCTTCAGACAGCAGATCGAATGCGTTTGCTGTGACAAAATGAACGCTGTCCCCAAAACCATTCAGATCGGCATTTTCTTTCGCAAAAGCACAGGCATATTCGCTTATATCCACACCTGTGACTTCTTTTGCCCCATACCTGGCAGCGTGGAGGGCAAAAGATCCGGTATGTGTAAAACAATCCAGCACTTTTTTATCTCTGACAAAAGGCGCAATGGCCGCCCTGTTTTCCTTCTGATCAAGGAAAAAGCCTGTTTTCTGACCTTCCTTCACATCCACCAGGAACCGGACGCCGTTTTCCATCATTTCAACACGATCGGGAACTTCACCATACAGAAGGCCGGTTGTCAACTGGAGCCCTTCCAGCCGGCGGACAGGAACATCATTACGTTCCCAGATTCCTGTCGGATGCAGCTCCTCAACAAGCGCATCCACCACATCCTGCTTGAACTGTTCCATACCGAGCGCCAGGCACTGAATGACAATGACATCGCCGAATGCGTCAGCGATCATGGCAGGAAGGCGGTCGCTCTCGGCAAATATCAGGCGGCAGCTTTTCAGATCAGCAAAAGAACGGCGATATTCAATCGCCTCATGAACACGCTGAAAAATCAGCTTTCTGTCGATTTCCTCATTATGCCAGCTCATGATACGCAATGCAATCTGGCTGTTGGGATTGTAAAATGCTTTGGCCAGGAAATTGCCTTTGGTTGAACAGATATCCACAATATCCCCGGGGAGAACATTTCCTTCAACCTGATCAATGTCGCTGCGAAAAATCCACGGATGGCGTGATAGAACTCTTTTTTCTTTGCCGGGAATCAGTTTTACTGCTGCTGTCATATGCTGTCTTCCTCCAGTTGTTTTCTCCAGACCAGCCTGTCGTCAAATGTGCCATCAGGTAATTCGAAGGCTTCTCTGACCGTTTCGAAGTTTTCAAATCCCAGTTTCTCAAATACACGCCTCATCCGAAGATTCCTGCCCATTGTGTCTCCGTATATTGTTTTTACCCGGAAGTCATTTCTGGCAATGGCCATACCGATTCTGACGGCTTCAGTGCCGATACCCCGGTTTTTGTACCCATCATGCTGAAGGATAATGCCAAACTCGCAGGATTGTTTTTCCGGGTCAATCCGTTTCAGCTGGAAAGACCCCACCGGAATCCCATCCAGATAGATTCCATAATGGGCATAGTCCTTCTGAAAACCGCCGTAATTGTAACGATATGAGTTTGAAATCTGTTCGCGGTTATAGTGAAAGGGAAGCGGGGATACCATCGGATCCTGAACGTATCCGCGGAAAAACAGATGATAATCATCTTCTGTAAAAGGCGTTAATGTGACCGTATTCAAAGCTTTCTTGACCTTTCTTTTGTGCAGGGGTTATAATCTGAATACAGGGAGGTGTTCCGGATGGCTGTTCATCGTCAGTGTGTTCTTTATGACCGGGAGTGTATCGGATGTGGCGAATGCGACCGGTGTGATCTTGATCCGGAAAAAATATGTGATAACTGTATGAAATGCGTAAACGGGGATGCTGAGTATCGTTCCGTTTCGATTGACAGAATCCTTCTGAAGCAGGAAAGCGATGAACCCGTTTTAAACCCCTGACTGTCCGAAATTACCTGCCATACGGATTGATTATAGCATGATCAAAAAGAAAATCAAATATATTGCACTGGGGAAGGGATAAACGCATGAAAATGACAATAATCGGTGCCGCACATCAGGTAACAGGGAGCTGCACGATGCTTGAATGGCTGCGTGAACGGTATCTGCTGATTGACTGCGGGATGGAACAGGGTGAAAATGATTACGTCATGTCCGAGCTGCCGGTTCCGGCGGGAATGATTGAGTATGTCGTTCTGACGCATGCGCATATCGATCATTCCGGCAGTCTTCCGCTGCTTTATCAGCAGGGCTTTCGCGGAAAAATATATGCAACGCATGAAACCGTTAACCTGTGCAGTATTATGCTTGCTGACAGCGCCCATATCCAGGAAACGGATGCTGCATATCAGACAAAGAAAAACCAGCGGACCGGACTCCCTGAAGTAAAGCCTGCCTATACGGCAGAAGATGCTGCCAATGTCATGAAGCTTTTCCGCCCGTGTGAATATGGGAAAATCATTCAGATTGATGAAGGACTGTCGATACGTCTGACGGATGCCGGCCATCTGCTCGGCTCTTCATTCGTTGAGTTTTTCCTTGAAGAAAACGGACAAAAAGTCAAACTTGTCTGCAGCGGCGATGTCGGGAACACGAATCAGCCCATTATTCAGGATCCGCAGCCGGTGGCTGAAGCGGATTACCTGCTGATTGAATCCACTTACGGAACCCGTCTCCATCATGGAAGCGGTAATCCGATTCCTTTGCTTGTGAGTATACTCGACCGTACTTTCAACCGTGGCGGCAGCGTGATTATTCCTTCTTTTGCGGTCGGCCGTACCCAGGAATTGCTGTATTTTTTCCGCGAAATCAAACAGCAGCATTTGCTGCCGTTTTATTCTGATTTTCCGGTATATGTGGACAGCCCTCTGGCCAATGAAGCGACCGCCATCTTCCTGCAATGCGAAACGGCATGCCTGGATGAAGATGCAAGAGCCGTTATGAAGGAAGGCGCTAATCCGATCTGGTTTGACGGACTGCATACCGTTGTGTCATCTGAAGAATCCAAAGCCTTAAACGCGAACGAGAAGCCCAAGGTCATCATTGCTTCCGGCGGCATGTGTGAAGGAGGCCGTATTCGGCATCACCTGAAGCACAATCTGTGGAACGAAAAAAACACCGTTATGTTCGCCGGCTATCAGGCAGCCGGTACTTTGGGCCGGATTATTTATGACGGGACAAAAGAAGTCAAAATACTGGGCGAAACGATTGATGTGAAAGCAGAAATAACGTTGCTTGACGGCATATCCGGCCATGCGGATCAGGCCGGCCTGCTGAACTGGATCAATCAGTTCAGCAAAAAGCCTTCCATGATCTTCGTTAACCATGGCGATGAAGATTCCTGCACCGGATTTGCCGAAATCATTCACAGCAATACCGGGATTGAGGCGATGGCACCGTATTCAGGTTCTGAATATGATCTGCTGAAACATGAATGGATCCGGCTGACCGCGCCTGTTTATAAAACCCACAATAAAAAAGCAGCCGCGGATTCTGACGTTCCTGCGAACAAAAAGGAAACCTTGTACCGTGAACTGCTGCAGGCGGCGGAAATATTGAACAATGCAGTACGCGATATGAAAGATCATTCCAATTCCGAGATCAAATCCATGACAAAGAAAATCCGGGACCTGATGGATGATTAATCAGTTGTCGTCCTTCCTGAACTGGGGATCTCCGGGAAGATGGACGTGTTCGGCGGCCATCCGCCGGCGCGCATCCGTCATATCTGCATAGTGTTTTCTTGTAGTATCCACAGAAGTATGTCCGAGCACATCGGCTACAAGATAGATATCGCTGGTTTCCTGATACAGATTCGTGGCATATGTGCTGCGCAGCTTATGCGGACTGATCTTCTGCTTCAGGGGAGCGGCGATCGCTGCGTATTTTTTGACCAGATTCTGAACCGCCCGCTGAGTGATTCTTTTCCTCTGCAAACTGAGAAATAATGCGTTTTCATGTCCGGGAAGCGGTTCGATTTTCTGCCGTTCCTCCAGGTATTCTCCAAGCGCATCGGCAACTTCCGGCGGAAAGTACAATACGACCTGATTGCCGCCTTTTCGGGTCACCAGGAATGCATTGTTTTCCATATCCAGGTCGTCAATATCAATACCGACGCATTCGCTGACACGTATACCGGTTCCAAGGAAAAGGGAAAGCATGGCGTAATCGCGTTTTGCGGTAATTTTCTGATATTTTTGCTGGCTTTTTGTCATGGAATCACCGGTTTGCGCCGTGGAAAGGATCCGGTCCATTTCTTCCTTATTCAGCCGGATAATCGGTTTTTCATGAATTTTCGGCAGGGGAACGAGCTCTGTCACATTGGAACTGATTCGCTGGTTTGTAAACAGATAATCATAGAAAGAACGAATGGCACACAGTTTTCGCTTAATGGATAATTCGTGGTTGACATATTCTTTGTTAGGTACCGAATCATCATCGGCGCTTTTCAGATAATATGTCAGGTATTCGGTATAGGCAGTAATATCATTTCTGGTCAGTTTTTCCAGATCGGCATCATCATACAGAATGACATCCTTATCAGAAAAGGCAATGCGTTCATCATGAAGAAAATTGAAAAAAGTTCTCAGATCAATCGCGTAAGCCAGCCGGGTAAATGTACCGGTGGAAATAGCGACTGACCGCAGAAAATCACTGCAGGCCTGGGGCAGTTCCTTCAGAACAGCACGAATTTGCAAAATACGCTTTGCATCCGTCTGTTCTTTAAAAGATTGACGATTTTCAGCCATCAGACACAGAAACCTCGCTTTTCTGAATAATATAGGCCCAACTATTCGTAAAACTGTGGTTTAGCGAATAGTTGTTTAATTCATCATATACCACTCTGCGCAAGCAGTCAATTCCATTGAATCATTTTTTTCATTCAGTGTATCGCTTTGTTTTCTTTACGGAAAATCAATATTTGATATTTCTGTTTATGACCAATGCCTTTCCTTCCCCGGAAAAGATTGCATGAAAAGCATCAGTCCTGCATGGCCGGAATATCGAATTCTTCCGGACGGAAACGAGGGCATACGCTTTCTTTTGTGGCAATGACTGAACTGGCCAGCCGTGTGCCGATTTCACATGCTTCCCCCAGGGTTTTACCATAAGTCAGCCCGATGGTAACGCCTGAGAAGAAAGCATCTCCGGCACCCGTTGTATCGATTACGTCGACACGCTGAGAGAGGCAGGACCCGCATGAACCGCCGATTTCAGCATAAACAGCACCGGCTTCTCCGAGCGTTACAACCATTCTCGGAATACCGGATCGGATCAGCCGTTCTTCAAGGATATTCTGCAACTTATCGGTCGTGATATCGGTATAATCTTCCGAAAACAGCATGCCTGCTTCCTGAGCATTACATACGACACATGCTGTTCTTTGCAGAAGATCCCGGCGTTCCATTGCGATGGACATATTTGAAACAACCGCATATACATCTTTATGATATTTCTCTGAAAGCGCAAATATCCGTTTTAACAGAGGCGTGTCCAGATCAATTTCCACCACAATACTGTCCGCTTCGCTGACAATACGGTCACCGTGCTGATCCAGTACGTCCAGAAGCGCGCTGAGATCCGGCCGGCTTGATATCGATGCAATGACATCCCCGGAATTGTCAAAAACAGCCAGCCAGGTACCGGTGCCTTCGGGACGCCTGACAATATAATCCGTATTTACTTTATGACTGCGAAGGCGGGATATAATGTCAGCACCGATACCGGTTTCATCGACTACACTGACAAAAGTTGGCCGAAGTTCAATATTGGCAATGTCTTCGGCAACATTCCGGCTTACCCCGCCGTGCGTATGGATAACCCGCCCGATATTCCGTCCGCCGGGAATATACTTTGCCAGCGGATATCCTTTAATATCTACAAATACCGCTCCAAATATGACAATGCCCATGACTTTTTTCTCCCGGATTACTGATTTTCTGTTTGATTCAGACTCCGATATTCGTCAATCGCAGCACGCGCCAGTTCATCGCAACGGTTGTTTTCCGGATGATCTGCATGCCCTTTTACTTTAATGAACTCAACATGATGCTTTTTTGTCTGTGCCATCAGAATAAACCAGAGATCTTGGTTTTCAACAGGTGTTCCCCCGCTGGTTTTCCACCCGTTTTTCTTCCAGCCGTCAATCCAGTGGTCATTAAAGGCCTGAACAAGGTAATTGCTGTCGGAATACAGCTTTACATCACAAGGCTCTTTTAATGCACCAAGACCGCTGATTGCAGCGAACAGTTCCATTCTGTTATTGGTTGTTCCGGCCATAAATCCGCTGATTTCTTTTCTGTGCTGACCGAATTCTAGAATGGCGGCCCAGCCGCCCGGTCCCGGATTTCCGCTGCATGCACCGTCAGTATAAATATTGACCTGCTTTCTTACCTCTCCCATATGACGGATTCCTTTCTGAATTATCTGGACATGCTTCTGCTCTTTTCAGCACAGACCTGCATTGCGTCCATAATTGCAGCGCGAAATCCCTTCCGTTCCAGTTCTTCCACTGCATCAATGGTCGTTCCGCCGGGTGAACAAACCGCATCTTTCAAAGCAGCCGGATGTGTCCCGGAGGAAAGAACCATCAGTGCGCTTCCGAGAACACTCTGTGCGGCCATTTCATACGCGTTTGCCCGGGGAATGCCTTCTTTAACACCGGCATCCGCCATGGCTTCAATCATCATATAAACATAAGCCGGACTGGATCCGCTGATGGCAACGACTCCGTCGAACAGCCTTTCGGGAAGGATAATGGTTTTCCCTACGGAATCAAATATTCCCTTTGCATACTCAAAATCTTCTTTGGAGAACGTGGACTCATCACACAGAGCGGTCATTCCCTCACCTACCAGGGCGGGTGTGTTCGGCATAACGCGCATAAAAGTTGCACCGGAATTCTCAAGTGATTTGCTCAGCATACTCACTGTCCATCCTGCCGCTATGCTTAATACTGCCTTTCCGTTCAGGGCCGGCAGCAGTTCGTTGATGACATCCTGAACATATATCGGTTTGACAGCCAGAATGATCAGATCCGATTGTTCCGCTACTTCCGCACAATCTGAAGCAAGCTGTATGCCCGGAATGTCTTCACTGATTTCACGCATGCGTTTTGAACTTACGTCAAAAACGGTAATCATTGAAGCACGGATATACTGTGCCTCAACAACGCCCCGCAGGATCGCTGACCCCATATTTCCGGTTCCAATCATACCAATTGTCTGGATCATACGGACTTGTCCCCCTCTTTTTTCTTACAGAATATACTTTTTCATATCAACCGGTTTATTTTCACCTTTGAGATGGTCATTCACATAATCCCCGTCAATGACCAGTTCGAAAGGCGGCATGTTTTCATCTCCGGCATTAAATGATATATCTTCCAGCAATTGTTCAAAAATTGCATGAAGACGCCGCGCTCCGATATCTTCCGAATTATCATTGGCATTGCAGGCGGCTTCTGCGATTTTATCAATGGCAGAATCATCGAACCGCAGCAGTACCCGATCCACTTCCAGTAATGCCCGGTACTGCCTGGTCAGCGCGTTTTCCGGAACCGTGAGAATCTGCCGGAAATCTTCCTTGGTCAGGCTTTTCAGCTGGACATGAACAGGAAATCTGCCCTGAAGCTCGGGAATCAGATCGGTTACTTTGCTGACGTGAAAAGCACCGGCTGCAATAAAAAGCATATAATCGGTCCGGACAGCACCGTATTTTGTATTCACCGTACATCCTTCAACAATCGGAAGGATATCCCGCTGAACGCCTTCCCTGCTGACATCCGGTCCATGTACATTGGATGAGGAGGCAATCTTATCAATTTCATCAATAAAAACGATGCCATTCTGTTCCGTTCTGTAAATTGCTTCTTCCTGGACAGCATCATTGTCAATCAGTTTTGCTGCTTCCTGATCGGTCATGATTTTTCTTGCTTCATGAACTTTGACATGGCGAATTCTTGTTCGTTTGGGCATCATATTTCCCATCATATCGCCCAGGCTGATACTGTTTCCGCCGACTTCAAGCGTAGGCGCTTCTTCTTCAACTTCAAGATCCAGTTCAAGGTCTTCAATTTCGTTGCGAAGCAGCTGCTGCCGGATTTCTTCTTTTCTTTTGGCAAGCGCTGTTGTTTCTTCATCCGAAACATGAGTCTCCTTCTGACGGCCGAGAAGGAAATCAAGGGGATTAGATGCCGAAGAAGATTTTTTGGACGGATGGGCCAGCATATCTGAAAGTCGCTCTTCAGCAAGGACTCTGGCTCTCGGCATAACCCGTTCCTCGTGTTCTTTTCTGACCATACGGACAGCGTTTTCAGTCAGGTCCCGGATGATGCTTTCCACATCACGTCCCACATATCCGACTTCCGTAAATTTGGTTGCCTCCACTTTGATAAACGGGGCGTTTACCAGTTTGGCCAGCCTTCTTGCGATTTCAGTTTTACCGACACCTGTCGGGCCTACCATCAGGATATTCTTTGGAATGATTTCATCGCGGAGGGTTTCATCCACCCTGCTGCGGCGATATCGGTTGCGAAGCGCAATAGCGACTGCTTTTTTTGCCTCATCCTGTCCGACAATAAAGCGATCCAGTTCATGAACGATCTGCCGGGGGGTCAGCTGCATCTGGCTCATCGGACTTTTCTCCTTTCTGATTATAACGTTTCAACGATGATATGATCATTCGTATAGACACAGATACTTGATGCAATTTGTAATGCTTTTTGTGCAATTTCCGCGGCGCCCATATCCGTATTCTGTACAAGCGCTCTTGCGGCTGCCAGCGCATAATTGCCGCCGGAACCAATTGCTGCAATCCCTTCATCCGGATCGATCACTTCTCCGGTGCCGGACAGGATCAGCAGATGGTTTTTATCGGCTGCAATCATCATGGATTCGAGCTGCCGCATCGTCTGGTCCCCGCGCCAGTTCTGTGCCAGGGCAACTGCGGCTTTTTCAAGATTTCCGCCGCATTGCTGCAGTTTTTCCTCGAATTTTTCGCACAGGGTAAAAGCGTCGGCAACACTGCCTGCAAATCCGACTGCTACCTGTCCGTTGAACAAACGCCTTACTTTCCGGGCAGATGTTTTGAAAATTGTGTGCTCTCCCATTGTAACCTGTCCGTCACCGGCGATAGCTGTCTGACCGTTGCGCTGTACAGCACAGATCGTTGTTCCGCGAAATGGACTTGCCATAATATGATTCCTCCGTTAATCTGATATCGATTTGATATAATTCAGCGCCCTTTCAGATATCGCCTCATATCTGGCCTGCTTGTCCCGGATTTTCTTCTGCCCGGGAACTACCGGCAGAGGATCAATGATTCCGAAGGTACAGTTCATCGGCTGGAAATTTCGGTTTGGTGTTGAAACATATCTGCCCAGCGCACCGGTTGCCGTAAATCCGGGTAAAGGAACAGGATCATTCCCGTGAAGCTGTGAAGCAAGGGACCGGCCGGCAACAAGGCCGCTTGCCGTACTTTCCACATATCCCTCCACACCGGTAATCTGACCGGCAAAATAGCACTGTGGGCGCCGGATCATTTCAAACCTCTCATTCAGAAAGCCAGGGCTCTTCAGGAATGTATTCCGGTGCATCACGCCGTACCTGGCATAGACAGCGTTTTCCAGTCCCGGGATCAGGCCAAAGACACGTTTCTGTTCATTGAATTTCAGGCGGGTCTGAAATCCGACAATATTATACATCGTTTCTCCCGCATCGTCCTGCCGGAGCTGTACAACCGCAAAGGGCTCTTTTCCTGTTCCGGGATCCGATAATCCGACAGGCTTCATGGGGCCGAAAGCAGGAACCATACGTCCGCGGCGTGCCATGCTTTCGATGGGCATACAGCCATCAAATACATTCTTTTCTTCAAAACCGTGTACTTCTGCGGTTTCTGCGGAAAGCAAAGCATCAATAAAGCAGTTGTATTCTGTTTCTGTCATCGGACAATTCAGGTAATCATCTCCGCGTCCGTACCGGCTGAGGCGATACATCCTGGATTCATCAAGGGATTCGCGGACAACAATAGGCGCAGCGGCATCATAAAAGTTCAGCGTATCCAAACCGGGTAATTGACGGATCGTCTCTGTCATGGACGGACTTGTCAGCGGTCCGGTTGCAATAATGACCGGTCCATTCGGTATTTCACAGGCTTCACGTGTTTCCACGGAAATCAGTGGATGGGACTTTATGATTTCTGTGATCTGTTCGGAAAAACCATCCCGGTCCACCGCAAGCGCATCGCCGGCAGGAACACGGTTATGATCCGCGCATTGCATAATCAGTGAATTCATACAACGCAATTCTGCCTTCAACAATCCGACGGCGCTGGACAGACGTTCGCCCCTGAAACTGTTTGAACATACCAGTTCAGCATATTGATCCGTATGATGAGCCGGCGTCTGTACAACAGGTTTCATTTCAATCAGTTTCACTGAAATTCCCTGCTGGGCAAGCTGCCAGGCGGCTTCACATCCTGCCAGTCCGGCTCCGATTACCGTAGCGCAATGATCACTCATCGGGGTATTCCTCGGTGTTTTTTATATTGGATTTGTACCGGCAGCTTTCATTTGCGCAAAGATGAATGACTTCCCCTCTCGCATTGTGCTTTTCAACCATATAGCTTCCGCATTGAGGACATTTTTCCGCAACCGGCTGATCCCAGCTGACAAAATCACATTCGGGATATGCTTCACATCCATAAAATTTTCGGTTTTTCTTGCTTATTTTTTCCAGCAGCCGTTTTCCGCATTTGGGACATGGCGTATCAATATAATTCAAGATGGGTTTTGTATTGCGGCAGTCCGGGAAATTCGGACAGGCCAGAAAACGGCCGTAGCGGCCCATCTTGTATACCATGAGAGCGCCGCACTGGTCACAGGGTACATCGCTGACTTCGTCTTTCACTTCAACCTTTTCGATTTCCTTTTCGGCTGTATGAAGGGTTTTTTCAAATTCCGGATAAAAATCACGCAGGATTTTTTTCCAGTCAGCATTTCCTTCTTCCACTTCGTCCAGCTTAGTTTCCATATTGGCTGTAAACTCAGTATCAACGATCTCGGAAAAATACTTTTCCATCATATCGGTAACCATGATACCAAGTTCAGTCGGATACAGACGTTTCTTTTCTCGGGACACATAGCCTCTGGAAATAATGGTTGAGATTGTCGGGGCATAGGTGGAAGGACGGCCGATTCCGTTTTCTTCCAGCGTCCGTACAAGGCTAGCTTCTGTATAACGGCTCGGGGGCTGAGTGAAATGCTGTTCGCTGCTGACCTCTTCCACAGAGATTTTTTGTTTTTCCTCAAGCACGGGCAATGTCATTTCAACTGAACTGACCGTCTCATCCAAACTTTCTTCGTAAAGCGCTGTAAAACCTGAAAATGTTTTGTGCTCGCCGTAAAAACGCAGCGAGATGTGCTGTCCGGTAATATCAGCCGTCAGTGTCTGGTAAACGGCCGGTGCCATCTGGCTGGCAACAAACCGGTTGTAAATCAGCCGGTAAAGCATATACTGTTCACGGTTCAGGGAAGATTTAATCGAATCAGGAGTCCGGAATACATCGGTTGGACGAATTGCTTCATGGGCGTCCTGCGCGTTTTTTCTTCCTTTATATTCATTTTTTTCTGCAGGCAGATATTCAGGCCCGAATTTCTGAGGGATAAACGCACGGACAGCTTCCAGTGCATCATCACTGATCCGTACGCTGTCAGTTCGAATGTAGGTTACAAGTCCCTGCGTCCCTTCGCCGGCAATATCAATTCCTTCATACAACTGCTGAACAACCTGCATGGTGCGGGCAGTCGTAAAGTTCAGTTTGCGTCCTGCTTCCTGCTGAAGACTTGAGGTGGTAAACGGAGGCGTGGGCATACGCTTCTTTTCTTTTCTTTTGATTTCGGAAACAATGAATGTTTCTTTTTCAATCATTGACCTGATTTTTTCCGCATCTTTCGCATTGTTTACCTGGGTCTTGCTGCCATCCACACCGGCAAGACGGGCAGTAAAAACATGGGCTTTTTTTCCGCTTCCCGTACTGCACTTTGCAGAAATGTCCCAGTATTCCTCAGGAATAAATGCATCGATTTCGTTTTCACGATCAACAACCATCTTTGTAGCAACGCTTTGTACGCGGCCTGCGGACAACCCCTTTTTGATTTTTGTCCATAGAAGAGGACTGATCTTATATCCG
This sequence comes from Clostridia bacterium, assembly GCA_017429695.1. GTDB lineage: Bacteria > Bacillota > Clostridia > Christensenellales > Aristaeellaceae > Aristaeella. The sequence goes on along the minus strand of JAFROK010000031.1, from coordinate 38,860 downwards.
ACGAGACGGTCCAGCGCACGTCTTGCCTGCTGCGCATCAATACGCCCCATATCGAGTTTGCGGGGATTTTTGATGGCATTTTGTACCGCCTTTTTGGTAACTTCGTTAAATTCAATACGACAAGGCTCATTTTCATCCACGCCAAGCACGTGATAAAGATGCCAGCTGATGGCTTCTCCTTCCCGGTCAGGGTCTGTGGCAAAATACACATGGGAAGCGTTTTTTGCTTCTTTCCTGATCCTGGAAAGGATTTCTCCGCGTCCGCGTATGGTAATATATTTCAGATCAAAATCGTGATCCGGATCAATGCCAAGCTGGCTTTTCGGCAGATCACACACGTGACCCTGGGAAGCTTCAACTTTATAGCCTTTTCCAAGGTACCGGCTGATTGTTTTAGCCTTTGCAGGAGATTCGACAATAATCAGTTTTTGTTTTGACGTAGTCGCCATGAAGAAATCCCTCCGAGCTGGATTTATTGTTTGATTTGATATTTTTTTCCGGGAAGCGGTTCAACGGCACCTCGAATCTGAAGAATTGTCAGGATACTCAGAAGATCAGACGGAGAAACGGCGCTTTGGGCTGCAAGCTGATCAAAACTCAGCTCACCCGGAATCAGTAAACGCAGGATTTTTTCCTCTTCAGGTGACATCCCGTCTGTTGAGATGCTGCAACCGCTATTTTGCACTTCACTTTGATTCTTGTCAAGCCAGTTCATATCTTCAAGGATATCCAGGGCTTTTGAAAAGTAGTGCCCGCCATCCCGCAGCAGCTGATGATTTCCTTCAAAAAATGGAGATGTCGGATCACCCGGATAAACAAATACTTCTTTTCCCTGTTCCAAAGCATGGTCCACAGTTCTGAGGCTTCCGCTGCGTATTTTTGCTTCCACTAAGATTACTGCTTCCCCCAGCGCGGCGATGATCCGGTTTCGATAAGGGAAATGGCCCGGCAGCGGTTTTTCTCCCGGGGCATATTCACTTAAAAGGATTCCCCCTGAATCGATTACCTGCTTTCTTAATCCTTCGTTCCCTGCCGGATAGTTCTGATCCAGTCCGCAGCCCATTACAGCGATTGTAGGGCTCCGGCCCTCAAGACATCCCTGGTGGGAAGCTGTATCAATACCATAAGCAAAACCGCTGACAATGGCGATGCCTTCCATGCTGAGATCCTGGGCAATCTGATGCGCCGCTTTCAAACCGCTGTAGGAAGCCCTTCTGGACCCAACCATACTGATCGCCCTTCTGGACAGGCATTCCGGTGACCCCTGATAAAACAGAATGGATACCGGATCTGTAATTTCCTGCAGAATTGTGGGAAAGCGGGGATCGTGCATCGTCATCGCGTGAATGGCATACTGAAGGACCAGATGATCCATCCGGCATATGAGATCCGGGTTGGCGCTGTTTCTCAGAGCATTCAGGACCGAAACCGGTACAAATTCCAGAATCTGCTGATTATCGCTTTTTACGGCTTTGTATATCGATTCACCGGTCCGGAAACTGATCAACAGCCTTTTCAGTATTTCAGCCGGAACTTTACTGGAAGCCAGCCAGGCAAGATATGCAATTTCCGAATCGCTACACATCTTCTCCATCATCTCCAGTATTTCTGATCAAGTTCACGGTATTGAATCGCTTCAGCAATATGTACTGTGGCGATGTGTTCTTCGCCGGCCAGATCTGCAATGGTTCTGGCAACTTTCAGAATCCGGTTATAAGCGCGCATACTCATATGCATTGAATCAACAGCCATATGGAGCAATCGTTGGGCTTCTGTGCTCAGTTCGCAGAAACGCCGGATTTCATTACTGCTCAACTGGGCATTGCAGAAATGGTTTGTATCCTTATATCTTTCCTGCTGAATCATACGGGCTGCAGAGACACGGGAAGCAACAACAGCAGATGATTCGGCCGGAGACTGACTGTTGATTTCTTCAATCGGAACTGAATCCACTTCAATCTGGATATCAATCCGGTCAAGCAGCGGACCGGAAACCCGATCCAGATAGTGCCTGATCTCCTGGGGAGTACAGCGGCAATGTCTTCTTGAACTTCCGTAATATCCGCATGGACAGGGATTCATTGCGGCAATTAACATGAATGATGACTGATATTGTGCCTGCCGCTTTACACGGGAAACAGATACAATTCCGTCTTCAAGCGGCTGGCGAAGCGCTTCCAGCGCATTCCGGCTGAATTCAGGAAGTTCGTCCAGAAACAGGACGCCGTTATGTGCCAGCGATACTTCTCCGGGTTTTGCGTCCGATCCACCGCCAACAAGCGAAGCAACTGAGGCACTGTGGTGAGGAGCACAGAAAGGACGGGTAACCATCAGTCCGCTTCCGGAGGGAAGCCGGCCGCTGATTGAATGAATTCTGGTGGTTTCGAGCGCTTCTTCGAATGTAAGCGGCGGAAGGATTCCCGGAACGCTGCGGGCCAGCATGGTTTTTCCGCTTCCGGGAACGCCTATCATAATCAGATTATGGCCCCCGGCCGCAGCAACCTCCAGCGCTCTTCTCGCTGCGGCCTGGCCTTTGATCTGTGCCATATCAACAGGGAAAATGCTTTCCCGCTGCAGTGTTTCATAGGGAATCTGTTCCTGCGGAACAATCTCTTTCTTTCCTTCCAGATAATCGGTTACTTCACCCAGATAGGATACCGGAATAATCCGAAGCCCTTCGATACATGCTGCTTCACGCGCATTTTCAGCCGGAAGAACAATATCTTTTACACCGTTTTCCTTAGCGCTGATCACCATCGGAAGCACACCGTTGACCGGCTGAATCATCCCGTCCAGGCTGAGTTCTCCGAAAAACGCTGTTTTTTCCGGATCTCTTTCCCTTACAGGGTGCAAAGTGCCTATGGCCATCATGACACCAACGGCAATCGGCAGATCAAATGAAGGGCCTTCTTTTTTCATATCAGCCGGCGCAAGGTTTATGGTTATTCTTCGCGGGTCACCCTGTCTTCCGCAGTTGATGATTGCAGCATTCACACGGTCCCTGCTTTCCCGGACTGACGTATCGGGCAGGCCGATGATTTCCATCATGGGAAGGCCGTTTGCTGCAAATACCTCCACATGGACAGGAAAACCGATGACGCCGTTTACACCGAAACTCAGTGTCTTTGCCATCATTTCGTTCATTTGATTACTCCCTCCGACCGGCTGATAATGATCAAAATCCGTGTCAGTATGTGATGCGAAGCACTTTATTCCCTATATCGAGCCAGGATCTTGAAACCGCAATTCCGCTGGCATATGGGAAGAAGATGATAAAAGCGGCCAATGCACATAATACAAGCAGAAGCGCGAAAATGCAGAAATAAAATCTGTTTTTTTCATAAAGCTTGTCAAATACCATAACGATACATAGAATCATAAACGGAACGGAAGCAAAGTAATGATAAATATATGTTCCTCTCGGTACAAGTACCCATGGTAGGTACTGGGCAAGAAGGCCGATCAGGATGAAAGAGATACGATTATCATATGATCTGGCAGTGATGTGACAAGGCAGTGATATAACAGGGCGAAACATCTTTTTTCGGGAAGACGGAAGATCATATCCGAGAGAAACCTGGTAAAAATGCGTTCTAATCCAGGACAATACACAGTAGATCAGGGCTGGTATTGCCGACCACCAGATGACAGGATTCCCGATACAGTAAATGCTGAAAGGAACCGTTGTCGTAGCGGAAAGGTACTGCCTGGCTGCATAGTACATTGGTTTCAGTATCATCGGCCATTCATACCATGGTGAATAGAATGGATGATCCATACCGAGGCCAGGTTTGCTGTGGTAGTTTAACATGCCAAGCTGTGAATTCCAAACTGCCGACAGATAATCCCCGAAGGAATGAATGTCCGTTCTCTTTACCATAAAAGGAATGTAGCTTAAAAGATAGATACCAATCGGTATGACAACAAAGAAAACAATACACCAATGGCAGATCCATAATACTTTTCCGAATACGGGCAGCTGCCCGTTTCTGTTTGTGCCGGTATATTGACTGAGATATTCTTTTTCAGCGGGCGTAACAGATGGATTTTCTGATAGCGTTCTGGCCTCTCTGCTGATACGGATCATCCGGAAGATGTGCCAGAAAAACAAAACAGCGAGACCTGCTCCCGCATAAATGCCGATCCATTTGCTGGCAATGGAAAGGCCCATAAACAGTCCGCTCATCGCAAGAGCAATTAAGGATTTGCGAAGCGGCAACCGTACAAAATCCGTCTGGATAAAACGCAGCATAAAGAAATATGCAAAAATGATAAATAACACAGGGAAGCTGTCGATTGTTGCAATCTGCGTCTGGGTCAGATGCATACAGTCAAGCGATATCAGAATTGCTGCGATTGAAGCAATGGATGTCTTTTTTGTCAGCTGTTTTCCGAGAAGATACATTCCGGGAATCATCAGAATACCAGCCAGAGCGCCTGCAAACCGCCAGCCGAAAGGCGTCATACCGAAAACGGCAATGGAAATACTGATCAGGATCTTTCCAAGCGGTGGATGGCTGTTTTCATAAGGTTCGGTATAACGGATTTCATCCGGATGCAGAAACTCAAATCCGGTACGGGCATGATAGATTTCATCAAAATATGTACTGTTCCACCAGGACGGCTGAGCCCCCTGATTATCGCCGTTTTTTCCGTTTACCAGATCAGGCAGTGCTTCCAGCGTATCCTGCTCATCAAGAAGATTGGCCGGATCCGAATATAATGAGGATTCAGTATTGCCGCCGGTCCGTTGATAAACGCGGGCCGGAATCCTGTTTCCCGATTGATCGCGGAATATGATTTCATTCAGCCTGAGGCCGTAATGCTGCGCTGACAGTTTAATATATCGTCCCGTAAAATAGTGAATACCGCTCAGGGACTGATTATACGACCGTTCCCTTCCGGTTCCGTATGAACTGACAGCATATTTCCATTTCCAGCATTCCCCGTAATTCATCTGGGCGTATATTTCATCATACCAGTTCGTTAAATCATTGCTTTCAGAAAAAATGAAATCAGAATATTCCGATATGCTGACACGGCCGAAATACAAAATTGCTGCCGCTTCATGGTTTTCTCCGAGATCAAAGATTATTTCTTCATCCGAACCGGAAGATGTCCATCCGTTCTGCGGTGCTTTTGTGCTGCCGAGTGTCGTTAGAGAAACAACAGAAAATGCAACGGTTACGGCAGAAAGAATGCATGTATCTTTCCAGTTCCAGTGAAGACTGCGGTCGGTATGATAATTCAGCGGTGATCTTTTCCCGGGAATTTTGTCCGGAAATGAAACCGGATCTGTGTATTTTTCTCCACCGGCTTCATTTCCGTAAACCATACTGCTGCCAATGCAAAGCGCATAAACGGAACCGATGATATTGATCACACTCAGAATGTCAGCAAGTACCACCGTATCGGAAAGCAGATGTCCGTAAGATGAACCGAAACGAATGCTGTTATCGAGAACGATTCCCTCATTCACAAAAAGCGTCAGCGAAAATATGGCAAGCACATAAAGAATCCGGCGGTCACGCTGAATAACCCAGGCACCGGTCAGCAGGAACAGCGCAGGAAAAACATAGCGTTCATGCATTTTGACGCCGAACACATAAAGCAGGATAAAAAGTAACGCACCAAGATACGGAAGGAAGTGTATGTCCTGTTTACGGATGGCAAGTGAAATGGTAACAACAAAAGCGTAGATCATCGCGACCGTGCCTACTATGCTCCATGTTGCATGCATTACAGCCAGAACTGTGAACAGGAAAGCAAAGTCAAAAGAAAGAATTGATTCGACCCATGCATACGGTCTTTTTTTATTCCTGAAATACCACCATACACCGTAAGCAATACAGGAAACAGCGAGAATGGCAGGGCCGGCCTGATTGCAATTATTCTGAATCTTGGTCCAGTTTCCGCCAAGAAGATAATAGAAGTTGGCTGTATTGATGGTTGCATAGGGATAGGATTCCAAAGTTTCTTTATACTTTTCAATCAGCCATCCAAAGGATTGATTTACGCCAAAGGGTAAAATGATAATGGTTGTTGCAGCAAGCGCACAGATAAAACCGATGACCATCGGCTTGCGGTATTCTTTTTTCTGGATCCAGGTAATGATCATATAAACCAGTCCGAGAATCCCGAGCATTAATGCCTGGGGTTTCAATAGCACACTGATTGCATAAAACGGCAGTGCAGCCTGCCATTTTCCTTTCACAGCGCAAAATGCTACTGAAAGCAGCAGGAGGCAGAGAACGCTGTCGATCTGTCCCCATGCAGCGCTGTTCAGTATGACTGCCGGATTAAATGCGAAGAACAACAATATCACGCATACGCGATTGATTTGTTCAGGCATTTTTTCTTTTGCATACCGGTAAAGCAACCAGCAGGACATAATATCGCAGACGGAAGGAAACAGCCTGAAAATGAGGCGTGTCCAGCCATCTGTTGCGCCTGTCCAGCGGACAATCACTGAGTTGAGAGAAAGAATATATGTATACAGCGGCGGATAGTCACAATATGATGTTTTCTGATAGAATTTCAGCGGCCCATAGGCATCCATTGTTCCGCCCCAGCTGCTGAAACAGTTGACATCCACCATGTAGCCTTCAACCCAGTAGCTGATGATGAGGCGGGCGGCAAAAGCAAACATCAGGACAGGGATAAAATAGTAGCGTTCTCTGTTTGAGCTGACCAGACGGGGTCTTTTTCTTCCCCTGAAATAGGTTACGAAAAGGAGGAAAAGAATACACCATCCGGTTCCCGTCAGAATCAGAAACAACCTGGAGTTTTCATCAGAATCTGTCTGAACATACTGATAGGGATTTTCCGTGTCATCTGAATCGGAATCGTCATTTTCGTACATGCCCGAAATATACCAGTCGGGCACTTCCATACTTACTTCGTTATCGGCTTTTCTGAGGCTTATCTGGTCGAAACGTGCTTTGCCGGTACTTTCCCCACCATATCCCCCCAAACGGATAAACACGGTAAGAATGTCTTGCCCGGGGCCGGTTTTTCCGTAAAATTCCACATATTTCCAGTCCCCGTCAGTATCAAAAACCTCTTCTGAAAAAGTGTAGACATCTTCAATGCTGAAATTTGCGCCATGTCCTCCGCTGATTCCTTCTGCCCAGATATAACCACTCAGACAATAGGTCGTTTCCGGTTCAACGGGAACATACTGAAGATATCTGGCGTCATTTTCCTCCCGATTCCAGATTTCAACTACTATTCCCCTGCCGGACGCATCATCTTCCAGAGCAGAAAAAACAGTATTTTCGCTATCGCGATAATACTCGTCTGTATACCATGCTTCCGGCAGGCCGTCTTCATCAACAATTTCAAAATCGCCGTTATACAGGAGATTTTCATTGTATTCTGAAGAAATACTGTCTTCAACAACGGCAGAATCATTGAGAGAAAAAGATATCAATTCTTCATCAGATGAATTATTTTCTGCTGCTGCACTGAATATAGAAATACTGATTGCCAGAATTCCGGCAAGCAGAAAAAGGATTATGGCTTTTCTTTTCGTATAAATTCCGCGCATAAAACAATCTTTCCTTTCATCAGCGATAAAACCTTTTGCCCGGCTGAAAGGCATTCGGTATATGAATCACAGATTCAGCATTGACTTCCACAACATCGAAGCGGATCGGCCGGTCCGTTTGACGAGAAATCATCAGATACAATAATGCGGCCTGAGTGATTCTTTTCTGTTTCGAACTGTTAACCGCCATCATACCTGTTCCGGGAGCGCCTGTCTTTCTTGTCTTGACTTCCACAAAGACAAGGTATTCCCCATCCTGCATAATCAGGTCAATTTCGCCGCACTTGTTCCGGTACCGATGCTCCAGGCATTTCATATTCCGCGTTTCGCGAAGGAATTTTTCGGCTGTATCTTCGCCGTTCAGTCCCGTGATGTAAGTCTGTTTCATATAAAATGTCCGATAAAACTATTTCTGTGTTCAGGACATGGACCGTATTTCCTTAAAGCCAGGATATGCTCCTGTGTCCCGTAGCCTTTATTCCGTGAAAAACCATACTGAGGATATAACTGATCCAATTCGCGCATTTGTCTGTCCCGTACCACTTTTGCAACAATACTGGCAGCAGCAATGCTGTATGATTTTGCGTCGCCCTTTACAATGGGGATTTCTTTCCCTTTCAGTCCGAGACCGGTCACGGCGTCAATCAGAAAAACATCTGCCGGAACATTTTCTGCTGCCATACGCATGGCCTTACGGGTTGCCTGTAAAATGTTAATTTCATCAATCTCATGGGGTCCGATTTGTCCGATTCCAACATACAGTGCCGCAGACAGGATTTCCTCGTAAACTTTCTCTCTGCGGATTTCACTGAGTTTCTTGCTGTCATCAACCCACATGAGCAACGGTTCCTGCGGCATGACAACGCATGCTGTTACAACATTCCCGGCAAGAGGGCCGCGCCCGACTTCATCAATTCCGGCCAGAACAATTCCCCCGATGTTGTATTGCATATCAAAACCCTGCAGTTCAGCTGCCCTGGCTTTTCTGTCTTTCATTCGGTTGTTTCCTTTCTGCCCTCAGGGAATTCAAGACTGATTTTTCCAAGTTTTCCGCTGCGGAATTCATCCAGCACAATGCTGCAGCATCGGTCATAGTCATAACGGTTTCCTTTCAGAAGCCATCCCCGTCCACGGCATACAGCATCCATCAGCCCGAGTCCTTCCGCTGATAAATCATCCACATGAAAACGGGTTTTCAGTGATTCCGGGGCAAAAACTTTCAGCTCATTAAGCAGGGACAGGGTAAGCTGGGATATATCTGTAATATCATCCGGAACCGAGCCGATCCAACATAATTTCATGGCAGCTTCCTGATCATCCAGGCGTGGCCAAAGCATGCCAGGCGTATCAAGAAGTTCCAGATACGGCGTAATACGAACCCATTGATTACTTTTTGTAACACCGGGCCGGTCGCCGGTCTGTGTGATTGATGCGCTGCGCAGCCGGTTGATCAGTGTGCTTTTTCCGACATTCGGAACACCGATTACCATGGCCCTGATATTTTTCCGGATGCCGCGTTCGTGCGCCTTATCCACAATTTCCTTTGTCATTTTATCAATAACGGCGATCGTCTCTTTGGAACGCACATTGACAGCTGTGATGGGATAAACATCTTCTCCCATGGAACGGAAAAGACTCATCCATCGTTTGGTGGTTTCGGGATCGGCAAGATCTGTTTTATTGATAAATAAAACGCGTCGTTTTCCTGAGATCATCCTGTTCAGTTCAGGATTTCGGCTTGAATGAGGCAAACGGGCATCACAGATTTCGATTACCAGATCCACACGGCGGAGCTGTTCCTGCAATAACCGGCGTGTTTTGGCCATATGGCCCGGAAACCAGTTGATTGTTCCATGTTGAATTTCCATATATATGCTATTCCAGACCTCTTCTCTTCAAAAAATTCCTTCATTATATTATCGTATGAATAAAACTGCGTCAAGGCAACTGTACATATAAAAAACGGAAGGCATCTTTCCCGGATGCTTTCCGTCAAACGGATTACATTCATATGATGATTATTGATCTGTAAACCCTCGTAACAGTTGATAAAGCGGTGAAAGCGAGAGGAAATCGGAGCGTACTTCTTTTAGAATCCGGTCTGAAAAAACCATCTGATAATCCGGATCAATTTTACTGATATACATTTCTTTTGCCAGATACCACGGCCTCAGTCTGTCCGGTATTTGCGGCGGAACAGCCATCCTTCTATGCGATGTACCGTTCAGCATCATCCGATGTGTTTCAAGATCCAGATCATCCAGCAGGGCCATTGTACCATTCGGATTGGATAACATCCGTTTTCTGAACATATCCAGTGCTTCCCGGTTTTCATTCCAGAATCCCATCCCCCAGCTTAATCTGGACGGGCCAAGTTCAAACCAGTACATCAGGGATTTGTCACGCGGCTCGCTTTCCCGGCGGAATAAAAGCCATAAATGGTCGCGATAAGGGCTTTTATCGCGGCTGAACCGTGTATCACGGTGTATCCGGGAAAGACATTTATGGGGCCGTACTTCCATATGGGGATCTATCCGTTTCATGTCCGGCGCAAGTTCATCAATAAAGCTATAAAACAGACTTTGGACTGTTTCCACATATCTGTCATGTTCCTGGTGAAAATAGTCCGCGTAATTATGAAATTTCAAATCAATAAAGAAGCGGATCGTATCTTCGGAAAAACCGGAAAACATTTTTATCCCTCCAGGAAGTTAAATGGTGATAACGCTTGGCTGCACCCCGCTCAGTTTTACGCTGAAAGAATCGGGCTGGCTCATTCCGACATAGAAAGTCATATGCTGTACTTCTTCACGTTCTCCGCGCTCATTTACAACCGTATTGGCCAGACAATCCAGCTTTACGTCTGTCTGCAATATTTCCCCTGTTTTAATTGAAACACGGCGGAATCCGCAAAGCCTGGGATGAATCGGGGCATATGGACTGTCAGCTTTCACATATACCTGAATGACAGCATCACCATCCATGTTTCCTTTGTTTTCAACTTTAACAGTGATTTTATCTTTTGTTTTACAAACAGCAGAAATGGCCCATTTTGTATAACTGAGACCAAATCCGAACGGATACAGAACCTCGCCGGTAAAATATCGGTATGTCCTGTTTTTCATATCATAATCTTCAAATGGCGGGAGATCGTTTATGTCACGATAAAAAGTCAGTGGTAGATGCCCGCCGGGGTTTTTCTCACCGAACAGAATCTCGGCCAGAGCTGTACCGCCGGCTTGTCCCGGATACCATGAAAACAGTTTTGCATTTCCTCCGGAAACATTCAGAGCTGAACCGGCTGCAATTACCGTTACTAGTTTCTTTGCTGATTTCTGAAGGACATCCAGCAGTCTTCTCTGGGATTCCGGAATGAGCAGATCTTTTTTATCACCGCTGAAATATTCATTTCCTGTATCGCCTTCTTCGCCTTCAAGCCCGGCATCAAGTCCGACGCATGCGATCGTGACATCCGCGGTTTCTGCATACATTGCTGCTTCAGCAAGCCTGTCATTTGCCTGGGCCAGGCCTGAAGTCCTGTCTTTGAACAAATGGCAGCCGAGACTGTATAAAACGCGAATGTTGTGTTTCTCACAATAGGTGCGAATTCCGTGAAGGAAAGTAACATAGCGGCTGGATATTCCGTTATAGTTTCCTTCGAGGGCAGGAACGCTGTCGGCATTCGGGCCGATTACCGCCACTGTTTTGATTTTTTCAGGATTTAAGGGCAATATTCCATCGTTTTCCAGCAGTACCATGCTTTTTTCTGCTGCCATCAAAGCCAGTGCGTTATGTTCATCTGTATCCACATCCGTAACCGGAATCTGATTGTATTCGCATGTTTCATCAAACAATCCCAACAGGTAACGTGTTGTGAACAGTCTTTCACAGGCTGTTGTTATCTGTTCCTCACTTACCAGTCCTTCCTGAAGAGCCTGCAGCAGATGTAAATAAGTATTACCGCAGTTCAGGTCGCAGCCGTTTTTGAGTGCAAGCGCAGCGCTTTCCGGTGCGGTGGCAGTCACCTTATGATTGGTATGAAAGTCCTGTATTGCCCAGCAATCACTGACAACATGTCCCTGAAAACCCCATTTTTCACGCAGGGTCTTTTTCAGCAACGTTTCACTGCCGCAGGCCGGTTCACCATTGACGCGATTATAAGCGCCCATCACAGATTCGACTTCCGCTTCTTTCACAGTCGCTTCAAACGCGGCAAGATATGTTTCATTCATATCTTTTGCGTTGACCTGTGCGTCAAACTGATGCCGCAGCGCTTCGGGACCTGAATGAACAGCAAAGTGCTTACTACATGCAGCAGTTTTCAAATATTTGCCGTTTCCCTGCAGGCCTTTAATAAAACGAATACCGAGACGGCTTGTCAGATATGGGTCCTCTCCATATGTTTCATGTCCGCGCCCCCATCGCGGATCACGGAAAATATTGATATTCGGACTCCATACTGTCAGTCCTTTATAAATATCCCGGTCTCCGTGGCTGCTCTGTCCGTTATATTTCGCCCTCGCTTCATCAGATATTACAGATGCAATTTTTTCCTGCATGTCTTCATCAAACATGGCTGCAAGACCGATTGCCTGCGGAAAAACAGTCGCTGTTCCTGCGCGTGCAACACCGTGCAGAACTTCGTTCCACCAGTTATATGCCGGAATACCAAGGCGAGGTATTGCCGGAGCGTCATATTTTAACTGAGAGGCTTTTTCTTCCAGCGTCATACGGGAAACCAGTTCATGTGCTTTGGTCTTTGCTTCTTCTCTGTTTCTCATTGTATTTCATCCTTATACGTTTTTAGAAAATAATAATCTTTATTTATATGATAAACTGAAAAAGATTGCTGCATAAAAAAGCAGCAATCTTTTTCGAGCACATATCAGACCCGTTTGACTTCTTTGATTTTGGCGGCTTTTCCCTGCCGTTCACGCAGATAATAGAGCTTTGCGCGACGAACCTTACCGCGGCGAATCATATCGACATGGTCTACGCGGGGGGAATTGATCGGGAAAGTACGTTCAACGCCGATACCATAAGATACGCGGCGAACAGTAAATGTTTCCCTTACACCGCCATTGCGCTTGGCAATTACGGTGCCTTCGAAAGCCTGCAGACGTTCGCGGTTTCCTTCAACAACCTTAACCCATACACGTACGGTATCGCCGACGTTGAACTGGGGCAGATCGCTGCGAATCTGTTTGGCTTCGATGGAACGAATGATCTCATTCATGATGTGTGCCTCCTTCCCTCATAGACGTTCATGACCCGGGAAGCGAACCGAACGATTCGCCTCAATTTATCCGGACAGAGGACCGCCCGCATAACAAATGAAATAATATCATAATTCCATTTTAAATGCAAGATTTCATTTTGATTTTTTTATATCGTATTTATTCATCCTTTGAAGCCCTGATCAGCCAGCGGAACAGGAATACAGATCCTGCGATCAATGCAATCCGGATCAGTCCGTCCGGAAACAGCTTTTCCGTAAACAATGTAATCAGATAGTATACGGTCAATCCAACCAGCGCAATGGCCAGAAGTACTTTGAAAATCATACCGAAAGTGCCGCCGAAAACAGCCAGAATAGATTTCAGCATAAATGGTATACCTCATTACGTTCTGCATGGAAAAGCTGTCCTGCAGGAGGACAGCTTGGATAAATGAAAATGAATTGTTTTATTTCTTTTCTGCAATCGCAGCCTGTGCAGCAGCCAACCGTGCAATCGGAACGCGGAACGGAGAGCAGCTGACATAGTCCAAGCCGATCTTGTGGCAGAATTCAACAGAGCTCGGATCACCGCCATGTTCGCCGCAGATGCCTACATGAAGATTCGGATTTACCGGACGACCCAGTTTGATGGCCATTTCCATCAGTTTGCCGACACCTGTCTGATCGAGTTTGGCAAAGGGATCATTTTCGAAAATCTTTGTATCATAGTAGGCGCTCAGGAACTTGCCGGAATCGTCACGGCTGAAGCCGAAAGTCATCTGGGTCAGGTCGTTGGTGCCGAAGCAGAAGAAATCAGCTTCCTTGGCAATTTCATCAGCAGTCAGCGCAGCGCGTGGAATTTCAATCATTGTACCAACTTCATATTCGAGCTTAATGCCGGCTGAAGCAATTTCTGCATCCGCTGTTTCGACAACAATCTTCTTTACAAATTTCAGTTCTTTCATTTCGCATGTCAGCGGAATCATGATCTCGGGTTTTACTTCCCAATCCGGATGCGCTTTCTGCGTATTGATTGCGGCACGGATGACTGCTTTTGTCTGCATCTTGGCAATTTCAGGATAAGTGACTGCCAGCCGGCATCCGCGGTGTCCCATCATCGGATTGAATTCATGAAGTCCGGCAATGATGTTTTTGATAGTTTCCACGCTCTTGCCCTGAGCCTTGGCCAGGAGAGCAATTTCTTCTTCAGTAGTGGGAACAAACTCATGAAGCGGCGGATCCAGGAAGCGGATACATACCGGGCATCCTTCCAGCGCTTCATACAGTTTTTCAAAATCGCCCTGCTGATATGGCAGAATCTTTTCCAGCGCAGCTTCCCGCTCTTCAACAGTATCGGAGCAGATCATCTCACGGAATGCAGCAATCCGTTCCGGCTCAAAGAACATATGTTCCGTCCGGCAGAGGCCAATGCCTTCCGCACCGAGTTCACGGGCTTTTTTCGCATCTCTCGGCGTATCGGCATTGGTACGGACACGCAGACGGCGGTACTTGTCGGCCCATGCCATAATGCGTCCGAATTCACCGGCGATTGTCGCGTCTACCGTAGGAATAATTCCATCGTAGATCTTGCCTGTTGTTCCGTCAATGGAAATGAAATCCCCTTCTTTGAAGGTTTTTCCGGAAAGCGTGAACTTTTTGTTTTCTTCATCTATTGCGATTTCACCGCAACCGGATACGCAGCAAGTGCCCATGCCGCGCGCGACAACGGCCGCATGGCTTGTCATGCCGCCGCGTACAGTCAGGATTCCCTGGGCACTCTTCATGCCGGTGATATCTTCCGGAGAAGTTTCCAGACGAACGAGGACAACTTTTTCTCCGCGGGAAGCCCATGCTTCAGCATCTTCTGCCGTAAAAACGATCTTGCCGCAGGCAGCACCGGGAGAAGCCCCCAGGCCTTTGCCGATGGGCTCAGCTTTCTTCAACGCTGCCGCGTCAAACTGCGGGTGAAGCAGTGTATCAAGATTCCGCGGATCAATCATTGCCACAGCTTCTTCTTCAGAACGCATTCCTTCGTCCACCAGATCGCAGGCAATCTTCAGCGCGGCCTGTGCGGTACGTTTTCCGCTGCGGCACTGAAGCATATACAGTTTGCCGTTTTCGACGGTGAATTCCATATCCTGCATATCGCGATAATGCTTTTCAAGCGTTCCGCATACTTTTACGAATTCAGCATATGCCTGGGGAAACTGCTCCGCCATCTGTGCGATAGGCATCGGAGTCCGGACACCGGCTACGACGTCTTCGCCCTGAGCATTGACAAGGAATTCTCCCATTAGTTTGTTTTCACCGGTGGCGGGATCACGGGTAAAAGCAACGCCGGTACCGGAGTTGTTATTCAGGTTGCCAAAAACCATGGGCATAACATTGACAGCCGTACCCCAGCTGTAGGGAATATCATTGTCGCGGCGGTAAACATTGGCACGCGGATTATCCCAGGAACGGAACACTGCCTTGATCGCGCCCATCAGCTGTTCCTTGGGATCAGAAGGAAATTCACTTCCGATTTTGGCTTTGTATTCGGCTTTAAAGCTGGCTGCAAGCTCTTTCAGGTCTTCAGCCGTCAGGTCTACGTCAAATGTAACGCCCTTTCTGGCTTTCATTTCGTCAATCAGCTGTTCAAAATACTTCTTGCCGACTTCCATCACAACATCGGAATACATTTGAATGAAGCGACGGTAGCTGTCATAAACAAAACGCGCAAATTTGGGGTCGTCATTGCCTGCAATCATCGCGGCAACAACTTCATCATTCAGCCCGAGGTTAAGAATCGTATCCATCATGCCGGGCATGGAAGCGCGGGCGCCAGAACGTACGGAAACGAGAAGCGGGTTTTTCAAATCTCCGAATTTTTTGCCGTTGATTTCTTCCATTTTGGCAATGTATTCCATAATCTGAGACTGGATCTCATCATTAATCTGACGGCCGTCTTCATAATATTGGGTACATGCCTCGGTTGAAATCGTAAAGCCCTGCGGAACAGGCAGACCGATATTGGTCATTTCGGCCAGGTTAGCGCCTTTTCCGCCCAGCAGTTCGCGCATGTTGGCATTCCCCTCGCTGAAGAGGTACAGGTATTTTTTGGACATTGAATAATTCCCCCTCGTTCATTTTACGTCTTACGGCTCCGCTACTTTATATACAAAACATGCAGTTCCGTACAACATTTAATTATATCGTGTGAAGTATTACTTGGCAAGCTTTTTGTCTTTTTTCATATTTTATATTTGCCGTATTCACTGAATTTGTATTATCAGACGATTTCCTGTTTTCTGATCCAGGCTGATTTCAGCATCTGTCCGGCATAATCAGATGCTTCCCGGTTAATCCCGCCTGCACCGCTGATCATCCTTGCAATTTCAGCAATCCGTCCCTCCTCTGATAATTCTTTTACTTCTGTAACAGTCCGTCCTTCTGCAACATGTTTACTGACCAGGTATTGCCAGTCTCCTGCTGCGGCCAGCTGCGGAAGGTGGCTTACACATATTACCTGATGGCTTCGGGATATGAGAATCATTTTTTCGGCAACCGTCTGTGCGGCTTTCCCGCTGATCCCTGTATCGATTTCATCAAATACCATACAATCTACACCTGTATGTCCGGCTTCAAGCGTTTTCATTGCAAGCATCAGCCTTGATAGTTCCCCGCCTGACGCGATTTTTGCAAGGGGCATCAACGGTTCTCCCGGATTAGGACTGATCATGAACTCAATCTGATCGTCTCCGGTTTCAGTCGGCATTTTCGGTTTGCCGGTTTCGTTTTCATAAAACTGAACAGAAAACAATGTTCGTTCCATGCCAAGATCGCGAAGTTCATTCATCATTTTTCCGGCAAATTCGTCTGCAAGTTTTTTTCTGGATTCTGTCAGGTTCCGTGCTGCTGTGCGATAAGCGGAAAGCAATGTTTTGTGCTCAGTGCTCATTTTTTTAAGAACATCGTCCAGTCCGCATAATTCTGCATACTCAGTTTCCATTTCTTTTTCTTTTTGAATGATTTCATCTGCATTGGATCCGAATTTTTTCTCCAGACGATGTATCTGATCCAGTCTGTTTTCCACCTGCTCCATTCGCACCGGATCAAAGTCATTTTTCTCGATCTGCCTGTTGATCTGATAAGCAAGTTCTTCTAGCTCAAAATATATATTTTCACATGTTCCTGCCATTTCTTCCGCTTGTTCATCCTGCAATGATACAGCTTTTAACTGATTCGCAGCTTCTTTAACTGTCTGAAGAGAGCCGCCTTCGTTATCTCCGGAAATAATGCAATGATAGGCATTCTTTAATCCTGCTGAGATTTTGCTACCTTTTTGCATTTGCATCAATTCTTTTCTGAGCAATTCTTCCTCACCCGGCTGAAGCCCGGCCTGATGAAGCTCTTCCAGTTCTTTTCTGATTTTCTCCATTCGAAAATCTTTTTCCTCATTTTGCCTGACAAGTTTGGAATAAGACCTGTGATTGCTGATAAAACGGATGCAGCTTTCCCTGGTGATATTCAGAAGTTCCTGATGATCTTGATCCCCGAGCTGGTCAAGATACTTCATATGAGACTGCGGATCTGCCAGGAACTGGTGTTCACTCTGCCCGTGAAGATTCATCAGCAGCGGACTCAGTTCCTTCAGAAAGTTAAGTGGCATAATGATTCCGCAGATTCTGCATATGTTCTTTCCGCTGCTGCTGATTTCCCGGTAAACAGACAGCATATTTCCATCTGAATCAATTTCTTCTCTTCTGAGCAATTCATTCACTGCACTGGATTCAGAAATATCAAACACAGCTTCAACCGAGGCTTTTTCACATCCGGATCGAATCATGGACCGATCTGCTCTTCCGCCGAGAATCAGATTGACCGCATCAACAACAATACTCTTTCCTGCGCCTGTTTCACCGGAAAGCACCTGCAGGCCGGAATGAAACGTGATTGTTAATTGTTCAATCAATGCAATATTCCGGATGGAAAGTGACTGAATCATACAATATCCCCTTTTTTTATCCGGCAAATGTCATTTCACGTATCCTGGATACCACTTTTTCTGCATCTTTTCTGTTTCGGACAACAATAAATATCGTATTGTCCCCCGCAATAGTGCCAAGTATTTCAGGCCACCGGAATGTATCAATCGCCTCTGCAGCAACATTGGCAGATCCGCTCAGTGTCCGGACTACAATCATTTGGCCGGCGGAATCAACTCCGATCAGAGAATCGTTCAGGATTCGGATCAGGCGTTCATTGACAGCAGTTTCTTTTCTTTCCGGCCTTTGTGCATATCGATAGGCTCCTCTTTCTCCGGCGGCAACTTTAATCAGCTGCAGTTCTTTAATATCACGTGAAACTGTAGCCTGTGTAACAGTATATCCAAGTGCACGGAGTTCACCCGCAAGCTCTTCCTGCGTTTCTATTTTTTTTGAGGATATAATCCGTATAATATCGTCCTGCCTTGTTGACTTCATACAAAATATTCTCCTTTATGCATGATGGGAGCCCCATTCCCTGAGCTTGTTGTGGAGCAGTGAATAAAAGTGATATGGGTAAAGGCGAACCAGACAGATTGTTTTCTCTGATCCGGTTACATATATTTCGTCTCCGGCTTCAAGCGTTCCCCTGCTGATTCCGTCGATCTGCAGTTCAGCAGTCTGGCTGCGATCGGATTGAAGGGAAAAGCGGATATCCGCACGGGCTGAAACAATACATGGGCAACGCTGAAGACTGTGGGCACATACAGGAGTCAGTGTAATACAATGCATTCCGGGCTCAACAATCGGTCCTCCGGCTGACAGGGAGTATCCGGTTGAACCTGTCGGAGTGGCAGCAATCATTCCATCTGCAGTAAATGTTCCAAACAGATCACCGTTTACTTTGCATTCAACTCTGATCAATCGGGCATATCCGCCGCGCGTTATGACAGCATCATTCAAAGCGTGATATTGCTGACCGTTTTTTGTGTTGCAGATATTCAGAATCATCCGTTCCTCTGTCTGGTATTCTTGATTGATCAGCAAGGTCAGTGCTTCCTGCAGCTGATCCGGCTCGGCTTCCGTCAGAAATCCCACTGTACCCATATTGATCCCGAGCAAAGGGGTATCGTATTTGATGGCATATCTTGCGCCGATCAGCAGCGTACCATCTCCGCCGAATGTTATGATCAGATCCGGAACCGGTTCTGTTTTGTTTTCATCACTTGTCAGAAAACAGCTTTGTATACCATGTTCCAGGAAAAAAGAATGCGCATTCTTAGCAAGAGCAACCGCGCCATCTCTTTCCGGATTTGCAAGAAGACCAATCATTTGAAACACTGTCTTTCATCTCCTCTGCGGGGTCTGATGAATAATCTTATTTATTTCCCGAGCTGACAATGGGCATCACCGACAGTTTTTCTAATCATCTCTTCATTGATTCCATCGGCTGAAGTAACGCCATACCTGATCTCAGTCAGAAATTCAATATTCCCTTCCGGCCCTGTAATCGGAGAAAAATCAAGCTTACAGATTTCCCATCCGACACTTTGTACATATTCTGAAATACCACGGATTACATCCATATGGGTTTCAGGATCCCGGACAACCCCTTTTTTCCCGACTTTTTCGCGTCCTGCTTCAAACTGCGGCTTAATCAGTGAATAGATGATTCCCTGATTTCCGATCACAGCCATTGCTGCAGGGAAAATCAGCCTGACGGAAATAAAACTGACATCCATAACGGCAACAGTCGGTATAACGGGAAACATATCAGGCGTAAGATAACGCGCGTTTGTCCGTTCCATTACCGTAACACGCGAGTCATTTCTCAGCTTCCAGTCAAGCTGACCATATCCGACATCGACAGCATAAACATGGGCTGCCCCGTTTTTCAGGCATACATCGGTAAATCCGCCCGTGCTGGCGCCGATATCAATGATTGTTTTTCCATGAAGGTCAGCATCGAATACCCGAATTGCTTTTTCAAGCTTCAATGCGCCGCGGCTGACATATCCTGTGTTTGACAGGCCGCGCAGGATCAGCGTATCTTCCTGTGCAACGGATTCCGATGATTTGAGAATCTTTTTTTCTCCGACATAAACCTGTCCCGCCATGATTGCTGCCTGAGCTTTTTCACGGCTTTCCGCCAGACCCCGGACAACCAGCGCGACATCAGCACGTACTTTTTCCGTCAATCTTTATTCCCCCTGATCAGCCTTAAAACACGTTCAGCAATATGCTCCGGGTTTAATCCTGCGTCTTTCATCAGTCGTTCATGGTTTCCGTGCTGTAAATATTGATCCGGAACGCCAAGGCAAAGCGCCGGTCCGGCATATCCGTTTTCCCGGCAGAGTCCTGTCAGATATTCACCGAATCCGCCGGTTTCCATGTGTTCTTCAAGCGTAACTAAAGGGATATTCTGATTTCTTTCTGCAAGATAAGAATGATCAGCAGGTTTCAGGACAGAAGCCCTTATAACTGCAGCTGAAATATCTTTTGAATTCAGGATGGCACTTGCTTCCAGTGCGTTTTTAATCATGCTTCCGACGGCCAGGAGAATGATATCATTCCCGTTTTTGATCTGTTTCCATCTGAGGAATTCAGCAGGTTGCCTGCCGGGGTGATAATCAGCGCTTACTTTACCGCTTTTTGCGTAACGGATGGCACAGGGATGGTCCTGGGTAAGCGTCCAGCGGATCATCTCACGGAGCTCCTGAGGATCACCGGGGGCAAGCACTGTCATATTGGGCACCGGGAGCAGTTCCGCAAGATCAAACAGGCCATGATGTGTCTTTCCATCTTCGCCGCCGATGCCGGCACGATCCAGCAAAAACACGACAGGCAGGTCCTGCATTGCGACATCATGGATCATCTGATCATAACAGCGCTGGAAGAAAGTAGAATATACCGCCACATAAGGACGCATTCCGCCTGCTGCCAGGCCTGCCGCCATGGTAACGGCATGTTCTTCTGCAATTCCGACGTCAATCAGTTTTCCCGGGCATTTTTCTTCAAAATGGTCAAGTCCTGTTCCCAGTTTCATCGCGGCTGTGATGGCAATGATTCTCTGGTCCTGTCCGGCCAGTTCCGCCAATGTATCCGCCATAACGTGTCCGGCGGAAGGACAGTCCGGAGTCTGGATTCTGTTTCCGGTTTCAATATAGAAGGGAGGCGTCCCGTGAAAGGCTTCCGGCCTTTCTTCTGCCTGTTCATAGCCATAGCCTTTTTTTGTCAGCACGTGAATTACACAGGGACCGGCGCATTCCTTTGCTTTTTCAAAAGTCTGCTCCATCATGGGAATATCATGACCGTTGATCGGTCCGAAATACTGAAATCCGAGCGCTTCAAAAAACCCCGGGTTATTGCCGTGGACAAGCGCAGATTTAATCAACTTTTTTAAGCCGTGAATGATATGGTAAATCCTTTTTCCGATAACAGGCACACCGGAAAGGCGCCTTACTTTTCTTTTGGCACTTTGCCAGCCTGCGCTGATCCTGAGATTTGTCAGGTATGAGCTGAGCGCGCCTACATTGGGAGCAATGCTCATTTCATTATCATTCAGGATCACAATCAGACGGGTATGGCTGTGGCCCGCGTCGTTCAATGCTTCGTAGCACATCCCGCCTGTCATGGCGCCGTCACCAACGAGCGCGATCACATGATGATTTTGTCCCAGCGCATCGCGTGCTCTTGCAAGACCAAGCGCGGCAGAAATGGATGTGCTGGCATGACCTGTTTCAAAACAGTCGTAAACACTCTCATCGCGGCGCGGAAATCCGGATAGCCCGCCGTATTCCCGAAGCGAGTTGAAACGTTCGTATCTTCCTGTAACCAGTTTATGAACGTAAGACTGATGGCCGACATCAAAAACAATCCGGTCATCCGGCATATGAAATGCCCGGTGCAACGCCAAAGTCAGTTCCACAACACCAAGATTGGATGCAAGATGTCCCCCATTGGCGGAAACAGTGCGAATCAATACACTGCGAATTTCTTCGGCCAAAGCATTTATTTCTTTTGTGTTCAGACGGGACAGATCCGCAGGGGATTTGATATTCTCCAGCATACCGTCCTCCTAAAAAATATAATGGTTATAATACGGAAACAAAATGATCATCTGTATAATTCGTTAATGCCCTTTTGCTCCTTTTGAACCTTTTGCACCTTTCGTACCAAAGTTGGCATTCTTCAGAATATCGCTGTCAAAGGCATAATTTGCCCGGTTACGGTCTTCATATGCTTTTACAGCATTTTCAATCAGACGATCGATCATGTCTGAATAATGAAGGCCGTCGTATTCCCAAAGGTAAAAAGCCAGACTGCCGGGAATCGTATTGATTTCTGTGATGTATACCTGTTCGCTCTCCCGATCAAACATGTAGTCAATCCGGACAACGCCTTTGCAATCCAGCATCCTGAAAATTTTGCAGCTCATTTCCTGGATTAGCTCCTTCAGGCGGTCTTCAATCGGTGCCGGAAGGACACGGTGCAAACTGGCCATTCCCTTGCTTCCGCCGCTGGAAAGATACTTTTCATGGAAGTCAAGGAATTCTGTACTGTTCAAGGGCATTTCAATGGAAGATGCCTGTACACTGTCATCATATCCGAGTACACTGCAGTTCAATTCAATCGGATGATCCAGGCCTTTTTCAACCAGTACCCGCCGGTCATATTCAAATGCAAGTTCCAGGCTGTCTTTTAACTCTTCTTCATTATCCGCCCGGCTTACCCCGATACTGCTGCCCAGATTGGCCGGTTTTACAAAAACCGGAAATCCGAGGCTTTCTTGAACACAGCGGATCACTTTGGTCTGATCTTTCTCAAATTCCCTTCGGGTAAACCATACGCCCGGAAGAACCGGCAAATCGGCGCCCTGGAAAAACTGCTTCATTATTATTTTATCCATGCCGATTGCGCTGCCTGCAACGCCGGTTGATGTATACGGAATATTTGCCATTTCAAACAATCCCTGCAGCGTTCCGTCTTCACCGTTCAGCCCGTGCATTACGATGATAAAGGTTTCAATTCTGGCAACAATCTCCATCTTTTCACGGGAAATCAATCCGGTACTCCGCGTTATGTGCATCAGGGCACCGGAACCGGCTGTCAGGTCAGGAAACACTCTGATAATGCCCGGAGAATCAGGCCGGAACGGTTTATAACTGTTAATATCCTTCAGCTTTTCTCCGGTATACCAGATACCATGTTCATCAATATATACCGGTATGATATCGTATTTTTCGGGGTCAGCATGCCGCATCAGCTGGATCGCGCTGATAATTGAAACTTCCCGTTCACAGCTGCGGCTCCCGAAAATAACGCCGATCTGTTTTTTCATACTTAAAACCTCCGTTTATTCTGTATAGTTATCCGGCAGATCATTTTCAAAAAGTACTGTATCACCGGGCTTCACAATGGTCCGCATATATGCTGCTGCTTCATCCAGGGAATCTGTCACATGGATATTCTGATCCGGAAAATGGTTTTCTTTCAACCCTTCCGCAATGGCTTCGCTGCGTTTTTTACCGACCAGAATCGCAATATCGCATCCGGAGGCCATATACCGGCCGAACTGCCGGTTCATTTCATATTCCATTTTCCCCAGTTCCACCATGCCCGGAGTAATGACAATTCTGGTTTTAGGAAACTGATGAAGTACTTTAAAAGCCTGTTCCGCACCGCGGATATTACTGTTAAAAGCATCATCAATCAATGTAATTCCGCCCGGATTCGGTATCAGTTGCAGCCGGTGCTCAATCGGCCGGATTTTCCGGATTCCCCGCGAAATCTGTTCTCCTGTCATACCAAGAGAAAAAGCAACAGAAGCGCACAGCACTATATTTCGGATATTCAGTTCACCGAGCAGGACTGTTGTGCAGGGTATACGGCAGTCTCTGCGGCACAGTGTAAAGCGGCTTCCCTCTGGTGATACGCTGATATCTTCAGCCCATACATCATCCGTATCCGGATCCATACCGGCCAGGTATTTTTCCTTCTGTGTTTTTTGAAAAAGATCACGGCAGATACCATCATCATCGGCGAAAAAACAAGCCCCATCCGAAGGTATCGCATCCATCAACTCATATTTTGTTTTTGTAATGCGTTCAATTGTTTTAAACGTATCCAGATGCTGAGGACCGACTGATGTCAGAATACCATACTGAGGATGAACCAATCGGCACATTTCCCTGATATCACCGACATGCCGTGCTCCCATCTCAGCAACAAAAACACGGTGCCCCGGTTCCAATGATGTTCTGATTACCCGAGTGACGCCCATTGGCGTATTGAAACTGGACGGTGTGACCAGCGTGTGAAATTTCTCTTCGAGAATCGTTCCAAGAATGAATTTGACGCTCGTTTTCCCCCAGCTTCCCGTAATCCCGATCCTGATCAGGTCCTTCCGCTCTCTCAGAATACGTTGTGCATCGCGAAAATACATTTCGCTGATCAGCTTTTCAACCGGCCATGCAATTAAGCCTCCAAGCGCAATCCACAGAGGAATAAACAATGGAAAAAGAGAAAAAAGAATCACCAATATTGAAGCAGGGATGTTTTGAAATCCGGAAGACTGAAACGGAGCGGATAATTGGTGCAATAAAAGAATTAAACCAAAGAAAGTGAATGCACATACAATATACAGCCTTTTAATACGGGGAGTATATTTCAGTGGCTTTTTTGCAGATTTTGCCCTGAGCAATTTATGGATAACCAGGCCGCAAACAATCATGCAGATGCTGACGCAAATGCACGGAAGCCAGTCATTATCTTCCGGTACAACATATGCGAAAACGATTAATGACAGAAGCCAGACAACGGTCATGACAGCACTCGGAAGCACTGCTTTCCGGAAGTTTCGCTTCAGTGTGCGGAAATATCCAGGATGCTGATAGCTTTCCAGCTGGAAATAATGTATCAGAATTCTGGCGGCCAGCAGGCATCCGATAGACGCACAGGCCATTAAAAGCAGGGACCAAACGGACATCTTCAGTCCTCCTTGAGAAATTGTACAGCAATGGTATTGAAACGACCGATCTGTTCCAGGTACGCAAAATGTGAACCGCCTTCGAGTGTAATCAGCGCACAGTCAGCAATCCGATTTTCCATTTCATGCCCCATCCATACAGGTGTTTCTGTATCCTGATCCCCCCATATCAGCAGCGTGCTTTGTTTGATTTTGTCATAACAATCTGATAAATCCTGGCTGATTACTTTCACAAATGTTTTGCGCATTTCATCGTCAAGGCGTTTGTAATCAGTGCTGCCGTATTTTTGTACAAGTTTTTCTTCGAACGAGTCTGCTATTCCGCGGAAGCCGGGAATCTTTTTGAGTTTCTCTGCATGATTTTTGAGTTTTTTATACTGCATGGACCGGGCCTGGGATTCCGGAGTTTGCTTCGGGCGGATACCCGCTGCACCTGTAAAAATCATTTTTGTAAACACATCTGGATATTCTGATGCAATCCAGGTGGCAATACGGCATCCGAAACTGTGGGCAATCACAGCGCATGGAATAAAGTCAGTTGACTTTAACAGATGAAGAAGATGCTTGGAATATTCCGGAACGCCCCATGCCTCAGGCGGTCTGCCGCTTTCACCATGAGCCGGAAAATCAGGTATCATCACACGGTGATCATTTCTGAGTGCATCTGCAACGCCTTTCATAAAGGAACCATCACAACCCCATCCGTGCAGAAGCAGTACGCGGCTTCCGTGAGTGCCGGCTTCCAGCCAGTGCGTTTTTACACCGTCAATTTCTTTGATCATTTTACTCCTGCTGTGCTGTAATATGCCATATATATCGGCATTTTACAGGACTTAAATCATATTTTTGCTGAAGATCTTCCGGTACGTTCATTTCTCCCTCAAGAAAACATCCCAGACGCTCACAGGTTCTCCGGCTGGCCGGATTGTCCGGATCACATGTGATGACAGCAGATACTTTTCCGCTCATCATGATTTCTTTCCGGATCAGCATACAGGCCCGCCATGCAAAATGCTGTCCTCTGAAAGGCGGATCAATGTGATATCCGATATGGCCGTAATAGTATATACAACGGCTTTCCCCGTCCCGATAACTGATCTGGCCGATTTCCTTCCGGCTGTTATGCAATGTAATCCGCCAGATCTGTTCATGGCCGAATTTCAGTTCGGGATTCGGAGGATCAATATGCAACGGAATCAGATCAATGATACCGTCCGTATACTCCGCCCTGTATCTGTGAAAAATCAACGGTTACACTTCCTGTATTTTTACCTGTTCGAGCAACTTTTCAAAATCGGACCGGATAATCAGCTGCGTTCCTTCTGTCATAACGCTTGCCGCTCCGGCTGCAATACCATAACGGAAAGCTTTTGCCATATCGTTTTCTTTTTCATATCCCATGAGCATGCCGCCGATCATTGCATCTCCTGCCCCTACTGTAGATTTTGCTTCCACGCGAAGCGCAGGCGCGAACAGCGTCTTTTTTTCTGAAACGTACATGGCGCCCATTTCGCCCATGGATACAACAGCATGCTGAACACCAAGCCGGATAAACAGAAGCGCGGCATCCCGTATTGTCCGCATTGTCCGAAGCTCAATTCCGAGGGTGGTTTCCATTTCACGAAGATTGGGTTTGATCAGATACGGATGCGCGCCTTTGGCAGCCAGTTCCAGTTCTTTTCCTTCTGTGTCCAGAATGCATTTTTTTCCGTCCAGCACGTTCATCAGATCCCGGTATGTTCCTTCCGGACATCCCGGCGGCAGACTGCCGGTCAGCACAATGATATCACTGTCTGCTGTTTTTGCTTTTGCTTCTTCAAAAAACGTTTTCAGCACGCCCGCATCTACAGCTGCGCCAGGCTCATTCAGCTCTGTGACACCCTGGCCGTCACGGCTGTATATTTTCATATTTGTTCTTACTCGGCCCTGGATATGCAAAAACGAATGCATTAATCCCTCGCGATCCATCTGTTCGCTTAACTCGGCAGATCCTTCCACGCCCATCAGCCCGAGGCACTGTACGTCAAGTCCGAGCCTGCGTGCGACAATGGCCACATTAATTCCCTTGCCGCCAAGATCATCGCGGGCGGACCTTATTCTGTTGACACTGTTCAGCTTCAGGCTGTCAACTTCTACAGTCCGGTCAAAGCATGGGTTTAAACAAATGGTGGTAATCACATCGGTCACCCCCTGCATATTCTTATCAATTATACCATCCTGAATTCTTCATTTCAATATTATCATTGCATCATATGCATTGATTATGGTATATTAAAACAAATGGTGCAGAAGGATTTGATTTGCATGATTCATACGGATATTGTTATTATTGGTGCCGGTATCACAGGGACTGCCGTCGCCCGTGCCCTCAGTCGGTATAATGCTTCCATTTGTGTTGTTGATTCCGCCTCTGATATTGCGGAAGGCGCCACAAAAGCCAACAGTGGAATCATTCATGCCGGATTCGATGCCAAACCGGGAACACTCAAAGCACGGTACAATATTCTTGGCTCAAAGATGTATCCTGATTTATGCGCATCTCTCGGTGTACCCTATCGGATGTGCGGCGCGCTTGTTATCGCTTTTTCGGATGATGATATCACTGTACTTAAAGAACTTGAAATCCGGGGCAGGCAGAATGGCGTTCCCGGCCTCCGGATGATTCGGCAGCACGAAATTCTTGATATGGAACCGAATCTGAATCCGGAAGTTGTTGCGGCTCTCGACGTACCATCTTCCGCGATTGTCAGCCCGTATGAGATTGCTTTTGCCATGGCAGATGATGCTGCGGTCAATGGTGTCTGTTTTTCATTTGATCAGCCAGTTGTTTCCATACGGTATACAGATAATTCCTGGCAGGTCCGGACTTCTTCTGATACTTATATATGCCGTTCAGTAATCAACTGTGCCGGTGCGTCCGGTGCCTTGATTCATAATATGTATTCAAAGAATCATCTGAGCATGATTCATCGGCGGGGACAATACTATCTTCTGGATCGCTCACCTGTTCAGCCGTTCTCCCGTACGGTTTTTCAATGTCCGACAAAAATGGGCAAAGGCGTTCTTGTATCACCGACAGTCCATGGAAACCTGATTATCGGGCCGAATGCAGAGGATATCAGCGATCCGCTGGATACAGCAACAACAGCAAAAGGACTGTCAGAAGTCCTTTCACGCGCCGGATTAACATGGCCGGAAATTTCAGTGCGTTCCAATATTACAAATTTCAGCGGTGTACGGGCTCATCTTGAAACAGATGATTTCGTCGTTGGTTCTGTGGCAGGAAGTCCGGGGGCTTTTGAAGCCATCGGAATTGAAAGTCCGGGTCTGTCCTCTGCTCCCGCCATTGCAGATGATCTTGCAGGAATGGTTGCGGATTATCTGTCTTTAACAAAGAAAAGCAGTATCGTTTTTTATTCGGTTTCAGAAAAACCCTTCCATCAGATGACAGATGCCGAAAGAAAAGAAGCAGTTTCGAAAAATCCGCTTCATGGTAATATTATATGCCGCTGCGAAGTTGTCACGGAGGCAGAAATCAGGGCCGCCATCCGCCGTCCGGTCGGCGCCAGAACGATTGACGGCATCAAACGCCGTACCCGGGCTGGTATGGGACGCTGCCAGGGCGGCTTCTGCTCTCCCCGCGTCGCTTCCATTCTTTCGGAAGAACTCGGTTGTTCCCTGCGGGAAATTACAAAAGGCGGCGGCTCCGGCAGGCTGCTTTCCGGTACTGTAGCTGAATTTCTGAAAGCAGGTGAATCTTTTGACTGATCAGTATGTGGATATTCTGATTATCGGAGCCGGTCCTGCAGGACTGGCTGCTGCCATATCTGCACGTGAATCCGGCATGGAATCCGTTTTGGTTCTTGAACGCGAATCAGAACCTGGCGGTATTCTGCGCCAATGCATTCATAACGGTTTCGGTCTTCATCGTTTCCACGAGGAACTGACCGGGCCGGAATATGCACAGCGTGATATAGACCGCATCAGAGAGCTGGATATCCGGGTTGAATGCGGAGTAACTGTTCTTTCACTTTCTGCTCAAAGGATTGTGACATGTGTTTCTCCGGTTTACGGTTTTCGGACAATCCGGGCCGGGGCTGTAGTTCTTGCGATGGGCTGCCGCGAGCGTCCGCGTGGTGCCCTTTGTACGCCCGGTACCCGTTGCGCCGGTATTTTTTCGGCTGGCACCGCCCAGCGATTTGTTAATCTGGAGGGCTGGATGCCGGGCAAACGTGTTGTGATTCTCGGATCCGGTGATATCGGACTGATTATGGCACGCCGTATGACGCTTCAGGGCGCAAATGTACTGGCATGCGTTGAAATCATGCCCTATTCCTCCGGATTGAACCGGAATATTGTGCAATGTCTCCAGGATTACGACATTCCGCTTTATCTTTCACATACGGTTACAGATATCCGCGGCCGCGACCGTCTGGAAGGATTGACAGTATCCCGTGTTGATGAAAATCGAAATCCTGTTCCCGGAACAGAAATCGATTTTGAATGTGATACATTGCTTTTGTCCTGCGGCCTGATCCCGGAAAACGAGCTGTCTTCCGGTGCCGGTGTGGAAATATCCGGAATCACAGCCGGACCTGTCGTCAATAATCATTTTGAAACATCCGTTCCCGGCATATTTGCATGCGGCAATGTGCTTCATGTGCATGACCTGGTGGATCATGTATCCGATGAAAGCTTCAAAGCAGGCCGTGCGGCCGCATCGTTTGTCAATTCAAACAATGTATCAATCGGATTTATAACGATAAAAGACGGTGCCGGCGTCAGAGGAACAGTTCCTCAGAAAATCAGACTTGATTTATCTGAAAATACGGAATTGATGTTCAGGCCTTCTGCTGTTTTCCGCAATGCAACTGTTATTGCTGAAGCCGATGGGAAAGTGATTGCGCAAAAAAAGGCAATGATTTTTACACCGGGTGAGATGGCATCAATAACGCTGAAACCCAAAGACATTTCATCTGTTTCCGGTAATTCGCTTACCATTCGGATTGAATCGGAGGACTGATTATGGAACAGATCATTACTTGCATTAATTGTCCGGTTGGATGCCGTATGACGGTACAAATCTCTGACAACGGTTCATTTCTTTCTGTTTCCGGCAACACGTGTCCCCGGGGAGCAAAATATGCACAGCAGGAATGTACCATTCCGAAAAGAATGATAACAGCTGTCATTCCTGTCCGTGGTTCTTCTGTTCCCCTTTCTGTCAAAACAGCTGAGCCTGTTCCCAAAAAGCTGATTCCGGAGATCATGTCTGAACTTGCTGAAGTTACTGTTATGCTTCCTGTTCATTCCGGTGATACGATTATTCCTGATGTTCTGGATTCTGGCGTGGATATTATTGCTACGCGATCTCTTCCGTGATGATCCGTTCACCCGCTTTTCACATTAAATTCATCGGATTTCCATTTATATCCGGAAATTTAACTTGCGATGACAATGTATATTTGGTATACTTTTTTTATTGATTTGAAAGGAGTTCTTTGCCATGGATTTTCTGATGGGTTCCGGTTTGATCATTATGATTCCAATGATCCTGATTTTCTATTTTCTGATGATCCGCCCCCAGCGTAAAAAGGATAAACAGGTTAAGGAAATGCTGAACAACCTGAAAGCCGGCGACAGGATCTGCACAATCGGCGGAATATACGGAACAATTACCGGTATCAAGGATGACACGATCACACTGTCCGTTGGCCGTGAAAATATGAGCATGGTCGTTGCAAGGTGGGCAATTCGCTCTGTTGAAGAAGTTACTATCGAAAATGATTCCCAGGAACTGCTGAACTAAGCTGTTCATAAAAAAGCAGCCTGCGCTGATGCAGGCTGTTTTTTTTCGATCTTATTCTTTTACAACGACTTTTTTCTGTCCGAATGTTTCATATAATTTGTTGATATAATTACTTTCAGATTCATCCTGTTTGCCCGGTCCGGCATCCCGTGGAACTGCTTCAAATGTACATTCATGGCCCATCAGTTCTGATAAAGTCTCCTGGATCTTTTTTCTCGAAGATTCGCGGCTGATCGTTGTGATAAAGAAGTCATCGCCCGGTGTCTTTGGTTGCCACCGAAAAATATCGGAACCGGCATCAACGATCTGTCCGTGACTGAGCATACTCCATATTCCGGGATCCGTTTTCTGATACTGTTTCATCAAAGCGCCCCAGACAGCAGATTTTTCACTGTCGGCCATGGCAGGATTATTTCGCTGCAAATTCGGGTCTTTTGTTACTGGTTTTTCTTCTGTTGGCCTGATTGTCTTGCTTTTGGCAGGAGCAGTCAACGAATAAGCAATTCCGTTTTGAATCTGCTCAGATAATGCAAGAAGCCTATTTTCCAGTTCATCGATTCTGTCGTTCAATGCCTGTGTATCTGTTTCCTTTGTCCGGATACAACATTTAAGGGATGCATTTTCAAGTGCTGTACGCGGAGAACCGGAAAACCGCATATCGGTTTCCAGCGACATATATATCTCCAGAATCCGCATCAGGCGACTGATTGTAAAGCGTTTTGCCTGTTCCAGATAATCGCTGGTTGCTTCAGCTGTCAGGTCAAGAATAGATTCCATCTCATCCGGACAGCATTTGGCCAGCATCAGGCAGCGGATATGGTGGCTGACGTCCTTTGAAAAAACGGCAGGATCTCTGCCGTCCCGCATCAATTCATCAATCATCCGGAAAACAGTTCCTGTATCTTCATCAGCCAGTGCGTTTCCAAAACGGAAAAGAAATGATGAATCGCAGGTTCCCAGAATCCGGCGGACCATCGACTCATCGATCTGATTCCCATAGCCAAGGCACATATCCAGGATGCTCAATGCGTCCCGCATTCCGCCTTCAGCTGCTCTGGCAATTGTCATCAGCGCACCGTCAGATACATTTGCTCCGGCTCCTACAGATGCTTCCTTAAGCCGGGAAGCGATATCATCTGTTGCAATTCGTCCGAAATCAAAGCGCTGGCATCTGCTCAGAATTGTTTCCGGAAGTTTCTGCGGTTCCGTAGTGGCAAGAATAAAAACAATATGGGCAGGTGGTTCTTCGAGTGTTTTCAGCAGCGCGTTGAAGGCAGAAGTGCTGAGCATATGAACTTCATCTATGATATAGACTTTATATCTGCCAAATTGCGGCGGATATTTAACCGTATCACGCAAATCCCGCATTTCATCTACACCGTTGTTGCTCGCAGCGTCAATTTCAATGATATCAAGGCTTTCATCTTTTTCCATTCTCAGGCAGTTTGCACATTCACCGCATGGATCCCCGTTAATCGGATGTTCACAGTTGATCGCCTTTGCCAGAATTTTGGCCGTTGAAGTTTTTCCCGTACCGCGACTACCGCAGAACAGATATGCATGTGCAATTCTGTCATTGTTTACCTGATTTCGCAGTGTTTCAACGATTGCTTTCTGTCCGACCATATGGGAAAAGTCCTTTGGTCTCCACTGCCGGTAAAGGGCGCGATAGGCCATGCGCTTTATCCTCCGTTCGTCTGCTGAATAAAATGTTTTCAGTTAAGATTGATGTAATCCCGGAAGCCTTCCAGCTTTTTCATTCCGATCCCTTTTACTGCAGTCAGGTCTTCCGGATACCGGTAGTCGCCGTTTTTTATCCGTTCATCCATGATCATGGCAGCAAGTGTTTCCCCAATTCCATACAGCTCAGTCAATTCATCCTGATCGGCTGTATTGACACTGATTGTTCCGTCCGGCATTGTTATCTGCGTTAAGCTTAACATTCTTCCCGATCCTGCATAAGTTTCTCTTTTATCAGGAACAGACCGAAGTCCGGAATAAATAAGGATACTGATCCCAATAAGGATCATCAATCCTGTGTATATTGCTTTCCTTATCTTATTCATACATCCTTTCGAACCTTTTGTCCCTGTTTTGTATCTTCCAGGATATATCCAGCCGCCTGAATAGCGGCGCGCAATTCATCGCTGCGGGCCCAATTCTTATTCTTTCTGGCTTCTTCCCGCTCCATAACCAGTGCCATAATATCATCAGGCAGTTTATCGCTTTCCTTTGTAAGGAAGCCAAGAACGCCGCATAGCGCGTTCAGGCTTTCCAATGCGGCTTCTGCTGCCGCAGTGGAAACATGATCTCCAAGTGAGACATTGGCATCCTTCACCAGTTCGAAAATTGCGCCTAACGCATCTGCGGTATTTAGATCATCATCCATCGCATCATCAAAGCGCTTTTCATAGTTTTTCAAACGCAGTGTAAATGCGGTTTCGTCTTCATTCAGGTCGCGCTTCTCTCCGCTTTCCTTCAGGAAAAGCAGATGATCTCTTGCTGTGTATAAACGATTCAGGCTGGCATTTGCAGCTTCAATCTGGTCCCGGCTGAAATTGATCGGACTGCGGTAATGGGCACTCAGCATAAACAGACGTACTGCTTCCAGATCAAATTCCCTGGCTATGTCACGGATCGTAAAAAAGTTCCCCTTGCTTTTGCTCATTTTCTCGTTGTCAATATTGATAAACCCGTTATGCATCCAGTAACGGACATAAGGTTTTCCTGTAGCGCCTTCACTCTGGGCAATTTCATTCTCATGATGAGGGAACAGTAAATCCTTTCCGCCGCAGTGAATATCAAATGTTTCTCCCAGATATTTCATGCTCATCGCACTGCATTCAATATGCCATCCAGGCCGTCCCATTCCCCATGGGCTTTCCCACGCCGGTTCCCCGGGTTTCTGTGCTTTCCACAAAGCAAAATCTTCAGGATTTTCCTTGTCGGTTTCAACATTCAGGCGTTCACTGGCTCCAGTTTCACGGTCTTCCATCCGCTGACCGGACAGTTTTCCGTAACCGGGGAACGCAGAAACGCGGTAATATACATCACCGCCGGGAACGGCATAGGCATGACCATTTTCAATCAGCCGGCTGATCAGAGAAATGATCTCCGGAATATGTTCTGTTGCTTTGGGGTGGACAGTCGCAGGTCGGATTCCAAGTGCTTTGGCATCCTTCCAGTATTCGCCGATAAAACGGTCTGCCAGTTCTTTTACGGTAATTCCTTCTTCATTGGCACGACGGATCATTTTATCATCAATATCTGTAAAATTCTGAACAAAAGTAACTTCATATCCTTCGCGTTCAAGCTGCCGGCGAAGCACATCAAAAGTGATAAACGGTCTGGCGTTGCCGATATGAAAATAATCATATACGGTCGGACCGCACGCATAAATCCCTGCTTTCCCTTCATGAAGCGGTTGGAACTCCTGTTTTTTCCGTGTCATGCTGTTGTAAATATACATTTCTTATCTCCTCTTTCTGTTACGGATGATTCGCACCACAGCAAGAATCCAGATGAATGCTGCAGCAGCAAACAGTATTTTTATCAGATTTCCGGTTTCCGGAAGTCTTGATTCGGTGTTTCCGATCAGAATCTGATCATTTTTCAGCAACAGTTCAGATTCTGACAGAAGCTGTTCATTCCGGTCGTATATTTTCAAATGGATCAAAGCCTCGTCGATCCTGGTAGCTTCCGGTAATGTCCAATATCCTGAAAAGCGGATTGCCTGTTCAGAAGATGTAATCGTCACTTCTTTTGGCGGATGACGGTTTCCCTGGTTTTTTTCGTTGATTTTTTTGAATACGGGTTCGGACAGATCCGATTCGGGTTTGATATTATCTGCAGACAGCCGCAGAATCAGTGGATTGCTATCACTGACATTTTCACAGATGACATTGCCTTCAAATGTTACTGCGCCGCCTTCCCCTGCTTTCCATTGCCAGTCTGTCCGGTATATGCTGGATGACATAACGGACGGACTGCTTTCAGCCATCGAAGCGCCGTTAAAAAGAAGCATAACTGTGATTGTGACGATTGCCCAAAACCGTCTGTTCATCCAATATCTCCGTTTCTCTGCTTATTGATTGGTTTTCTGTTCATCTTTCATGATATCATCAGCCATATCAGAAAGCTTATTACCGAAATCATTAGAAAACTGAAGCAGTTGTTTGCCCATTTCATCAAGGGAAGAGTTGATTTTGCCGGCCATTTCATCCATCTGGGGTTTTTCACCAAAAAGCTGGTCGATTGCATCGCTCATTAACGGTTTCTTTACCGGTTCTTCTTCAGTTTTTGGAACGTCAATCACCGGAATCTGTCGCTTTTCTGCCTGATCTGGTTCGGTTTTATATTCAGAAACAGTATCGGAATTGGCATGATCTTCCGGTTGCATGCTTTCTTCAGATCGAACGTCTTTTTCAGCTTTTTCGTCCTTTTCCAAATTTTTCAGCTCTTCATCTAGGCGCATGATCTCATGAAGGATTTCCGTAATTTCATCGGAAAACTGAGCTCCGTCAACCCATGCTGCATATATTTTTTCGCCAAGTGCCTCCAGAAGGTCGCTTCTTTTTCCCTTCATGGCCATTCCGTTAACTTTCTGGCGCGTAGTGGATGCCAGGCTGGAGGCTGTATTTCCGATGGCATCTATTCCCTTTAAAACCAATCCCTTCAGGTTTTGACCGATTTCTGGCATATTGATCATCTCCGGAATACATTTAATTATTTTCAGTATCGAAACTGTCTGATCGTATGCAGATAAAAATAGAATCTGTCAACAAATCAGCATTAGTGATTCAGGCCTGATAATAAAACTGGCCTCATCCATACGCCGTATTTCACCGTCAATGTTGAACTTAAGCCCTTTTCCGCGAATGGTTACAGCATTTGTTTTTACATGTTCGGTAATGCGGAATGTCAGGTCTTTTGACATCATCAATCCCGGAAGATAAAATGGAATTCTCCATCTTGGGACATTCCGGATCATAACAAGATCCAGCTTTCCGTCATGAACATTGGCTTCAGGGCAGATCGGAATACCGCCCCCGATAATTTTTCCGTTCGCGATGGAACATACGAGATATTCACCGTTTTCATCCCGTTCATTAAAAATGATCTGCAGTTTCGACGGCTCATAAACACGTATCGCCTGCAGCAGTCCGAGGAAATATGGCATCAGTCCACGGTATTTCTTCTTTTTTTCTTCAGCGCATTCCAGAACAGTCACATCAAATCCGGTTCCGCAAACATTCAGAAAAAAACTGCCGTTGATTTCCCCTGTATCCACCGGACGCGGCGGTCTGTCCAGCATAAATTTCATCGCTGCTGACGGATCCTTGGGAATGCGGACGGTTTTGATAAAATCATTGCCTGTTCCGGCGGGAATAATTCCCATGGTTTTCCCCGTTCCGACCAGACCGGCTGCTACTTCGGAAGCCGTTCCGTCTCCCCCGACAGCGATTACAGCGGATATTTTCGGATTGTCCGCAAGTTTTCCGGCCATTTCTGTCGCATCGCCGGGAGCCGTTGTTTCAAGAATTCGGTATTCCATCCGCCATTCATCCAGCATGCCGGCAATCTGTTTCATTACCTGCTTTGCATAACCGTTGCCTGCTGTTGGATTCATTATGAATGCATATGGCATAAACGGTTCATCTTCTTTCAGAGAATATACACACCGACCCCTTCCGATACAGCGGAAAGGGTCGGTTGAAAATCGAACATTTCTCAGAATGCTTTTGCAATTCTTTCAGCAATCTGCGGACCTGTCAGTCCGTATTCCTTTAAAAGATCTGCAGGTTTGCCGCTCTGACCGAAAATATCGTTAATGCCGATCTTTTCGAAATATTCAACACCTTTTCCGATTACAGCAGAAGCTACTGTATCTCCAAGTCCACCGATGACAGAATGTTCTTCAACGGTGAATACTTTTTTGCATTTTGCGGTGTATTCACGTGCAAGATTATCATCAAACGGTTTCAGCGTATGGAAGGAAACAAGCGCAGCATCGATTCCCTTTGAACCAAGGATTTCAACTGCTTCAAGCGTATGTTCCATCATGATGCCGCAGGTGAAAATAACACAGTCTTTTCCGTCTTTGATAACTGTGCCTTTACCAACTGTAAATGGTCTCGGATCATATACAGGAGAAGCCAGGCGAGCTGTTCTGATATAAACAGGGCCTTCAATTTTGGCGGCAGCTTCCACGCACTGATAACATTCGTTGGCGTCGGACGGAACAAAAACAGTCATATTCGGCAGCACGCGCATCAGCGCCAGGTCTTCAATTGCCTGGTGGCTGCCTCCGTCTTCTCCCAGGGTAATCCCGGCATGGCTGAACCCGAATTTTACGTTGAATTTCGGATAACAGACACCGTTACGGATCTGATCATAGTTTCTCCCGGCAAATACAGCAAACGTTGAACAGAAGGGAATCAATCCCATTGTGCTCATTCCGGCGGCCATATCAACCATGTTGGCTTCTGCGATACCACAGTCAAAAAAGCGATCGGGATAAGCCTTTTTAAATGCACCGGTCATCGTTGCAGCGGCCAGGTCCGCATCCAGAACAACGACTTTCTCATTATGTTCGCCCAGTTTAACGAGCGCTTCGCCATAGGCAACACGAACTGCTTTCTTTTCCATTTTTTCAGTCCTCCAAATCTTTCAGCGCCTGTTCGGTCTGTTCTGCATTCGGTGCTTTGCCGTGCCAGCCCACCTGGCCTTCCATGAAACTGACGCCTTTGCCTTTAAGTGTATTCAGAATAATATAGCGGGGCTTGCCGGGGCATGCCGGTGCGTGCAAAGCATCAAGCACCTGCTGCATATCGTTTCCGTCTGCCACTTCAATTACATCATATCCGAACGCCAGAGCTTTGGCTTTGATATCGCCCAGGCTCATCACTTCATCGTTCGTTCCGTCAATCTGCATACCGTTATGATCAAGAATAACAGTCAGATTGTCCAGTTTATAATGGGCAGCCGCCATACTGGCTTCCCATACAAGGCCTTCCTGACTTTCTCCGTCTCCGACCACAGTATAAACATGGCAGGGATTTCCGGTATATTTAGCTCCGAGCGCCATACCGACCGCAATGGATATTCCCTGACCCAGTGATCCGGTGCTGGCATCTACTCCAGGGCATTTTTTAATGTCCGGATGGCCCTGCAGGATGCCGTGAAGCTGGCGGAACAGGTCAAATTCTTCCCTGCCGAAATATCCGCGTTCACAAAGCGTTCCGTACAAAGCAGGGGCAGCATGACCTTTGGAGAGGACAAAACGATCCCGGTTGGGGTTTTTGTCATCTTTCGGATCAATGTTTTTCATTACTTCGAAATACAGTGCAACCAGTGCGTCCGTACAGCTCAGAGAGCCGCCCGGATGTCCGGCACCGGCCTTGCTCACCATCGTAATAATATCGCGGCGAACCTGACGGGCATGTTTTTCCAATGTCTGAATATCCATATCCATTACCTCCCCGGAAATCATTAGTCCGAACAAATGAAATTATATGTTTCGTCTGCTGAATTGTCAATAAACTGTGATATATCAATAATTCTTTTCCTGGATCTCGAAATAGCTCTGCGGATGCGCGCAGACAGGACATATATCCGGCGCTTTGGTGCCGATAACAATATGTCCGCAGTTGCGGCATTCCCAGACCTTAACTTCGCTTTTTTCAAACACTTTCCGGGTCTCCAGATTATTCAGAAGGGCCCGGTATCTTTCCTCATGCGCTTTTTCAATCGCAGCAACACCGCGGAACTGGGCGGCCAGTTCAGGAAAGCCTTCTTTTTCAGCTGTTACCGCAAATCCTTCGTACATATCGGTCCATTCGTAGTTTTCGCCGTCTGCTGCTGCGGCAAGGTTTTCTTCGGTTGTTCCGATACCATCCAGTGCTTTGAACCAAAGTTTGGCATGTTCTTTTTCATTTTCTGCAGTTTTCAGAAACAGGGCAGCTATTTGCTCATATCCTTCCTTTTTTGCCTTGGAAGCAAAATAGGTGTATTTGTTTCTTGCCTGTGATTCACCTGCAAAAGCAGCCAGCACGTTTTTTTCTGTTTCAGTTCCGGCATATTTATTCTGGCTCATATTGATTCCTCCCCATAATGTCAAGTATAAAATTCAGTAGAATCAACACTTTTTTCACCGAGCCATCCACCAGATGGGCCTTCCTACAGACAGGTTCCATGCTTCAAGAGCAAGATGTAGTAGCTTTGGGATATACAGGGACAAGCGTCATGCTATGTCGGTCCTTGCATGCCCAATTCACACTACAGTGACGAACCTCCCATGTCCAACAGGGTCATCGCAGTTGCGAGCCCT